>NZ_LFCS01000003.1:0-542963 GCF_001887375.1 Aeromonas sp. SCS5
CGAGTTCGAGTCTCGTTTCCCGCTCCAATTTTCCATCGAACCAACGATGGATATCACTTTCAAGACAATCAGTCTTGTCAGCATGGCGCGTTAGCAAAGCGGTTATGCAGCGGATTGCAAATCCGTTTAGTCCGGTTCGACTCCGGAACGTGCCTCCATCTCTCTTATTTCGTTTCAAGAAATCATCTCAAACCGAATTTATCAGTAGCTCTGTTGCAGCATCAGCCGTTCGCAGCCTGCTTCTCGCCACTGCCGTTCAAGATAGTGATTCACTTCGTCCACGTTTTGGCCCCGATTCTGAAACTGGCTTTCTGCACTGTATTGGGTGAGATCCGCCATCTGTTGTTTCAGTGTGCCGCACTGCCACAGACTCACGGTGGTTGGCCCTTGTCGGGCAAGCACGATGGCATCCCCCTGATTGAGCTGCCACTCATCGATTTGCGCCTTGGTCAAGGCGAGCATCAGCACCAGCAGAGCAACTTCTGAAAGCTTCATACGCATCTCCATACGGCACGTTTCCGCACTCATAACTGTGGCAGAGCGCACGATTTTCGCAAATGTGTTAACTGTTGGTTAATCACGTTGCTAAATTTCATTTATCCCGCTAATTTGCCGTTTTTATGAAAAAATATGGCTGGGGATGTAGTAATCCTACGGATAGTGGAGTAATCTTTGCTCAGTGGTCGTACCAGTAAGGAGTTGCATCATGTTTCATCCCTTTTCTCTGACTCAAATTATTCTTCGTCGCATTTATGTATTGCTGGTGGGCATTCTGGCGTTTCCAGTGATGCTGTTTCGTAGTGATCGCGCCCGCTTTTATAGCTATCTGCACCGCATCTGGAACAAGACCAGTACCAAGCCGGTCTGGCTCAAGATGAGCGAACGTGGCGAGCGGATCTTCTACTAAGACCCTCTTCGATAAAAAAGACAGCTTCGGCTGTCTTTTTTTTATGCGTTTAAAAACAAATGGTTAATGCTCAGTTCTGTTACTATCGCTGGTGCAAAAAGGGGGATGTCACAATGTGGCAGCAGCTGCGCTTTCCCCCCTGTTGGTTGCTCATTTTATGGATCCCGATGACGCAAGGAGCTGCGATGCTGATCCGTCAGGCCACCGAGGCCGATATTCCGATGCTGGTTGCCATGCGAATGGCGCTCTTCTGTGAAGTGGGGGAGTTACCGCACCCTGCAGCCGACCCCGCCCTGATACAGGCAACCGAACGTTATTTTACCAACGCATTTTTGAGCGGATCCGCTTTATCCTGGCTGGCCGAGGTCGATAAACAGGTTATCGCGGCAGGTACTCTGGCGATGTTCGTGCGCCCACCCTATCCCGGCAATCTGGCGGGAAGAGAGGCCTATCTGCTCAACATGTATACCTTGCCCGATTATCGCAAGCAGGGTATAGCCAGTGCACTGCTCGATGCCATGGCGGCAGAGGCCATAGCCCGCAGGTTTGGCAAGGTATGGCTCCATGCCAGCGAGGCTGGCCGGCCTCTCTATGAGCGGATCGGTTTTGTCGCCAATCCGGCTTATATGGAGTGGCAACCAACTGCCCCGTGAGCCGGGACATGTCAGCCATCAGCCCGTCGTGTGATGGGTGACAATAAATAGCTTGTCAAAAGGGAGTCTGATGGCCCAGCCAGCTATGCTGAGGGTACACGCCGTCATTATCTTGTTGATCCACCATGTGGTTTGGCCATGGCGGGTGCCTGTCTGGAGGATATGTTTCGATGTTCAATAACAAATTGAAAGCCGAGTTGCAGCAGTGTCAGGAGCAGCTTCTGGAGCAACAGGGATTTTACGATGCAGTGCATGGCAGCGTCGCGACCATCACTTTCAGCCCTGATGGTACAGTGCTGGCCGCCAACGATCTCTTTCTCAACGTGGTGGGATTCAGCGCATCCGAGGTCGTGGGCCAGCATCACAGGATCTTTTGCGACAAGCAGTATGCCCAGAGCAGCGCCTATCAACAGTTTTGGGCTGACCTGAAACAGGGGCGTTCCCGTACCGGGGTCTTTCAGCGCTTTAATCGTCGCGGCGAGCCAATCTGGCTGGAGGCCACCTACTTCCCGGTCAAATTGCGCGGCGTAGTGACCAGGGTGATCAAGATTGCCGCCGACGTTACAGAGCATCATCTGCAGCTGCTGAGCCAGCAGGCGGTGGTAAAGGCCCTTGATCGTTCTTTGGCCGTCATCGAATTCACGCCGACCGGTGAAGTGCTCACTGCCAACGCCAACTTCCTTAACACCATGGGTTACACCCTGGCTCAGGTGCAGGGCAAGCACCACCGCATCTTCTGCGATGACCACTTCTATCAGGAAAATCCCCACTTCTGGGAAGAGCTTGGGCGCGGCCTGTTCAAATCCGGCCTCTTCTGCCGCCAGAATAGCCATGGCAGCAAGGTGTGGCTGGAGGCGACCTACAACCCAATCCTGGATGATACCCGCCGGGTGGTGAAGGTGATCAAGTTTGCCAGCGACATCACGGAGCGGATCAACAAGAGCGATGCGGTGCGCGAAGCGGCCATGCTGGCCCATGATGCGGCGCGGGAGACCCTCAGCTGTGCCGAGCGCGGGGCTGGGCTGCTCGCCTCGGTGGTCGATACCTCCAGCCTGATTGCCAGCCAGCTGACCCACAGCATTGGCCTTATCAATCAGCTGAACGAGCAGTCGCGCAGCATAGAGGCGATTGTCTCCACCATCAGCAGCATTGCCGACCAGACCAACCTGCTCGCCCTCAACGCGGCCATCGAAGCGGCCCGGGCCGGGGATCAGGGGCGTGGCTTTGCGGTGGTGGCTGACGAGGTTCGCCAGCTGGCGGCACGCACCTCTCTCTCTACCGACGAGATAGCCAAGGTGGTGCAGAACAACCGTGAACTGACCGCCAAGGTGACCGCCGAGATGTCTGATGTGGCGGGCAGCGCCGAGCTGGGCAAGCAGCAGGTTGGCGAGGTCAACGAGGTGATGAGCGAGATCCGCCGCGAGGCAAACAATGTCTCCGCCACGGTTTCGGGTCTGGCCATGTGACTCATCCGACCACAATCAAACCGGGGCACTGATGCACTTCTGACCAGTCAGTGCCCCAATCTGAACTCTTCCTGTATCACCCCGCCATTGTGAATTGTCCCCACCCCCTCTCTTGCTTAGGCTTGCCGCCTCATTCATAACCGAGCAGGAAAAGAACAAGATGGTACGACAACAGAAGGGGCGGGCGGCCGCGTTGCTGATGATGGTTGCGAGCATGGGGCTGAGTGGCTGCATGGGGCAGATGGGGCTATCCGGCATGGTGACCAAGGGCAATCTGAGCGTAGTGGATAACCGCTACGGCCGGGCTGGCGTCTTTATGCTGCTCTCCCCGATTTATGGTCTGGCGGCGACTGCCGACCTGTTCGTCTTCAATACCATCGAATTCTGGACTGGCAAGAACCCCATCACCGGCAAGTCACCGGCTGTGGTGGATATGAAGGTCGACCCGGTGATCAAGGTGAACCAGCACCTCGACCCCTCTCTTCACAAAGTGCCGCTGGCCATGTTGCCGCAAGGGGTGCGCGAGGTGGAGATCAGCTATCCCGACGAGCATACCGCCCAGATGGAGGTGCACTATCTGGATGGTCGCAGCAGCATGATGCGTGGCGAGAAGCGCGGCGAGCTGATGGATATCTACTTCGACGGTCGCTTCGTCTCTACCCTGAGCCGTGCTGAGCTGGAAGAGCGGGTGAATCAGGGCAAGGCTGCTGCCTAAATTCAACTGAATCCAGATCTATCCGGCACCAGATGGGGTATACATAAGCAGCTGGCAAAATCGCCATGATGTCTAAGGGAGTAGACTATGACGGTGAATGGATTGCGATTGGCGGAGTTGATTGGTTCCCTCAGTCATGCGCTCGACATGACCGAGGGGCAACCAAGAGGGCATTGCATTCGCTGCTGCTGGATAGGTTCCCGTCTGGGGGAGCAGCTGGGACTGGATGCCCGGCTGCGCCATGATCTCTACTACACGCTCCTGCTCAAGGATCTTGGGTGCAGCAGCAATGCTGCCCGCATCTGCGAGCTCTATCTCACCGACGATCTTCATTTCAAACGCGATTTCAAGCTGGTGGATGGCTCCCTCTCCGAGGTAGTCAACTTCGTACTGGGCCACACCGGCCTGCAGGCGGATCTGCTGGGACGTTTTCGCAGCCTGTTTCATATCTTTCGCAACGGCGACCAGATTGCCAACGAACTGATCCAGACCCGCTGTCATCGGGGGGCGGATATCGCTCGCCAGCTCCGTTTCAGTGATGATGTAGCCAATGGCATCCTTTCCCTTGATGAACACTGGAATGGCAAGGGTCGCCCCCTGCAACTGGCTGGCGAGGCGATCCCGCTCTTCTCGCGCATTGCCCTGCTCTGTCAGGTGGTGGATGTGTTTCACGCAGCCGCAGGCCCGGATGCAGCACTCAAGGAGCTGCGCGAGCGCAGCGGCAGCTGGTTTGATCCGGCACTGGTTCGGGAATTTGAAGCTCTGGCCGATGAGGAGTTCTGGCAAGGGCTGGCCGATCCCCGACTGAGCGAGTGGGTGCTGGTCCACCCGGCCGGACAGGGGGAGGTGGCACTGGATGAGGATTATCTGGACGAAATCGCGGCGGCCTTCGGGCAGGTGGTGGACTCCAAAAGTCCCTACACCGCGGGTCACAGCGGCAGGGTGGCGCTCTATACCGATATTCTTGCCACCCAGATGGGGTTGTCCGAGTCGCGTCGACGCTGGCTCAAGCGGGGCGCCCTGCTCCATGATGTGGGCAAGCTCGGGGTGAGCAACGCCATTCTCGACAAGCCGGGCAAGCTCGATGCGCAGGAGTGGGCAGCGGTGCAGATGCATGCCGCCTACACCGAGGAGATCCTGAGCCGCATCGGCGCCTTCGAGGAGCTGGCACAAGTAGCGGGCGCCCACCATGAGCGACTCGATGGCAAAGGCTACCCCAAGGGCTTGAAGGGAGACGAGATTACCCTTGAGACGCGCATCATCACCACGGCCGATATCTTCGATGCCATCACCGCCAGGCGCCCTTACCGCGGTGCCATCCCCGTGCCGCAGGCGCTGGAGATGATGGCGGAGAATCTGGGCACCGCCATCGATCCCGACTGCTTTGCCGCCCTGCAGGCGGGTATTCAGGATTTCTCCCTCTACCTCACCCCCGAACAGCCGCTGGCCAATGCCAGTTAAGGTTTATAGCCCTCACTGCCCAAACGGCCAGTCAGATAGCAAAACGCCCCGCAATGCGGGGCGTTTTTTATGGCGATCAGGTCGGCTGTTTGCGATGAGGCACGGTGAGGATCAGCCCCAGCAGGCGGCGTAGGTGGGTGAGCTGCTCGGTCAGCTGCACGTTGAGCCAGAGATAGCCGATGATGGCCGTCTCCGTATTGGCGGGCAGGTTGACCCGGGTTGCCAGCTCGTGCAGACGGGTGATGGCGGCCTCGGCGCCGCGCCCGTCGCCGGTTTGCAGCATCCGGGCAAGCTGGTTTATCGCCTCTTCGGTCGCCTGATGGCACTCGTGCAGCTCGCGGGTGCTCTGCATCAGGAAGTGGCTCTCCCGATCGTTCCAGTAGGTGTTGGCCAGCATCTCGAGAGTGCAGAGGGTATTGCGCATGGTGACCTGCACCGCATCAAACAGGGCGATGCTGTGGCGGGTCTCCTTGGCTGCCGGTGCCAGCAGGGCGCGCAGTTTGCCGGTCTGGGCCAGCAGCTGGGAGAGATTGTGTTTGAGCTGCGGCCGCTCCAGCACGTTGGGGGAGAGGTGGGTGTGATAGAGCCGTCCCGACTGCTGCAGGATCTGGTGCAGCTGCAGCCGCCAGTGACTGTAAGCCCGCTGGGGGTAGATGCTGCAAAAGAGCAGTGCCAGCAGGGAGCCCAGCACCACGTCACCGCTGCGCCAGAGGGCGGTATGGATATCCCCCGGCTGGGCCCCCATGGTGACGCCGAGGGTGATGCCGATCAGCAGTCCCACATAGGGGCGCTTGCCGAGCGCCAGATAGCCGCACAGGAACATGATGCAGCCGCACCAGATCAGGGTGAGCGGCAGGGAGTAGATCTCGAGATAGAGCGCCACTATCCCGCAGCTGGCGCCGAAGATGGTGCCCACTACCCGCTGCAGGGCACGGGAGAGCACATTGCCCCAAAACGAGATGGGGCCCATCACCACCACCAGCGTGATCAGCGGCCAGGTACTCTCCGGCAGTTGCAGCTGGCGGGTGAGCAGAAAGGTGAGCATAAAGGCGAGCGCAATGCGCAGGCCATGGACGATGCGATAGTGGCCGTAGACCAGCAGATCGAGCCGGGATAAGGGGGCATCAAGACGCACAGTGAGCCTCGTGTAAAGTGACCTGGGGGCGCATTGCATCCGGCCTGCGCCCCGTCGGGATTCAGGCCAATCGTCCTTGCAGGGGGTGGATCCAGACCCGCTCGCCAACGGCGATGCCGCTCTGAGCGGGGACGATTTCAATCAGACAGTTGGCATCGGCCATGGAGCTCAGGATGCCGGAGCCCTGCGGCCCCGTGGTGCGCACCCGCAGCTGGCCGTTGCAATCCTGATGGAAGATGCCGCGCAGGAACTCGGTGCGACCCGGGCGGCTCTTCATCTTCTCGTCTGCCAGTGCCGAGAGGCGCAGCGGCTGCCACAGCTTGCCCTGCAGGCGGGCGATGGCTGGCTCGACAAATTGCAGGAAGCAGACCATGGCGGCCACCGGATTGCCGGGCAGGCCGAAGAAGGGGGTCTGCCCCAGTTTGCCAAAGGCGAGCGGGCGGCCCGGTCGCATCTGGATGCGCCAGAAATCGATCTGGCCAAGTTCTGCCAGCACCAGCTTGATAAAGTCGGCGTTGCCCACCGAGACCCCGCCGGAGCTCAGCACCAGATCGGCGCTGGCGGCAGCCTGCTCCAGCTGCTGGCGCAGTATGGTCTTGTCATCTGGGATGATGCCAAGGTCCATCACCTCGCAACCGGCGGCGCGAATAAGGGCCATCAGGGTGAAGCGGTTGCTGTCGAAGATATGGCCGGGGGCGAGCAGTTCGCCCGGTGCCTGTACCTCGTCGCCGGTGCTGAACAGTGCCACTTTCAGCGGCGTGCGCACCGGCAGGCTGCCCAGCCCGAGCGATGCCGCCAGCCCCAGCTGGGGGGCGGCGAGTCGGGTACCGGCCGGGATGGCGACCGCACCTTTGGCCAGATCTTCACCGGCCTGACGCACGTTCTGCCCTGCGCGAACGGGGGCGGTGACCGTGACCCACTCACCCTCAATATGAGTCTCTTCGCGCATCACCACGGTATCGACCCCGGGGGGGAGCGGGGCACCGGTCATGATCTGCACCGCCTGACCGGCCAGCACCGGCTCGTGGCGCTGCTGGCCCGCCAGCACTTCACCCACCAGTTGCCAGCGACCGGCGGCGAGATCGTCGCTGCGCAGACCAATGCCGTCCATCGCCGAGTTGGCGTGGGGGGGCACATTGATGGGGCTGATCAGATCGGTCGCCAGCACGGCGCCGTGGCACTGGGCCAGCGGTTTGTCGCTGCAGGCGGTGCTTGGGGTGAGGGCCGCCAGAATGGCGTTGCGGGCCGCTTCGACCGACAAAAAGCCGCTACCAGCCTCCTGCTCGCGAGTCTGGCAGCCGTCAAGCCAGCTGCAGACGAAGTCGGCGATAGCCTCAAGGTCGTTGATATCGAGTTGCGGCAGGGTGGTCTCTGCGGGCTGGTCGCTGGCCAGCGCTATGATGTCCCGGTCTTCGGGGAAGAGCAGCGGCTTGCCAATCTCGGCGCGGTGCAGCTCGATTTTCGGGAAGTGCTCGTGCTTGAACCCCTCGACCAAGAGCAGGTCGAGCTCTGTCTGATCGAAGCTTGCCAGCAGCTGGCGAAAATCGGCTTCGGCCAGCTCGGTTTCAATGATGCGGGCATGGCGACGGCGGGAGGCCACCATCATCTGCTGGGCGCCCGCCTTGCGCAGGCGATAGCTGTCCTTGCCCGGCTGGTCGATATCAAAGTCGTGATGGGCGTGCTTGAGCACCCCGATGCGCAGGCCGCGCCCTGTCAGCAGAGGGATGAGCTGCTCGAGCAGGGTGGTCTTGCCGGTACCGCTCCAGGCGGCGAAGCCGAGCAGGGGAAGAGTGGGGGCCGGGGTCATGAGGTGGCTCCTTGTCCGGTGGCGTCTTGCAGGCGCGCCTCGTAGGCGGCCAGCTCGTCCGGGCTGTTGAGATTGATGAAGGCATCCGGCTGATCGGCAAAGCTCACCACCGCCATGTTGTGGCGGGCAAACCAGATATCGATTTTGCGCTCCCCCTCGGCCAGTGCGGCGCTGAGGGAGGGGAGCAGGGATGTGTGCAGCAGAGCCACCACGGGTTGCAGCCAGTCGCCATCGTGGGCTACTACCAGCTCGGTATCCGGGGTCAGGGCGGCGCGAAAGCGGCTCATCAGATCCGGGGGGAGGGCGGGGCCATCACAGGGGACGAACAGCACCCAGTCGTGGCGGGCGGCGGCAAGGCCAGCCTGCATGCCCGCCAGCGGGCCGAGGTAGTCGCGATTGTCATCGCTGATGACGGGAGCCAGCGCCTGATAGCGGTCGTGGCTGCGATTGGCATTGATGAGGGTCTCGTCCACCTGGGGGCGCAGCCGCTCCAGTACGTGGACGATCAGCGGGCGTCCTGCCAGCTCCACCCATCCCTTGTCTTCGCCCCCCATCCGGGTGGCGCGGCCGCCGGCGAGGATCACTGCCGACACGGGAAAAGGGCTAGAGGGGGATTCGCTTCTTGAAGTCATGTCGCTCGATGATTTTTAAAGGGGTCGTCTCTTGCAGCTGGCCACGGGCGAGGGTCCATTGCCGCTCGCACAGGTCGGTCAGGGCGTTGTGCTGGTGACTGATCACCACCAGGCCGCTGCCATGTTCCCGCAGATCTTGCGCCAATGCGGCCATCAGGGCAACCGAATGTGCATCCAGATTGGCGGTGGGCTCGTCCATCAGCAGAAAAGCGGGTTGCAGTGCCCAGGCTCGGGCCATGGCCAGCCGTTGCCGTTCGCCACCCGAGAGAATGCTGATGTGCTCCCGTGCCAGCCCCTCCAGTTCGACCCGGCGCAGCGCCTCGAACACCCGCACCTCGCTGCCAAGCTGCTTGTCCAGCGCCCAGGCGACATTGTCATGCACCGTGCGATCAAACAGATAGGGGGTCTGGTGCAGATAGGTGACCCGGCCGGGCCCCAGATCCCGTTTGAGCAGACGGTTGAGCCGCCGTTGCCAGCGCCCCGGCAGGTTGGTGTAGCCGCGGGTCGGGGGGATCAGCCCCGCCAGGATCTTGAGCAAGGTAGTCTTGCCCACCCCGTTGGCCCCGTGCAGCCAGATGGTGTCTCCCGCCGCGATGGAGAGGCGCTCAATCTCGAACAGCTGACGGTCGCCAAAGCGCATCGTCAGCTGGTGGGCGGTCAGAGCCATGAGGTACTCCTGTGGGTTGCGGGCATGGTCAATTCTTCAGATAGCTCTGGCCGCGACAGGCGGTGAGCAGCAGGTTGAGCAGCAAGGCGAGGGTGAGCAGCACAATGCCGAGGGCCACCCCCTGAGTGAAGGCCCCTTTCTGGGTCTCCAGCGCGATGGCGGTGGGGATATTGCGGGTAAAGTGCAGGATGTTGCCCCCCACCATCATGGAGCACCCCACCTCGGTGACGATGCGGCTGAAGGCGCCGATCACCGCTGCCAGCAGGCCAAAGCGGCATTCGTGCATCAACCCGAGCAGCGCCTTGGGCCAGGAGACGCCCAGGGTCAGGGCGGTCTCCCAGGCGCGGCGGTCACTCTGGACAAAGGCGGCGTGAGCCATGGTGGCGATGACCGGAAAGGCGATCAGCATCTGCCCCACCACCATCGCCTGCTGGGTAAAGAGCAGCTTCCAGTCACCAAAAGGGCCGGCCCGCGACAGCAGCATGTAGAGCAAAAGACCGATCACCACGGTCGGCACCGACTGCAGGGTGTTGATGCAGGAGAGCCAGAGCCAGCGGCCGGGCAGCGGCAGGTAGGCCAGCGCAAAACCCAGCAGCAGCGCCGGCAGCAGCACCAGCAGCAGGGCGATGCCTGAGACGGAGAAGGAGACCCCCACCACCTGCCACAGCTCGGTATCGCCGTTGAACAGCAGGGCGAGGGCCGCCAGGGTCGTGTCGAGCAGCGTCATCAGGCACCTCCCCCGTCAGCATGCAGGGGGAGGGCCAGCTGCGCCGCCATATCGGTCGGTGCGGGCATTACTTGCTGTTGGCGTCGGCCACGAACAGCGCCTGACCGGCCACCTTGAAGTCGCCGATCAGCTTCTGGCCATGTTCGGAGACCAGCCAGTTCTTCAGGGTGCGTGCCCCTTCGGTGTTGAGATCCGGGTAGCGCTTGGGGTTGACCAGGATCACCTGATAGGGGTTGAACAGGCGCTTGTCACCCTCCAGCAGCACGGCGAGATCCAGCTTGCTCTGGTAGGCGAGCCAGGTGCCGCGGTCGGTCAGGGTGTAGGCTCCGAGCTCGGAGGCCATGGTCAGGGTCGGGCCCATCCCCTGGCCGATGGATTTATAGCCGGCAAACTCGGGTTTGACGTCGGCCGCCTGCCACAGGGTCTTCTCCTTGATGTGGGTACCGGACTCGTCACCGCGAGAGATAAAGGTCTGACCCTTCTCCTTGATGGCTTGCAGCGCTTTGGCCGCGTCATGCAGTTTGGCCAGACCCGCCGGGTCTTTGGCCGGGCCGACGATGACGAAGTCGTTGTACATCAGGTGCACCGGCTCGATACCAAAGCCCGCGTCGACGAACTTCTTCTCGGCAGAGGGGGCGTGGGTCATCACCAGATCCGCGTCGCCATTCTCGCCCATCTTCAGGCTCTGGCCGGTACCGGCCGCCATCACCTGCACCGGATAGCCGGTCTCCTTGGTGAACTGGGGCAGCAGCCAGCCCAGCAGACCGGACTGTTCGGTACTGGTGGTGGTGGCGAGGCGGATTGGCGCCTTGGTAGTGTCAGCATGGGCCGCACCGGCGAGCAGCAGGCTGGCGGCGAGAGAGAGGGCAAAACGTTTGAGGTTGGTTTTTATCGTCATCGTGATGCAACTTTCAGGGCAGGTGAGAGAGGAAACAGCCAAGCAAGCGGGGTGCCAAACTGTTCCACACCACTGTGATTAGCTCTTTATCCTTTAAAAACAGAGGGTTAATTGCGGCAATTAGGTGAGCCGGTTATCGCTTTTAATAATTGGGGTTGGTGATTTTGATACGGGAAGGACAAAATGTCCCACAAAGGTTCCGGTTATCGGGACATTCTCCGACCTTACCTGTATTCGAGGTGCTTTTTTTCATGACAGTCTCTTCCGGCCGCTGGTCTGCCCTCTCCCTGCTCATCGTTGACGATGAGCCCGGCATGCGCAGTTTTCTGGCCAAGGCGCTGGCCAAGCGCTTCGCCCAGATAGAGACCGCCGCCAGCGTGGAGGAGGCGGAAGCCCTGCGCTGCCGCCTCCATTTTGATCTCATCATCGCCGACATCCGCCTGCCGGGGCGCTCCGGCATCGAGTGGCACGAGGCCATCGAGCCCGGCACCCGCCGCAGCGACATCATCTTCATGACCGGTTTTGGCGACATGGAGACCGCCCTCAAGGCGCTGCGTCTGGGCGCCAGCGACTTTATTCTCAAGCCCTTCAATCTCGATCAGATGGTGCAGGCGGTGGACAGGGTCATCGAGCGCCGCCAGATGGAGCGGGAGAACCTGCTGCTGCGCCGGGAGGTGAGCAAGCTCTTCCCGCCCACCCTGATTGGCGACAGCGCCAAGACCAGCGAGCTCAAGACCCTGATCGCCCGGGTCGCCCCCTCCAACGCCGCCGTGCTGGTGGAGGGGGAGTCCGGCACCGGCAAGGAGCTGGTGGCCCGCGCCCTGCACCAGCTCTCCGGTCGGGTCGGGGCCTTCGTGCCCCTCAACTGCGCCTCCATCGCGCCGGAGCTTTTGGAAAGCGAGCTGTTTGGCCATGTGCAGGGGGCCTTTACCGGCGCCCGCAAGGGGCGTGACGGTCTGTTTCGGGTCGCCCATCAGGGCACGCTCTTTTTAGACGAGATCGGCGAGATGCCGCTGGCGATGCAGGCCTCGTTGCTGCGGGCACTGGAGCAGAAGGCCATTCGCCCGGTCGGCGCCGAGCGCGAACTGGCGGTGGATGTGCGCATCGTCGCCGCCACCAACCGCAACCTGAAAGCCGAGGTGGAGGCGGGGCGCTTTCGCGAGGATCTCTTCTATCGTCTCAACGTGGTGGCGCTGCCGGTCGCCCCGCTGCGCGAGCGCATCGACGACATCCCCGCGCTGGTGCACCACTTTACCCGCCAGCTCACCGCCGAGATGGGGATGGGCAGTCTGAGCTGGACCCACGAGGATGTGGTGGCGATGCAGGCTTATCCCTGGCCCGGCAACGTGCGCGAGCTGCGCAACCTGATCGAGCGCTGTTTGCTGCTCGGCAAGCCCCCCGCCGACTACTGGCAGAGCAGCCAGCCGGCGCCGCAAAGCGATGGCGGCGACGGTTATCCGCTGGAGTGGCCGCTGGCCGAGGTGGAGAAGGCTCACATCCTGCAAGTGGTGGCGAATCACGATGGCAACAAGTCGGCTGCCTCCCGGGTGCTCGGGGTGGCGCGCAAGACGCTGGATCGCAAGTTCAAGGAGTGGGCCATCGAATGAGGTCTGCCGATGCCAAGGGAGTGGCGATGAAAAAGAGCCTGTTGTCACGCTGTATCCGAATTCTGTTGCCGCGCTGCGTGCGCACCAAGGTGCGCTGGCGCCTGCTGCTGCTCACCTCCATGCCCATCATGCTGAGTCTGGCGGGCATGGTGGCGCTCACCCTCTACTGGACGCTCACCTACAGCTGGCAGAACCTGCTCACCACGGTCAGAAGTGATCTGGCCGGCGCCCACCACGCGGTGAGCGTGCAGCAGACTCGCCAGAGCGAGCACCTCGAGCACCTGCGCGATGCCTGGGCCTTTCAGCTGCGGCTGCGGGAATCGCCGGATCAGCTGCAGGACTGGGTGATGCCGCTGGCATCCAACTACGGCCTCGATTTTCTGCGTCTGCGCCGCGGTGCCGAGCTGGACACCCTGACGGCGCAGGAGCTGACGGCCCTGCGCGCTGGACGCAGCGTCAGCCACTTCGTGGTCTGGTCGCAGCAGGAGATGCGCGCCCTCTCGCCGCTGTTGGCCAAACGGGCCGTGCTGTGGCAACGGGATGGCACCAAAGTGGTGGAGAACCGGGGGCTGATCAGCCTCTCGCTGACGCCGGTGATGGCCCGCGACGGCTCTCTCTGGGCGGTGCTGGAGGGGGGCGAGCTGATTAACGGCAGCACCCGGCTGGTGGACGAGATCAAGGGGCAGGTGTTTGCCAAGAACACATTGCCGGATGGCAGCGTTGGCACCGTTACCCTGTTTCTCGACGATCTGCGGGTGAGCACCAACGTCCCGATCAGCAGCAGCCATCAGGTGGGCCGGGCGGTGGGCACCCGGGTCTCGCCGCCGGTGCGCGAGCAGGTGCTGAAGCGGGGCGAGCTCTGGATTGACCGCGCCTTCGTCCATGACGCCTGGTATGTCTCGGGCTACGAGCCGCTCTTGGGGGCCAAAGGCGAGCGGATCGGCATGCTCTACGTCGGTTTCCTCGAGTGGCCCATCATTCGCACCTACCTCACCAATCTGGTGGAGCTCGGCTCCGGCGTGGTGGTGCTGCTGCTCATCTCGGGCCTGCTGGTCTATCGCAGCGCGCGGGATCTCTTCACCCCCATCGAGCGGATGCACAAGGTGGTGCGGCAGGTGCAGGCCGGGCAGTCGGCCCGCATCGGCGAGCTGGCCCTCGACCCCGACCACGAGCTGGCCCAGCTTGGTCGCCAGTTCGACGCCATGCTGGACAGGCAGGAGGCGCACCAGCAGCAGATGGCCCGCAGCGCCGACGAGCTGGAACAGAAGGTGGCCGAGCGCACCCAGAGCCTCAAGCAGAAGACCGCCGAGCTGGAGGAGCATATCCAGATGCTGACCGAGGCGCGCCAGCAGCTGCTCATCAGCGAGAAGCTGGCGGCCCTTGGTGAGCTGTCGGCCGGAGTGGCTCACGAGATCAATAACCCCCTGGCGGTGATCCTCGGCAACGTGGAGCTGATGAAGCTGGAGCTGGGGGAGGCGGCCGAGCCGGTCAGCGAGGAGCTGGCGCTGGTGCTGACCCAGATCGAGCGGATTCGCGCCATCACCCGCAGCCTGCTGCAATACTCTCGCCCCGGCGACTACGAGACGGCGCCGGTGTGGCAGCACCTCAACCCCATCATCGAGGAGAGCCTCACTCTGGTGCGCTCCGCCCTGCGCCAGCAGCAGGTGGCGCTGGTGGCCGACCTCAAGGCGCAGCAGCCGATCGAGGCGGATCGCCAGCAGCTGCTGCAGGTGCTGATAAACCTCCTGGTCAACGCCAGCCACGCGCTGGGTGAGCAGGGGGAGATCCGGGTCGAGAGCCGCGATTGGTTCGATGAGGCGGGCGTGTTGCAGGGGGCGCTGGTGCGGGTCATCGACAACGGCAGCGGTATCGAGGCGGCCATCATGGACAAGATCTTCGACCCCTTCTTCACCACCCGCGCCACCGGCACCGGACTGGGGCTGGCCCTGAGTCACCGCATCATCAGCCGCTGGGGCGGCGAGCTCTTGGTGGACTCTACCCCGGGGCAGGGGAGCTGCTTTACCGTGCGGCTGCGCAGCCATGCCCTGCTGCCAAGCGGCGGCGAGCCGGCCCAGCTCGAAGGGTGGCGCATCGCCCTCAATGCCGAGGGGTTTGATTCCGGCGGCGAGCGCGGTCAGTAACCCTTCACCTTCGTGCAACGGAAAAATCCCCAAGCAAACCTTGGGGATTTTTTTATGGCGGCTTGGGCTACTTTGCCGGATCGGAGGGGGTTGCTGCAGGGCTGGCCGGGCCGACCTTGACGGCCGCTCTGGGGCAAAACCGTCGGTATAAATTAAATTTATGGGTTTTGCCAAAATGACCCGATTTTAACTTATACCGATCGCTGACCCGTTCTGAGCCCTTGTCAGAGCTGGCTGGGGGCCGCCAGCGCACTCCCTCCGATCTGGGGGGACGGTGATGAAGAGGCGTAGCAGAGCGTCAGGCAGAGGCAGGCAAACCGTCTCGCAGGTCGGGCTGCCAGCGAGACGGGAATGACGGGAGAGGGGGAAGGGTTAGGTCGTGCCGGGCCGCTTACTGCGGGCTCCACACCAGCTTGCCGCTCTGGCTCAGGTCATAGCCGCCGAGGCGGGCCGCCAGCTCACGCCCCTCGGGGGATTGCAGCCAGCCGATCAGCTGCTGCAGCAGGGTGCGAAAGAAGACCCCCTGCGGCATCACCAGATCGAAGCACTCCTGCGACAGCGGCATAAAGCCGAGGCCAAACTCGGTGGCGGTGCTCTGGGCGCCGGGCCCGACGTCCGCATCGCCGCGACTGATGGCGGCGGCCAGCTCCCGCTCGCTGTTGACCTCGAGGGTGCGCTCCAACCGGGTCAGCGACTCCCCTTGGGTTTGCAGCCACTCCTGCAGGGCGCGCTGGCTGCCGGCTCCTTCCTGACGCATGGCCCAGCGCCAGTCGAGCGCCTCTTTTGCCTCCTTGGGTTGCAGCCCTTGCCGCAGCACCAGCCCCTGCACCCGGCGAAATCCATGAACGATCACCCATTGCCGGTGGCCCTGATACTGCTGCACCAGCGCCGGGTGGCGCAGGTGTGCCTCCTCGGCCTGCCCCCAGTGGATGGCGCACAGATCCACATGGCCGCGCGCCAGCATCGCCAGCCCCTGACGGGTGCCGCACGGGGTGTAGCCCACCAGTGCCTGGGTGCCGAGCTGCCGCGCAAGCTTGCTGCAACCATAGTGCAGCAGCACATCGTCGGAGCCTGCCAGCAGCAGCCGATCGTTCATCACCCCCTCGTGGCAGCTGCCGAGCAGCCAGCGATCAAGCAGGGAGCGCGGAAACAGCCACTTGCCGGTCGCCTTGGTGGCGGGGATGCGCGCCTCGTTGGCGAGCTGGTAGACCTTCTTCTCGTTGAGATCGAGGTACTCGGCCACCTGCTTCACATTCATAAATTCGTTCATGGTTTAATCCCGCATTCCGCGACCGGCCGAACCGGGCACCAGCACCGGTGGCTTCTCGTCCAGCACGATATGGTCGTGGCCGCTGAATACCTCGAAGTGGCGCCCCTTGGCGCGGGCAATCATGGTGATGCCGAGCTGGCGCGCCAGATCCAGCCCCATCTGGGTGACGCCGGAGCGCGACAGCAGCACCGGAATGCCCATCTGCGCCACCTTGATCACCATCTCCGAGGTGAGCCGCCCGGTGGTGTAGAAGATCTTGTCGTGGCCAGCCTCGCCACTCATCCAGAGCTCGCCCGCCAGGGTATCCACCGCATTGTGGCGCCCTACATCCTCGACAAAGGAGAGGATTTCGCTGCCGCGACAGATGGCGCAGCCATGTACCGCACCCGCCATCTTGTAGGTTTCGTTATGGGCCGACAGCGCCTTGAGCAGGGCGTAGAGGGTGCTCTGTTTAAGCTCGGGCGCCGCCAAGACCACCCCTTCGAGCTTTTTCATCACGCTGCCATACATGGTGCCCTGACCGCAGCCGGAGGTGACTGTCTTCTTCTCCAGCGACTTGTCGAGATCTTCGGCCTGCTGGCTGCTCACCACGGCGGCGGCCTCGCTCTCCCAGTCGACGATGACCGACTCGATGGCTGCAATATCCTCGATAAAGCCCTGATTTTTCAGATAACCCAGCACCAGCGCCTCGGGGCGGGCCCCCAGCGTCATCAGGGTTACTATCTCCTTCCAGTTGAGGTAGACCGTCAGTGGCCGCTCACAGGCGATTTGGCGGGTTTGCAGCGTGCCCTGCTCATCCATCACCTCGACGGCCATGGTGAGCTGGGCGGCGGCATTGCTTTTGATAAAGGTCGGTGTCATGGGCCCCTCGCGACCGGTTGCCGGGATCTAAGGGGAGGGGCACAGCAAGTTTTGTTCCAGATTATTTTTGAACGAGGTAGGAAAACGAGGTGGGAAAAAAAAGAGCTAAGTGACATACAAAAAAAGGTGAGTATCCAAATATGTTTTAAGGTGGCCGAACCTGCCCAGACGATACCTCAAGCAGTTTTGCTAAACCAAAGAGAAAAGGCGGCTCATGTATCGTTTCATGGCGTAACTTCCCTTCAAGACTGACAATTCGGAAATAGGCTAACCACCATCCCAGCGGTTTCGCAGGATGTTGATCTTGTAGTCCCCAAGGACTTGGAATCCCTAGGTCTAGAATAATCAAATCCATAACTCGATGTAGTTCATCGAGATTCAGTGGAGTTCGATTACCAGAGCGGTCGGTGACCACTAGTTCCATTTACCATCCCAGTCTCATGTCTCTTTGGTAAAAATCTACCCTACGTATAAGTCCACCGCTGCTTCAGTCGACTTAACCTCAACTGGAAGATTTGGCGTCTCCTCCAGTTAAACAGATATCAGAACTCAGCTATTAACCAATTATTCGACATTACATTTGTCATGACGTTAGTTACCAAGCTTGATACTGCATTGAATTGAAGTAGTTAATCACTTCTTCATTTTCAGTTCGGTGTGCTCGCGCATTTGAGCATTTGCGTCACTGTTTATTCAATAAACGCTCCTCTGGTTGAGACTTCGTAACCGGCCAGGCTGCAAAGCCTAAGCATTCATAAAGAGTCTCTGATTTGCTGCCAGAGATAGCTAATGACCTCACGGACAGCCCATCGTTTGAGTTCATATTTCACGATTTGCGGCCATGAAACATTGTTTCTGCCGTCATTTTTTCCGTGATTATTTTTCTCAGACTTAGATTTTGAATGCTTACTTTCATTTAATTTTGGATTTGTTCTCTTGCGTCTCGTCATATCTCAAACTCTCAGATATGAGGGACGCCTGAATTACCTGTTTGCCGCGGGTAGTCACGGCCATAACTAACTGGGGTCAGTTGAGTAGGGTTTCAACCCGGCGAAAGAACATTTTTTGCTGAGCCCTTAAAGTTTCATCTCGCATGTTGGGCTTCGCTGCGCTTTGCACCAACCTACGCCCGCGCCAATCAATGTCCCGCACGGCGCAGCCCCCATCAGCCACCAAACCGGCCTTGGCCCCACTCTTGCTAAGTCTTATCCCATTGATGGCCGTGGCCGCCATAAATCTCCTGCTCTGAACCGCCTCGAACGGGGTGGATCACGGGGGAGGGCGGCCCGGCAGAGACCTTCTGATGGGAGCCGTGACAGTGCAAGAGACCACCAATACCTTGCCCCCGCAGCGCTGGCTGCAACTGGAGTTAAAGGCCATCGACAGCCAGGTTGGCCGCTGGCAGAGCCGCCGTTTCGAGATTGCGGCGCTCCATCCCGCCGAGCCCGAGGCTGTCGGTGCCTTGCCCCTTACCCTGTTTCGCGATGAGCGGGGGGATTATCGCTTTAACCTGAGCTCCGGCTCGCCCCGCCTCTTTGTCACCGGAAGCCGCGTTGACAGTGGCTTTGTCGCCGATGGCCTCACCCTGAGCCAGACCGTGGCCGCCGCCTATATGGATGGCGAGCGGCAGGTGCTCTCCTGTCCGCTGCCCGAGGCGCTGCAAGCCTGGGTGGAGGCCTTTATCGGCCGTCACGGCGAGCTGCTGGAGGCCCGCCGCAAGGGCAAGAAGGGCAAGGGACGGGCGCAGGATCAGCTCGGTGTCGATACGGTAGATCAAGCCAGCTGCGGCGCCGTCAAAGCCACCGGCCCCGATGGCCGCGAGCGTGGCAGCGACGCCGGAAACTGTGCTGTAAACAAGGCCGGAAACAGCGCCCATGAGTGATTTCCTCAAGCGCTGGTCGTCTCGCAAGAGTGAGGCGCGCAAGCATCAGGCATTGCAGCCGAGGGAAGAGGCTAGCCCCGAGGCTGTTGCCGCCCCAGTCGAAGGCAGTGGCGAAGCTGAAAATCCAGATACCCCGCTGGATAGCCCCGTAGTCAGCACTGACAAGGGGAGTGGCGAATCCTTCCATATCGAAGGGGCAGAGAGTGGCGAGCCGCTGCTGAAAACGGCCCAGCCGGGCAAGGCCAAACTCCCCGACAGGGAGGCGCTGCGGGCCATGTTTCGCAGCCATAAACAGGATGGGCTCGACGACTACACCCAGGATTTCAGCCAGCCGGAATTGCTGCCCGCGGCCCTGACCGCCGGGCTGCGCAACTGGTTGGTGGATCAGGTGACCGCCCCGGAGAGCGAATCGGCCAATCCGGCCAGCGGATCTGCTGAACCGGTGGCGGTTGTCAGCGAACCTGCCGACGAGCCGCACGGGTTGGCTGATAACCATTCTCAAACCCACACCGACGATCGGGACATTTTGGTTTCCTCTGGTGGACAAAATGTCCCAGCCAAAGGTGGGGGAATGGAACCCTCAGGATCCTGACTCCCTGTCAGTCACTTTTTTTCCGGGGGAGTTGGCTCGCCTCTTGCTCTCTCGGCTTACCAACAAGCGCCCATCCCATGAGGTGGCGCGCGCAGGAGTGTATGTGAGCACTGAACAAACATTGCCAAATCTGAGCCCAAATCTGGCCTCCAATCTTGCCCATGGGGCGGGGGGGGCGGGGGCCGAGCATAACGCGCGCGCTCGCGCCTATGCCCTGCAGCATACGGTCAAGACCGACAACCTGATCCCGGCCACTGTCTCTTACCAGAGTCAGGGGCGTCTGCTGCTGGTCGGCCCGGAGGATCGGATTCGCCGCGCCGCCAGCCTGCTGCCTGCCGGAGTGAAGCCCACCCTGCTGGTGACCGAAGCGGTCCACGATGCCGAGGCGGCCGATCTCGAAACCATTTTTGATGCCACCGCATCCCTCGCGGCCCTGACCCTGCGCGAACCGAGCCTGACAGGGTATCTGGGGCAGTTCCAGCTCACCGGCCTCAATGGGCAGGGTGAGCGGGTTAATCTGGCTGCGCTCTGCTTCCCACAACAAGCGACGATTGGTAGCGAACCGCGCTTCGATCTGGTGGCCGATCTGGGCCGCGCCCCGCTGTTTGCGCTGGAGCGCCCGCCGGTCGGCTATCTGCATCTCATTGATGACGATGGGCTGGCCGAACGGCTCGCCGAGCTCTGTGCGCTGACCGGTATCTTCGACAAGCCGCGCTATTTTCGCCTCGACCCCGAGGCCTGCGCCTTTACCGCCCGCGGCGTGCCCGGTTGCAGCCGCTGTCTCGATGTCTGCCCGACCGATGCCCTCAAGCCCATCAATGGCCGCATCCAGATCGATCCCCATCTCTGTCAGGGCTTCGGCAGCTGTGCCTCTGCCTGTCCGACCGGGGCGATTGCTTATCACCAGCCCGATGCCAACACCAGCGGCGACTACCTGCTGCGATTGCTCAAGCATTATCGGGAGGCGGGCGGCGAAGCGCCCCAGCTGCTGATCGCCGGTGAAAACGAGCGCGAATGGGTGGAGGCCGAACTCACCCGCCTGCCTGCCAACTGGCTGCCGGTCTGGGTGGAGGAGAGCGCGAGTTTGGGTATCGAGAGCTGGTTCGCCGCCCTTGCCTATGGCGCCAGCGCGGTACGCATTGCGCTGGGTGACGATGCCCCCGCAAGCGTCCGGGCGCTGGTTGAGCGGGAGCTGGCGAGCGCCGCTGTGCTCTTGGCGGGCGCTGGTCTTGCTGCCGATCGCATCGCCCTGTTTAACCCTGATGTCGAACTAGATAAGCCGATCTCCGGTGAGCCGGCCGTTGCCCTGCTGGAGAAGCAGCTCAAAGGAGACAAACGGGAGAAGCTGTTTGCCGCCTTTGACGCTCTCTGGCAGGCCAACGAAGGGAGCCGCGAGCCGCTGGCGGTGCCCCACGGCGCCCCTTACGGCAGTGTGGAATTGAAAGAAGCTGACTGCACCCTCTGCATGGGTTGCGTGGCGGTCTGCCCGAGCCGCGCCCTGCATGCGGTGGGCCATGCGCCCGGCCTCAACTTTATCGAGCAGGATTGCATTCAGTGCGGCATGTGCGAAAAGGCGTGCCCCGAGCAGGCCATCGTGCTCACGCCCCGCCTGCAGCCGGTGCCTGAGGTGCGCCGCGCCGTGCAGAGCCTCAAAGCCGAAGAGGCCGCCTGCTGCATTCGCTGCTCCAAGCCGTTCGCGCCCGCCTCGATGATCCGCCGCATCCAGCAAAAACTGGCCGGTCACTCCCACTTCCAGAATGAGGCCGCCCAGCGGCTGCTGATGTGCGAGGAGTGCCGGGTCAAGGATGTGTTTGCGGCGCTGGCGGCAGATCCCGTCTCCCAGCTCAAGGTGTGAGGGCCAGTGATGAGTGAACAACATGACGAAAAGGCTGGCGAACTGACCATGACCGAACTGGAACAGAGCAGCGCCGATCTCTACGCCCTGCTGGCGAGCCTCTGGCGCGCCGCCCCCCGTGGCGAACAGCTCGCCTGGCTGCAAGGGTTGCAGCCGATGCCGGGCCCCTTTGCCAGAGGGCTGGGGCTGGTGCAGCTGGCGGCCAGCAGCCACCACGAAAACGAGCTTGCCGAGGAGTATCAGGATCTCTTTATCGGGCTGGGGCGCGGAGAGATCGTGCCGTTTGCCTCCTGGTATCTCACCGGCTCTCTGATGGAGCTGCCGCTGGCGGTGCTGCGCGCAGATCTGCAGTCCCTCGGTTTCGAGCGCCAGAGCGGAGTGTGCGAGCCGGAAGATCACCTCGCCGCCCTTTGTGAGGTGATGGCGGTACTGATTGGTGAGCAACACCCGGATCGCAACCGATTCTATGAGCGCCACCTTGCCCCCTGGGTACTCGCCTGCTGCCGCGATCAGCAACAGGCGAAAGGGGGCAGCTTCTACCGGGCTGTCGGCGCCCTTGCCGAAGATTTCTTCAAGCTGGAAAACGAATTGCGCCTGCCGTTTGGCGCCTGCGTGGTGACGGGCTGAACGCCTCCATCTGTGCATAACAAAACGAGCAGACGAGATATCCCATTGGACGCGAAGCTGGCGCGTAGTCGCCGGACATTACAAAAACAGAGGTCACAAGAATGAGCGATGAAAAGCTGAAAGACCCGTCTCGCCGCAATCTGATCAAGGGAGTTGGCGTGGTCGCCACCATAGGCGTACTGGCCGGTGCTGCCGGTCGGGTGGTGAGCAAAGAGGCGCTGACCCACGATACCAAGCCTGATCAGGGCTATCGGGAGACCCCCCATGTTCACGACTTTTATCGCACCCTGCGCGGCACCGACTGAGCCGGATCAGTGAAGGAGAACTCATGAAACTGACAAAACGTGCCGAGCAGCCCCAGGCGGGCGAGCAGGGCAATGAGGCCATTCGCGGTCAGGGGCTGACCCGTCGCGCCTTTATGGTCAACTCGGGTCTGGTGGCCGGTGGCGCCGTGGCCGCCGGTTGGCTGGCGCCAGCCATGATGCAGCGGGCCGAGGCCAAAACCGTGGCGGCCGAGGTGCCGGTCGAGGTGAAGCGCACCATTTGTTCTCACTGCTCGGTGGGCTGCGGTGTCTATGCCGAGGTACAAAACGGCGTCTGGACCGGTCAGGAGCCTGCCTTTGATCACCCCTTCAACCTTGGCGGTCACTGCGCCAAAGGTGCGGCCCTGCGCGAGCATGGCCACGGTGAGCGTCGCCTCAAGTACCCGATGAAGCTGGTGGGTGGCAAGTGGCAGCGCATCAGCTGGGATCAGGCCATCGAAGAGGTGGGCAACGAAGTGCTGCGCCTGCGCAAGGAGTCAGGCCCCGACAGCGTCTACTGGCTCGGCTCCGCCAAGCACTCCAACGAGCAGGCCTACCTGTTTCGCAAGATGGCCTCCCTGTGGGGCACCAACAACGTGGATCATCAGGCGCGCATCTGTCACTCCACCACGGTCGCAGGTGTAGCCAACACCTGGGGCTACGGCGCCATGACCAACAGCCTGAACGACATGCACAACAGCAAGTCGATCATGTTTATCGGCTCCAACCCGGCAGAGGCCCACCCGGTCGCCATGCAGCACATCCTGCTGGCGAAAGAGCGCAACGGCTGCAAGATCCTGGTGGTCGACCCGCGTCGCACCCGCACCGCCGCCAAGGCGGACATGTACCTCTCCCTGCGTCCGGGCACCGACGTCGCCTTTATCTGGGGCATGCTCTGGCACATCTTCAAGAACGGCTGGGAAGACAAAGAGTTCATCCGCACCCGCGTCTACGGCATGGACGAGGTGCACAAAGAGGTGGCGCGCTGGACCCCGGCGGAAGTGGAGCGGGTAACCGGCCTCAACGAACAGCAAGTTCATGGCGCCGCCAAACTGCTTGCCGACAACCGCCCCGGCTGCGTGGTCTGGTGCATGGGCGGCACCCAGCACACCACCGGCAATAACAATACCCGTGCCTACTGCATCCTCGAACTGGCCCTCGGCAACGTGGGCAAGAGCGGAGCGGGCACCAACATCTTCCGTGGTCACGACAACGTGCAGGGCGCCACTGACTTTGGCGTCACCTCCGACTCCCTGCCCGGTTACTACGGGCTGGAAGAGGGCTCCTGGAAGCACTGGGCCCGGGTGTGGGACGTCGATTACGAGTGGATCAAGGCGCGCTTTGACAACAAGGCCTACAACGGCAAGCTGCCGATGAACAACAACGGCATTCCGGTCTCCCGCTGGGTGGACGGGGTGCTGGAGAACGCCGATCTCATCGAGCAGGGCTCCAATATCCGCGCCATGTTCTACTGGGGCCATGCGGTCAACTCCCAGACCCGCGGCCCGGAAATGAAGAAGGCGATGCAAAAGCTCGACATGATGGTGATTGTCGACCCGTACCCCACCGTTGCCTCGGTGATGAACGATCGCACCGACGGCGTCTACCTGCTGCCGGCTACCACCCAGTTCGAGACCTATGGTTCCGTCACCGCCACCAACCGCTCCATGCAGTGGCGCGACAAGGTGATCGAGCCCCTGTTCGAATCCAAGGTCGACCACGAGATCATGTATCTCTTGAGCAAAAAGCTCGGCTTTGCCGATCAGCTGTTCAAGCACATCAAGGTGGAGAACAACCAGCCGCTCTTGGAAGACATCACCCGCGAGTACAACCGCGGCATGTGGAGCGTGGGCTACACCGGTCAGAGCCCGGAGCGGCTCAAGGCGCACCAGCAGAACTGGCATACCTTCCACAAGACCAACCTCAAGGCCGAAGGTGGCCCGGTCAGCGGCGAAGTGTATGGTCTGCCCTGGCCCTGCTGGGGCACCCCGGAGATGAAACACCCCGGCAGCCATATCCTCTACGACACCAGCATTCCGGTATCGGAAGGGGGCGGCGGTTTCCGCGCCCGTTTCGGCATCGAGTATCAGGGCGTCTCGCTGCTCGCCGAAGACTCCTGGCCGAAGGGAAGCGAAGTAGAAGATGGCTATCCCGAGATCACTGCCGACCTGCTGAAGCAGCTTGGCTGGTGGGATGAGCTGACCGAGGCCGAGAAGAAGGAGGCCGAGGGCAAGAACTGGAAGACCGACCTCTCCGGCGGTATCCAGCGGGTCGCCATCAAGCACGGCTTCGTCCCCTACGGCAACGCCAAGGCGCGCTGCGTGGTGTGGACCTTCCCGGATCAGGTGCCCAAGCACCGCGAGCCGCTTTACACCCCGCGCCGGGATCTCTTGGCAGACTACGCCACCTGGCCCGATGCCAAGAGCCTGTGGCGCCTGCCGACCCAGTACGCCTCGGTGCAGGAGAAGGATGTCAGCAAGGAGTTCCCGATCATCCTCACTTCCGGCCGTCTGGTGGAGTACGAGGGGGGCGGTGACGAGACCCGCTCCAACCCCTGGCTGGCCGAATTGCAGCAGGAGATGTTCGTCGAGATGAACCCGGCGGATGCCAACGACGTCGGCGTGCGCGACGGTCAGGATGTGTGGGTCGAGGGGCCGGAAGGGGGCCGGGTCAAGGTGAAGGCGCTGGTGACCCCGCGGGTCAAGCCGGGGCTTGCCTTTATGCCGTTCCACTTCGGTGGCCACTTCGAGGGCAAGGATCTGCGATCCAAATATCCGGAAGGGTCTGATCCCTATGTGCTGGGGGAGTCGGTCAACATAGTCACCACCTATGGCTATGACCCGGTCACTCAGATGCAGGAGACCAAGGTCACCCTGTGCCGTTTTCGCAAAGTAGGAGCCTGATCCCATGGCCAGAATGAAATTCATGTGTGACACCAAGCGCTGCATCGAGTGCAACGGCTGTGTGACGGCGTGCAAGAACGAGAACGACGATGCCCTCGAGTGGGGCATCCAGCGCCGCCGGGTGGTGACCCTCAACGACGGCCTGCCGGGGGAGACCTCCATCTCGGTCGCCTGCATGCACTGCACCGACGCCCCCTGCATGGCGGTCTGCCCGGCCGACTGCTTCTATCACACCGACGACGGCATCGTGCTGCACAACAAGGATCTCTGCATCGGTTGCGGCTACTGCCTGTTTGCCTGCCCGTTCGGTGCCCCCCAGTTCCCGAAAACCGCCGCCTTTGGTGATCGGGGCAAGATGGACAAGTGCACCTTCTGCGCCGGTGGCCCGGAAGAGGATCACAGCGAGGCGGAGCGCCAGAAGTACGGCGCCAACCGCATCGCCGAGGGCAAGCTGCCCATGTGTGCCGAGCTCTGCTCCACCAAGGCACTGCTGGCGGGGGATGCGCAGGTCATCTCCGAAATCTTCCGCGAGCGGGTTGCCTATCGCGGTGCCAAGGATGCGGCCTGGGGTAATGGCGATGAGCTGTTTCACGATGCCAGCAAGCTGAACAAGCAGGGAGGGGCGGCATGAAAACCTGGCTAATGGCCCTGTTTGCTGCCCTGCTGCTGGTGAGTACCGCAAGTTTCGCCGACGCCGAGAAAGAGGCGGTCGGTTTTGCCGGCGCCGATTACTGGCGGGCGGTGAAGGATGGGCAGGAGGGGGTGACCACCTCCCGCTCGCCGGAGCACGGGGTGCTGATCTCGGTGCCGGGCCAGCTCTGGTTCGAGGTGAAGACCAAGTGGGTGTCGCCGCTCGGTGCCATCGCCATTTTCGGGTCGCTCGCCATGTGCGGCCTGATGTACTGGGTGGTGGGGCCGACCAAGCTCTCCAAACCGCGCACCGGGCGCAAGCTCAAGCGCTGGAGCCGGCTCGATCGGGCGCTGCACTGGACCACGGCGGGCATGTTCCTGACCCTTTCCGGGTCGGGACTGGCCATCATCTACGGCAAGCACTTCATCAAGCCGGTGGTGAGCCTCGGGGTGTGGGAGAACTGGATCTGGTTCGCCAAGGTGTTCCACAACTACGTGGGGCCGCTCTTCTTTCTCTGCCTGATGGGAGTGCTCATCAAGTGGTTCCGCCACAACATCGTCAACATGGTGGATGTGCAGTGGTTCATGAAGGCAGGTGGTATGCTGGGGCCCCACAAGGGGAGTCACCCTTCGGCGGGTTTCTCCAACGGCGGCGAGAAGGCGATCTTCTGGCTGCTGATCTGGTTTGGCGGCATTGTGGTGGCGACCGGGCTGTTCCTCGACTTCCCCATCTTCGGCCAGCTGCGCCGCCAGATGGAGTGGGCCAGCTTTATCCATATCGTCGGGGCGCTGATCCTTATCTGCGGTTTTATCTTCCATATCTACATGGGCCTGTTCCAGCTGGAAGGGGCGCTGGAGGGAATGGTGACCGGCGAGGTGGACGAGACCTGGGCCAAGGAGCACCACGACCTCTGGTATGAAGAGGTGAAGCACACTCTCGATGAGCCCAAGGCGGGCAAATCAAGCTGATGGTCGACAAAGAGTAAAGAGAAGGGGCGCAGCGGCGCCCCTTTTTATGTTCAATTTTCTCCGAATGCCGGCTCAGGCCACCGGCTTGAGCGGCAGGTGGATTTCGTAGCGCAATCCCTCGCCCGGCGGGCTGGTGACGTTGACCGAACCGCGCAAGTTGTTCTCTACCAGATTGTGGATACGGCAGGCGCTGAGCCCGCAGTGGCTGGTGTTGCCGCGCAGGGTGGTGAAGAAGGGTTCAAACAGGCGGGGAAGTTTCTCTGGCGGCATGCCGGGGCCCGAGTCCTGATAAGTGAGCAGCAGCGACTCCTCATCCTGAGCGACGTGGATGGTGAAGCTGTGCTCCCCGTTGCCGTGAAAGGCGTGGTCCATGCTGTTTTTCACCAGCTCCTGCAGCAGGTCGACGAAGAGCGTCTCGGGGGCGGTCAGGGTGACTTCGCTCCCCTCAAGGCGGGGGGTGACTCTGGCAATCTGCAGCTCGGCGGCGAATGCCTGCAACATATGCTCGGCACACTTCTTCACTGCGAAGGGGCGCGCCTCCTGTTCGTTCTGATCGCGGGTCAGCTCCTTGAAGCGGGTGATGAGCAGGGCGACCCGGCGCAGGCTGGACTCCACCAGCTCGGTGCCCTCCTTGATATCGGTCAGCTGCTGGTTGAGCAGGCGCTGACCCAGAACCCCGTTTTTTACCGCATTGGCCAGCAGATCGCCGGCGCCCTGAATAAGGCTGGAGGCGGTGATGCCAACTCCGACCGGCGTGTTGATCTCGTGGGCGATGCCGGCGGTGAGCTGAAACAGGCTCTGATAGAGCTGTACCTTGGCCTGCTGGCGACCAAGCTCGCGCAGGCGCAGCTGGTTCTGCACCCGGGCCAGTACCTCGAGCTGGTGGAACGGCTTGGAGACATAGTCGCAGCCGCCCGCCTGAAAGGCCTGCTCAAGGGCACTGATCTCGCTGTTGGCGCTGATGAAGATGACGGGCAAGCCCCAGTGCCCCTGTTGTTGTTTGATACGGCGGCACGCCTCGTAGCCATCCATCACTGGCATATTGATGTCCATCAGAATGAGGTCGGGAGTGGCTTGCGCGACCGCAGCAACGGCCTGCTGGCCATCTTCAGCTTCCCGCACCTGATAGCCCTCCTCTTCGAGCAGGCTGCGCAGGATATAGCGATTGGAGGCCATATCATCGACGACAAGAATGTTGTGTATGGTGTTGGTGCCTGGCATACCGGTTGGTGTTTCCGTGCAATGGGTCTGATGTTCAGCATAGTTCTTCATCAACCGCAGTGTGGTCTGATGCCGTCGCCATTGGTGCGGAAAATGGATGTGTTTGAGTCACGTTTGGGCATCTTTTTGGCCGCAGGGTATGGCCAAGCTCACAAAATGAAACAACTAAACGTCATATGATTGATTTCATTATGAGTCTTGCTCTCCTGCCGAACGGCAACTTCACGTAAATCAAAGAGAATGACTATGGCTACCGGACAATATCTGCTGTGGAAAGATGCACAGGGACAGGATTTTCGCCCCGTTGCACTGACAGGCACTGATCTGCTCAACAATCGTTATCTCAACAAGGGCACCGCCTTTACCGAACAGGAGCGGGCCGATTTCGATCTCGATGGCTTGCTGCCTCCTCAGGTGCAAACCTTCGAAGCCCAGCTGGATCGGGTTTATGAAGGCTTCAAGAGCGCGAGCAGCGATATCGAGAAATACCAGAACCTGCGCGCGCTGCAGGATCGCAACGAGACCCTCTTCTATGCCCTGTTGTCTCGCCATGTGGAGGAGATGACCCCCTATATCTATACCCCGACCGTCGGCAAGGCGTGTCAGGAGTTCAGCCACCGCTTCCAGAAGCCGCGCGGCCTCTACATCACCCCGGACAACGTGGATGACATGGGCAGTCAGGCCCGCCACTTCGATGCCAAATCGATCCGCATCATTGTTGTAACCGACAGCCAGGGGATTCTGGGGATCGGCGACCAGGGGGTTGGCGGTATGGGTATTCCCATCGGCAAGCTGGCGCTCTATACCCTGGGGGCGGGCATCCATCCGGCCTGCTGCATGCCGATTGCGCTGGATGTCGGCACCGACAACCAGAAACTGCTGGATGATCCCATGTACCTCGGTCGCCCGCACAAGCGGATCCGTGGCAAGGAGTATGAGGAGTTCATCGACAAGTTCGTGCAGGGGGTCAAGCGTCACTTCCCAAATGCGGTGCTGCAGTGGGAAGATTTCAGCAAATCCAACGCCTTCAACAATCTGGCCCGCTATCAGCAGTCGCTGCCGTCGTTCAACGACGATATTCAGGGTACGGGGGCCGTGGTGCTGGCAGGTATCATTGGGGCGGTCAAGGTCAAGGGTGAGACGCTGGGCCAACAGAACTATCTGGTCTATGGCGCAGGCGCCGGCGGGGTCGGCGTGGCGGATCAAATCTGCGCTGGGATGATCCGCGAGGGGATGGATCCGCAGGCCGCGCGGGATCGCATCTATATTCTGGATACCCAGGGACTGGTGTGTGACAACCGCGAGGGGCTTGACGAGTACAAGCGCCGCTACGCCAAGCCGGGCCTGCTGCTGGCTAGCTGGGACACCGAAGTGCCCGGCAAGGCCAGTCTGACCGATGTGTTGCGTCATGTGCCCATCACCGTTTTGTTGGGAACCAGTGGTTCAGGTGGCGCCTTCAAGGAAGAGCACATCCAGCTGATGCAAAAGCACTGCGAACGTCCCATGGTGTTCCCGCTCTCCAACCCGACCGCCAACTGCGAAGCCTTGCCGGAAGATATCTACAACTGGAGCCAAGGCAAGGCCATCGTCGCGACCGGCAGTCCGTTCAAGGATGTGAATTATGACGGGCAGGATTTCCGGGTCGGGCAGGGCAACAACGTCTTTATCTTCCCCGGTGTTGGGCTGGCTGCGATTGTCAGCCAGATCCGCGAGATCACGCCCGATATCTTCACCACCGCCGCCTTTGCACTGGCCGAGTGCGTAAGTGAGGTCGATCTGGCGAAAGGGGCTGTCTATCCGCGTATTCGCGAGCTGCGCAGCATCTCGGTGCATGTGGCGACTGCAGTGCTCAAGGATATCGTGCGCCGGGATCCATCCCACCCGCTGATTGGCCAGGATCTGCAACTGCATATCCTCAACCACATGTGGGAGCCGGTTTACCTGCCCTATCGTCGGGTATAACCGCGTATCCACCACCCGGATAACGGGTCGGCCAAAATGACAAGGGGGTCGCACTGCTACCCCCTTCGTTTATTCCATCACGTACTAAGTGCGTAGTGGCCGCCAGCGCCCTTGCTGATTGCGGCAGGCGGTATCCTGCCACTGCTGGCTGGCCTTGCCGATATAGAGTTGCTCGCGATAGTCGCGACACCACTCTCCACTGGTATGGCGGAAGGTGCGCAGCGGGGTGACGCTACCCGAGTGACGGTTAGCCGGATTGAACCAGGTGAGGCTCTGCCCTTTGGTGCGGGTTTCCAGCGCCTTGGCGAGTGCCTGATTGGCCAGTTGAACATCTGCCTTATCCATTTGATGGTAAAGCGGCTGGGTGTCGACCGTGGCGCAGCCAGCGAGGCCGAGCAGGAGGAGTGTTAGCAGATAACACATTATGGTTGCCCCTGTTGGCGAAAGCCGTCGTTGAGCAGCGCACGCTCCTGCTCATCGGTAAGCACCTGTTGGCGATCATCGACCGTGCCATCGCCCCTGAGCTTGTTGCCGTTGGCATCGACGGTATCCACACCGTTATCATCGACCGTACCATCGCCTCTGAGTTTGTTGCCGTTGGCATCGACGGCGTCTACGCCGTTATCATCGACCGTGCCATCGCCTCTGAGTTTGTTGCCATTGGCATCGACGGTATCTACGCCGTTATCATCGACCGTGCCATCACCTCTGAGCTTGTTGCCGTTGGCATCGACGGTGTCTACGCCGTTATCATCGACCGTGCCATCACCTCTGAGCTTGTTGCCGTTGGCATCGACGGCATCTACACCGTTGTCATCAAGCCCGTTGCCAAGGCCGCGACCACCGGCATGAAGGTCTCCTCCGCCATGCAACTCGCCACCAGCATGGCGCTCTTCACCCGTATGTTGGTCTCCTCCTGCGTGTTCACCACCTCCATGTTCACTGCCACCTCCACTATTTTCGCTACCACCTCCTCCGTGGTCACCGCCACCACCGCTATTGTCGCTACCACCGCCTCCGTGGTCACCGCCACCGCCGCTATTGTCGTTACCACCGCCTCCGTGGTCACTGCCACCGCCGCTATTGTCGTTACCACCGCCTCCGTGGTCGCTGCCACCCCCATTACCATCCTTGTTATGCACGATTAATGAATTGGCTATATAGCTATGGGTACCATTAAGAACCAGGTTGAACAGCTCGGTGGTAGGCGGAGCGTCAATCCAGTAGATGGATTCCACCAGCAGCTCAACCGGTTGCGGTGCCAATGCCAGGTTGCCAGTGTTAGCGGCGGCCGACCATCCCAGTAGTCGCATGCCGGTAAAGAGGGGCAATACAATCAATGTCGGGTTTTCGGCACGAGTCATGGCTGGTGAGATAGCAGCCCAACCGCGAGTGGTCAGGAATGGGTGTTCGCCGGTAAAGAAAGGAGGTAGTTGGTTGATGCCATAGAGTCTGCGATCACCCAAGAGCACACGCTCTACCGCCAAGATCTGGTTGGTATGGCCATATTGATCCAGAACTCGTTCACCTGCTTGCAATGTCTCTATGAGACGTTCGCTACCATCGGCCATGGTGATGCGGGTGCCAGCAACGAAGCAGGACTCGGCATATGCCTTGGTCACCTGCCACTCTTGATGGGCAAAGTCATAGCTAAACGGGTTGGCAAATAGGGCTAATGCAATGGCAGAACCAATCAGGAGCCTGCGTTGTGTCGGTTTGAAAGGGGGTTTTGGCATGGAGGACTCCTTGTCCATTTTGAACCGTGTGGTCAAGTATAGAGCGGTGCGGGGAGACCTTGAGTGGAGACCGGTAAAGCAAACATGATGGAAAAACGATTGGCGTTTGCCACAAAAGTACGTAAAATCGCATACTCGATGCTTGTAGCAACGAATCCCGCCTAAAAAGCCTGTTTCATGCCCTCCCCAAGCAGTAAAACGTAATTTGTGATGCCTATATGCTCACTTTTTACCTTGAAAGCGTCTTTCGATAACTGAAAAGTGTCAAATATCCCTGTCAGTTATCAAAAAATTAAGGACATCCATGTTTTCCCTAGTCAAGCAAAGTGTCGCCGGGCTGCAGATCCTGTTTGTTGCCTTCGGTGCCATGGTTCTGGTGCCTCTGCTCACCGGACTGAACCCCTCCATGGCCCTGCTTGGCGCCGGTGTGGGCACCCTGTTGTTCCAGCTCTGTACCCGCCGCCAAGTGCCCATTTTTCTGGGCTCCAGCTTCGCTTTCATTGCTCCCATCATCTATGCCACCCAGACCTGGGGCTTGCCGTCCACCATGTTCGGTCTGTTTGCTGCCGGTTTCATGTATTTCATTCTGGCTGCGCTGATCCGGGCGAAAGGGATGGGATTTGTCCATAAATTGCTGCCGCCGGTGGTGATTGGCCCGGTGATCATGGTGATTGGTCTCTCCGTGGCACAGGTGGCCTGCAATATGGCGATGGGGCGTGCCGGTGGCGAGCAGGTTGTTCCTGCATCAACCGCGCTGACTCTGGCCGGTATTTCGCTGGCGGTGACCCTGATTGCTGCTGTGTTCTGCAAGGGGTGGATCAAGTTGATCCCCATCCTGTGTGGCGTGATTGCCGGTTATGTCTCTGCCGTACTGATGGGACAGGTTAACTTCGATGGTCTGATCAACACCCCTTGGCTGGCGTTGCCTCACTTTGAAACTCCTGAGGTCAACTGGGCCGCAGCGCTGTTCATGCTGCCGGTGGCGATTGCTCCCTGTATCGAGCATATCGGTGGCGTGCTCGCCATTGGTGGTGTGACTGGTCAGGACTACACCAAAAATCCGGGTCTGCACCGTACTCTGGCCGGTGACGGTATCGGCGTCTGCTTCGCTGGCCTGATCGGTGGCCCTCCCGTAACCACCTATGCAGAAGTAACCGGCGCGGTGATGATCACCCGCAACTTCAATCCGGTTACCATGACCTGGGCCGCGGTATTTGCCATCATTCTGGCCTTCTTTGGCAAGTTCAATGCGCTGCTCACCTCCATCCCGATGCCGGTGATGGGTGGTATCATGCTGCTGCTGTTCGGATCCATCGCTGCCATCGGTCTTAAGACGCTGGTCGAATCCAAAGTGGATCTGGGATTGTCGCGCAATATCGCCATCGTGGCCGTAACCCTGACCGTGGGTGTCGGTGCGCTGGAGATGAAGATCGGTGACTTCGCTTTGGCTGGTGTTGGTCTGGCTTCGGTTGCCGCTATCCTGCTCAACCTGATCCTGCCTGCCCACTCAGAAGAGGGGGTTATGGACTCCGCCAAGGATTGATTTTTGCCAGACGTCTCAAGCGGATAAGCATAAAGCCACCTCACGGTGGCTTTATGCTTTCTCATTTTTGTCATGGATCAAGGATTGCCTCGCCAGCGACTTTATGTCGCCACACCTATTTGACGGATCTCTCTTCGTGGCCTTAGCTAAAGGACAGGTTTGGCTCTAAGGCAGTCTTGAGCAGGGACGAGAAAATGGATGTTGGTGTTCTCACTCATTCTTTCCTGATCACGTGTTGGCACATCACTAAGGTGCCTTCGTATATCACATCAAGGTTGGATGCATTTCACGTTGTAACTCATCCACGGTTACTTGCCTCTATCTCTTTCATTGCCATTTGGCCACAGATTTTGTTCGAGCCACATTGCTCCAAATGGTGGCTTGCTAACACCATTCGAATCTGTTTGCTGCTGCGTATCTGATTCGCGGGTAGCGAGCCGTGGAAACCGGCACGGCCCGAGTTCGGGCCATACAGCCCAGCCATTGATGACGGCGGGGGTTTAGGGATGAATGGCAAGCAAAGCGAGGTCGCAATGAACTATCAATTGTTGTGGAAAGGTGCCCTGTTTTCAGTCTCTTCCGTGCTGGCGTTGGGAGCGGCGCAGGCTGCACCGCTAAACGTGATGACTGAGGATTACCCACCGTTCAACATGCAAGGGGAAGGGGGCAAGATTGTAGGCCTCTCTACCGAGGTCGTTGAAGAGCTGTTCAAGCGCGCTGGAGTTGAATACAAGATTACCCTGATGCCCTGGAAACGGGCTTATGAAGATACCCTCAGTACCCCCAACACCGCGCTCTATTCCACGACTCGCACGCCGGAACGTGAAACTCTGTTCAAATGGGTTGGCCCCTTGGTTAACAATAACTGGGTCTTCTTCTCCAGCTCCACTGCCAATATTTCGATCAAGTCGCTGGACGATGCCAAACAGTATTCGGTCGGTGGCTATAACGGCGATGCTGCTGCCGAGTATTTGAAAGCGCAGGGTTTTTCCAAGTTGCAGCTGGCCGCCAACGATACGGCAAACGTGAAAAAACTGGAGGCTGGACGTATCGATCTGTGGGCAACAGGTCAGTATCTGGCCCCCTATCTGGCGAACAAGGAGAAGGCAGCCAATCCCAAACCGGTATTCGTGTTCAAGGAAACCCAGATGAGTTTGGCGTTCAACAAAGATACCCCTGATGAGCTTATTAAAAAGTTGAATGAAATCCTGGCAGCCATGAAAGCAGATGGCACCATCGAGAAGATCAACGCCAAGTACCAGTAAGTCTTACTGCTCGGGCTGCCGTTAATACCGGGAGGAAGCCATGGATTGGAAAAGTCTGAAGTTCAGGATTGCCGTGCTGACCTCCCTGTCGGTGAGTCTGCTGTTGGTATTGTTTGGGGGGTACAATTACAGTGCCTCCAGGGCGGAGAGCTACAGCAAACAAGCGCAGCTGGTGGACCAGGCCATCAGCCGTCTGCAGCTCTCTTTGCCAGGCCCTTTATGGAACTACGAATCCTCATTTATAGAGGCATCGCTCAAGTCCGAGCTGGCTGCCGACATGCTGAGTGCCTTGCTGGTGGTCAGCAAGGACAAGTTGGTAGCCGGTTTCTCTCGTGATGAGGCGGGGTCGATTGCACCGATCAGTACAATCCCCGCTGATATCAGCACATACAGTGGTCATGATCTGGTTTATGACGACAGCGGCCAGAAGACGACAGTAGCCCGCTTGTTGGTGCATACCAGCGATGCCGCCATTCAGGCACACCTGCGGCAGCAACTGATTACCACTGTTTGGCAGATTGTGGTGCTTGATATCTGCATCATCGCCTTGTTGATGGTTCTGATGCATCGCAATGTGCTGCGACCGCTCAACCAGATGAATCAAGCCGTGTTCGATTTAGCCCAAGGAGATGGTGACCTGACCCAGCGTTTGAAAATCAACCGTCAGGATGAGATGGGTACGCTTGCTATCAACATCAACCACTTTATTGCCAAGCTGCAGGAGATGGTGGCGGAGATTAACGAGTTGTCGGCCGGGGTACTGCAAACGGCAGAGCGGTGTGACTATTTGTCTGCTGATACCCGCAGTGGTAGCGATGCCCAGCAATCCGAACTGGATCAGGTTGCAACGGCTATCACCGAGATGAGCCAGGCAGTGCAGGAAGTGGCAGGGAATGCCGTGAAAACCTCTACGGCAACTGACGAAGCCAATCTTTATGTAGAGCAGGGATATAGTCTGGCAGGCCATGCCAATGAGGCGATCAGACAGCTGGTGGGTGAAGTGGAACGGGTTGCGACACTGATGCGTTCTTTGTCTACCGAGAGCAACAGCATCGGCAATATTATCGAAGTAATCAACGGTATTGCCGAACAGACCAATCTTCTTGCGCTGAATGCAGCTATCGAGGCTGCGAGAGCCGGAGACCAAGGGCGAGGTTTTGCCGTTGTGGCCGACGAGGTGAGGACGCTGTCCGGGCGTACTCGCCAGTCAACGGAAGAGATCAGCGCTAGCATTAAGCGTTTGCAACAGGCTACCCAGAATGTGGGTGCCGGGATGCAACAGAGTCAGGATAGAGCGTCACAGGCTGGCGCTGAAGCTGCTGATGTGCAGATGTCGGTTGAGAAGATAAAGAATCAGGTCAGCCTGATCCGCGAGATGAACATGTATATTGCGCAGGCTTCGGAGGAGCAGCACTCGGTTGCCGAGGCGGTGAGCCACAGCGTCAACCGGATTGCGACACTCAATAGTGAAAATGCTGGAAGAGTTGCCCAGGTTGCCGAAGCAAGCAGCGACCTGCGTCAGTTATCAGCCCAGCTGGACAAGTTGTTGAAGCAGTTTAGGGTCTGAAACGGTTCTCTTTATGACATACCAAACAACGGATTCATCCTGCCTGTTCCCCCGGTCTGGCCGGGGGAACCTTTGAAAGGTGATACAGATAGATACTGCCCTGATTTTCCCGTCGTACACTTCTCTCGCTCCTATTGTGAAGCAGATCCTTACCCATTAGAATTTCCCGCGATGGCAGGCCGTTTTCGGAGCTGTTTGATTCTATCTGGATGTGGATTCCGGTTTGCTTGACGATGAAGAAAATAGCAAGGGGCTGATATGACGGGCGTTGCGACAGGCAATAACATATCAACCTACCATTTCGGTGATTATGTTTTTGATGTTAAAAGGCGGGAGCTGGCTTTTGGTGCGGATTCAGATGCCGCACAAACCAGTAAGACAGCCCGGTTTTCATCGGCAGAGTCTCTCATCTTCTGCTATTTACTGGATCATCCCGATGAAGTGTGTGACAAGGATTTACTGCTGGATATTGGTTGGCAAGGGCGTCCTATCAGCCCCAATTCATTGAACGTAGCCATTGCCAATATCCGTCGCCACTTCGCCCTGACTCCCCAGATCCTCGATATAAAAAGTACGCCTAAAAAGGGTTATTCCTTGCATCTTAATTGCAAGGTCATTGTGGGATATGGCTATCAGGAACCCGAAAATGTTGTCACTGACCCATATCCCATATCGGATGAGATAATTGCTGCATCCTCCCATCTTACGTCTCCTGAAACAGCCTCTTCATCAGGTGATAAGGTAGTTGCCCCCACAGCAGCCGAGGCAACATCCCTCATGCAACGTATCAAGTTTGCAATGCTGCGTCGTTTGGAACGGCCGATGTTGGCAAAAACCTTGACCTATATAAATATTACTTTTGTCTTGTTATTGCTTTCTGTTGCCAGTTATTTGCATTTTGAATGGCTCCACGTCAGCTGTGGCGAGGGCGCTTCGGGACTTGTTTGCCGTATGGAAGCCAAAAGCGAAGTGCCAGTCACCAAACCTGACTCTCTGGTTCTGATCTCGGGCCATCAGGTGCGTATTTTTTCCTACCAAGAGTTAGAACAAACGCCTTAAGGGATGGCTGATGAAACGAACGTTGAAAAATGCCTTGCTGTTTCTACCGCTGTCCTTGGTACTGCTTTTTGTCGCGGGGATGTTCATCAACAGCCTGGGATGTCATTACGAACTTCGAATGTCTGCGAATGGCGTCAATTATCATGGGGTATGTCGTTGGGGCAAGATCACCGTGATTGAGGAGGAAGAGTCCACCAAGGAGAAATGGCGGATAACCGGATTTCAACTGACGTTGTTTGACCAGCTGGTATATCTCATCGACAGCAGGGTACAGCTCCACGAGTCTGGCAAGGACGACTCATATCTGAACGAATACAATCTCATCCAGTCCCAGTACGCATTGGTTAACTATGCTTGGGTGCCGTTGACGGAAAACAAGGTGGCGATTTTTCAGCGAGATCCGGTACACGAGGTTGTGATTGCGCAGCGTGATGGCTGGTTTGATCTCTACCGCTGGTTCTTTCCCCCAGTACCATTATTGCCAACCAAAGGGCAGAGTGAAGGTTAAGCCTTGATTAGCATGCACCAGGGGCCAGTAAGATCGCAGTGACCTCTCTCCTCGGTCTCTATCCAGCCAAGCCGGTGATAAAACGCAACTGCTGCAGTATTGCGTGTGGCGACTTTAAGTGAGCCCGAGCCGGTAGCAAGGCCCTGTTCAAGCAGGGCTCGTCCAATCCCGTGGCCATGCCAGTCTGTCGAAACATAAAGATGGTGGACAAAATTATCGGGTTTCCAGATTGCAATAAAGCCGCAGATATTTCCTCCGTGTTCGGCAATCCATATTTCCTCTCCTGCTGTTTGTTGCTCAAAATCATCGAGCTGGAACCTGGCTGGTTCTACCCAATAAAACGTGTCTCTGCGACTTTTCAGGAAGAGCTGGGCTAGTTGGGGAATATCTTTTGGTTCCATTACGCGGATCATTCTGACCTCCCTGGTCAGGCCGTGGCACATCTTATGTGCCCTGGTTTTTGTTGTTCAGAAGTAAATGACAAGGACGTGATTAAGCTCTGTCTATTGTCATGAGCATGGGGCTATACTGCCGAAGTCCCCTGTATGGATGGCTTGAGGCTCGCTGATTTATGGACAATAAACAGATTGAAGGCAACATCTTTGTTCCGGCTCATATAGACGATGTCTGGCATGCCTGGACAACAGAGAGTGGCCTGCGCAGTTTTCTGGCGCCCGAGTGTTTGATGGTGGCTGAACCGAATGGCCCGTTCGAGATCTACTTCAGACCGGATGCTCCGCTTGGGGAGCGAGGCAGTGAAGGGTGCCGGGTGATGGCTGTGATGCCCTACGACCTGCTCAGTTTCAGTTGGAATTTTCCTCCCTCTTTCCCGCACATTCGCCAGCAAAAGACTCAGGTTTGTCTGCGCTTTGTACCGGAAGGGCAGGGTACCCGTCTCTATTTCCTGCAAACCGGTTGGGCCAATGATCCAGACTGGGATCAGGGCTACGCCTATTTCCGGGAAGAGTGGCTGGAGACCAGCTTGCCACGGCTGCAGTACCGCTTTACTCATGGCCCTATTGACTGGAGCAATCCACCTGACAAGGCGCAGTTGAAGTCGCTGGCGCAGTAATTTGAAGATAAAAAAAACCGGCCAGAGGGCCGGTTGAAACAGTTCAGGCTTGTCAGGTGACAAACGTATCCAGTGGATGAAAGAGGTTTCCACTCCTTGTGAATTCCAGCTCTCTTGGTTACGTGCAGACACTATATGTCCGGATCACTGAATTGAGGCTGAACCATGGATCATTCAGCCCCATTCCCACCTTTGTTCAGATGGCCATACCCATCGACTGACGCAAGTAGGCGCCAGCGCCAAGCAGCCCCGGGCCCTCATGGGTAATGAGGAAAACCGGGATCTCCTTGAGATAGGATTTGAAGCGGCCTTTGTCTTCAAACGCCACTCGAAAACCCGAGTTGATAAAGAACTCCTTGAAACGCGGCACTATGCCGCCGGCGATATAGACGCCGCCGAACGTGCCCATATTGAGGGCCAGGTTACCGGCAAAGCGACCCATCAACACGCAGAAGAGGCTCAGGGTACGGCGGCAATCGAGGCAGGATCCGGCCAGCGCCCGTTCGGTGATCGCTTTGGGTTCTAGTGCTTCAGGCTCACGCCCGTCTGATTTGACCAGCCCGCGATAGAGATTGACCAGGCCCGGACCAGAGAGAAAGCGCTCGGCCGAGACATGGCCCAGCTCGCCGCGCATCACCTGCAAAACGGCATCTTCTTCTTCATTGTTGGCCGCAAAATCGACATGACCGCCTTCACCCGGCAGGCTGAGCCACTGCTTGCCTGCTTTCACCAGATGTGCGACGCCCAGCCCGGTGCCAGCGCCGTAGATGGCGATAGGTTTCCCGGCGATGGGGGTGGCACCTCCAAGCTGGATTCGCTCTTCATCAGCCAATACCGGTACTGCCATGGAGACGGCGGTGAAGTCGTTGATCACCTGCAGACGGCCAAGGCCAAGGTTTGCCTGCATCTCGCTGATGGAAAATTCCCAGCTGTGGTTGGTCATGGCGACCCAGTCACCGTTGATGGGGCAGGCAATCGCGATACAGGCTTCATTGACTTGAGCCTTGTGCTCTTCCAGATAAAGGCGGACGACCGCTTCCAGAGATGGGTGCTCCAGACCTGAGTAAGTCTTGGCTTGAGAGATTGCGCCGGTGGCCAGTTCGCACAAGGCCAGGCGAGCATTGGTTCCGCCGACATCGCCGACCAGTGCATGGGTATGCTGCATAACAACTCCTTCGTTACAAGGTGTGGACGACCAGTGGCGCCCCGACATTATTATTTGCCGCCAATTCTAACCGAGCCAAAGCGATGGTCGTCTGTTGGAGACGCACAAACGTGCGCCCGCTCACAGTGTTGTTGCTTTGCAACATTTGTAAGCGGTTTCAATCGGCAGTGACATTTTGTAACGAAAAGAACGAAATAATTAGAGATGAGTCATACTTTGTATTGTGGGTGTTAGTTGCGTTAACCGCTTGTCTTGTATAGTCATCAGGTTGATTGGAAACCTGCTTAGCCGTAAATTGAGTGCAAAGACACTGAAGCTAAATTACAAAATGCCTGGTGGTGATGATGAATACCCTTGATAAAATTACAAACAACTTGGAAAGTTTCAGTAAATCAGAGCGCAAGGTCGCCGAAGTGATTTTGGCATCCCCACAGACGGCTATTCACTCCAGTATCGCCGCCCTGGCCAAGATGGCCGATGTCAGCGAGCCGACCGTCAACCGCTTTTGCCGTCGCCTTGACACCAAAGGATTCCCTGATTTCAAACTGCATCTGGCCCAGAGCCTGGCCAATGGCACCCCTTATGTGAATCGTCATGTGGAAGCGGAAGATGGTCCGGATACCTATACCGCCAAGATCTTCGAATCCACCATGGCTTGTCTTGATGCAGCCAAAAACAGTCTGGATATTTCCGCCATCAATCGTTGTGTCGATATTCTGACCCAGTCCAAGAAGATCAGCTTCTTTGGCCTTGGCGCCTCCTCCGCAGTGGCCCGCGATGCCCAGAACAAGTTTTTCCGTTTCAACATACCGGTGGTGAGCTTTGACGACATCGTCATGATGCGGATGAGCTGCATCAACAGCAGCGAAGGGGACGTGGTTGTTCTCATCTCCCACACTGGTCGCACCAAGGCGCTGGTGGAAATTGCAGCGCTGGCCCGTGAGAACGATGCCACCGTCATCGGCATGACCGCCAAGGACTCTCCGCTGGCACGTGAGTGCAATCTGGTGCTCTCCATGGATGTGCCGGAAGATACCGACGTCTATATGCCGATGGCATCCCGCATCGCCCAGCTGGCGTTGGTTGATGTACTGGCAACCGGTTTTACCCTGCGCCGGGGAATGAAATTTCGCGAAAACCTGAAGAAGGTTAAAGAGGGACTGCGCGAATCCCGCTTCGAAACCCCGCACTCTTCCTGAATGGTCGGGGGCTTTGCCCCCGACTGTCTATGCCACCCGCCTTGGTGTAGTATTGTAATTTAGTAACAAAAGCCACCCAGATGGCTTGCAAACGGGTGCATCGAGCTATCGGCTTGATGGGGCAGAATCTCAACTCGTATCAACTTCATATCGGAGTCTTTCATGCCTAGACGTACAAAGATTGTAACCACACTCGGTCCTGCTACCGACCGCGAAGGGATCCTCGAAGGGATCATCCGCGCCGGTGCCGACATGGTGCGGATGAACTTCTCTCACGGCACTCCTGAAGATCACATCCTGCGCGCCAATCAGGTGCGTGAAATTGCTGCCAAGCTGGGCCGTCACGTTGCCATCATGGGTGACCTGCAGGGGCCGAAAATCCGCGTTTCCACTTTCAAAGATGGCAAGATCTATCTGGCTATCGGTGACAAATTCGTGCTGGATGCGGCCCTTGGCAAAGGGGAAGGTTGTCAGGAGCAGGTTGGTATCGACTACAAGAGCCTGCCAAACGATGTTGTGCCTGGCGATATCCTGTTGCTGGATGATGGCCGTGTGCAGCTGAAAGTAGAGAGCGTCGAAGGCACCCGTATTCTGACCACTGTCACTGTGGCTGGCCCGCTCTCCAATAACAAGGGCATCAACAAGAAAGGGGGCGGTCTCTCAGCGCCGGCGCTGACCGAGAAGGACAAGGAAGATATCAAGACTGCCGCCCGTATGAACGTGGACTATCTGGCGGTCTCCTTCCCCCGTTGTGGCGATGACCTGCGTTATGCCCGCGAGCTGGCCCGCGAAGCCGGTTCTAATGCCAAGATCGTGGCCAAGGTTGAGCGCGCCGAAACTGTCGCCACTGACGAAGCGATGGAAGACATTATCCTCGGATCCGACGCCGTCATGGTTGCCCGTGGCGATCTGGGTGTCGAAATCGGTGACCCCGAGCTGGTTGGCGTACAGAAGAAGCTGATCCGCTTCTCCCGTCGTCTGAACCGGGTGGTGATCACCGCGACTCAAATGATGGAGTCGATGATCAATGCGCCGCTGCCGACCCGTGCCGAAGTGATGGACGTGGCTAACGCCGTGCTGGATGGTACCGATGCCGTGATGCTCTCTGCCGAGACCGCTGCCGGTCAGTTCCCCATCGAGACCGTGACTTCTATGGCCAGCGTCTGTGTCGGTGCCGAGAAGCATCCGAGCCTGAACGTATCCAACCACCGCATGAACTACACCTTCACCTCTGTCGAAGAAGCGGTAGCCATGTCGACCATGTATGCGGCCAACCATCTGGAAGGGGTCAAGGCGATTGTGGCGCTGACCGAATCCGGTACCACCCCGCTGCTGATGTCCCGTATCAGCTCAGGTTTGCCGATCTTTGCCATGTCTCCGCACAACAAGACCCTGGCCTGGACCAACCTCTACCGCGGCGTCACACCTGTGCTGTTTGACGGTGACGAGACCAAGCCGGTCTATGAAGTGTGCCGCGATGCGCTGGATGTCCTGAAAGCCAAAGGTCTGCTGCAGAGCGGTGACATGGTGTTGCTGACCCACGGTGACAAGATGGAGACTGTCGGCAGTACCAACACATGCAAGGTGATGATGGTCGAATAAGCGGTTTGACTTGCTGACTATCAAGGCTGCCCACCTTCGGTGGGCAGCCTTTTTTATGTTGGTTTGGCACGTATCTCACTTATGGGCATGGACTCGAAGATTGCTTATGGCGGAGCTCATCCCGATAATGCGCAAGATTGTCCAAGGTGTTTGCCCTGACCCGCGCGGATAGGTGAATGCCATGAAGCTAAAGGATATGGGAGCAAAAGGATGAAGAATCACAAGTGGTTGCTGGGTCTGGCCGTGAGTCTGGCCATCTCCCCCTGTTATGCCGACTGGGCGAAGCTCAAGGCTGCGGCATCTGATCTCGGAAGTGCGTTGAGCGAAACCGGCAAGGAGGTGTGGCAGGATGTCAGCGATTTCTCCAAGAAGAGCTGGGCCTCTATTTCGACCTGGGGTGAGGAGGCGTTCAATACCGCCGGTGTCTGGACTGACAAGAGCATAGCGACCGGTAAGGAGTGGTTGGTTGTCGCCGACAAAAAACTCACGGAAATGGTCAACCCCAAGACGGCACAAGAGGCAAGGATTGCGCTCAACACCATGTCTGATACTGCGCTGATACATCTCTTCAATGAACAGCCCTCAGCCAAGTTGTTGTTTGACAAGGCTTATGGTTACGCCGTCTTCGACTCGCGCAAGTTCTCCCTGATGCTTCACACCAATCAGGGGGCCGGTGTGGCTGTTAATCGGAAAACCGGCAAACACACCTATATGAAGATGTTTGGTGCGGGTCTTGCAGCCGGGATCGGTGGCAAGTTTTATCAGCAGGTGATCCTGTTTGAAGACAAGGCCAGATTCGATGCCTTCGTGACCCAGGGTTGGGAGGCCACCTCCGAAGTGGGCGTGGTGGCCGGCAAGGAGAGCGCTGAACTGACCGCCAAATACAACGGCGGCATGGCCATCTATCAGATTGGCGAGAAGGGGCTGCTGCTCGATGCCAATATCTCCGGATCCAAATACTGGATCGACAAGGATCTGACCCAATAAGGTCGCCTCAGAAAGGGTTCACCCTCTCTTTGCTATGGCGTTATCCCTTCATCGGGTTGCAGTGCTTTCCCCTCGCTGCAACCCTTGTCCAGACTTGGATCTGTTGTTTGGCATCATAATTGCTTGTTGGCTGTCAGCGTCAATGATTTGTCTGGGGATGGAAAAATGGAAATTAGTGCAAACAGCCTGATGCAAGAGATGCAGGCACTCAAGGTTGAGGCCGGTGCAACCCCGCTGGCACAGCCGGGCCGTCAGGTCAGCTCCGACTTTGGCCTGCTGCTGCAACAGGCATTGGGCAACGTCAACGAATTGCAAGGCGCCGCCAACGATCTGCGCACCCGCTTCGATATGGGTGACAAATCAGTGGATCTGGCCGAAGTGATGATTGCCGGGCAGAAATCCTCCATCGCGTTCGAGGCCACGGTACAGGTACGCAACAAGATGGTCGATGCCTACAAGACCATCATGAACATGCCGGTATAAAGGATTTCAACGAATCATGACGACCGGGCATCATGAACATGTCAGCAATAAGGACATAAATCGTGGCTACTGACCAAAACGGCGATCTGCTGCTAAACGATGAGGGTACTGCCGCCCTCGATGAGAATGAGCAGAAGAGTTCGGCACTGGGCTTTCTGTCCAATACCGATGTACTGCGCCAGATCACCCTGATCCTGGGACTTGCCATCTGTCTGGCCATTGCCGTGTTTATCCTGCTCTGGGGCAAGGAGCCGGACATGCGTCCCCTCGGCACCTATACCACCCAGGAGCTGGTCAAGACCCTCGACTTCCTCGATCAGCAGAAGATCCCCTACGAGGTGGATGGCAAGAGCGTGCTGGTCAGTGCCGAGAACTATCCCAATATCAAGCTGGCGCTGACCCGTGCCGGTCTGGCCAATGTGACTGACGCCAGCAGTGACGGCGAAGATATCCTGCTCAAGGATTCCAGCTTCGGTGTGAGCCAGCGGATGGAGGCGGAGCGCCTCAAGCTGAGCCGCGAGCGCCAGCTGTCCAGCGCTATCGAGCAGTTCCAGAATGTGGCCAAGGCCCAAGTGCTGCTGGCCATCCCGAAAGACAACGTCTTTGCCCGCAACGAACGTAAACCAAGTGCGACCGTGGTCGTCAATCTGAAAGGGGCTGCTCTTGGGCAGGGCGAGGTGGACTCCATCGTTGATATGGTTGCCTCGGCAGTCCACGGCCTTGAACCGACTCGTGTCACCGTTACCGACCAGAATGGCCGTCTGCTCAACTCCGGCTCGCAAGATCCTCTCGCTGCCCAGACTCGCAAAGAGTTCGCGATGCAGCAGAAGCAGGAGCTCGAATACAAACAAAAAATTGACGCCATTCTGATCCCGGTACTGGGCGCTGACAACTATACGGCGGAAGTGGATCTCTCCCTCGACTTCTCCCAGCAGGAGCAGACCCGTAAAACCTACAACCCGGATCTGCCGGCGGTGCGTTCCGAAATGACGCTGGAAGAGAACAGCTCCGGCAGCAGTAATGGTGGTGTCCCGGGGGCGCTCAGCAACCAGCCGCCAGCAGCATCCACCATTCCCGAGCAGGCGACTGCTGGCGAGAGTGGCTCAGCTGCCAATGGCCGTTCACGCAAAGAGGCCACCCGCAACTTCGAGCTGGATACCACCGTCAGCCATACCCGTCGCCAGATGGGGGGGATCCGCCGCATGACCGTCTCCGTGGCGGTCGATTACAAGTCGATGACTGCCGCTGATGGCAAGGTGACTCGCGAGGCGCGCAGCCAGGCTGAGCTCGATACCCTGCGTCGTCTATTGAGCGGTGGTCTGGGGTTTGATGTGACCCGTGGTGACACTCTGGAAGTGGTTGCCATCCCGTTCAACCGTCCCGAGCTTGAAGCCGTGGCGGCCACCCCTGTCTATGATGAGCCCTGGTTCTGGCGTGCGGTGCGCATCGCGGCCTCCGTGCTGGTTATTATCGTCTTGATCGTGACCGTGGTTCGCCCCATGCTCAAGCGGCTGCTCTATCCGGATGCCAAGCCGGAAGGCGAATTGGATTTCGACAACCACACTGTGCTGGGTGGTGACGACGAGTTGAGTCTGCTGGCGGCTCAGGCCGAAGCAGAGCCGGTGTTCGGATTGCGCGATGGTCAACTCAAGCTGCCCGATCTGCACCGTGATGAAGATTTGCTCAAGGCCGTGCGTGCCCTGGTGGCGAACGAGCCGGATCTGGCCGCTCAGGTCATTAAAGAGTGGGTAACCAAAGATGCCTGAAGAGAATAAGAGCCAGGTCACTGGCAACGACATCACCGACAGTCAGCGCCAGCTTCTGGAGCAGATGTCCGGGATGGAGATGGCGGCAGTGCTGATGCTGAGTCTCAATGAAGAGGATGCGGCCCAGATCTTCCGTCATCTCGAGCCCAAGCAGGTGCAACGGCTCGGTATGTCGATGGCTTCCATGTCGGATTTCAGTCACGACCGGGTAGCGGCGGTACACCGTCAATTCATCGACGATATCCAGAAGTACACCAACATCGGTATCGGCAGCGAAGATTTCGTGCGCAAGGCTCTGGTGGCCGCCCTTGGCGAAGACAAGGCGAGCAACCTGGTGGACCAGATCATTCTAGGTTCCGGTGCCCGCGGCCTCGATTCGCTCAAGTGGATGGATGCCCGTCAGGTGGCCAGCATCATCCAGAACGAACACCCGCAGATCCAGACCATAGTGCTCTCCTATCTGGAGCCGGAGCAGTCAGCCGAGATCCTGAGCCAGTTCCCCGAGCAGGTGCGCCTCGATCTGGTGATGCGTATCGCCAACCTGGAAGAGGTACAACCGGCGGCGCTGCAAGAGCTGAACGACATCATGGAGAAACAGTTCGCCGGTGCGGCGGGTGCCCAGGCAGCCAAGATGGGCGGCCTGAAGGCTGCGGCCAACATCATGAACTACCTCGACACCAACATCGAAGGTCAGCTGATGGACTCCATCCGCGAGTCGGACGAGGAGATGAGTCAGCAGATCCAGGATTTGATGTTCGTGTTCGAGAACCTTATCGATGTGGACGACCGCGGCATCCAGACCATGCTGCGGGAAGTGCCGGGCGATCTGCTGCAACGGGCCCTCAAGGGCTCGGACGATCAGATGCGCGAGAAGATCTTCAAGAACATGTCCAAGCGTGCCGCCGAGATGCTGGCAGACGATCTGGAGGCCATGGGGCCCATCCGGGTTTCCGAAGTGGAAGCCGCCCAGAAGGAGATCCTCTCCATTGCCCGTCGTCTGGCGGATGCCGGCGAGATCATGCTGGGTGCCGGTGGTGGCGAGGAGTTCCTCTAAGCCATGGGCCAGAAACTCTACGGTTGCGCCGGGACTGTATCCGGCGGTGGCGAGGAGCTGCGCTAATCCATGAACAACAAACTGCGTGGCTATGTGCGGCCTGACGGGGACGATGCCCGGATCGAAACCTGGGGTTGGCCCGAGATGGAGGTCGAGGCCGAGGTCGAGACCAACGCTCTCGGCCTGGCCCCCGACTGGTATCAGCAGGAAGAAGAGGTCGTCGAGCCGGAACCCGAGCAGGAGCCAACCCCCTCCATCACTGCCGAGGAGCTGGAGGCAATCCGCCAGGCTGCCTGGGAAGAGGGGATGGCTGAAGGGCGTGAGGCCGGTTTTGCCAAGGGGCTGGAAGAGGGCAAGCTGGAAGGGTTGCAACAGGGCCACTCTGCCGGTCTCGAGCAGGGGCGCGAAGAGGGGCTGGCCATGGGGCGCGAGCTGGTGGAGCAGGAGATAGCTCACTGGCAAGCACTGGTAGCCCGGTTGGCCAATCCTCTCAACGAACTGGATCAGGCGGTGGAGCAGCAGCTGCTCTCGCTGGTGTTGCAACTGGCTCGGGCCCTCATCCGCCATGAGGCCGAAACCTCTCCCCGTATTTTGCTGGAGGCGCTCAAGCAGGGGATTGCCCTGCTGCCTGCCGCCGAACAGGGGGTGACGCTGATGCTGCATCCCGACGATATTGCCCGGGTCGAACAGGCGTTCGGTGCCGAGGAGTGCGTCAAGCGCCAGTGGCGGCTGCAGAGCGATCCCACCCTCTCTCCCGGCGATCTGCAACTGGCGACCGAGCTCTCCAGTATCGACCTGACCCTTTCCGGACGCATTGATCAGCTGCTGCGCAACTTCTTGCGAGACAACGCGACACCCAATAACTCCTCGCCGGATCCGCACCCGTAATCAACGCCGGACACTGCTGTCCGGTTGACTGTTTTCTAGATCAGGAGGCCAGATGAGCGGCTCGCTACTGAACCGGTTGCAAGGGTACAAGGTGCGCGATAGCGCCCCCAAACCACCGGTTGCCGGCAAATTAACCCGGGTGGTGGGGTTGACCCTCGAAGCCATCGGTTGCCGTGCCGCCATCGGCGCGCTCTGCCGTATCGATACCCTTGATGGGACGCTGGAGGCTGAAGTGGTCGGCTTCTCTGGCGATCGCCTCTATCTGATGCCGAGCGAGCAGCTCAAAGGGGTCATTCCCGGTGCCCGGGTGGTGCCCATCACCGAAGAACACGGTATTCCGGTCGGCATGAATCTTCTCGGTCGGGTGATCGACGGTATCGGTCAGCCGCTGGATGGCCTCGGCCCCCTTCTCTCCTCCCAGACGGTGCAGTTTGCCCAGCACCGTATCAATCCGCTTGCGCGTCGCCCCATTCATCAGCCGATGGATGTCGGGGTGCGCGCCATCAATGCGGTGCTGACCGTCGGTCAGGGCCAGCGGATGGGGCTGTTTGCCGGCTCCGGCGTTGGTAAATCCGTGCTGCTCGGCATGATGACCCGCGGCTCGGTAGCCGATGTGGTCGTGGTAGGGCTTATCGGCGAACGGGGCCGCGAGGTGAAGGAGTTCATCGAGGATATCCTGGGCGAGGAGGGGCGTGCCCGCTCCGTGGTGGTGGCAGCTCCCGCCGATGCTTCACCGCTGATGCGTCTCAAGGGGTGCGAAACCGCGCTGGCCATCGCCGAGTATTTCCGCGATCAGGGGCTCAACGTGCTGCTCTTGATGGACTCTCTTACTCGTTATGCCCAGGCACAGCGCGAGATTGCGCTGGCCGTGGGCGAGCCGCCGGCTACCAAGGGTTATCCGCCCTCGGTGTTTGCCAAATTGCCGGCGCTGGTTGAGCGGGCCGGTAACGGCAGCGATGGGCAGGGATCCATCACAGCTTTTTTCACCGTACTGACCGAGGGGGACGATCTGCAGGATCCCATCGCCGACGCTGCGCGGGCGATCCTCGATGGCCACATCGTGCTGTCACGCGAGCTGGCTGATGCGGGCCACTATCCCGCCATCGACATCGAGAAGTCCATCAGCCGGGTCATGCCCATGGTGACTTCGCCGGAACACATGGATCTGGCGCGTACCCTCAAGCAGTTCTACTCCCTCTATCAGCAGAACCGGGACCTAATCACCATCGGTGCCTACAGCCAGGGCTCTGATCCCCGTATCGACCGTGCCATCATCCAGAAACCCTATCTGGACCAGTTCTTGCAGCAGGGGATGCGCGAGGTTATCCCTTATGACGATGGCCTGCAGGCCTTGCAGATGGTGGCGATGCCACTGATGCGTTGATGAGTCGCTGGATGCTGGAGCAGATCCATGAGTAAAGGGTTGATATTGTTGTCGGAACGGCTGGTGGAGGCGGAGCAGCAGTGTGCGCTCGCGCTGGCGAAGGCCCAGCAGGATCTCAAGCTGTTCATGGAGCAGCAGAATGCCCTCAACCAGTATCGCCAGATCTATCACCAGCAGTGGACCGATCGTGGCTTGCAGGGGATCTCTCCGCAGCAGAACGCCCAGTATCACGCCTTTATCAACAAGCTCGAGCAGGCGGCAACCCAGCAGTACGAAGGGGTGTTGCAGGTGCGGCAGGCGTTGGAGCAGCGCCGCGAAGAGTGGCTGGCAGCTCAGCAGCGGCGCAAGGCGGTGGAGTTGCTGCTGGAAAAACAGGCAAGCCGCGAACAGCAGAAGGCCCAGCGTCAGGAGCAGAAGATGCTGGATGAGTACGCTATCTTGCGGCGCTTCCATCAATCTGGCCTGTAACTTGCTTTGAACTGAACATGGCCGGAGGTCATCCCGCAGGGAACCTCCATAATTCAGGGACTCCATCATGATGCAGACAGTGTTGACACAAGCGCCTTCGGCTCAGACGAACGGGTTGGACAAAGCCGCCCTGAACGGTACACCCGAAACTGCAAATATGGATAGCGCCGGAGCCCTCGACAGCAAGGGGGACTTCGCCTCTCTGATTGCAAAGGCGCAGAGCAAGGATAAGGGGCCAGCAGATAAAGGGTCCGCAGAGAAGGGAGCAGCAGAGAGTGCCGTCAACAAATCCGGCAGCAGCGACCGATCAGCCAAATCTTTGGCGACAGAAAGCGATAGCAGCATCAAAGAAGATGGCGAGAAGAAGGGGGACGAGCTGCCTCCCAACGATTTTCTGCTGCGTCTGCAAGACTCCCTCAAACTCGACACCTCTTTGGTAACGCCTGCCGTTGTTGCCGCGGCTCCTGCTGACGGCAATCTGTTGCCGCAAGAAGGTGAGCAGCATGAGCTTGAGGCTGGTGATGATGTCAAACCGAGCGCGACTGACAAGCCGGCGCTGCCGTCCTCGGTAGCCGCTGGAACCATGCTGGAGAAGCTTGCTGCGGCGTCCGCACAAGCTGTGTCCACCGCTCAGAATAGTGAATCCTCTCAGGTTGTAGTTGAAGAAGAGGTAGTTGAGAAGACCGGTGAAGGGCAGAGCGCCAGCACACTTAAGGGAGAAACTGAACTCAAGGGGCAGGGGGAACCAGTACCTGCCGCCAAGGGGGATAAACCTCTCTCCGGAGCCGAACGTGTTGCCCAGTTGGCCAAACTGATGCCAACTGGCGAGTCTGTCCCGGTTAGCAAGCCTGAGACGGCTTCTGGTTCGCAACTCGGGCCCGACAGTGAAATGGATAGTGCTGTGCTGCTGAACAAGGGACAAGCTGCACAGACGACCCCGGCTCAGGGGCAGAGCGAGGCGCTCAAGACCTTCCACGAAGGGCTCAAGCAAGCCGATGGTACGGCTCAGAATGGGTCACAAGGTGGCGCACAAGGGGATGGCAAGAGCGCCGGGCAGCAGACAACGGCAGATAGCAATCCGGCGTCGACAGCCCAGAGTGCTCGCGAAGGGGCTGCAAGTGCTCCCGTCTCTGTCACGACCCAGAGCGCTCAGGCACCTGCTCCTGCCAGCGCGGAACCCGTGATGGCTGCGCCACAGCAGGTGTTGGCGCAGGTTGAATCGCAAGGGCCACAGGCCCCCTTGTCGACTATCTCCGCAGGCATTCAGCAGATGGAGGCGGCTGGAGCGACTCCGCTTCGCAAATCAGCCCAACTCGATGTAAAACCCAAAGTGGATAGTGCCAACCAAAGTGTGGTGGTGACCGAGGCGGCTAGCGAAAGCAGCCAGAGTCAGTCGGTGCAACATAGCCAGAACAGCCAGCCGCAGGTGCAGGTTGCCGAAAACCGTACCCCGTCAGCCGCCGAGGGCGCACAGCGCCGCGAGCCGCAGAATTTGCCTCACCTCAAGCTGGCTGGCCAGGAAGCCCCTGCCGAGTTGCACCAGAAGGTCAACCTGATGCTGGCGGACAAGCTGCAGCAGGCTGAGATCCAGCTCGACCCCATCGGCCTTGGCAAGATGAAAATCCAGATCCAGATCGATGCTTCCAGTCAGGCCAGCGTCCATTTCGTGGTACAACATGGACAGACTCGTGAGATGCTGGAGCAGGCGATGCCGCGTCTGCGCGACATGCTGGCGGGGCAGGGGATCCAGCTTGGTCAAACCCAGGTGCAGCATCAGTCACAACAGCAGCAACAGCAAGGTCAGGCAACCTCTGGCGGTCAGGGTCAGCAAGGACAGAGTGGTGGTCAGTCAGGCTCCGGCAGAGGGCAGGAGACGGGAGATGTGACTACATCTACCCTCAATGTGCTGGTGGAATCGACAAACGGTTCCGGAATTGATTTCTATGCTTGATGCAATCCCGAGTAAGTTTATGATATCGAACAAGTTTGATATGAGGGTGGACAAGGGATGGCAGACGATAACGAATTAACCCTGAAAGACCCGGCCGCGGGCAAGAAAAAGAAGCTGATCATTATCATCGCCCTTGCCGTTATCCTGCTGGGTGGTGGCGGTGCTGGCGCCTTTCTGATGCTCTCCGGCTCGGAGAAACCGGCCGCCGAAGCTGCCGAGGGGAAAGAGGCCAAACCCAAGGAGGAGGCGCCCCAGCCTTCACTTTATGTATCGATGCCGCGTCCCTTTGTCTTCAACGTAGCTGGCGTGCAGCGAGATCGTCTGGTGCAGATCAAAATCCAGCTGCAGGTGCGCGGCACCGCCGATGAGACGCTGGCCAAGCAGAATATCCCCCTGATTGAAGGCACCTTGCTGCGGGTGTTCAGCGCAGCAACGGCCGAACAGCTGATGACCTTCGAAGGCAAGGAGAAGCTGCGCAAGGATTCACTGGAAGAGTGTCGCCGGGTGCTCAAGGATCTGGTCTCTTCCCCCGTTATCGAACAAGTGCTGTTTACCGGCTTTGTAATGCAGTAGGTGAAGCGTGAGCGATCTGTTAAGTCAGGACGAAATTGATGCCCTCTTGCACGGTGTCGATGATGTCGAAGAGGAGGAGATAGGCTCGGCGGGGGATCCCGGCGTAGCCCAGTTTGACTTCTCCTCCCAGGACCGCATCGTCCGTGGCCGCATGCCGACACTGGAGCTGGTGAACGAGCGTTTTGCCCGCCACATGCGGATCAGTCTGTTCAACATGATGCGCCGTACTGCCGAGGTATCCATCAACGGCGTACAGATGCTCAAGTTTGGCGAGTATGTTCATACCCTGTTTGTGCCAACCAGTCTCAACATGGTGCGTTTCCGCCCTTTGAAAGGGACTGCGCTAATCACCATGGAGGCTCGGCTGGTCTTCATCCTGGTGGAGAACTTTTTTGGTGGCGACGGTCGCTACCACGCCAAAATTGAAGGGCGTGAATTTACCCCCACCGAGCGACGCATCATCCAGATGCTGCTCAAGCTGGTGTTTGAAGATTACAAGGATGCCTGGGCTCCGGTGATGGATGTGGGCTTCGAGTATCTCGACTCCGAAGTGAACCCGGCAATGGCTAACATTGTCAGCCCGACTGAAGTGATCGTGGTCAGCTCGTTCCACATCGAACTGGATGGTGGTGGTGGTGACTTCCATGTGGCCATGCCTTACTCCATGCTGGAGCCCATTCGCGAACTGCTGGATGCCGGTGTACAGAGTGACAAGGGTGATACCGATGTGCGCTGGAGCAAGGCGCTGCGCGATGAGATCATGGACGTCAAGGTCGAGCTGCGGGCCAAACTGCTGGAGACCGAGCTCACCCTGCGCGAGCTGATGGAGCTGCAACCTGGCGATATCATCCCGGTCGAGATGCCTGAAAATCTGCTGGTTTTCGTGGAAGATCTGCCGACTTTCCACGCCAAGATGGGGCGCACCAAGGATAATGTCGCCCTCAAAATCACCGACAAACTCAAGCGCCCGGAAGGGGTCAAGACCGAGATGCATCTGGTGACCCGGGGCGGTGTACGTATCGATGGCGAGGCCGAGCTGGAAGAGCTGGAGCGCAGCATCGAGGATCAACAGAGATAATCGACGGTTTATTGCGATAAACGGTCATGAAGTAGCGATAAGGAAGCAAGATGAGCGGAACTGAGGAAGAGGATCTGATGGCGGACGCATGGGCTGCCGCCCTGGAAGAGCAGGTGACGGCGGAAGCCAAGCCAGCCCCGCTGGAAGAGTTGAAAGATGACGCTCCTATCAGTGCCGAGGAGCGCCGCAAGCTCGATACCATTCTGGATATTCCTGTCACCATCGCCATGGAAGTGGGCCGCAGCCAGATCAGCATCCGCAATCTGCTGCAACTGAACCAGGGTTCCGTCGTGGAGCTGGATCGGGTGGCCGGTGAGCCGCTGGATGTGCTGGTCAACGGCACCCTGATCGCCCACGGCGAGGTTGTAGTGGTAAACGACAAGTTCGGTATCCGTCTGACCGATGTCATCAGCCAGATTGAGCGGATCAAGAAACTCAAATGATGCGAATGCTGCTGTTACTACTGCTGCCCTTGCCGGCACTTGCTGATGTCGGGGCGGCAGTCAATGCCCCCAGCCTGAGCTCTTGGTTGCTCTCCAGCCTGATGGTGATCGGTCTTATTCTGGTTCTGGGTTTTCTGCTCAAGAAGAGCAAGATTGCCACCGCCATGGGAGGCGGCCAGATGAGGGTGATCGCCAGCCTGCCGGTGGGCTACAAAGAGAAGTTGCTGGTGGTCAAAGTAGGTGAACAGCAGTTGCTGGTCGGGGTCACGCCACAGCAGGTCAACTTCCTCTATCGCCTGGAAGAGCCGCTCGATGAAAATCAGCCTCAGGTTTTCTCCCAGCAGCTTGGCAAATTGATGGGCAAGCATGAAAAAAGCTAACTGGATCTGGCTGTCGACCAGCCTGCTGACCCCGCTGCTATTCTCCTCGCTGGCCGTGGCACAGGATGCCATGTCGGCTGTGACCGTCAAAACCATGGCTGATGGTAGTCAGGAGTACAGCCTGACCCTGCAAGTACTGGCGTTGATGACGGCGCTCTCGTTTTTGCCCTCCATGGTGATCATGATGACGTCGTTTACCCGCATCATCATTGTGCTGGGAATTTTGCGGCAGGCGATCGGGCTACAGCAGAGCCCCTCCAACCAGGTGCTGATCGGCATTGCTCTCTTCATGTCGTTTTTCATCATGTCGCCAGTACTAGACCGCATCAACAATGAAGCGTTGCAGCCCTATCTGGCAGAGACCATTCAGGCTAAAGAGGCACTGGAGCGGGCCGAATTACCTATCCATCAATTCATGCTGGCGCAAACTCGCATCAAGGATCTCAATACCTTTATGGAGATCGCCAACGTACAGGTGGAGAAACCTGCCGATGTGCCGCTGCGGGTGTTGATCCCGGCTTTTGTGACTAGTGAGCTGAAAACTGCCTTTCAGATTGGCTTCATGCTGTTTCTGCCGTTTCTGGTTATCGACCTGGTGGTGGCGAGTATCTTGATGGCGATGGGGATGATGATGCTCTCGCCGATGATCGTTTCACTGCCATTCAAGCTGATGCTGTTTGTCATGGTGGATGGCTGGAACCTGATTCTGGGTTCTCTGGCCAACAGTTTCGGACTGGGTACCGGCTAAGCCGGGCCGAAGGAGCAGGCAGTATGAGCCCTGAAACCTTTGTCGACGTATTTCGCGAGGCGCTCTGGTTAGTCACAATCATGGTCTGTGCCGTGATACTGCCCAGCCTCTTCGTTGGCTTGCTGGTAGCTATTTTTCAGGCGGCCACTTCCATCAACGAACAGACCTTGAGCTTTCTGCCTCGTCTGATTGTGACGCTTTTAGCTTTGGGGGTTGGTGCTCACTGGGGCTTGCAGAGTTTGATGGACTTCTTTCAGCTAATGGTGAGCCAGATCCCCGAGGTGGTGGGATGACCTACACAACCGCTCTTATCATGGAGTGGTTGTCTTCCATCCTCTGGCCACTGGCTCGGGTGAGTAGCCTGCTGATGGTGATGGCGGTATTTGGCAGCCGCCTTGCCCCGGCCCGGATCCGGATTGGCTTGGCCCTTGCCATTACCTTTCTGATTGCGCCTCTTTTACCCAAGATGCCACCCATCGAGCTTTTTTCCGTCGGCAGTTTTCTGGTATTGGCCCAGCAGTTGCTTATAGGCATTGCGCTGGGACTGATGACCCAGTTTCTGATGGAGAGCTTCGTAATGGCGGGTCAGGTAATCGCCATGCAGACCAGTCTGGGTTTTGCCACCTTGGTTGACCCCATGAATGGTCAGGCTACACCTGTAGTCGGCCAGTTTTATCTGATGCTGGCGACGCTGGTTTTTCTGGCGCTCGATGGTCATTTGGTGATGCTGCGACTGGTCATCCTCAGCTTTGAGACACTCCCCGTCTCCGATAGCGGTCTTTCGGTTTCCTCCATGCAAACCTTGAGCAAATTCCTGGGGGTTATGTATCAGGCTGCGCTGGTTATGTCGCTCTCTGCCATAGTGGCGCTGCTGCTTATCAACTTCGCTTTTGGCGTGATGACCCGGGCTGCTCCTCAGCTCAATATTTTCAGTATCGGTTTTGCCGTCAGCATGATGTCGGGTCTGCTCATCCTCTGGCTCACTATCGGTGGTTTTCTCGGCCATTTTGATAGTCTGTGGGAGCGGGTGCAGGAGGTCAGCTGCGAGCTGATTGACACCCAGTGTTTGGGGGGCGCCCATGGCTGATACCGATCAGGAACGTACCGAACAACCCACGGGCAAACGACTGCAACAAGCCCGTGAAAAAGGGCAGATTGCGCGTTCAAAGGAGCTGGGTACCGCCAGTGTCTTGCTTTCAGCCGTGTTCGGGCTGCTGATGCTCAAGGGGTCGCTCGCCAGTGCCATGATCAAAGTGTTGACGACCGGTTTTACTCTGGACAGGGAGCAGGCCTTCGACCCCAACGCCATGATCGCCATGGTTCCAGCGCTGCTTGGGGAATTGATCCTTCCGCTGGGTCTGCTTTTTGCGCTGGTTACCATTGCCGCTTTTATCGGCAATACCCTGATGGGGGGGATGAACTTCTCCACCGAAGCCATGATGCCCAAGTTCAGCAAGCTGAGCCCGCTCAACGGGTTGAAGCGGATGTTCGGGGTGCAATCGTTGGTCGAGCTGGTCAAGTCGATTGCCAAGGTTGTGTTTATTTCCCTGTTTGCATGGTGGATGCTTTCCAGCCAGTTTAACCATCTGCTCAATCTCTCGATGGAGGGATACCCCGGTGGCATCATTGATGCGCTAGAACTCTTTCTCTGGATGCTGATCATCCTCTGTTGTGCCCTTATCCCTATTGTGGCCATAGACGTGCCGTTCCAGCAGTGGAATCACATGCGTCAGCTCAAGATGACTAAGCAGGAGATAAAAGACGAATTCAGGGATAGCGAAGGTAAGCCAGAGGTCAAAGGGCGGATCCGTCGTCTACAAATGGAGATGGCTGCGCGCCGGATGATGGGGGAAGTGCCCAAGGCGGATGTGGTTATCACCAACCCGACCCATTACTCTGTTGCCCTCAAATATGAGGCGGGCAAGCCTGGTGCCGCACCCAAGGTTATCGCCAAGGGGACTGACGAGGTGGCGATGAAGATCAGGGAGATCGCCCGTGAATACAATATTCCCATCATGCCCTCTCCCGAGTTGACCCGCGCCATCTATCACTCCACCGAGCTGGGTAGAGAAATACCGGAAGGGCTATTTGCTGCCGTGGCCCAGGTGCTGGCCTATGTGTTCCAGCTCAAGAAGTTCCGCCGTGGACATGGACGTCGCCCGCAGCCGCTGGCTAAAGATCTTCCTATTCCGCCTGAATATCGCAAATGACAAAGTTCTGACACAGTCAAAATAAAATGATTAAAAATCAATAAATTGAATTCTTGGCTTGATGTTTGCTTTAATCTGGAACCAGCGAGTAAAGATCGAGAAAAGCGATGGAATTCAAGGCAACATTGGGCCGGTTAAAAGAGTACAGATGGCTGCTTGGCAAAGGGGTCGGTACCCCGCTGCTGGTACTGGCGTCTATGGGAATGGTGGTTCTGCCCATTCCGCCTCTGATGCTGGATATCCTCTTCTCCTTCAACATCGCGCTCTCCATCGTGGTGCTGCTGGTTGCCGTCTACACCCGTCGCCCTCTCGAATTTGCCGCTTTTCCTACCGTACTGCTTATCGCGACTCTGCTTCGTCTGGCGCTTAACGTTGCTTCTACCCGAGTTGTTTTGCTGGAAGGCCACAACGGCAGCGCTGCTGCGGGACATGTAATTGAGGCCTTCGGTAACGTAGTGATCGGCGGTAACTACGCGGTCGGCATAATCGTTTTCATGATCCTGATGATCATCAACTTTGTGGTGGTCACCAAGGGTGCAGGGCGCATCTCCGAGGTGAGCGCCCGCTTTACTCTTGATGCGATGCCTGGCAAGCAGATGGCCATCGACGCCGATTTGAACGCCGGCCTAATCAATCAGGAAGAGGCCAAAAAGCGCCGCCAGGATGTGACTCAGGAGGCCGATTTCTACGGTTCCATGGACGGCGCGTCCAAATTTGTTAAAGGGGATGCGATTGCGGGCATCATGATCCTCTTTATCAACATACTGGGGGGCTTCATCATCGGCATGGCCCAACACCAGCTCACCTTCAGCGAATCGGCTCAGATTTACACCTTGCTGGCTATCGGTGATGGCTTGGTTGCCCAGATCCCCTCCCTGCTGCTCTCTATCGCAGCCGCCATCATAGTCACCCGGCAAAATACCGATCAGGATATGGGTACTGCGGTATTGGGACAGCTGTTCGATAATCCCAAGGCGTTAGTCATTTCTGCCGGTATCTTGTTGATGATGGGCAGTGTGCCCGGTATGCCACATGTGGCATTTCTGAGTCTGGGTGGCGTAGCTGCGGTCGGAGCCTGGTGGTTGCTGCGCCGCGAGAAACTGCTTGCAGCCAAGGTAGCCAAAGGGGAGTTGATGCCGGCAAGTGCCGACCAACCTGCTCACGAGCAGAAAGAGCTGAGCTGGGACGACGTGATGCCAGTCGATATCATCGGTCTGGAGGTGGGCTATCAGCTCATTCCGCTGGTGGATCGCAGCCAGGGAGGCGAGTTGCTCAACCGGATTAAAGGGGTACGCAAGAAACTCTCCCAAGAGCTGGGTTTTCTTATCCCTGCCGTGCACATTCGTGACAACCTGGAGCTGGCTCCCAACCAATATCGCATCACCTTGATGGGGGTCAGTACCGGCGAGGCCAATGTTTACCATGATAAGGAAATGGCCATTAATCCGGGTCAGGTCTTTGGTCAGGTGCAGGGGATTGCTGCACGGGACCCAGCCTTTGGGCTGGAAGCCGTCTGGGTTGCCAAGGAGCAGGTCTCTCATGCTCAAACACTGGGCTATACGGTGGTGGATACGGCGACTGTGGTTGCCACCCACCTTAGCCAGATCCTAACCAACCATGCCTCACTGCTGCTCGGTCACGATGAAGTGCAACAGCTGCTCGACATGATCGGTAAGCACCAGAGTAAACTGGTTGAAGGATTGGTGCCTGAAGTTATCAGCATGGGTAACCTTGTGAAGGTATTGCAGAATTTGCTCAATGAAGGCGTGCCAATTCGTGACATGCGCACTATCCTGCAGACCTTGGTCGAGTATGCACCCCGTAGCCCGGATCCCGAAGTGCTGACTGCCGCCTGCCGGATTGCTCTGCGCCGTCTGATCGTGCAGGAGATTGCCGGCCCGGATCCCGAGCTACCGGTTATTACCTTGGCACCAGAACTGGAACGTATATTGCATCAATCTTTGCAGGCGGGTGGTGGTGATGGTGCCGGTATTGAGCCGGGCCTGGCGGAGCGGATGCAGCGCTCACTGGTAGAGGCTACACAACGGCAAGAGTTGGAAGGTCAACCAGCCGTGCTGCTGACATCGGGGATCTTGCGCAATACCCTGGCCAAATTTGTGAAGAATGCCATTCCAGGATTGCGCGTTCTGTCGTATCAGGAAGTGCCTGATGACAAGCAGATTCGTATCGTCAGTGCAGTCGGACAGAACTAGTTAGCGGAGATGACGGGTGAAGATTAAGCGGTTTTTTGCCAAGGACATGCGAACGGCTCTGGCCGAGGTCAAGGAGACTCTCGGGCCGGATGCCGTCATCATGTCCAACAAGAAGGTGACCGGAGGGGTCGAGATAGTCGCCGCTGTTGACTATCAATCCCAGGTTCCGGGGCCGAGAGATACGCCGGTTCGCCGTCAGCTGAACGATGAGAGCGTCAATATTTCGTCTGCCGCGCGGCAGATGGGGCGCCCTGAACCAGCACCCAGCCAGAACGAACACTATGCCGATACGCTGGCAGCCTTGCTTGCTCGCCAGCAAAAACTCCAACCGGGCAATGGTGCTGGGATGGGGGGGGCTCAGCCAGCCGCAATAGCTGCCACGACTTCTGCGCCGAAAACCCTTGCCGAACAGGGACAGTGGGGGGCCGCTCCCGAACCAGCCAAACCTCGGGCTCGTGCCACATCAACTTCTCCTCGTGCCCCTCAGTCCAATCAACGAGATCAGGAGATGGAGGGGATGCGCAAGGAGATGGCCAGCATCCGCAAGCTGCTGGAGCATCAGATCTCCGGTCTGATGTGGCAGGAAGTGGAGCGCCGGGAGCCGATGCGTGCGCTGCTCATCAAAGAGCTCAAGAAGATGGGGTTTGACGATGCTTTTGCCGATCAGCTGGCAGGCATGATCCCGGAAGATATGTCGATCCATCAGGGAATGGCTCAACTGGCTGAAGTGCTTACAGCTCAACTCAAGATCAGCGAAGATGAAATTTTGCGGCAGGGCGGGGCTGTAGCCCTGCTCGGTCCGACTGGGGTTGGCAAGACCACCACCATTGCCAAACTGGCAGCACGCTTTGCCATGAAATATGGTGCCGAGCAGGTGGCGCTGATCACCACTGACAATTACCGGATCGGGGCCCATGAGCAGTTGCAGACTTATGGTCGCATCATGGGATGTCCGGTTCGTCAGGTGCGCGATGCCGAGGAACTGGCCAGTGCACTTTATCAGTTCCGCCATCGTCGGTTGGTATTGATCGATACGGCAGGGGTCGGTCAGCGGGATATTCGCTTGACCGAGCAGCTCGATACCTTGGTCAAGAATGCCAAAGTACGGATCCGCAGTTATCTGGTGATGTCGGCAACCTCCCAACGTCGGGTGATGCAGGAGGCGGTCGACCATTTCCGGCGTATTCCGCTTAGCGGCTGCATACTTACCAAATTGGATGAAAGTCTGAATCTGGGCGAAGTGATTAACGTGTGTATCCAGAATTCATTGCCCATCAGCTATATCACTGACGGACAAAGGGTTCCGGAAGATATTCAGGTTGCCAATGCGGCGCAGCTCGTTGGAGCCGCCATGGGGTCGCTGGAGCGAGAAACAGAAGAGCCCTATTTCTGGGGTGCAGGCTTTGGCGAGGCCGAAGATTCGGAGTTTTATGAGTAACATGTATATGGATCAGGCGAGTGGTCTGCGCAAAATGCGTCAAAACAATCGAGTTAAAGTAATCGCCGTTTCCGGAGGCAAGGGGGGCGTTGGCAAGACCAACGTCACTCTGAACGTGGCAGGTGCCATGGCTGCGCAGGGCAAACGGGTGATGGTACTGGATGCTGACCTCGGTCTGGCAAACGTGGATGTCATGCTGGGGCTGCGGGTACACCGCAACCTATCCCACGTACTGGCCGGTGAATGCACTATCGACGACATCATTGTCGAGGGGCCGTATGGCATGATGATAGTGCCGGCAACTTCCGGTACCCAGTCGATGGTCGAGCTCTCGCCCGTACAGCATGCCGAGCTTATCCGAGCTTTTAGCGAAATGAAGACTCAGGTCGATATTTTGCTTGTAGATACCGCCGCCGGTATCTCCGACATGGTGCTGAGCTTCACCCGTGCTGCGCAAGACATCATGGTTGTGGTGTGCGATGAGCCGACTTCCATTACCGATGCATACGCTCTCATCAAGATCCTCTCCAAGGAGCACGGGGTGTTCCGCTTCAAGGTGGTTGCCAATATGGTACGCAGCCTGCGTGAGGGCCAGGAGCTCTTTGCCAAGCTGACTCGGGTAACGGATCGTTTCCTGGATACTTCTCTTGAGCTGGTAGCCTGCGTGCCTTACGACACCAATTTGCGGGCATCAGTGCGCAAACAGAAGCTGATTGTCGAAGCATTCCCCAAATCTCCTGCTGCGCTGGCGTTCCGTGCGCTGGCCAACAAGGCGGCAAGCTGGCCAGTTCCCAATCAGCCAGGTGGTCATCTGGAGTTTTTCCTGGAGAATTTGCTGCAAAAGCCGGCCACAACACAGGAAGGTTCCCGTGAATAAAGCCCAAGCGTACTTGCGTCATCAGGATTCCTATGTGCTGGTGGAGCGACATGCTCCGCTGGTCAAGCGAATAGCCCAGCATCTGCTGGCTCGTCTGCCCAGCAGTGTCTTGCTGGATGACCTGATCCAGGCAGGTATGATTGGGCTGCTGGAAGCCTCTCGTAACTTTGACGGCAGCAAGGGGGCCAGTTTCGAGACTTACGCAGGGATCCGCATTCGTGGTGCCATGCTTGATGAAATTAGGCGTGGTGACTGGGTGCCTCGTTCCGTGCATCGCAACAGCCGTGCAATATCTGAAGCCATCGAAAATGTTGAACAAGCCAATGGTCGAGATGCGCGTGATACGGAAGTCGCGGCTCAGATGGGGGTCTCGATTGCTGACTATCATGTCATGCTGCAGGATGTTTCTTGCGGAAAAATTATCGGGATCGAGGATCTGGGGGTCAGTGAGGATGTGATTGGTCATCCTGATGACGCACCCTCCGGGTCAGGTTTCGATGATTTGGCAGCAGAACGATTTCAGATTGCATTAGCCGAGCAAATTGGTCGCTTACCAGAGAGGGAAGCCCTGGTTCTCTCTCTTTACTACGATGAAGAGCTGAATTTGCGCGAAATCGGCGAGGTTTTGAATGTCAGTGAGTCACGGGTGAGTCAGATTCACAGTCAGGCAATGCACAGATTACGTGCTCGTTTGCGAGATTGGCATCTATAAGTGTTTGTACTGGCTACACTGAGACTAAACTCTAAGGCATAATCCGCACGACACAACCCGTTTTTAGCATCATGTAAGTGAGCCGCCGAGGCGGCTATTTAGGAGGGAATTTTGGACAAGAACATGAAAATCCTCATTGTTGATGACTTTTCAACGATGCGCCGGATTATCAAGAACTTGCTGCGCGACTTGGGATTCAACAACACCCACGAGGCGGATGATGGCAATACAGCATTGCCGATGCTGAAAAATGGTGATTTCCAGTTTGTAGTAACTGACTGGAACATGCCCGGCATGCAAGGTATTGACCTGCTCAAGGCCATTCGGGTTGATGACAAACTCAAACATCTTCCGGTATTGATGGTGACAGCTGAAGCCAAACGCGAACAGATCATTGAGGCCGCACAGGCTGGCGTTAATGGCTACATCGTCAAGCCTTTCACTGCAGCGACGCTCAAAGAAAAACTGGACAAGATTTTTGAACGAATCGGCTAAGGAGCTGCAGGGATGATGGCCAAAACGAGAGCAATGATTTCGCTCGACCAGGCAAGGATGCTTGTTGCTCATCTTGAGCAAGGTGAATTTGAACTGGCCGATGATCTGCTTGCCGAAGTATGTGCCCCCAATGCCTCCGATCTGTTTGACAAGGTCGGTCAGCTGACAAGACAACTGCATAATTCACTACAAGAATTTCGCCTTGATCCGCGGATTCCCGATCTGGCTACGCATGATATCCCTGATGCTCGGGAACGCCTTAGCTACGTTATCGATATGACTGACAAGGCTGCGAACCGCACCATGGATGCGGTAGAAGCCAGTCTGCCGATTGCAGATCGTCTTAATGACAATATCCAGCTGGTTATGCCTAACTGGAATGCCTTGATGTCCCGCGACATGAATGTTGGGCAATTCAAATCGCTATGTCACCAACTCGATGATTTTATTAAGGCTTCAGAGTCTGATGCCGATAAATTACGGCAACTGCTGACAGAGATCCTGATGGCGCAAGATTTTCAGGATCTGACCGGGCAGATGATCCGCAAGGTCATCAAACTTGTGCAGGAAGTAGAAACAAAATTAATAGAAATGCTGACTATGTTTGGTGAGGCTTCTGCAGAGCATTCAACTCGCAGCCTTCCTGTCAACGGGATTGAAGCTGAAGGCCCCATCATGAACCCCGAGGCCCGCGCCGATGTGGTCAATGGTCAGGATGATGTGGACGATCTGCTGTCTAGCTTGGGATTCTAATGGAGTGACGCATGGCCTTCGAAGTTGATGAAGACATACTGCAAGACTTTCTGGTCGAAGCATCCGAAATATTGGAACAGTTGTCTGAGCAACTGGTCGACTTGGAAAAGCGGCCCGATGACAAGAACTTGCTGAACGCGATTTTTCGCGGCTTTCATACCGTGAAAGGCGGGGCTGGGTTCTTGTCGCTGGGCGAACTGGTTGACGTATGCCACGGTGCTGAGAACGTATTTGATATCTTGCGCAACGGCAAGCGTACAGTGACTGCAGAATTGATGGATGTAATCTTGCAGGCTCTGGACGCCATCAACGTCATGTTTGCCCAAGTGCAAAATCGTGAAGCGCCAAGTCCTGCGTCAGAAGATCTTCTACATGACCTTCATGAGCTGTGCAAGCCTGAGGGTGAAGAGCAACTGAGGACTGCAACCAGCAGTGCTGCCTCTGATGTTGCTGCCGATCCCGAACCAGTGGCCCCTCAAGTAGACGTTTTCGTTGCTGAGCCTGAAGTGCCAGAAGCTGTTATTTCAGCAGAGAGCGTTGAGCCAGCAGCTGTTAATGGCGGTGGTTCTATTGACGAGATCTCTGCTGACGAGTTCGAACGTTTACTGGATGAGCTGCATGGCGTTGGCGGAGCCCCAACCAAAGCGGCTTCAACATCTGTGACCACAGATTCCGGTGACATTACGGATGATGAGTTCGAAGCTTTGTTAGATCAGCTGCATGGCCAGGGACAACATATAGGTGCACCAGAAGTTAATCCGCTTAAGTCGGTGCAGAAGGAAGTAGATGAGCTGATCGATGATGATGAGTTCGAACGCTTGCTTGACGAACTTCATGGTCGTGGGCAAGGGCCGCAGAGTACAATGGCACCTGCCGCACCTGCCGCACCTGCCGCACCTGCCGCACCTGCCGCACCTGCCGCACCTGCCGCACCTGCCGCACCTGCCGCACCTGCCGCACCTGCCGCACCTGCCGCACCTGCCGCACCTGCCGCACCTGCCGCACCTGCCGCACCTGCCGCACCTGCCGCACCTGCCGCACCTGCCGCACCTGCCGCACCTGCCGCACCTGCCGCACCTGCCGCACCTGCCGCACCTGCCGCACCTGCCGCACCTGCCGCACCTGCCGCACCTGCCGCACCTGCCGCACCTGCCGCACCTGCCGCACCTGCCGCACCTGCCGCACCTGCCGCGGTGCCAGCTCAGTCCAAACCTGCTGTGCCTACTCCTGCTTCCAAGCCCGTGACTAGTGCCTCAGCAAAACCTGCAGAGTCGCCATCCAAGCCCGCAGCGCCTGCAGCAGCTAAGTCTACAGCTCCAGCTCCGACTGAAAACAGTGCCGTACAAAGTGATACTACTGTTCGGGTGGATACCAAGACGCTCGATGTCATCATGAATATGGTGGGTGAGTTGGTATTGGTGCGTAACCGCTTGGTTAGTCTTGGTATTGCCAGCAATGATGAAGAGATGTCAAAGGCTGTTGCCAACCTGGATGTTGTGACTGCGGATCTGCAAGGGGCGGTCATGAAGACCCGGATGCAGCCGATCAAGAAGGTCTTTGGTCGATTCCCGCGCGTTGTTCGTGATTTGGCTCGTACTCTCAAAAAAGAAATCGAATTGGTCATGGTCGGTGAAGAGACCGATCTTGATAAAAACCTGGTTGAAGCATTGGCTGACCCCCTTGTTCACTTGGTTCGTAACTCCTGTGACCATGGGGTTGAGTTGCCCGAGATCCGTGAAAAAGCGGGCAAACCACGTCAGGGAACAATCACCCTGAGTGCTTCTCAGCAAGGTGATCATATCCTGCTCTGTATCGAAGATGATGGTGCAGGTATGGATCCAGAAAAACTCAAGTCTATAGCAATCAGCCGTGGTGTGCTGGATGCAGATACTGCTGCTCGCATGAGTGACAATGATGCCTACAACCTGATTTTTGCTCCGGGTTTTTCTACCAAGTCAGAGATTTCGGATATATCAGGCCGTGGTGTCGGTATGGATGTGGTGAAAACCAGCATTGTTGGCCTCAATGGCTCAGTACACATCGATTCCACATGGGGTAAAGGGACGCGTCTTGAAATCAAGGTGCCTCTGACTCTGGCGATTTTGCCGACCCTGATGGTAGAGGTGGGAGAGCAAACTTTTGCTCTGCCACTTGGCTGTGTGAATGAGATTTTCCACCTTGATCTGAAAAAGGCCAATATGGTGGACGGTCAGCTCACCATCATTGTTCGTGAGAAGGCAATTCCGCTCTTTTATCTGCATAAATGGCTGGTGCGTGGTCCCAACAAACGCTCCCGTCAAGATACAGGTCATGTGGTTATTGTGCAGATTGGGACACAGCAAATTGGTTTTGTTGTTGATAGCCTGATTGGCCAGGAAGAGGTGGTTATCAAGCCACTTGACAGCTTGCTGCAAGGAACGCCAGGTATGGCTGGTGCAACAATTACCAGTGATGGTGGAATAGCCCTGATTTTGGATGTGCCGAGTCTGCTCAAAGCATATGCGCGTAGACATTAATAGCTCAGGCCCAAGGAGTTAGAAAAATAACAATGGCAGTCAAGGTATTAGTTGTCGACGATTCGAGTTTCTTCCGCCGTCGGGTAAGTGAAATCATTAGTCAGGATCCCATGCTGACAGTGATTGATACCGCTCAAAACGGACGTGAGGCCGTGGACAAGGCGATTTCACTGCGCCCTGATGTAATCACCATGGACATCGAAATGCCCGTGCTCGACGGCATCAGCGCTGTGCGCGAGATTATGGCCAAATGTCCAACACCTATTTTAATGTTCTCCTCTCTGACCCATGAAGGAGCAAAGGCGACTCTGGATGCACTGGATGCCGGGGCCCTCGATTTCTTACCTAAAAAGTTTGAAGACATCGCCAGAGACAAGGATGAAGCGGTCAGATTGCTGCAGCAGCGGGTGAAGGAGATTTCCCGCAAGCGCTTTTTGATGAGCTCTGCTCGTCCCAAAGCCCCTGAGCCGATGGCCAGATCGCCACTGAGTTCCTCAGCAGCATCGCGAACTGCTGAGCGTGTGCCAGAAACACCGCGCATAACACCTGCTCCGGTATTCAAGCGTAGTGGTAAAACTTATCAATTGGTTGCTATTGGTACCTCCACTGGGGGACCGGTTGCATTGCAAAATGTGTTGACCAAGCTGCCAGGTGATTTCCCTCACCCGATTTTGCTGATCCAGCATATGCCGGCAACCTTTACTGCAGCATTTGCGGCTCGTCTCAATGGTTTGTGCCAGATCGGTGTCAAGGAAGCTGAGGATGGTGACGTGCTCAAACCCGGTCATGCCTATCTGGCGCCAGGTGGCAAACAGATGTTGCTTGAAGGGCGTGGCGTTGGTGCTCGTATCCGGATAATCGATGGTAATGATAAAGTTAACTACAAGCCTTGTGTTGACATTACCTTTGCCTCTGCAGCTAAAACCTATGCTGACAAGGTGCTTGCAATAGTCTTGACGGGCATGGGGGCTGATGGCCGAGATGGAGCCAAGTTGCTGAAAGAGCAAGGCTCTACTATCTGGGCTCAGGATGAAGCATCTTGTGTGGTATATGGGATGCCTCAAGCGGTTGCCAAGGCCGGTATTGCCAGTGAATCACTTCCTTTGGACAAAGTGGCACAGCGTATTCTGGTTGAGTTGGGGCGCTGATCATGGGCTTGTTTGGCCTGCTCCTGGCTTTGGGAGCCATTGCCATTGCCCAATTGTGGCATGGCGGTTCCCTGCTCACTCTGGTTGATGGCCCCGCTTTTCTGATCGTATTGGGCGGCACCTTTGGTGCCGTTACTCTGCAAACCCCCGTCAGATATATCTTGCTTGCGCTCAGGCAAGCACTCTGGATTTTTGTTCCCCCACGTCAGGAGCTGATGCTTCAGGCTGAGCGTTTACAATCCTGGGCTGTGTTTGCCCGGCAACAAGGGCTGCTGGCTTTGGAAGATCAGGCGGAGCAAGAGGAAGATGAATTTACCCGCCAAGGGTTGAACATGATTGTTGATGGTGTGTCGGCAGAAGATATCCGCATGTTGCTGGAGGCCGACATCGACATCGAGCAAGAGCGTAATGAGCATGCTGCCAGGGTATTTGAATCCATGGGGGGTTATAGTCCCACCATCGGGATCATTGGCGCCGTGATGGGGCTTATCCAGGCGATGTTCCATCTCGAAGACCCTGCAGCACTGGGCGCGGGAATTGCGGTAGCCTTTGTTGCAACCATTTATGGAGTGGGGTTTGCCAACCTGATTTATCTGCCTGTTGCCAATAGATTAAGGGCTTTCCATTACCATTCTGCGCTTTTCCAGGAGATGACGCTGGAGGGGCTCATTGCGATTGCCCATGGTGAAAATGGTTTGCAGGTAGAACGGCGGCTCAAGGCATATCTGAAGGGAGAGTAGCCATGCGTAAGCGTTATCGGTTGCACTTGCAAGGGCGTGAGCATCTGGATCGCTGGCTGGTCTCCTACGCCGATTACATGACTCTCATCTTTGCCCTGTTTGTGGTGCTCTATTCCGTAGCCTTGGTTAACAAGGACAAGTATCGTGCAGTCATTGACGGTATGAGTCAGGCTTTCAGTGTTATTCAGCCGCACAGCGACGGTTTGCTGGATGGCCAAGGTAATTCGCTATTGGAAAATTCGGCCTCTTCCGCACCTTCAATACTTGATGGAACAAGCGGGCCGGCTCCCTCTCTTGCACCTATTTCCGGTGTCCCTATTTTGCAAAATGGCACAACACTTGCGACGCTTGGTACACAACTACAGGCAAGCATGGGATCATTGGTTGAGTCCGGGATAGTCAAACTGACCCAAGATGAGAACTGGCTGACTATCGAGTTGAGTTCAGGGCTGTTATTTGGCAGTGGAAGTGCATTTATGGGGCCCAATGCAGCACCGGTTATCAATACTCTTTCAAGTATTCTCAAACCGGTCGATAACTATGTAAGGGTCAGGGGTTATACCGATAACCAACAGATTAATAATGAAATTTATCGCTCAAACTGGGCTCTGTCTGCGGCTCGGGCTGAGGCAGTGCTAAACGGTTTGATTGCCAATGGCATTGCACCTCAGCGCTTGGCATTCGAGGCATATGGTGAGTTTTCTCCTTTTGCAGACAATGGTAGCGAAGAGGGGCGGCTACAGAACCGTAAAGTGGTGGTCGCTATCTCCAAGTTTGCCTGGGTACCTGCAAGACCTGTAGTCAAAACTCCGCCAGCCACAGAGGCTGTGCCGGAAGTGCAAAAAGCGGCGGATGCTGGTGAGGTCAAGGTGATCTCACTACCCGGTGGTGGCATGCGTATAACAACAAGGCAGGATTGATACAGTGATTGTTTGGACGGTTGCCAACCAGAAAGGCGGTGTCGGGAAAACCACCACAGTGGTCTCTCTCGCCGGGATCCTGGCTCAGCGTGGCCAACGAGTGCTGCTGATTGATACGGATCCGCATGCCTCGTTGACCGCTTATCTCGATTACGATTCGGATCGTCTTGATGGCACGCTCTATGAGCTTTTTCAAGCAGTCAAGCCGACCACCGAGCTTGTCAATAAACTGACGCTCAAAACCAAGTTCGACAATATCAATCTGCTGCCTGCATCTATCACGCTGGCTACGCTCGATCGGGTCATGGGGAACCGGGAAGGGATGGGGCTGGTGCTCAAACGCGCGTTGCTGCGTATTCAGGATCAGTACGACTACGTGCTCATTGACTGTCCACCAGTATTGGGAGTGATGATGGTCAATGCGCTTGCTGCATGTGACCGCATCTTGGTGCCCGTACAGACCGAATTCCTAGCGCTGAAAGGGCTGGAGCGGATGATGAAGACGTTTGAAATCATGCAGCGCTCAAAACGGGATAAATTTCGTTTTACCGTTATTCCGACCATGTTTGACAAGCGTACCCGAGCATCGTTGATGACGTTGAAATCCATCAAGGAACAGTACGGTGATGCGGTGTGGAACGCGGTGATCCCTATCGATACCAAATTCCGAGACGCCAGTTTGCTGCATATTCCCCCCTCCATTTATTCACCCGGGAGTCGTGGAACCTATGCCTACGAAACTCTGCTCAAATATCTTGACGCGCTTGAGCGGCAGCGGACTCATGAGGTGACGGCATGAGAGATACCATTCAAGTTCGGGCAATGGATGATTATTTCCATTCGCTGCTCCTTGATGACCCGTCAGGGCTTGATGAAATCGAAGAGGCTCCTGCTGCGCCAGTAGTGCAGTTGCAGCGGCAACCTCAAAGTGTGCCGGAGGTAGTTGCTCCTCCCTACATGGAGAGTGACCCGCGTCTTACCCAACTGAGTGAATTGCTGGCTCAAGTGGGGCAGGTGCAATTTGAGAATGACGCGTTTACCAATGAGCTAACAGTGTCAGAGCCACTGCAAATTGTGGCTGAAGAGTCTCTGTCGCCAGTAGAGCCTGAGTGGCCTGCTGAGGTATTGAGCCCTGAGATTGCAGAACCGATTACGACGGTCGTAACCGAGACGGCGGTAGAAGTTGCACCGGAAGTAGCAGAGTCTCCCGTCAGTTGGGAAAATATCGAGACGGGCAAGGAGTTCCAGGCTCTCTTCTTTGAAGTGTCTGGCGTGACGTTTGCGGTGCCCTTGACCGATCTTGGCGGGATTCATCAGCTGGGAGAGGTGACCTCTCTTTTTGGTCAGCCAGGTTGGTATAAGGGGATCATGACTTCTCGCGAGCAAAAAATGAATGTAGTGGATACCGCCCAGTGGGTGATGCCTGGGCAGCATTTGGAGATGGATCCTTACAAATATCTGATTATGCTTGGAGAGTCACCTTGGGGACTGGCATGTCATCACCTCAAAGGAACTGAATTGTTGCACCGCGATCAGGTCAAGTGGCGCCACCAAGAGGGCAAGCGCCCTTGGCTCGCGGGCATGGTTAAAGAAAAAATGTGCGCCCTGTTGCATGTTCGGGAATTGCTCCTTTTATTGGAGCGTGGGGTCAACATAGAAGGTCGCTGATAACTTCTGCAATCGAGCTGTTTTATTGCTAGTTTTAGCAGTAGACGTTTTCATAAAAGGAATAAAAACATGACAGAAAAGCGCAATATTGCACAGAATCTGGCTGAAGATGAAGTGCTGCAATGGGTAACCTTCCAACTGGAAAATGAGACCTATGGCATCAACGTGATGCAGGTGCAGGAGGTATTGCGCTACACCGAAATCGCGCCTGTGCCGGGTGCTCCCGAATATGTACTCGGGATCATCAACTTGCGTGGTAATGTGGTGACTGTCATCGATACCCGTTCCCGTTTCGGCCTGCCTTCCGGTGATGTGAGTGAAAACTCCCGCATCGTCATCATCGAAGCCGAGAAGCAGGTGATTGGCATCATGGTTGATAGCGTTGCCGAGGTTGTTTATCTGCGCTCCTCCGAGATCGATGCCGCTCCCGCAGTGGGTACCGAAGAGAGCGCCAAGTTCATCCAGGGTGTTAGCAACCGCGATGGTCAACTGCTGATCCTGGTTGACCTGAACAAGTTGCTCTCTGATGAAGAGTGGGACGAAATTGGTTCTCTCTAACAATAAGGTGATGTTTTGATCATTGAGATAGTTGCCTTGGTGGTGTCCCTGATTGCACTGGCGTTTGCTTTTTATGTCTGGTCAAGAAGCAAGCGCAGCAAGCAGGAGTCCGAGGCAAGCGTAGCTACCTTGCAGGGGCAACTTGAAAGCTTGCGCAAACAGATGATGGAGCTGCATACCGGCGCCATTGGTATGGGGCAACGCCTGCAAGCTGTGGAGGGGGCGATGCAACAGATCAACGATCGCCAGCAAGAGCTAACCATGCAGGATCCAGAACGCAGGCTCTACAGCCGTGCTGCCAAGATGGTTGAATTGGGGGCCGACCTGGATGAAGTCATGAGCGAGTGCGAGTTGCCAAAGGCAGAAGCCGAACTCTTGATATCCTTGCGAAAAGGTCGTTCTTGATAGTGAAGGAAGGCTCATGCCTTCCTTTATTTTATATGTAGTGACGGAAACAGATCAGAGCCATATCGACATCCCCTTTACCTCTTTTCGCGATCCCCATCGCGACTTGCGCCAATTGTTGCATCTATGAAACGACGTATCCCAATACTGTGTTAAGATGCAGGCCGCTTAATTCTATTTGATAACATCCTCATGCTGCTTCAAGTCAACAATCTGAGCTGCGTGCGTGAAGATCGCACTCTGTTTGAACATCTCTCCTTTACGGTTTCACCCGGCGATCTGGTGCAAATAGAAGGCCCCAACGGGGTTGGCAAAACCAGTCTGCTGCGTTTGCTGACTGGCCTCTCGCAACCCTTTTCTGGTGAAGTGCTCTGGAATGGGGAGAATATTCGCGCTGGCCGCGACGAGTATCACGCCAGTTTGCTCTATCTGGGTCATCAACCCGGGGTAAAAGCAGCCCTGACACCCTTTGAAAATCTGACTTTTTATCAGCAACTTCATCATTCAGAGCAGACTGAGAGCGACTTGTGGCAGATTTTGGCTCGAGTTGGTCTGGCCGGTTTTGAGGATAACCCCGCTGGTCAGCTCTCAGCTGGTCAGCAGCGACGCGTAGCTCTCGCCCGCTTGTGGCTCTGCAACCTGCCTTCGCTCTGGATCCTGGATGAGCCCTTCACCGCTATCGATAAACAGGGGGTCAAGGTGCTGGAGCAACTCTTCCTTGCCCATGCCGATCGGGGTGGCATGGTGATCCTCACTACCCATCAGGATCTCACCCTGATGCAGGGGCGCCTCAAGACACTGTCACTGACCCCCATGATGCAGGAGTGACACCATGCTGCGCGCTGTCATCCATCTCATTCGACGTGAACTGCTGATCGCGCTGCGCCAGCGTTCCGATATTCTCAACCCGCTCTGGTTTTTCCTGATCGTCATCACGCTCTTCCCGCTGGGTATAGGCCCAGAGCCGAAACTGCTGGCTCGTATCGCTCCCGGTATCATCTGGGTTGCCGCTTTGCTGGCGGCCATGTTGTCGCTGGAGCGGCTGTTTCGCGATGACTTCAGTGATGGCTCGCTGGAGCAGATGATGTTGATGCCTCACCCTCTGGGTCTGCTGGCGCTGGCGAAAGTGGTCGCTCACTGGCTGCTGACCGGTTTGCCGCTGTTGCTCATCTCGCCGCTTATCGCAATTCTGCTCTCCCTCGATATGCCGAGTTATCTGGCGGTGGTGGCGACACTGGCGCTGGGGACACCGGTATTGAGCCTGCTCGGTGCCATCGGCGTGGCCCTGACAGTTGGCCTGCGTAAAGGTGGGGTATTGCTCAGTCTGTTGATCCTGCCGCTTTATATCCCGGTACTGATTTTTGCGACCTCGGCAATCGATGCGGCCGGGATGGGGCTGCCTTACGGGGGTCAGCTTGCCATTCTGGCAGCCATGCTGGTGGGGGCATTGACGTTGACCCCGCTGGCGGTGTCGGCGGCTTTGCGAGTCAGCCTCAACTGATGGTGTTGGCGCAAGAGTAACAAGCCTCGTATGGGGCAATGTTGGAAAAATTAAGTTGCGATGGATCAAGGAGAGCGCCGCTTATTGCTTTCGGGGTATTTGATGCAGCCCTGCGGTCGGTATGGTAGGCCTCGCCAAATGATTAATAACAAAAAGGTTTTGTGAGCTATGTGGAAATGGTTGCACCCTTATGCCAAACCGGAGCGGGCTTATCAGTTGGCTGGTACCCTGCTTCCCTGGTTTGCAGTGATTAGTCTGCTTTCGTTCATCATCGGTTCTGTCTGGGGGCTGGCCTTTGCCCCTGCAGATTATCAGCAGGGTGACTCCTTCCGGATCATCTATATCCATGTTCCTGCCGCCATTCTCTCCATGGGGGCTTACTCCACCATGGCGATTGCTGCGTTTATCGGACTGGTATGGCAGCTGCGGATGGCGGACATGACGGTAGCCGCCATTGCTCCGGTCGGTGCCATCTTTACCTTTATCGCTCTCTTTACCGGTGCGGCCTGGGGCAAGCCCATGTGGGGAACCTGGTGGGTGTGGGATGCCCGTCTCACCTCCGAGCTGATTTTGCTGTTCCTCTACCTCGGCGTCATCGCCCTCTACAACGCCTTTAGCGACAAGGTGCTGGCTGGTCGTGCGGCCGGCATTCTGGCGCTGGTCGGGGTGATCAACCTGCCCATCATTCACTACTCGGTGGAGTGGTGGAACACCCTGCATCAGGGGGCCACCATCACCAAGTTTGCCAAGCCCTCCATCTCTTCCGACATGTTGTGGCCGTTGCTCGTCATGATCCTGGCGTTTGCCACTTTCCTCGGGGCATTGACCCTGATGCGCTTTAGAAACGAGCTCTTGATGCGGGAGTGGCACCGTCCCTGGGTCAAAGAGATAGCCGAGCAGGAGAAGTAAGCATGCACTTTGCCTCTTTCAGTGACTTCCTGGCGATGGGCGGATACGCCTTCTATGTCTGGCTCTCCTTTGGCCTGACGCTGATCTGCCTTATCGGTATCGTCATTTCCACCCGTATGAAAACCCGCAGCCTGCTGGGCGAATTGCGCAGCAAGCAGGCACGCGAGGCTCGTCGCAAGGCAGCCCAGCAGATGGAGAACACCCTATGAATCCGAGACGTAAAAAACGCCTCACCATTATCCTGGCCATCACGCTGGGGCTCGCGACCGTCTGTGGGCTGGTGCTCTATGCCCTGAGTCAGAACATCGATCTCTTCTACACGCCGAGCGAGTTGGTGGAAGGGAAGGGGCCGGACAAGATCAAGCCGGAAGAGGGACAGCGTCTGCGCATCGGTGGGCTGGTTGTGCCCGGCTCGGTTCAACGGGATCCACAAAGCCTCAAGGTTGCCTTCAAGCTGGTGGATAACGGCGGTCATCTGGTGACGGTGGAGTATGACGGCATCCTGCCGGATCTGTTCCGTGAAGGGCAGGGCATCGTGGCACAAGGCACCCTGAAGGATGCCACTACAGTCGAGGCCTTCGAGGTGCTGGCCAAGCACGATGAGAAATACATGCCGCCGGAAGTGGCCGATGCCACCAACGGCATGCACTTCAAGCCGCAATATACCGAGGCGCAGCTGAAGGGGAGCAAGCAATGATCCCGGAATTAGGACAGTTCGCACTGATCCTGGCCTTTGCCACCGCCATATTGCTGGGCAGTTATCCGCTGCTTGGCGCCAGCTGGGGGCGCCTTGGCATGATGTCGGCGGCCCGTCCGCTTGCTTATGCCCAGTTCCTGCTGTTGTTGCTGTCGTTCCTCTGCCTGACCTGGGCATTTATCGATAACGACTTCACCGTGCAGTATGTGGCCACCAACTCCAACAGCCTGCTGCCACTCGCTTATCGTATCTCTGCCGTATGGGGGGCCCATGAGGGCTCTCTGCTGCTGTGGGTGCTGACGCTGGGGGGCTGGACTGCGGCCGTCGCCATGTTCAGCCGTCGTCTGCCTCTCGACGCGGTAGCGCGGGTACTCGGCGTACTGGGCCTCATCTCGGTTGGTTTTACCGCCTTCGTGCTGTTTACTTCCGACCCCTTCATTCGCACCTTGCCTTACTTCCCGGTAGATGGCCGCGACCTCAACCCGTTGTTGCAGGATCCGGGTCTCATCTTCCACCCGCCGATGCTCTACATGGGGTATGTGGGCTTCTCGGTTGCCTTTGCTTTTGCCATCGCGTCCCTGATGACCGGTCGCCTCGATGCGACCTGGGCGCGCTGGTCCCGTCCATGGACCATGGCCGCCTGGGTCTTCCTGACGCTGGGGATCGTGCTGGGCTCCTGGTGGGCCTATTACGAGCTCGGCTGGGGTGGCTGGTGGTTCTGGGATCCGGTAGAAAACGCCTCCTTTATGCCCTGGCTGGCGGGGACCGCCCTGCTGCACTCGCTGGCGGTGAGTGAAAAGCGCGCCACCTTCAAGGCCTGGACCGTGCTGCTGGCGCTTTCCGCTTTCTCCCTGAGCTTGCTTGGTACCTTCCTGGTGCGTTCCGGCGTGCTGGTGTCGGTGCATGCGTTTGCCTCCGACCCGACCCGCGGTTTGTTCATTCTGGGCTTCCTGCTGGCGGTAATCGGCTCATCCTTGCTGCTGTTTGCCTTCAAGGGCTCGCAAGTGAAGAGCCATGGCAAGCATGAGCTGTGGAGCCGCGAGACCCTGCTGCTTTGCAACAACATCATGCTGGTAGCGGGTCTGTTGACCGTGCTGCTTGGCACGCTGCTGCCGCTGGTTCACAAGGAGCTGGGACTGGGCAGCATCTCCATCGGTACCCCCTTCTTCAACCACATCTACAGCTGGCTCATCATTCCGTTCGCCCTGCTGCTGGGGATTGGCCCGCTGTTTCGCTGGCGCCGCCAGGAGCTGGGCGAGCTCAAGAGCAAGATCGTGATTGCGCTGCTCCTGAGTCTGGCTGCGGCCTTCCTGCTGCCGCTGACCCTTGCCGAGACATTCAAGCCGTGGGCGGCATTGGGGATCGGTCTTGGCGCCTGGATTATCGTCACCAGTGCGCAGGAGACCTGGGCGCGAGCTACCCACAAGCACAGCTTTGCCAGCGGGGTTCGCAAGCTGGGCAATAGCCACTGGGCCATGATCCTGGGTCACGTCGGACTTGCAGTCAGCATCATCGGCATCGCCTGTACCCAGAACTACAGCATCGAGAAAGATTTGCGGATGCAGGCGGGGGATCGAGTCCATTTTGCCGATTACGAGTTTGTCTTCACCGGCATCAAGGAGAAGAACGGCCCCAACTACGATGGTTTCAAGGGCGTGCTGGAAGTGCACAAGGATGGCAAGCAGGTGGCCCTGCTCAAGCCGGAGAAGCGGATGTACAAGGTGACCCGGATGCCGATGACCGAGGCGGCCATCGATGCCGGTATTACCCGTGACCTTTACGCGGCCCTTGGCGAACAGCTCGACAACGGTGCCTGGGCGGTGCGGATTTACTACAAGCCTTTCGTGCGCTGGATCTGGTTTGGCGGCGTCTTAATGGCTATCGGCGGCGTGCTGGCGATGCTGGACAAGCGCTACCGTTTTGGCCGTCGTGAGGAGGAGAGCAAGGCATGACTCGCAAGACCTGGCTGTTTTTAATTCCCTTTATCGTCTTTCTGCTGGGCGCCGTCTTTCTGTTCAAGGGACTTTATTCTGACCCCACCAAACTCGAATCCGTAATGGTGGGTAAAGAGGTGCCTGTCTTCACCCTGCAGGACATTTACGATCTGAACAAACAGCACGATCGCAGCATCCTGACCGGTCGTCCCATGCTGCTCAACGTCTGGGCAACCTGGTGCCCGACCTGTTATGGCGAGCACACCTATCTCAAGGAGCTCGCGGGGCAGGGGATCTACATCGTCGGCATGAACTACAAGGATGAGCGCAACAAGGCGATCAAGTGGCTGGCGGAGCTGGGCAATCCCTACCAGATCAATCTCTATGATCCGGACGGCATGCTGGGGCTGGATTTGGGGGTATACGGCGCGCCGGAGACCTTCTTCATCGACAGCAAGGGGATCATCCGTTATCGCCACGTCGGGGATATCAACCCCGAAAACTGGGCATCGACCCTCAAACCCATCTTTGATGCCATGAAGTGAGGGGCGTGCTGATGAGAGTGTTAATTGCTTCCCTGCTGCTGTTGCTGGGATGGGTGGTACAAGCGCCGGCTATGGCCGCCATCGATGTCTATACCTTCGACAACGACAATCAGGAGCAGGTCTTTCGGGAGCTGACCAGGGAGCTGCGTTGCCCCAAGTGTCAGAATCAGGATATTGCCGACTCCAATGCCGGGCTGGCCAAGGATCTGCGCGACAAGACCTACCAGATGGTGCGTCAGGGCAAGGACAAGGATGAGATAGTGGATTACATGGTGGCTCGCTACGGCAACTTTATCCTCTATAACCCGCCGTTGATGGCATCAACCCTGATCCTCTGGCTTGGTCCTCTGCTTGTCATCGTCATCGGCCTGGGTGTGGTGGTGATGCGCAGCCGGCGACCAGTGGCTGCAGCCAAGCCCGTGGATAGTGCCCTGAGCGAAGAGGAGCAGCGCCGGCTCGCCGAACTGCTCAAAGAGGAAGAGAAACAATGACCGCTTTTTGGATTGTGATTGCGGCCCTGCTGGTATTGGTGAGTCTGGCGCTGGTCGTACCGTTGTGGCGTGGTGAAGGCAAGCAGAGCATCAGCCGTTCGGCCCTCAACAAGCAGCTCTATCGCCAGCGTCTGCTGGAGATCGGCGAGGAGCGCGAACAGGGTGTGCTTGCCGAGGAGCCCGATTCGCTCATCGAGTTGCAGCGCAGCCTGCTTGATGACATTCCCGATGTGGAGCAGACCGCCCGCAGCGGCAAGAGTCTGATCTGGATCCCGGGTGTTGTGGTGCTGGTGGTGGTGAGTCTGGGCCTCTACTTCAAGCTGGGCAGCTGGCAAGAGGTGAGCAGCTGGCAGGATGCCAACAGCCGTCTTGGCGAGCTGAGCAACCGTATTCTGGTGGAGCGCGATGCCAAGGTGACCGAACAGGATCTGCTCGACTTTACATTGGGGCTGCGCACCCGTCTCAAGGATGAACCGAACGACTACCGTGGCTGGCTGCTGCTGGGGCGCCTGGCGCTGGATGGCAACGATCCCGAGATGGCCAGCGATGCGCTGGAGCGAGCTTACAAGCTGGCCCCGCAAAAATCGCTGGTGGCAGTTCCCTATGCACAGGCGCTGATGATGACGGGGGATGAGGCACAAGCCGATGCCCTGTTGCAGGCTGCCATCGCTCAGGAGCCGGGCAACATCGAGGCGCGCTCTGTCTACGCGTTCATGGCGCTGCAAAAAGAGGACTTCCAGACCGCCCTTGCTCGCTGGCAGGCGATGCTGCCGCTGATGGAGAAGGGCTCTCCCCGCTATGTGATGGTTGAGCGCTCCATGGATTATGCCAGGGCGCAGCTCAAGCAACGTGGTATGGCAGTGACGCCTTCTGGCGCAGTGGATGCTCGGGATAACCAGCAAACTCAGCTTGAGGTGAAGCAGGGTGAGTTCCCGCTCCATATCTCGCTGGCGGCGGGCATTCAGATGCCGGAAGATGCCTATCTCTTCGTGTTTGCCGTGGTGCCCAACGGGCCGCCCATGCCGATTGCCGTCAAGCGTATTGCAGGGCCCACCCTGCCCGTGACGCTCTCGCTGGGTGATGGCGATGCCATGATGGAAGGGAGCAAGCTGGCTTCCTATCCCGAGCTGCAATTCAAGGCTCGTCTCTCCCGTGGCGGCAATGTCATGAACAAGGAGGGGGCCTTTGAAGGGGTATCAGCACCGATCAAGAGTGCAGATATTCCAAGCGCTCCGATTGACATCCGTATCGATCACGCCCTCTAATATGTCCTTTGATAACCCGGCCACCGGAGGGCGGCCGGGTTATCTATACTTCTGATAAATCAAAATAAAACGTCGGGACTTCCATATGTATCTTCGTGCAGGGGCCTTGCTGTCAGCCCTGTTGCTGGCTGGCTGCGCCGGTGGCCCACCCAAACCGGGGCCAGAGAGCCTTGATCTCAATCCTGGAATGAATCATCCGGGGGCGACCAGTACAGCAGCAGATCCTCGTGACCCCTTCCAGGGGCCAAACCGGGCCATGTGGGCAGTTAACTACGATGTGCTGGAGCCCTATGTCGCCCGGCCCGTGGTACACAGCTATGCCCGTTACGTACCGCAGGGGATGAAGGATGGCATCGAAAATCTGGTGGAGAACTTCAACGAACCGAGCAGCATGGTCAACCACCTTATCACCGGCGATTTGAAGGGGGCAGGGGTCAACCTGGGTCGTTTTACCCTCAACACCACGGTCGGACTGCTGGGTATTTTCGATGTAGCCAAACATGCCGGTCTTGAGCGCGACAAGCTGGAGATGGATACCGTACTGGGCAAGGCGGATATTGGCGAAGGTGCCTACCTGATGGTGCCGGTCTATGGCCCGACCACGACCCGCAAGCTGGTAGGTGATACGGTCGATACCATCTACTTCCCCTATGCCTTGCTGACCTTGCCACTGCGAGTGGTGCACTGGGCGCTCGATGGCCTTGGCTCCCGCTCCAAGCTGATCGATCAGGAACGGATCATCGACAACTCGCTCGATCCTTATGCATTGACCAAAGATTTCTACCTGCAGTACAACCAGAGCAAGGTGACGGGCAAGAAAGCCGAGCTCAAGGAGGCGAAGCAGGAGCAGTCTGATGATGCCAATCTCGACCAGTATATGGACGAGATAGATGACCAGTAGACTGGTTGTCTGATGACCTTGAAAAGGCGCCTTATGGCGCCTTTTCCATCTCTGCGGTGCTACAGCACAGATATAAAAAACGCCTCGCAGGTGCGAGGCGTTTTGGCAAGAAGAGGAGCCGTTATCAGGCTGCCAGGTTCTTGGCCACGAATTCCCAGTTAACCAGAGCCCAGAAGGTTTCCATGTACTTCGGACGCAGGTTGCGGAAGTCGATGTAGTAGGCGTGCTCCCACAGGTCAACAGTCAGCAGCGGGGTAGTACCGGCTTCGGTCAGCGGGCAGCCAGCGTTGGAAGTGTTGACGATGGCCAGAGAGCCGTCAGCCTTCTTCACCAGCCAGGTCCAGCTTGAACCGAAGTTGCCGATGGCAGACTTGGTGAAGGCATCCTTGAACTCGGCGAAGGAGCCGAATGCTTTGTTGATGGCATCAGCCAGTGCGCCAGTCGGCTCGCCACCGCCGTTCGGGGAGAGGCAGTGCCAGTAGAAAGTGTGGTTCCAGATCTGGGCTGCGTTGTTGAAGACGCCACCAGTGGAGGTCTTGATGATCTCTTCCAGAGACTTGCCTTCAAACTCGGTACCCGGCACCAGATTGTTCAGATTGACCACGTAGGTGTTGTGGTGCTTGCCGTGGTGGTATTCCAGGGTCTCCTGGGAGATGTGCGGTTCCAGAGCATTGATTGCATAGGGCAGAGCGGGAAGTTCGAATGCCATTTTCTACTCTCCATTGGCTGGACCGTGCGAGCGCGACGGTTGCAAGACATTGCGTACTCTTTTCCAATGTGAAAAGAGTTGTTTTTAAAATGGTGGGACAGGAAAGTCCAAAGCCAAGGGATTGTAGCAGTATCAAAGATGGGCTAACAACCCTTGATTGGCGCCATGATCAGGATCAATCATCTGTCTATTCTGGCAGCGATTCGTGCCGTTCTTACCCTTTGTCCGGTTGTGATCGGGCCAGATTGCAGTAGAATGGCCGCCATCATTGCTCTAGTGAGGCATCTATGGAAACTATCGAAAAGATCAAGCAGCAGCTGGCTGACAACCCCATCATCATCTACATGAAGGGCTCTCCCAAGCTACCCAGCTGTGGCTTCTCTGCCCAGGCCTCCCAGGCGCTGATGTCCTGCGGTGAGCCGTTTGCATATGTTGATATCCTGCAAAACCCGGATATCCGCGCTGAATTGCCGAAATTTGCCAACTGGCCGACCTTCCCGCAACTGTGGGTTGAGGGCGAGCTGATTGGTGGCTGCGACATCATGATCGAGATGTTCCAGGCTGGCGAGCTGCAGGCTCTGATCAAAGAGACTGCTGCCAAGTACAAGAAAGATGATGCTGCAGCCGAGTAATCGGTCCGGTGTTGTCGAGAGGGAGCCACACAGGCTCCCTTTTTTATTGTCCCGGTTCTGGCAGGCAAGCAACTGATTGCCGGTTGCAAAAAGCAACGCAATTGCCCTGAAAAATCTAATCTTTGCGGCTTTGTGTTGGAGTTGTTAATTATATTGTTCGCCAATCTCTGATTACTTTTTTTAATCCATTTGGATTCAAGTGTTGCTGCCATCACATTTTTTGATAATTTCACCGTAACGCAGTCTCTTTGTAGATTTTTTTGTGTTTATGCTCACATTAATTGCAAGTGATAGAACCTAGTATCGCTTCGCCCAGTGAAATAAAACCCTACAAATTAATAAATAAAAAGAGATTTGCGATGAAGATGTATAGCAATCTGCCCATTGGTCTTCATGATATTACCGAAGCCAAAAAAAGACTGACCAACCATATATACAAGACCGCGCAATTACCCTCTAACTACATCAGCGAACGTTGCCATGGCGAGGTTTACCTCAAGCTTGAAAACATGCAACGTACAGGCTCTTTTAAAATTCGCGGTGCCTTCAACAAACTCAGTTCATTAAGTCTGGAGGATCGTCAAAAAGGTGTTGTCGCCTGCTCTGCCGGTAATCACGCGCAGGGGGTATCTTTGTCCAGTGCCATGCTGGGAATTGATGCCAAGGTGGTCATGCCTTGCTGTGCACCAAAATCAAAAATTGCTGCAACCAGCGATTATTCGGCGGAAGTTATTCTGCATGGCAATAGTTTCAATGACACCATTGCCAAAGTCAGTGAAATCGTGGAAATGGAAGGCCGCGTATTTATCCCCCCCTTCGACGATGCAAAAGTGATTGCCGGTCAGGGCACCATTGGCCTGGAAATCATCGAGGATCTCTATGATGTGGACAACATCATAGTGCCGATTGGCGGTGGTGGTCTGATTGCCGGTGTCGCCATGGCCATCAAATCCATCAACCCGACTATCCGGGTGATTGGCGTGCAGTCGGAGAATGTCCACGGCATGGCGGCTTCATACTACGCAGGCACCATTACCAATCACAGAACCAGCAGCACGCTGGCTGATGGCTGTGACGTGGCAAGACCCGGCACCCTGACCTATGAAATTGTCAAAGAGCTGGTCGATGACATCGTTCTGGTCACTGAAGATGATATTCGCCACAGCATGGTTGACCTTATTCAGCGCAACAAGGTGATTACCGAAGGGGCGGGAGCTCTGGCCTCGGCAGCGCTGCTGAGCGGCAAACTGAAACATTATGTCGAAGGCAAAAAGACCGTCAGCATTATTTCGGGTGGCAATATTGACCTGACCCGAATCGCCGAAATTATCGAACAGAACAATATCCGTCAATTTAGCCTGTAAGGAATACAGTCATGATATTGGATAGTGTCGTTAGCAGCAGTAAAGAGAGTGTTAAAGCATGGCGTAAGTCGGATACAACCTGGGGACTCGGTCTATTTGGTACAGCGATCGGTGCAGGTGTTCTATTTTTCCCTATTCGGGCCGGATATGGTGGCCTGATACCAATATTAATCATGTTGGTGCTGGCTTACCCTATTGCATTTTATTGCCACAGGGCGTTGGCAAGATTATGTCTTTCTGGCAGCAATCCATCGGCAAATATCACCGAGACCGTTGAAGAGCATTTTGGCAAAATGGGCGGGGTGGTAATTACCTTCCTCTATTTCTTTGCCATCTGCCCACTGCTTTGGATATATGGTGTGACAATCACCAATACCTTCATGGCATTCTGGGAGCATCAACTGCAAATGGCGCCGCTCAATCGGGGTGTTGTCGCCCTTGGGTTGCTGCTGTTGATGGCCTTCGTGATCTATTTCGGCAAGGATCTGATGGTTCGCGTGATGAGCTATCTGGTATTTCCTTTCATCGCCAGTCTGGTGGTTATCTCTCTCTCCCTCGTTCCTTACTGGAACAGTGCCGTCTTTGATCAGGTCAACCTGAGTGAAATATCCATGTTTGGTCACGACGGTATTCTGGTCACCGTCTGGTTGGGGATCTCCATCATGGTCTTCTCCTTCAACTTCTCGCCGATTGTCTCCTCTTTCATCGTCTCCAAACGGGAAGAGTATGAGCAGGAGTTCGGTCGTGATTTTACCGAGAAGCGCTGCTCGAAGATTATCTCCGGTGCCAGCATGCTGATGGTGGCCGTGGTGATGTTCTTTGCCTTCAGCTGCCTGTTTACCCTGTCGCCGCAAAATATGGCGGAAGCCAAGGCCCAGAATATTCCGGTGCTCTCCTATCTGGCCAACCACTTCTCCTCGCTGGCTGGCAGCAAGTCTGCATTTGCCACCACCCTGGAGTATGCCGCTTCCATCATTGCGCTGGTTGCCATCTTCAAATCCTTCTTCGGCCACTATCTGGGGACGCTGGAAGGGTTGAACGGCCTCATCCTCCGCTTTGGATACCAGGGCGACAAGAGCAAGGTTTCCAGTAAAAAACTCAACATGGTCAGTATGTTGTTCATCATGGGCTCGACCTGGCTGGTCGCTTATGTGAACCCCAACATCCTCGACCTGATTGAGGCAATGGGGGCGCCGATCATCGCTTCCCTGCTCTGTCTGCTGCCAATGTATGCCGTCAACAAAACACCTGCGCTGGCCAAATATAAAGGCCAGGCCAGCAACGTGTTTGTCACCATCATCGGTGTGCTGACCATCCTGAATATTGTTTCCAAGCTGTTCTGAAAACCTTTTCTGCAAGTCATCAGCCATTCAGACCCTGACCCCTTGGCGGGGTCTGCATGGCGCAGTCAGAAGCGCGCAATAACCGGTACTTGGTTGGCCCACTTATTTGGGCCCAGGGCAAGGCTATCCGTTATTTGCCCACCACAAGTAGTGGTAAATATGTTCTGACTGCAGTGACTCGACATCATAAATATCGAGGCGATGTAATGAAGTTTGATTCGTTGGTTCTGGTTATCAATTGCGGCTCTTCGTCGGTCAAATTCTCGGTACTGGATAGTAAAACCTGCGAGGTGGTGATCTCCGGCATGGCAGATGGTATCGAGACCGAACATCCCCAGCTGAAAATTGATAAAAACCCGGCCACCCCCTTGCCGGAAAACAACCATAGCTGTGCACTGGCGGCGATTGCAGAAGCGCTGAAACTGCGCGGTTTGCTCGATGCTATCACCCTGGTGGGCCATCGCATTGCCCATGGCGGCAATGAGTTCAGCGAAGCGGCCATCATTGACGAGCGGGTACTGGCCAAAATAAGGCAGGTCTCGCCACTGGCCCCGCTGCACAACCACGCCAATTTGAGCGGCGTGATGGCCGCCCGCCAGCTATTTCCCGACCAGCCCCAAATTGCGGTATTTGATACCGGCTTTCACCAGACCCTGAAGCCGGAAGCCTATATCTATGCGCTGCCTTACCAATATCTGCAGGATTACGGCGTGCGCCGCTATGGCTTCCATGGCACCTCCCATCGCTATGTTGCCGAGCAGGCCTGCGTATTCATGGGGCTGGATGAGCAGCATGCCGGTTTGGTCATCGCCCATCTGGGCAATGGCGCCTCTATTTGTGCGGTACAGGATGGCAAGAGCGTCGATACCTCGATGGGGATGACGCCGCTGGAGGGGCTGATCATGGGCAGCCGCAGCGGTGATATCGATTTTGGCGCGCTGGCCTATATCGCCAGCAAGACGGGGCAATCCATCGAGGATATCGAGCTGGTATTGAACAAGCAGTCCGGCCTGCTGGGTATTTCGGGGCTCTCCTCCGATATGCGGGTATTGGAAGCGGCCTACCACGAAGGACATCCCGGGGCAAAATTGGCCATTCACGCTTTTGTCCATCGTATTGCCCGCCATATCGGCGGCCATGCCACCTCATTGCGCCGGCTGGATGCCGTTATTTTCACCGGCGGGATCGGCGAGAACTCGGCCTTTATCAGAAAGCTGGTATGCGAACGGCTTCAGGTATTTGGCGTAGCGATCAGCGAGCCGTTTAACCAGCGTCCCAATAGCGAGGGTTGCCGGGTTATTTCGGCGGCAGAGTCCATGGTGCTGGCGGCGGTTATTCCCACCAATGAAGAGAAAATGATCGCGCTGGATGCCATTCGTCTGGGGCAGCAGGTTCGTCAGGCCGAGTGCGTCTGACATCTTCCACTGTAGTGTCATGAGTAGTGAATGAGGTTTATTTGATGAAAGTTGATATGCAATTGGATCAGGATAAATTCCGTCAGGCATGGCAAGGGTTTGCCGGTGAGAACTGGAAGCACGAGATCAACGTCCGTGATTTTATCCAGCAGAACTACACCCCCTATGAAGGTGACGAACAGTTTTTAGCTGATGCGACCGAAGCGACCACTACCTTGTGGAACAAGGTGATGGAGGGGATCCGCATCGAGAATGCCACCCACGCGCCTGTTGATTTTGATACCAATATTGCCACCACAATCACCGCTCACGGGCCGGGTTATATCGAGCCGGGGCTGGAAAAAATCGTTGGCCTGCAAACCGACAAGCCCCTTAAAAGAGCGCTGCACCCGTTTGGTGGCGTAAATATGATCCGCAGCTCTTTTGAAGCATATGGCCGAGAGATGGATCCCGAATTTGAATATACCTTCAGCGAATTGCGCAAAACCCATAACCAGGGGGTGTTCGACGTCTACTCTCCCGAGATGTTGCGCTGCCGAAAGTCAGGGGTATTGACCGGTTTGCCGGATGGTTACGGCCGTGGTCGCATTATCGGAGATTATCGTCGGGTAGCGCTATATGGCATAGATTATCTAATCCGTGAACGGGAGCTGCAGTTTGCCGATCTGCAACCGGCTCTCGAGCGGGGAGAGCAGCTGGAGCAGGTGATCCGCCAGCGCGAGGAGCTGGCCGAGCACAAGCGGGCACTGGTGCAGATCAAGCAGATGGCGGCCAACTACGGCTTTGACATCTCCGGGCCAGCACGCACAGCCCAGCAGGCAGTGCAGTGGCTCTACTTTGCCTATCTGGCGGCGGTGAAGTCGCAAAACGGTGGCGCCATGTCCCTCGGTCGTACCGCCACCTTCCTCGACATCTATATCGAGCGCGATCTGAAGGCGGGGCTCATCAGCGAGCAGGATGCCCAGGAGCTGGTCGATCACTTCATCATGAAGATCCGCATGGTACGCTTCCTGCGTACTCCGGAGTTTGACTCCCTCTTCTCCGGCGACCCCATTTGGGCGACCGAGGTGATCGGCGGCATGGGGCTGGATGGTCGCACTCTGGTGACCAAGAACTCCTTCCGCTACCTCCACACCCTCAAGACCATGGGGCCGGCGCCCGAGCCCAACCTCACCATCCTCTGGGCGGAAGGGCTGCCGCGGGCCTTCAAGACCTATGCGGCCCGCGTCTCCATCGATACCTCATCCCTGCAGTATGAGAACGATGACCTGATGCGCACCGACTTCGAGAGCGATGACTACGCCATCGCCTGCTGCGTGAGCCCCATGGTGATCGGCAAGCAGATGCAGTTCTTCGGTGCCCGCGCCAACCTCGCCAAAACCCTGCTCTATTGCATCAACGGCGGGGTGGACGAGAAGCTGAAGATCCAGGTCGGCCCGAAAGTGGCGCCCATCATGGACGAGGTGCTGGATTACGCCACTGTCATGGCGAGCCTCGACAGCTTTATGGACTGGCTGGCGGTGCAGTACATCAGCGCGCTCAACCTTATTCACTACATGCACGACAAGTACAGTTACGAGGCCTCCCTGATGGCGCTGCACGATCGCGACGTCTATCGCACCATGGCCTGCGGCATTGCCGGTCTGTCGGTAGCGGTCGATTCACTGGCGGCCATCAAGTACGCCCGGGTCAAGCCGGTGCGCGATGCTGACGGGCTGGCGGTCGATTTCGTGATTGAGGGGGAGTATCCCCAGTACGGCAACAACGACGAGCGGGCCGACTCCATCGCCTGCGATCTGGTCGAGCGCTTCATGAAGAAGATCCAGGCGCTGCCGACCTACCGCAATGCGGTGCCGACCCAGTCGATCCTGACCATCACCTCCAACGTGGTGTATGGCCAGAAGACCGGCAACACCCCGGATGGCCGCCGCGCCGGTGCCCCGTTTGCACCGGGGGCCAACCCGATGCACGGTCGGGATCGCAAGGGGGCGGTCGCTTCGCTCGCCTCGGTGGCCAAACTGCCGTTCAAATATGCCAAGGACGGGATCTCCTACACCTTCTCCATCGTGCCGGGAGCGCTCGGCAAGGAGCCGGCCAATCGCGAGAACAATCTGGTGGGGTTGATGGATGGCTACTTCCATCATGAGCGGGATGTGGAAGGAGGCCAGCACCTCAACGTCAACGTGATGAACCGCGAGATGCTGCTGGATGCCATCGAGAATCCGGACAAGTACCCCAGCCTGACCATCCGGGTCTCCGGCTATGCGGTGCGCTTCAACGCCCTGACCCGCGAGCAGCAGCAGGACGTCATCTCCAGAACCTTCACCAACATGATGTAACTCTCATTCCCGGGGTGAGCAGGCTTGCTCCGGGCCTACTTTTTGTTTGTCAGCGCGAGGAAGTAACAGATGCGACAGGTTATCACTACCAAAGCGGCGCCGGGCGCCATCGGCCCCTATGTGCAGGCCAGCCGGATTGGCAACATCCTCTACACCTCCGGCCAGATCCCGCTGGACCCGGTGACCGGCGATATTGCGGAGGGAATCGAAGCGCAAACCCTGCGCTCCCTGCAAAACGTCAAGGCGATTGTCGAGGCGGCAGGCGGTGAGGTGCGCAATATCTTCAAGACCACGGTGTTCGTCTCCGATCTGAACGACTTTGCTGCGGTCAACCGGGTCTACAACGACTTCTTCACCGAGCACGATGCCATGTATCCGGCGCGATCCTGCGTGGAAGTGGCCCGCCTGCCGAAGGATGTGAAGATCGAGATAGAGGCGATTGCTGCACTGGAGTCTTGACGCGGCGATCCCGGCCAATAAAAAAGAGCGGCAGCCCGAGGGCTGCCGCTCTTTTTCATCGCACCCGCCGTGCGCGATAAGGGCGCAAGGAGCAGGTCATTCTGGATCAGGCGATCCGCTCGATGCGCGCCAGATAGAAACCGTCGAAACCGGTAGCTGCCGGACTCACTGTGTGATCACCGAGCAGGCGGAAGTTTTCGTTGGCGGCGAGGAACTTGTCCACCTGCTGGCGGTTCTCCTCGGGCAGGATGGAGCAGGTAGCGTAAACCAGCATGCCGCCCACTTTCACCATCTGGCTGTAGCGCTGCAGGATCTCTTCCTGCAGAGCGACCAGCACCGGCAGACGTTCGGCGGTATCGCGCCACTTGGCATCCGGATTGCGCTTGAGCACGCCAAGGCCGGAGCAGGGGACGTCCAGCAGCAGGCGATCTGCGCTCTCTTTGAGGCGCTTGACGGTCTTGCTGCTGGTGATGACCCGGGTCTCCACGTTGTGGGCACCGGCGCGGCGGGCACGCTGCTTGAGGTTCTCCAGCTTCCACTCTTCCACATCCATCGCCAGCAGGCGGCCTTTGCCTTTCATCATGGCGGCCAGATGCAGGGTCTTGCCACCGGCACCGGCGCAGGCGTCGATCACCCGCATGCCGGGCGCGACGTCGAGTGCGGCAGCAATGTGCTGGGAGCCGGCATCCTGTTGCTCGAACCAGCCGTCGGCAAAGGCGTTGGTGCGAAACAGGGCGGCATCGGAAGTGACTTCCAGAGCGCTCTCAACCCCTGCTACCGGCACAGTGTTGACCTGCTCTTTGGCCAGAGCGGCTTGCAGCTCCTCGCGGGTGCACTTGAGGGTGTTGACCCGCAGGTAGCGCTTGGGCATGGCGGTCAGGGCTGCGCGCTCGGCCGGCCAGGCTTCGCCCAGCTGCTCGCTGCCGAGTTTTTCCAGCCAGGTCGGGCAGCCATCCATCAGCACCGGGTTCTTTTTGGCTTCGTTCAGGCGGCGACGGAACGCCTCTTCGTTGAAGCGATCCAGGGTCGGATGGTTGGGCTGGGGGATCTTGTGGAAAGCATGCCAGCTGTGCAGCAGCGGCCAGACGTTCTTCTCGGCCTGACGCACCTGAATACCGGTCAGGGCGCAGTAGAGGCTCAGGCGACGCAGCAGGTCGCCGGTGACCAGGGCAATCCTTGCCTGTTCTTGCGGTTTGAGTTCGATGCCGGAGAAGTGACGGGCATAGGCGCGATCCAGGGTGAGACCCTGGCCCAGCACGTCATCAACAATGGCAACGACCAGATCCCCGAAACGGGGCAACAGTGGGGATTTGAGCATGAGATTAACCTTGGCCAGATAAAGATGAATCACCCCGGTAGCGGGATGATTCTGAAACAGACAAACGGCGCAATGATAGGTGGAAGGGGGATGCGGTGCAAGGTGGATATTCGGCGAGCCATGTGGGGCTGGGCCATACTTGCAGCGATAACAATAGAGCATGGAGGCGCTATGAAGTATGGTCTGACCCTGTTTATCTCCTGCCTGGCAATGCCGGTGCTGGCATCACCGGAGTGGTTGTTTCAGGATGCAAAAACTGCTGCAAACGTCGCTTTTGATGTGAGGGCCGATGAGGTGAAGGTGGTAGTGCCAGAACCCCCTTTCGCTACGGGGGAGTTACCATCTTCTCTTAGTCTGCCGCTGACCGATGGTCGTATTGTCACATTTTCCCTGCATCCCAATGCCCTGCTGCCACCCACGTTGGCACTGCGTTACCCCGCCATCAAAACCTATTCGGGCAGCGCCGCAGACGATCCCCGAAGCAGCGGTCGCTTTGACCTGACGCCACAGGGGTTTCACGGAATGTTCACCTATCGGGGGAAGACCTTCTACATAGACCCGCTTTTTGATGGCACCTCGTACGCCGTTTATACCCAGCAGGAGAGTTGGCGCCGGCTGGATGATGATGAAGTGCTCTCGTCGCAGCTTGGGGCGCAGGCCGCCCGCTCGGTGCTGGTCAGCGGCAACCAGCGCAAGCGCTATACCATCGCTATCTCGGCGACCGGGGAATATACCCAGTTTCACGGTGGCACCAAAGCCGCAGCTCTGGCAGCCATTGCCACCCTGCTTAACCGAGTCAACGAGGTCTATCGCCGCGATGTAGGGGCCGAGTTTCAATTGGCTGCGGATACGGACAAGGTGATCTTTACCGATCCGGCCACCGATCCCTTCACCAACTCCACTCAGGATCTGACCATCAACGAGACCCAGCAAGCCTTGCTGTTAAGTCCTGGTTTCGATGTGGGTCACGTATTGACCACTTCGGGAGGCGGGCTGGCTACACTCGGGGCGCTCTGCAACCCCTTCAGCCGGTCTCAGGGGATGACGGGGAGCTCGCAGCCGACAGGTGATGCCTTCTATATCGACTACGTGGCTCATGAACTGGGCCATCAGATGGGGGCGGAGCACTCTTTCAACGGCACGTCGGGCAGCTGTGGTAGCGGGCGTGAGGCAAGCTCGGCCTGGGAGCCTGGCAGCGGTTCCTCTATCATGGCGTATGCTGGGATCTGTGGAGATGAAGATCTGCAGAGCAACAGCTCTCCTTTCTTTCACAGCAAGTCGATAGAGCAGATCCGCACCAAGATGGCCTCGCAGCCATCTTGTGGAACCAATCTGGTGCTCTCCAACAATGCCTCGGTCGTGGATGCTGGCGTGGATCGGGTGATCCCCGCCAACACCGCTTTCACCCTGAGCGGCAGTGCGGTGGATCTTGATGGCAATCCGCTGAGCTACAGCTGGGAGGAGCTGGATCTTGGCTCTGCCTCTACCAGTGCGGCCACCATGGTGGATGACGGTTCACGGCCGCTGTTTCGGATGTTGTCGCCAACCCAAGCCCCCAGCCGCAGCTTGCCTGCGATGAGCTCACTCATTGCGGGTGTGCTTGCCAAGGGTGAGGCCTGGCCAACCACCAGTCGTGACCTTCACTTTCGCCTTGCGGTACGTGATGGCCAAGGGGCTGTCAGCAGCGACGAGATGGTAGTACAAGTGGTCAACACCGGAGCCATTTTTGCCATCACTGCTCCCCTTGCTGGCAAGATGGTGGCTGGTGCAACCCAGACGTTGAGCTGGAATGTGGCGGGAACGAACCAGGCGCCTATCAACTGTCAGAAAGTGGATGTGGCCCTGACCCAGGATAGCGGCAGCAACTGGGCTACGCTGGTGGCCGGTGTACCCAATAGTGGCTCGGCCAGCATTACTTTGCCAACACCTTTGGCGAGCGGGGCCTTGCTGCGGCTCTCTTGCAGCGACAATATCTTTTTTGCTCTCAATACGGCGGCGCGGGCGAGCTCAGCTTCCGGTAGTTCGACAGGAAGCACTACCACTGTCAGCTCTGGTAGTTCTGGCGGCGGGGGAGGTGGCGGCAGTGTTGATCCGCTTTGGCTGGTGCTGATGGCAGGAGGTCTTTTATGGCGCAGATGTTGCGCGTAGCGGCTGGTTTGCTGCTGATCTACATATCGGGTTGTCATGCCATACCTGATGTGGCCGAACAGGCGGTCGAGCAGAGCCTCAAAGTGCAGGATTATCGGCTTATCGTACGGGCGGGGCGGGGCGGCAGTGCGCCCGGCATCGCCGAGAGTGAGCAGGCGCAGGCAAAAAGTCGTTGCGGAGTGCGTTATCTGACAGGATTCGCCGATGTGATCACTCCGGGCAAGGAGGGGGAATATGCCAGGCTGGAAGCCTATGCCACGGACTATAACCGGCGCATGTTGCCGTACTGTCAAAAGTCACAAAAGTAGGGTTAGCCCATCATAGAGTGGACGGGGGAGGCGGGAGCCTCCCCCGTTCGTTATGGCTTGTCACCGGCAAAAGGGCAGCGCACAATGCCTGCAATCATTCTCTTGATGGTCGTGGAACCATTATTTATTTGAAGGAAAATCAAGATGATGGATGTTGCTGATCTGCGCCGGGAGTATACCCGTGGCGGGCTGCATCGGGCCGATCTGCCCGCCGAGCCCCTCGAGCTGTTCGAGAAGTGGTTGGCACAGGCCTGCGAAGCCAAACTGACCGATCCCACCGCCATGGTGGTTGCCACTGTGGATGCCGATGGCCAGCCCTGGCAGCGTACCGTGCTGCTCAAGCACTACGATGCCCAGGGGATGGTTTTTTACACCAACATGGGCAGTCGCAAGGCGCATCAGCTGGGGGAAAATCCCCGCATCAGCCTGCTCTTCCCCTGGCACACCCTCGACCGTCAGGTGCATGTGACCGGTCGGGTGGAGAAGATGAGCACCTTCGAGGTGATGAAGTACTTCCACAGCCGTCCCAAGGATAGCCAGATCGCTGCCTGGGTCTCCAAGCAGTCGACCCGCATCTCGGCGCGAGGTGTGTTGGAGGCCAAGTTTCTCGAGCTCAAACAGAAGTTTGCCAACGGCGAAGTGCCGCTGCCGAGCTTCTGGGGCGGCTTTCGGGTGGTGATCGAGACGGTCGAATTCTGGCAGGGGGGTGAACACCGTCTGCACGACCGTTTCTACTACACCCGTGAAGGGGATGGCTGGCATATCGAGCGTCTGGCTCCCTGAGCGGTTTCTCAAATCTGTTTTTCACAAGGAGTGTGCATGCGCCTGTACGGCGATCTGCGCTCCGGCAACTGCTACAAGGCGTGGTTGCTGGCGCGCTGGCTTGAACTGCCCCTCGAGTGGGTGGCGGTCGATATCGCGGCGGGGGAGACTCAAACCCCCGATTTTCTGGCGATGAACCCCAACGGCAAGATCCCGGTACTGGAGCTTGCTCCCGGCGATTTGCTGGCCGAATCCAATGCCATCCTCTTCTATCTGGCGCAGGGCTCGCCTTTGTGGCCGACCGAGCCGCGTCTGCAGGCCGACGTGCTCAAATGGATGTTCTTCGAGCAGTACAGCCATGAGCCCTATATCGCAGTGGCCCGTTTTATCGTCCGTTATCTGGGGCGGCCCGAGTCGCAGGAGGCGCGGCTCGACGGGCTGAAGGCCGGTGGTGAGAAGGCGCTGGCGGTGATGGAGCAACAACTGAAAAAAAGCCCCTATCTGTGCGGCGAGGTGCCGACCATCGCCGATATCGCCCTCTACGCCTACACCCATGTGGCGGAGGAGGGGATCTTCTCCCTGCAGGGGTGGCCCGCCATTCGTGACTGGATTGCCCGCATCGAGGCGCATCCACATCACATGAGCCTGCCAGCGGCCTGTCAGGCGGGCTGATGGAGCTGTTGATCGAGGGGAGCCTGTGGCAGCCCCACTGGAATGAGGTGGTGGGCCATTGGCAGCAGCAGGGCCATCGCTGGCAGCTGCTCTTGGGCAAGGAGGCTGCCGCCACCCTCGATCACCAGAGCGCCCCCTGGGCAGGTCTGACCCCTGATGGCGTGATCTGTCTCGGCGCCCTGCTGGCCGTCTGGCTTGATGGCGACCTGTCGCCACAACATTATGCCGATCCTACCCGCCAGATTTTGATCAGTGGCTCTGCTTCCTTGCTGACGCTGGCCCGGGAGCAGGGGCTGCTCACGCTGGGGACGGTTGGCGCAGATCTGACGCTGGATGCACACGCGGATCTGGGCGCTCTGCTCAATCGTCTGCTTGCGCGTCGCCTGCGGATACCCTCTTTACGGGAACAAGATTGCGATGCTCCACTGCAACTGCGGGCACTGTACGCCGGAGATGAACAAGAGATCGTGCGCTATTGCAGTGATGAGGCGATCGCCCGCTACACCCTCAATATTCCCCACCCCTATCCACCGGAGAGTGCCCGCGACTGGCTGGCCCTTTGTTGGCGCAGAGCGGCGCTTGGCCTTGGCTGGAGCTGGGCCATCACCTTGCCGCAAGGGGAGGCTGAATTGCCCCTTGTCGGCGTCATCTCGCTGCACTGGAATGGCGAGCTGGCCTGGTGGGTCGGTGTCCCCTGGCAGGGGCGCGGCATTGCCACCCGGGCGGCCAGACTGGTCAAGGCATTCGCCTTTGACCAGCTGCATCTGCCCGCCATCACGGCTCGCCATATGCCGCAGAATCTGGCCTCCGGCCGGGTGATGGCCAAGCTTGGCATGGTTGAGCAGGGGCTGCGTCTGATTGACGGCCATCAGCCGTGCGAGGTGCGCTACTGGCGGCTGGATCGCCGTCCAGCCATTACTGGAGCGTTGCAGCAGGCGCTGGTCAGATGGCAACGGGATGAGCGGATCGCGGTAGTGATCCTCTGCGATCCTGCTGTGTGCGAAGCGACGCTGCCAGTTATCTCCCTCTTTCTGGCCGACATGGATGCTGACGAGGCTCGGCTATTTTCTGATCCGCAGCTGGAGGCCGAGGGATATCAGCTGCACTGCTATCCCCTCTCCCGGCTTGAGGCAGCAGAGCCAGAGCTGTTCCACCATGCAGGTGGTCTGCTGCTAAAGGATGAGGGGGATATGGGGCTGGAGTGGCTGCTGCAATTCGCTACTCTGCTGCGCCAGGGGCCCACTTCGCTGACGCTGACAGAGCGGCGCGAGCGGCTGGGCTGGATCAGTCGGCTACTTGCCGATGGGGATGGAGTGACGGCTGAGAGCGCGCTCCCCCTGCGCCATCGACTGATAAGGTTGCTGGTGGAGTTGCCGGAGCTGATGGATGAGCTGGATGGCCGCTGGCATCTGGGGCCGGAGCCGACGTTTGCGCGGCTGGCGCGGGAGTCCCCCTCCTTGCTGAGTGCCTATCAGAGGGTGCTGGCCCAGCCCGCCCCGGATAACTGGCGAGCCTTGCGAGAGCAGTTTGCCGATCGTTTTCCTGAGTGCACCCTCCCATTTCTGGACAAAGGTGCTCAGGAGCGGAGGCAGTTTGTGGAATAATGGCCGCTCTGCTGTACGAGGAGTAATACCTGATGTTGAGAACCGAGCGCCCCGGTGACATGCTGCCGGTCTATGAGCTGGTCACTGCCGCTTTTGGCCGCACCGATGAGGCCGAGCTGGTTAACCGTCTGCGCGAGTGTGGTGCCGCCGTGGTGACCATGGTCGAAGAGGAAGAGTACGAGTTCATGGGCCACCTGATGCTAAGCCCGATCACCATTAACGGTGTCGAGGGGCCCTGGCTTGGGCTGGCGCCGGTTGCGGTGCATCCCGATTGGCAGGGGCAGGGGATTGGCTCCGATCTCATCCGTGAAGGGCTGGATACGGCGCTCGAGATGGACTGGAAAGGGGTGGTGGTGCTCGGCGATCCGGTCTACTACAGCCGCTTCGGTTTCCGTCCCGCCAGCGAATTTGGCCTGCGCTGCATCTACGAGGTGCCGGCAGAGTGCTTTATGGCGATGGAGCTGCAGCCGGGTGGCCTTGCCAATGTGGCGGGCGAGGTGCTCTACCATCCTCTCTTTGACGAGCTGCCAGACGAGGTGGCGGAAGGATCTCACTGATAGCAAAAAGCCCTCATGAAGAGGGCTTTTTCATTCGCGGATGTTGGTCTGTCAGGCAGTGATATCGAGCAGGGAGCCCTTGGGCTTCTCCTCACCGACCATACTGCCCATCTGCTGACCGAGCGGGCTCTGCTGGAATTGCAGGTAGTCGCTCATGTTCTGCTGGCGCTGGTAGCGGTTGGCCGCCTGATAGACATCACTGGCGCTCGGGCCGCTATTTTCGTTGCTCTCTGTATCGCTGGCTTCCATATAGCGTTCGACCACTGCCTTGTTCTGCTGCGCAGCCGAGTAGGAGACCGCCATGGTGCGGCGGGCGGTTGCCTGATCCTCACGCTGAGTTTCAACCTCGTCTTTCTTGTCCAGCACCTTGTTTTGAGCCTGGTTGATCTGCTCCGGTGTGACCTCGGGATAAGAGGGATATTTGCCGTAATCGGGGCGCATGATGGGCATGGAGGCTGAGTTGATTTGCATGATCGCTTCTCTGACTGATCGGGAACCTGCTCATAATACTAGCTCTCCACTGGTCAATAAAACACCAAGTGAAGTGCCGTCAAGATCCGGTTCAGCTTTGCAAATCGTCTGTGACAGAGGGGGGATGTGAACAGTGTGGGGGAAGTGGTTGCTGCCATTGAAAAAATGCCCGCTCCGGTGGTGCCGGAGCGGGCCAAAGCGATCACGCTGCGGTGATCACAGGCAAGTCGTAATTGAGCAGTTCAGCGCGGGTTGGTGCACCATCGGCGCCGGGACGGCTGACCACGATGGCGGCCACCAGATTGCCGAGGCGAACAGCCTCTGCCAACGGCAGGCCGCTGGCGAGCCCCATCAGGGTGCCGCCGCCGTGGGCATCGCCCGCCCCGACGGTATCGCAGAGGGTAACCGCAACGGGATGTACCCGCCGGCATTGACCATCCGGGGTGCCGACCAGTGCTCCCTCTTTATCTTCCCGCACGATAAGAGCAGCCCTGTGTTGCCGGCAGAAGCTGGCCACGGTTGCTGCGCTGGCGGGGGCCCCCAGCAGCACGACCGCCTCTTCACGATTGAGGGAGAAGAGGGCGCCACGGGCCAGCAGAGCGGCAATCTCGTCAGCGCTCAGATCGCCGATGCGGGGGCCCGGATCGATAAACGGTGTGATGCGCTCGGGCAGCTGGAGCAACCACTCCAGCAGCGGCGCCCCCTGGGTGCCGGTCAGCTCGTAGCCGGAGGCATAGACCCAACCTGTGCCTGCGGGTAGAAGACGACTCAGTGCCGCGGTATCCCAGTACTGCTCGCACCCTTCCACCGTGATGAAGGTGCGCTCGCCATCGGGCTCGACCAGTGCCAGACACCAGCCATTGTCGTGAGCCGGATCGCGCAACTGGACTGGCAGCGACTCCGCTGCCATCGCTGCTTCCACCGCCGTTCCCCAGCTGCCCTGACCGACGGTAATGCCGTTGATCACCGGGGCGCCGAGCCGGGCGAGGGCGCGAGCCACGTTGAAGGCACAGCCACCGATCTGGCGGCCGCTCTCGCGGGCGACTTCATCGCCGCCCGAGACGGGGAGGCGGTTCATCTCCAGCATCACGTCGCCAAAGGCGGCGCCAATCACCATGACCGGCATGGTCGGGACGGGCGGAGTCATCTCAGACGCTCCTCATGCGGGGCAGTAGCAGGGCATAGAGCACCAGACTGACGGCAAACGAGACAAACAGACCGAGGCTGGAGTCGGCAAAGACGCCGATGGCCAGCGGGCCGTCGATAAAGCCGGTCTTGGTGACCATCAGGCCGCTGATGGAGCCGGCGAGCCAGCAGAGCAGCGGCCCTTTGCGCACCCCGGTATCACCGTAGAGAGCCAGATAGTCGTAACCCTGATGACGGCGCAGCGCCAGATAATCGAGGATGAAGATGGCAGCCCAGGAGGCCAGGAAGAGGCCGCAGAAGATCAGGAAGGCGATAAAGGGGCCAAGGAAGTCGCCGGAGACAAACAGCACGTAGAGCGCGACGCCGACGACCAGCACGGCATCCAGCATGACGGCGTGGGACTGGCGCAGCTTGACCCCCATGCTCAGCAGGTTGAGGCTGGCGGAGTAGAGGCTCAGCACGGCGATGGTGACGATGCCGGCAACCGCAGCGGCCAGATAGGGGATCGCCATCCAGGCAGGCAGCAGCTTGCCGATTGCCGCGATGGGGTTCTCGGTAGAGGCGAGATCGGGGATCTGGGCAGTGAGCAGAATGCCGGCGAACATCAGCAGGATGAGGGGCAGGGAGGCGCCCACCACCACGGATGAGAAGACGACGCCGGGGAGCGATTTTTCGCTCTGATCGCGGCTGTAGTCGGCGCCGGCAATAGCCCAGCTGATGCCGGTACCGGCGGCGATGACTGATACGGCAGGCAGGAAGCCGGTCAGCCAGTCACCGGAGGGGAGCGCCATGATCACCTGCCAGTTGGCGTTGGCCATCAGATAGAGCACCACGATCAGGGTCATCACCCCGAAGGTGCGGGTGATCCACTTCTGCATCATCAGCACGGTATTTTGCCCCAGCAGCGAGACCACCACGGTCAGGCCGCCAAAGAGCAGCAGGGAGAGGGCGGTGATCCAGTGGGACTCCGCCAGCCCCATGGCGGCAAACAGCGCCGCCAGCGTCAGGGTACCGGTGACCAGATTGACCGCTTCCCAGCCCATCAGGTTGATCCAGCAGAAGGCGGTGGGGGCGATATTGCCCCGCTTGCCAAAGCAGATGCGGGAGAGGGTGAGGGTGGTGGTGCGGCCACGCTTGCCCGCCATGCTGGTGATCCCTACCAGCGCGAAGGAGGCGACCCCGGCAACCGCCGCCAGCAGCGATTGCCAGAAGGAGAGACCAAAGGAGACCACCACGGCGCCGTAGACGACCCCCAGAATGCCGATATTGGCGGCACACCAGACGAAGAAGAGCTCCGCCGGTTGCTTGGTTCGCTTGTGGGGAGGGATAAGATCGATGCCGCTGGAAGCCTGTTCCGGCTGCATCTCGGTTGCTTGCTGGCTCATAGTCATACGTCCTGTTGCCGATAGTGAGCAAGGGCTTCGGCATAGGGGCCGAAGTCAATCCGGTTTGCTTGATCAATCAGTTGGCGCGCTGCCAGCGGCAGGGCCGAGATGCCGCAGAGGGCACCGCAGATGGCGGTGGCCATGGCACCTATGGTGTCGGTATCGCCGCCAAGGTTGGCGCACAGCTGGGCGCAGAGCATGGGATCCCCTTCGGAGAGCTCCACTATGCCCAGCGCGGCGGGGATAGATTCAATCACATCCATGCCGGAACCGATCAGGTCATAGATATCGTCCAGACCCGATTCGATGGTCGGTGCCTTGTCGACAGCGGTGAAGGCGAGTTCGATGCGGCGGCCAAGGGAGGCGCTGAAGGTGGAGGCGAAACGGCTCTGCACCTCTTGCGCGAGGGGGGGCAGTTCGGTACGAATGGTTGCCCACTTGGCCCCTTCGATGGCGCGGCTGATGGCCCAGGCAATCACCACTGAACCAGCGATGGCGATATCCGACTTGTGGGTCGGCACGCAGGCAAGGCGCACGGCCTCGATAAAGGCCTCCTTGTCGCTGGTCGGCATCAGGCAGCCGATGGGGGCGATACGCATCGGGGCGCCGTTGGTCACCCCGTTGGCCTGGATCTCCTCAAGGGGGATCCCCTGCTGCAGGGCGATCAGGGCTCCCTTGGAGGTAGGGCCCAGAATATTTTTGCTAAAGGCGTCGATCCCCTCGGCCCACTTCATGATGTGGCGGGCGATGGTCAGTGGTTTGATCTCCCCCTGCTCCTCGATGATGGCATCCATCAGGGCAACCATCTGGCTGGTATCATCGGTAAACTGGCCGCGTACGAATTCGTTGGCAGCGATGTTCTCCTCGGGGCCGTCGAGGAAGTCATGGATCCAGCCGAAGAAGGCACGCACCTTCTCGCGGGACCAGAGCTCCGATGGCATGCCAAAGGCATCGCCCACCGCTTGTCCATAGAGACAACCCAGAATACGCTGCTGTTGAAGTGAGGTAGAGCTTGATGGGGTCATGACGATATCGATCACCTTTTTGTGTAGTCCAGTTGCAGTCCAGTTGGTATTATACACATCCAGTGTCAGTCCAGTGTGAACCATAACGCATTTTAAAGTAAAGTGGACTGGACCCATTTGTTTATGTTTTTGCATCTTTAGACGAGAGCGCCATGCAGAGAGAGAGTGCTGAACACCTGTTTGACGAGTTGAAACAACGGCTGGCCTGTGCAGGGGATGAGCCGCTCTATCTCATTCTGGCGCAGGGGCTGCAGCAGGCTATCGAGCGCAAACTGCTGCCCCACGGCTGCGTGCTCCCCTCCGAGCGTCAGCTCTCCGACAGCCTCGCCCTCTCTCGGGCCACCGTGGTCAAGGGGATCTCCCTGCTGGCGGAGCAGGGGCTGGTGATCAAGCAGCAGGGCAAGGGCACCGTCGTGCACGCTCCGTTTACCTACAACCTGGCCGGTGGCAGTTTTACCGCCCAGCTGAGCCAGCTCGGTGCTCTGAGCGATCGCTGGCTGGCGCGCGAGCTGGTGGCCGCCAGCGCAGAGCAGGCCGCCCTGATGGGGGTGGCTGAGGGCACCGAGATCGCCAAGATCCGCCGGGTACGCTGCGTCAACGATGACCCCACTTCCATCGAGACCACCTATATCCCTCGCCAGTTCCTGCCCCGTCCCGACCTGCTGGAGGGCTCGCTCTACGCCCACTGGCGGGAGGAGGGGATTGAGCCCGTTGCCCAGCAGTACCAGATCCGCCAGCAGGTGCCGAGCCAGACCGAGAGCGCCATGCTGGGATTGCCGGTCGGCATGCCGGTGCTGGCAGTGATGCAGCGCAGTTACACGGCGCAGGGGGAGCTGCTCGAGGTGAGCCAGAGCCTCTGTCGCGGCGATAGCTACAGCTTTACCTTCAACAGCGGCGCCATTCCCGGCTGAACCGTTGGGCACATAGCAATAAAAAAGGCGCCATAAGGCGCCTTTTGTCGTACAGGTTTTCACATAGGGCAGTAGTGATGGTGAAACGAGCCATCTGTCATGTTCAATCATGCATTACTATTGATTTTAAATAGTATTTTTCCTCTACCCCTGTCTGTATCCCCATCATATTCACTGCATGGATGCGGCTGTTTGCTGAATGGCTCATCCCCATTCTTCTCACTGCATGATTCAAGAAACAGCGTTTGATAGCGATGTTGCTATTGACTTGTAGCAAGCCCTTACAGTAGTTTTGAGCAGTCGCTCAAATAGAGTGAATATAGTCTGAAATGTTTCACAGGTTGCAGTGACAATATTGCCTCTAACCAATCGGTTTACTGGCAACTTGGTCATAGTAGAGGAGACGCTAATACCATGGGCGAGTTGAATTCTGCGGTTACCGATAGATGGCAAATCATAGTGATTGGCGCCGGTGTGGCAGGTCTTGTCGCGGCTAAAAAATTGCGTGATGCCGGATACCACGTATTGGTACTTGAAGCCCGGGATCGTATTGGGGGGCGTTTGCATACCTCTTCGCAGTGGGCGGGGCCTGCTATCGATCTTGGGGCAACATGGATTCACGGTGCCGGGCCACAAAATCCTGTTTCAAGATTGGCTGATGAGCTGGGTATCAAGCACTTTTCCACCGATTCGGAGAGCGCAGATATTTTTTATGGTGGTTCTCATAAACTGAGTTCATCCCAGTACGCACGCCTTACTTTGATTGAAGATGAAATATCTGCTGCAATAATGATTTTGCAGGATGCGGAACGTGATGTCTCATTGCGGGATGGCATTTACTCTCGCCTTTCCTACTCCTCACGCACTGAAGAAGAACAACGAATTATCGATTTTGTTTTAAGTAGCAGCATAGAGCATGAGTATGGCGGTTCCATAGAACAGCTCTCTTCATATTGGTTTGATAGTGATGAAGATTTTTCTGGTGATGAATGGGTTTTGTATAACGGCTATCAGTCCGTTGTCGAGTACCTTGCTCAGGATTTAGATATCCGGCTTGAACAGGAAATTATAAAAGTTGAATATGAGAGTAATGCAGAGGTTATCGTTAAAACAAAAAGCCGGACATATCAAGCTGCGCAAGTAATAGTCACTTTACCACTGGGCGTTTTGAAATCAGGTCGTGTGGAATTTCAACCACCATTGCCAGGCAGGAAAGCACAAGCAATTAAAAAACTTGGTGTTGGTACGCTGAATAAATGTTGCCTCCATTTCCCCTACGCATTTTGGGATACTCGCTACGACTGGATTAACAATATCCCCGATACTGGCAATAAAGGACAATGGGTTGAATGGGCCAGCTTGGCCAAACATACCAATCAGCCAGTTTTGATTGGCTTTAATGCTGCCGAGTTTGCGCTTCATGTTGAACAGCTGGACGATCAGGATACAGTGTCCAGTGCGATGGCAGCATTGAGAGCCATATATGGTGCAAATATTCCAGACCCGGTGAGCTACTTGATTACACGCTGGAGTGCGGATCCTTATGCTATGGGAGCTTATTCATACAACGGATTGGGCGCAACTCCCAAGGCTAGGGACGATTTGGCGAAGAGTATTGCACATCGTCTCTTTTTTGCTGGTGAGGCGACCGAGAGACACTTCTTTCAGACGGTACATGGTGCCTATTTATCTGGTGTAAGGGCAGCTGATGAGGTTATCTCCTCCGGTCTAAATCGCATCCCTTAATGAACGTAAAATGGGTGATGGAAAAGATAGAGGTGACACTATGCAGAATAATATAAGAAATGGTTTAAATAAGAAGGTTGCCTTCATAGGTATATGTTGTTTGCTGCCGGTAACTATTCTTTGTGCTCGTGAGTCTGGCGTGCAGCCAGCTCAAGTTGAGTTTCATGATATAGTGATCGTCGGTGGCGGTATATCAGGTCTTACCGCAGGATATTTTCTGAAAGATAAAGATCTTGTCTTGTTGGAAAAAAATGACACTGTTGGTGGGCGTACCTCTTCAGGACACCATAAACAGTTTACCTATGCCAAAGGTACAGAATATCTGGGGGAGCCCGATGATGTGCTGGCAGGTATGGTGAGCAAGCTCGGTCTTGAAATGAAAGAAATCCCCTCACCAATGGATGCTATTTATGATGGGGAATCTATCAGTTATGGTAGTGATGGTATTGCCAGACATTTGATAAAGCATAGTGATCTGGAAACATATAATAATTTCATCAAGCTAATTTCATCAGAATATAAGCATTACGATGAAATACCTGATACGGAATATAATGATCGTACGAAAAAAATGGATTATATGGATGCCAAAAGCTGGTTAACAGCGAATGGAATTCCTGAGGTTTATATAGATAAATACAATGTGACCAGCCGTGGGCTTTTTGGGGCTGGTCTGCAGGAGATATCTGCACTGAGTCTGATCCCCGAGGTCGCATTTGATTATGACGATGACGAACATGGTTATGTGCTGGATGATGAACCTGGCAGTGCTGCGGAGCAGTATGCAGAGGCGAAAAAAGAGAGTTCCAACTCTTACACCTTTACCAAGGGTATCTCCGAGCTGACTGACAAGTTGGGGCATGCGTTGAATGGCAAGCTCAGAGCCGGGAGTACAGTCACCGGTATTACCAGACAAGGTGAAAATTATGCAGTGGTATACACCCAAAAAGGGGGCAAGCAAGCCACTATTCTGGCCAGGAGAGTTGTCATTGCGACCCCGGCTCCGGTGACTCTGAAGATCGCTGATGCTGTTTTGTCGTCAGAGCGTAAAGAGATCATGAAGGGGATAACTTACGCTCCTTATGTTACGGTCGCACTATTCTCTGATACGCCGATATTTGACAAGGCGTTTGATTTGGCCGTGCCAGACAGTTACTTCTTCACTGATGTTTATGATGCTACCTGGGTTGAACGGTTTTACGATCAGCAGAAAAAAGATCGAGCCAATATCATTTCTGTCTACATCGCTCCCAAGACCAGTCATGATCAGTCAATTTTGACCATGAGCGATCATGAGTTGCTGAAGAATGTCTATCGTGATTTGGATAAAATATTTTCCGCAGCAAGTAAAAAAATTACAGGTTACGATATTGAGCGATTCCCATATGGCTATCCAGTGATGTCATTGGGGGCATATGACAGATTGCTCAAACTGAATAACAGTAATGATGACTCGATAGTGTTGGCGGGCGACTATATGATCTACCCGACTTTTGAGGCAGCAGTGCAATCTGGTTACTATGCGGCAGAAAAAATCCTTGAGGCAGATCACGACTGACACAATAATTTAACTGCAGACGGAGATATAAATCTGGAGATGGAGTAATACCTTGCATGGTATTGCTCCTTCTTGCCATGTAACCAACCGGGATCTATATTTCATAAGCGCTGATGATAGTATGGTGATGTGAATATAATTCCGGTTTCAGGGGGAGTAAATGAAAGATGATAAAATAACCAATCTACGAGCACCAATGGTAACTGCCAACGGTATTATCTTGGGCTTTTTGCTCAATTATATGGCGACATGGGTGCGTGGTGACGTCGAACATGTTGGCTCTGCGTGGCAGGCATATTTGATCGGCATGTGTGTGTTCTCTGGCACAGTGAGCATGATCTTTGTATTGTTCAGAATATTAAGTGTCCGTCAGGATGATGATGCTCTGACTTATTATAGACACACTCTCTATCTTTTTATATTTGGTATCAGTATCGCCTTTTTTGGTGTGTTCTTTGATATGTTTATGACGTTTATGGTGGAATGACCATATAAGACGAGTTTCTCTATAAGTTTGAGGTGATACGTTATGGCATTGTTAGCAATGCCATATTGTTGCATGGCTATGCCGTAACCAGCGATATAAATTAAAGGCAGGTGAGATATGTTTTCTCCGGATAAAGTAAACAGTGGTCGGCAACCCGAGCTAGATATAGCCAGAGGCTTAGCCGTGCTATTTATGATTATCATCCATGTACAATTGGTTTTTGCCAATTCAGGAGTATGGGACACACTACTGGCTGATATAAATGATTTTAATGGGGATATTCCTGCAGCCCCTATGTTCATGTTTCTGCTTGGTATCGGCATAAATTATTCCAGGAAGAATCAACCGGCATCAATGGCCTGGCGTGGTCTTGCTCTGCTATGTACAGCCTACCTGCTCAGTTTTGTACGTGGATTCATCCCAAACGTAATTATGGGATTCAATAGCGCAGACATCAGCTATCTCTACAAGGGATTCAATGAGCTGATGATCGTGGATATCCTGCAATTTTCAGGGTTGGCAATGATTATGTTTGCTGGCTTCAATTTCTTCAAGTTTAACAAGATTGCTATCGGTATCACCGGATTGGTGTTTGCCTTGATAAATATCTTGCTATTGCCAGTGCAAACCCAGACTCTGCCCGTATCTTCTCTGGCTGGACTTTTTTGGGGAAGTAATGAAAGTTCATATTTCCCATTCCTGACGTGGGCATTTTACCCCATCGCCGGATATATTTTTGGCGATTATCTGATCCGCTGCACTGATAAAAGAAAGTTTTATCTGATATCGGGGGTTGTTGCGGCAGTCGTATTTTTCTTCGGTATATACCTTTTCAATTTTTTGTTCTCTATTCCAACAGGTATGAATCTTGAGACTGGTTATTACCATCATATCTTGACGGATAATATCACTTTTACTGGTGGTGTCATATTTGAACTCGCTATATTGAGTTATCTGGTACGTTATGTACCTGGTTTTATCAAGGATATCGCGGGTCGCTGGAGTAAAAATGTTACCCCGATTTACTGCATTCACTGGGTGATCATTTCATGGCTGACTTTGGCTATTCCGGGACAAAGTTTGAGCATGGCGAGCTTTATTGTACTGACGGCAGGGATTGTGGTGGTCAGTGATGTGTTGGCAACGATATATGCAAATTGGAAAGCGGGGGATGGTCAGAGGCATTTCTCATCCACGACCCTGATCCTGGTTGGAGCCCTGCTCGCGACTATGCTGGTGCTCTTTCTTTTTCATAAATGATGTGCGCTGCATTAAACAGAAAAAGGAGGGATACCCCTCCTTTTTTATCTCTGCGCGACGGTTGTCGGATCAGTTGAAGAACCAGTACCCGCGGTTGACCAGTCGGGTCAGCAGTTGCAGGAAACCGGCCTGATCGGCCAGCTCCACCATATCGGCCTGAGTGATGATGTCCTTGTCGCACAACAGCGAAATGGCTGCCGCATCTTCGCTCTGCAGGGTCCAGGCTTCGCCATCGATATAGCACTGCTGGCTCTCGCCGCTGAACCAGACGCTGCGCAGGCCCGGCACCTTGATGGCAGGCTCGCCCTGGGTCAGCAGGTCTGCTACCTCCTCGGCGCTGTAGTCCGGCTCGACCGGATTGACGTCCAGATCGTGCTTGGCTTCGGAGATCATGGTGCCGAACCACTCCTTGAACAGGGTCTCGTCATCGAGGGCCTGTTGCATCAGCTCGCGCAGACGGTGCAGCTCGTGGGGCTGGATCTCGCCGTGACGGGCACTGGGTTTGAGATCGGCATCGCCGTAACGCTCGGTGCGCACCTCGTTGTCGATCAGGTGATCGGCAAAGGAGGAGATAAGCGCCTTGGCATCCGGCGCGCGGAAGCCCACCGAGAAGTTCATGGAGGGCTCGATGGCGTAGCCTTCGTGGGGGAATCCGGGCGGAATGTAGAGGATGTCACCCGGCTCCATGATGACGTCGATGATCGCCTCGAACGGCTCGCAGTGCAGCAGGGCGGCATGGGCGGCAAACTCGTTGAGCGGCTTGGCATCGCCAACCCGCCAGTGACGCTTGCCGATACCCTGGGTGATGAACACGTCGTAGTTGTCGATGTGGGGGCCGACACCTGCGTGAGGGGTGGAGAAGCTCACCATCACATCGTCAAAGCGCCAGCCCGGAATGAACTGGAACGGTACCGCCAGCTCGTTCACCTCGGGGGCCCAGTGGTTGCAGGCCTGTACCAGAATGGTCCAGTTCTCTTCGCCCAGATGGTCGTAGGATTCGAAGGGGCCGTGGGCCGCATCCCACTTGCCGTCGAAACGGGTGACCAGACGGGACTCTACCACCTCTTCCATGGCCAGACCCGCCAGCTCGTCCGGGCTGATGGGATCCTGAAAGTCTTTGAAGCCGCCCTTGATAAGGAGCGGGCGCTTCTGCCAGTAGTGCTCGAGGAAGTGAGCGATATCCAGATTGAGTTCGTACATAGATCTTCTCGTCAAAGGGTTCGACAAAGGTCAGGAGAGGTCTTGCCAGAGGCGGCTGCCGGCCTCGGGCAAGCCCTCTTGCAAACCGTGTATAGGGTGCCACATAAAATAACCGGGGCCCTGTTGCAGATCATGCACAGGGCCCCGGTAGTGTCATTTATCCGCTTATTTCAGCAGATCAACCAGACGCTGGGCGTCGCCGATGTAGTTGGCCGGGGTCAGCTTTTTCAGCTCAACCTTGACCGCTTCCGGCAACTCCAGGGTGTCGATAAAGGTACGCATCCCTTCGGCATCGACGCGGCGTCCACGGGTCAGCTCCTTGAGCTTCTCGTAGGGCTTCTCGATGCCGTAGCGGCGCATCACGGTCTGGATAGGCTCGGCCAGCACTTCCCAGTTGGCATCCAGATCGGCGGCCATGGCGGCGTCGTTGGCTTCCAGCTTGGAGATACCCTTGAGGGTGGACTGATAGGCGATAAGGGAATAGCCGATGGCAACGCCCAGATTGCGCAGCACGGTCGAGTCGGTCAGATCCCGCTGCCAGCGGGAGATGGGCAGCTTGCTCGCCAGATGCTGGAACACGGCGTTGGCCAGACCCAGATTGCCTTCAGAGTTCTCGAAGTCGATGGGGTTGACCTTGTGCGGCATGGTGGAGGAGCCGATTTCACCGGCGATGGTGCGCTGCTTGAAGTGGCCCAGGGAGATGTAACCCCACACATCGCGGTCGAAGTCGATCAGGATGGTGTTGAAGCGGGCCATGGCATCGAACAGCTCGGCGATATAGTCGTGCGGTTCGATCTGGGTGGTGTAGGGGTTCCAGGTCAGACCCAGGGAGGTAACGAACTCCTCGGAGAACTGGTGCCAGTCCACTTCCGGATAGGCGCTGATGTGGGCGTTGTAGTTGCCGACCGCACCGTTGATCTTGCCGAGGATCTCCACCGCCATGATCTGCTTGTACTGGCGCTCCAGACGGTAGGCGACGTTGGCCATCTCCTTGCCCATGGTGCTCGGGGTCGCCGGCTGGCCGTGGGTGCGGGAGAGCAGCGGCATGTCACGGTACTCGTGGGCCAGACGCTTGATCTCGCCGATCAGCTTCTCGCAATAAGGCTTGATGACCTCTTCGCGGGCGGTTTTCAGCATCAGACCGTGGGAGTTGTTGTTGATGTCTTCCGAGGTGCAGGCGAAGTGGATGAACTCGCTGACAGCCGCCAGCTCCGGGTTCACTTCGACTTTCTCTTTGAGGAAGTACTCCACCGCTTTCACATCATGGTTGGTGGTGCGCTCGATCTGTTTGATGCGGGCGGCGTCGCTCTCGTTGAAGTTGCTGACGATGCCGTCGAGCAGGGCGTTGGCGGCCGCGCTCAGGGCAGGGACTTCCGGGATCCCGGCGTGGCTGGCCAGTTTCTGCAACCAGCGAACCTCGACTTCAACGCGAAAACGCAGCAGGCCGAATTCGGAGAAGATAGGGCGCAGGGCATCGGCCTTGTCGCCATAACGACCGTCAATCGGGGAAACAGCAGTCAGCGCGGACAGCTCCATGGGGTGAACTCCTGATGATTGGTGTGGGGGATCCGTATTCACTTGCGCGCCGGTCGGGGTCTATCAAGGCTGATGTGCGGCTGTTCACCTTGTCTCCCTCTCCCTGCGCGCAAGCCAATGATTAGTAACGCTTGGCCAGTTCCACCATCTTCTTGCGAGCGAAGATGATCTGGGTGCGGCTGCCACCGAGCTGGCGCCACAGCACCACGGCGCGGATGCCTGCCAGCAGCAGGGCGCGCACCTTGTGCTGCACCAGCGGCTGCTGCAGGAACAGCGGGGTGCCGGCCACCTGAATGCGCGGCCCGATGGGGCTGATAAGATCGCTGTAGATGCTCGCCATGTTGGCCAGGATCTGCTCGTCGAGCAGATCGAAGTGCTGTTGCTGGCGACCGATCTGGCTGATCCGCTCACCCAGCATGTTGAGAATGTCTTTGCGCTTGGCCAGCTTGCGCTCCAGCGCAATCAGGCTCACCACGTAGCGGGTCAGCTCGGCATTCTTCTGGCTGCCGTCGGCACCCAGCTGCTCGACCAGCGCACGGTAGCCGTCGCGAATGGCCAGATGGGTGTTGTTGAACACCTCGAGCGGGTGGCTCGGGTTGGTTACCAGAATGCTGGAGAGGCTCTCGCGCAGGGCGGCCTCGTCACAGCTGCCGTCGCGGGCCACCTTCTGGACCAGCGCGGCCGCCTGGCAGATGCCGGCAAAGGCCATGGTTCTGTCTTGGAATTTATCGCTCACGTATGCTGCCTTCTGCTATTGGCTCAAACCGGATGGCTGAAACGCTGTTCGATGATGCCGCCGCCCAGACACACTTCCCCGTCGTAGAAAACGGCGGATTGGCCCGGGGTTACCGCAGCCTGCTTCTCGTCGAAGATGACCCGGATGGTCTCGTCGTCGATGGGCTGGATCAGGCAGGGGATATCCTGCTGGCGGTAGCGGGTCTTGACGGTGCAGCGACGCGGCTCGCGAATGGGGGTGCGATCCACCCAGTGCAGCTGGCTGGCAATCAAACCATCGGAGTAGAGGCGGGGATGTTCGCCCTGCGCCACCACCAGCACGTTGCGTTCGACCTCTTTGTCGACCACATACCAGGCCTCTTCGGTGGCATCTTTGCGACCACCGATACCGAGCCCCTTGCGCTGGCCCAGGGTGTGATACATCAGACCCTGATGCTCGCCGATCACCTTGCCATCCACGGTCTCGATCTTACCGGGCTGGGCGGGCAGGAACTTGGCCAGGAAGTCCTTGAACTTGCGCTCGCCGATAAAGCAGATACCGGTGGAGTCTTTCTTCTTGGCGGTGATGAGATCCAGCTGCTCGGCGATGCGGCGCACCTCCGGCTTTTCCAGATCGCCAACCGGGAACAGGCTCTGACCCACTTGCTTCTCGCTCAGGGTATAGAGGAAGTAGCTCTGATCCTTGTTGGTATCGAGACCGCGCAGCAGGCGCGGGCGGCCGGTGCTGTCGTCACGGCGCACATAGTGGCCGGTGGCGATGTAGGTGGCACCCAGCTCTTCGGCGGCAAATTCGAGGAACGCCTTGAACTTGATCTCCTTGTTGCACAGGATATCCGGGTTCGGCGTGCGGCCAGCCTTGTACTCTTCGAGGAAGTGCTCGAACACATTGTCCCAGTACTCGGCCGCGAAGTTGATGGTGTGGAGTTTCATCCCCAGCTTGTCGCAGACGGCCTTGGCATCAGCCAAATCCTGGGCGGCAGAGCAGTACTCGTCCGTGTCGTCTTCTTCCCAGTTCTTCATGAACAAGCCTTCGACCTGATAGCCCTGCTGCTGGAGCAGGTAGGCCGAGACGGAAGAATCCACGCCGCCGGACATGCCGACGATCACCTTGATTTGGCTGTTGTCTGTCATTAGTCGAAGTTACCAGTTCGTTTAAACGGGGCGTATTCTACCAGAGTTTTGCGCCCCCGGTCACATCTCCATGCCACTGTCCCCATCAGGAACCTTGCGGCAGGAAATCGTTTTTCTTGTGGCGATTGCCAGCGGATGCCTGCTCTGCCCCTAGCTCTGGATAAAGGCCTTGAGCGCCGAGAGCGGCAGGCGGGTGCCCGCCAGATAATCCTCGATGCACTGCCACACCAGCGGGCTTCTCAGGGCCGCTTTGCACTCGGCGATCTCCTCCAGGGTGAGCCAGTGGCAGGCGAGGATATCGCCGTCAGGATCCTCTGGATGGTGCTGACCCGGCGCTTTTTCAAGGTCGAAGATGATGGCGGTGCGCACATAGGTGGCCTCGCTGTCGGCCGGTTTGTAGAGATAGGTGCCAAGCCAGGCGGTAGGCGTGGCGGTCAGCCCCGTCTCCTCTTTCAGCTCGCGGCAGGCTGCGGTGAGCAGATCTTCGCCGGCCTCCACATGGCCGGCGGGCTGGTTGAAGCGGCGCTGGCCTTTTATCTCCTCTTCCACCACCAGAAAGCGGCCCTGCCACTGAACCAGCGCTGCGACCGTCAATCTGGCCTGCATGCGCTCGTGCGGCGTTTTCTCCTGCGATGCAGGAAGGTTATCGCTCATAAGGACTCCTTGTCTCGTTACCGGTTTGGCCCCGGCCGAAGCAGGGGCTCGATTCAGCGCTGTTCTTTACAATTCGATTGCCAGCAGGCTGCACGTTATTCCGAGGGTTTGCTGCGGGCCGGTCGGCGCGCGGTGCCACGGCCGGCGCTGCGATTGGCCGGGCGCGGGCTCGTGTCGCGACTGTCGCGCCCTTGGCCCTGACCATGCGGGCGTCGGGTCGATTGGGCGTTGCGCTGATTGCTGCTGCCCGTGCCTTGGTCGCGCGGTTTGCTTGGGGTCTGTGTCCTGCGCGGGGCGGGCGCCAGTTCGGGAGCGGGCAGGGCGCGGCTCTCGCCGGGTGCCAGACCATCTAACGTCCAGTCACCGATGGCGTAGCGGATAAGGCGTAGGGTGGGGTGGCCGATATGGGCGGTCATCCGCCGCACCTGCCGGTTGCGCCCCTCCACTATCTTGATCTCCAGCCAGCAGGTGGGGATCTCCTTGCGCTCGCGAATGGGTGGATTGCGCGGCCACACCACAGGCTCATCCATGATGCGCGCCCCGGCGGGCAGGGTCATGCCGTCGTTGAGCTCCACACCGGCGCGCAGGGTGGCCAGTTGCTCCTCGCTCGGAATACCTTCCACCTGCACCCAGTAGGTCTTGGGGGTCTTCTCCCCCGGCTGGGTGAGGCGCGCCTGTAGCTTGCCATCGTTGGTGAGCAGCAACAGCCCCTCGCTGTCGCGGTCAAGCCGGCCTGCGGCGTAGATGCCGGGCTCTTTGATGTAATCCTTGAGAGTCTCGCGACCCGCCTCGTCGGTGAACTGGCAGAGCACCATGTAGGGCTTGTTCAACAGCAGCAGCTTGCGATCCTCGGGGGCCAGCTCCGGCTTGCGCGCCGCAACGTGGCGGGGTTCGGCTGGTCGGGCAGCAGAGCGGGTGGCGCCATCGCGGGCGGGACGGTTTGGCAGCGAGAGTCGGGAGCGGGCAGATTTCATCGGATAGCGGATTGGCAAGTGGGAATGGCAGCGAGTGTACCACAGGGGGCTGACGGCAGGATGAATGGGAGGAGTAGGTAAAGAGATCCCGGGAAAATTGGCGGCTTCGGCCGGGAGTCAACCGAGCAGGTTTTCAATCACGATGGCTTGTCTGGCGGGGGCCGAGCTTGCTTGCAGCAGGGCGCCGCTTATCACTTCGTCCATCAGGGCGCGGGCCAGCCGGGTGAGGGGGAGCAGGGTGTCGCGCCCGCAGCCGGTCGGCACTGCCAGCAGGATGATGGTCTGCACCGGCCCGAGCTGCGAGCCCCACTCGATGGGGGCCGGGCTGCTGAGCAGGCTCAGGGCCGGCTGGCTTATCCCCTCGCAAAGCACGTGAGGCATGGCAAGGCCGGGGCAGATGATGGTGGCGGCGATCTGCTCGCGCCGACTGATCGCCTCCTCCAGCGCGGCTCTGTTGCCGACCAGTTCGGCGGGCAGCAGGTCGATCAGGTGTTCGAGCGCCTCGCTCTTGGTCAGGGGGGCGGGACTGTGAGCCAGCTGGCGCAGGGCGAAGTGGTAGTCGGGCAGGGCGCTCGCCAGACGCAGCTCGGCCAGCGCGGCGCTGGCGGGGCGCACCAGCGGCTGACCCAGCTCGCCGCACCAGCAGGTGAAGGCCATATGGGCCAGCTCGGCGTCGTTGCCCTCGATCTGCAACTGGCAGAGATCGCCGGGCTGGGTGGCGAGGGTGAGCAGGGAGAGCTGGTTGCTGGCGATAACCGTCTGGCGCCGGGTGAGGTTGGCGCAGCGAATGCAGGATTTGAACATCCCCGCCAGCCGGCTCAGCTGCTTGGTGCGGGCAATGCTCATCCCCTGATGGCAGTAGAAGGTGATCTCGCGGCTTAGCATCAGCTGGGCCGGGGCAGTGATCTCAGCACCGCCTGCGCATCGAGCAGTACGGTTTCGAGGCTCACCCGATGGATATGGCAGCCGAGGAAACGTTCCTTCTGCTCGATATCGATGTCGGAGGCGATCAGCACCAGATCGGCGCTGGCGATGTCGCGGGCGGTGAGGGAGTTCTCCATCCCCATGGCGCCCTGGGTTTCGACCTTGATCTTGAGGCCGAGGGCGGCGGCGGCTTTTTGCAGCGCTTCGGCTGCCATATAGGTGTGGGCGATGCCGGTCGGGCAGGCGGTGACGGCAATGATCTTCATTGGCTCTGAACTGTGCGAAACGGGGGGCCAACAAGATAACGCCGGCGGGGATTTTTTGCCAAAAGCCCCGGCCAAAAGTGGGATCTCGATAGGGCTTTGGGCCGTAAAAATGGCGCAAAAGGGCCACTTGAGTATTTAGTTTGGCTAAACAAAAAGGGCTACCCGTGTGGGTAGCCCTGAACAATCTGCGTCTGTTGTGATGACTATCAGGCGGTCTGGGTCGCCAGTTCGGCGGCTTTCAGCTCGCGCTTGATGCGGCGGATCTTGCGCTCTTCGGCAATCGCCACGCAGGCCATCAGTACCAGACAGGCGGCTGCTGCCATGTCCAGCGCCGCGAAGGTGCCGGTCCAGCCGGTCAGGCCGAAGATGGGGGTACCATCGGCAATCATGCCCAGACCCAGTTTGGCGAAGCTGTCACCAATCAGATAAGCGAAGGTGCCCTTGACGCCATCTGCCACGCTGATGCCCTGCTTGGGTACGAAGCCCACGGCGGCGACGCCGATCAGCAGTTGCGGACCGAACACCAGGAAGCCCAGGGTGAACAGGGAGCCCAGGAACATGAACTGGGTGGTGGCATGTTGGTAGAGACCCAGAGTGGCGATGATGAGCGCCAGTGCCACGCAGGCAACCAGACCACGACGGCCGTTGGCCAGATCGGAGAGGTAGCCCCACATCAGGGTGCCGACCAGAGCGCCCACTTCAAAGAAGGTAAAGCCCTGAATGGCCACGTCTTTGGAGAAGCCCAGCTCCTGGTGGGCATAGACGGTAGACCACTGGTCGATACCGATACGCACCACGTAGAGGAAGATGTTGGCAAAGCAGAGCAGCCAGATCACCTTGTTGAGCAGCACGTACTTCACGAAGATCTGCCACTTGGTCAGCTTCTGCTCCTCGGTGGCGATATCCTCTTCGCTCGCCACTTCGTCAAACAGCTCTTCCACTTTGCCAAGGCCATAGGCTTCCGGCGAATCGCTACCAAAGCGCAGGCCGATAAAACCGACGATCAGCGCAATGATGGAGGGGAAGATGAACATGCCGAGCACGTGACCATCAAACAGGTAGTTGGCACCGAACAGTGCCACACCGGCCGCACCGGCACCGCCCACGTTGTGGGAGAGGTTCCACATGCCCAGATAGGTGCCGCGCTTGTTGCGGGGAGTCCACTTGGTGATGGTGGAGTAGCTGCAGGAGCCGCCACAGCTCTGGAAGAAACCGCTCAGGGCGTAGAAGAAGATCATGAAGTAGAGGCTGAAGCCGGTGCCGCCCATGCTGGCACTGAAGCCCAGCATGCACAGAGCGGAGAGGATCAGCATCAGCGGCAGGAACTGCTTGGTGTTCTTGCCGTCGGCATAGTAGGAGACGATGGTCTTGCCCACCCCGTAGGTGATGGAGAAGCCAAGGCCGATCATGCCGAGCTCGGTCATGGAGAGACCGTAGGACTGGATCATGTCATTCTGCGCAATGTTGAAGTTCTTGCGGATCAGATACATGGTCAGATAGCCAATAAATACAACCAGATAGGATTGCATAAACGGCTTGAACCAGAGTTTGCGCCGGGCTTCTACCGGCAGGTCGAGGGTGGGGACCCGGACCTGTTCAAGAAATTTCAACATTTTCGTTCATCCTCTGCGAGATAGACGCTATTCCGCCGCGCCCCTTGCGTTGTTGTGCAGTTATGGGAGGTCACGCCACGGAAAGGGGGCAAAAGGGGAGCCGGCTGGCCTGCTTCTGCCCGTGTAAACCCGGGCCCGCTGCCGAAGGACGGGGCATGTTGCCCGTCGTGGTGCGGGTCACGACATCAGGTGGGGTGACTCTAATCAGGGGCGGAAAAAATGGCTTGAGAGCCATCCCTAGGGCAATTAGGAAAATTTCCTAGTTTTTGCAATTTCGCGGGCAAAGCGTGAGAGCAATCACAGAGCTGACCCAGGATTGGCGATATTTCCGCCGGTATCGGGGCGGGGGGAGAGGGAATAGCGCGGCAAACGAAGCGCTGCTTTGGCGTGGCAAGAGAGGGTGCTGAGGCCGACAAGGAAAACGACAAGGAAAAGCAGAGGCCACCCCGGGGTGGCCTCATTGCTATGGTTCGCGAGCGTGAACAGCTCGGGGAGGAGGAACTCAGGCCGCCTTGGCCAGGGTCACCTCGTCACTCTTTTTTACCCGCAGCTTTTTCAGGGCAACCGCGACCACGCCGGTGACGATGGCACCGCAGATCATGCAGAGCAGAGCCAGCAGCGGCTTGTTGACGGCACCCAGCAGGGCCACGATGGGGCCACCGTGGGCAACGCTGTTGGTGATGCCGAACAGGAAGGCCATCACGGCTGCGGTCATGCTGCCCAGCACGTTGGCCGGAATGACGGCGAGCGGGTCACGGGCGGCGAACGGAATCGCACCTTCGGAGATACCCACCAGACCCATTGCGCCAGCGGCTTTGCCCGCTTCGATTTCAGACTCGTCAAAGATGCCGAGCTTGCGACCGAGCACGGTAGCCAGCGACATGCCAAGAGGCGCAGCCGGGATGGCGCAAGCCATGGCACCCATAAACTGGGTCTGACCGGAGGCGATCATGCCGACGGAGAAGAGGAAGGCCACCTTGTTGACCGGGCCACCCATATCAAAGCCCGCCATACCACCCAGCACGATACCCAGCAGCACCAGACTGCCACCGCTCATGGAGAGCAGCATGGCGTTGAGGCCGGTCATCATGTCGGCAATCGGGGCGCCGATGATGAAGATAAAGACCGCAGCGATAAACAGGGAACCGACGATGGGGGCGATCAGGATCGGTACCAGCGGTTGCACCATCTTGTGGTACTGACGGGTGGCAATCCAGCGCACCAGATAGCCGACCAACAGGCCTGCAATGATGGCACCGATAAAGCCGGTACCGGCATCAGCGCCGTAGAAGCTGCCGTTGTTGGCGATCCAGCCGCCGATAAAGCCCGGGGCCAGAGCCGGACGGTCACCGATGGCGTAGGCGATATAGCCCGCCAGAATGGGGATCATCAGGGTGAAGGCGGCCACGCCCACGTTGAGGATCTGGTTCCACATGCTCCCTTCCGGGATCTGCATGCCGCTCGGGGTCGGGTTGCCGCCGATGGCCAGTGACAGGGCGATAAGCAGACCACCGGTCACTACGAACGGGATCATGTGCGATACGCCGTTCATCAGGTAGCGGTAGAGATCCGAGCTGCCGCCGCTGGCGCGCTTCTCGTCACCCTTCTTCTCATCCTTGTCCGCCACATAGGCGGGGGCTTTCAGCGCCTGCTCAATCAGACCCTTGCCATCCTTGATGGGGGCTTTTACGCCGGTCTTGATGAGGGGTTTGCCGGCAAAGCGGGCCATGTCCACCTGCTTGTCACAGGCCACCACGATGGCGGTGGCGCGGGCGATCTCGTCCGCAGTCGGGCTGTTCTTGACGCCGATGGAGCCGTTGGTCTCCACCTTCACCTCATAACCCAGCTCCTTGGCGGCGCGCTCCAGCGACTCGGCCGCCAGATAGGTGTGGGCGATACCGGCCGGGCAGCCGGTGACACCGATGATCAGCCCCTTGTTGGCCGCAGGAGCGGCAGCCGCTTCCTCTTTCTTGGCCAGCAGCAGTGCCAGCGCATCGGCCGGGGTTTTGGCTGCCAGCAGGGCATCGATAAAGCCCTCTTCAATCAGCTTGGCGGAAAGCTCGGCCAGCACCTCGATATGGTGGTTGGCGCCACCGGCAGGGGAGGCAATCATGAAGAACAGCTTGGACGGCTTGCCATCTTCGGCGCCGTAGTCGATGCCGTTGCGGCTGATGCCGATGGCGACTGCCGGGGTGCTGACCGCCGCACTCTTGGCGTGGGGCAGAGCAACACCCTCTTCAAAGCCGGTGTTGTCCAGCTCTTCACGGGCCCACAGATCCTTGACGAACTGCTGCTCGTCGCTGACCTTGCCTTGCGCGACCAGCAGGCGGGCCATCTCGGTGAAGACCTCCTCCTTGCGTGTCGCTTTCAAATCGAGATTGATCAGATGTTCATTGATCAAGGTGGTTATCATGGCGCTCTCCCCGCTCCGTTGCCGGAGCCTGTTGGCATGCCGCCCTTGCAGGCCGGCATGCGGACAAAATTGACCCGACTATTATCGCGCCGGGGCAGAGGTCACCCTATCGGACAAATGTGCGAATAACTGGATTTTTGTGCGCTATCACCTTGAGTGTGACCCTGATCGCAAAGCTGAACAGCTGCTGGAACGGGAGCGAATTGAATCGCTCATATTTTTATTGATGATTAAAATCAATTGGTTGTGTTTGTCAGCGGTTCCGCTCCTTGGCCGTGAGGTGAGTTTTTACTCAGTGAATAGGAGCACTCTTTCTATAAATTTGTGAGGTAAAAAACGGCTGCTGGATGTGAGCCAACGCACAGAAATGGCCCCGCTGGCGGGAAGCGAGAGGGGGCGCAGGGGAGGCGTAAGCAGAACAAGCTGGATAAATGAGTTGCACCATCGGTGCCAGACAGCTCACCACAACGGGCGAATGAAACCACAGCCATGAGGGCACCGTAGGGTGCAATGAACAAAGTGAATTGCACCGCTTGTTTGTACAGGCTGGGTGGTAAGAGAGGGGATGGCTGAAAAGATAGAGGTGATAATGCGAACGTCCGAATACGCTCCGCTATTCGAACCTACGGACTACGGGCTGCTGATCCACCTCATCAAGTGAGGCTTGTTCATCGAGACTGAGACTTATACGATACTCTGCGATATCAATTGTCATGGAAAAAGACAAATGGATAGGCAAGCCGAGCTAAGACAAAGAATCCAGAAGCACATTCATCGATCTATAACCAGCCAGAGCCCCACAGACCTCGTTAACTCAGCGTTGAGGTTCTGGCAAGATGCATTGCTGTTTTTACCTATCATTTATGCAGTAATCTATTTGATTGGTATGTTCTATCACATTGGGTATCTGAGTGCATTTCGATTGGGACCTGATGAATATCCATTAGCAACAGACCTCACAATGCTCCAGGGGGGATTCTCCTTGATCAGCATGTCTTTATCACATTTAGACTATGCCCTAGCTTTCTTTGTTATTTTTTTCCTCCTACTAACATTTCTAGTTTTTGCTCGAAGGGCTAGAGAAAAACTGACTATATTCTTCAAAAAACTAAAGAACACCAACTCACAAAAAAAGCAAAAAGAAACCTTGGCCAAAGCCAAGGTAACCACTCAATTGGTCGATAAAAGTGCCGCTCTTTACGCACGATTTACTGTGTTGTTAATACAACTCATGTTGGTCATTTTCTTGGGGGTACTTTCAATGAAACGCGGCTTATCAGATGCAGAAAAGGATCAGAATGATCTTTATCAACAGTCAACGCCAAAAACTCAGAACACCTCAAAACTGCTGATTGAACCACCGTATCTACGCGTCGTCTGCAATGCGACTCACTGTGCCTATTGGAACAAGACTGGTACTATCATCCTGCGCCATGACCAAGTAGAGCGAACATATCTCCCTTCACATGAGACCAAGAAGTCCTGAAACACCCCGATACCCACGTGTGACTGCAACAGGCCCAAGTTGGTTTCCCACCTATGCCGATAATTCATAGGGAATAACTGGTAATGTGAGCGGTCACGCATTCACAATGCGTGACCGGAATCGCTGCTGCGGGTAACCTGTATGCATAGTTAAACTATGGGGTTGTCATCTATGAGCAATGAAGATCTAATAAACACACTGCTTTATGAAGAAGAAAGTACTACTCTCGATTTTAAGTCTGAACAATATAGATTTATAAAAGCAAGCGATCATGAAAAAGCTGAGTTATTAAAAGATATAATCGCATTTTCAAATTCTTGGAGACGTTCCGATGCTTATATATTGATAGGAGTTCGAGAGGTCAAGGGAGATAAGGCTGTAGTTGAAGGGATAACTGAACATCTTGATGATGCTCAGATACAAGAATTCATACAATATAAAGTCAACAAACCAATTCGTTTCTCTTACGCCACAGTTGACGTAGAAGGGAAAAAGGTTGGTGTTATTTCTATTCCAGTACAAGATAGACCATTTTATCTTAAGAAGGATTTTGCCAGTCTTAAAGCCAATACAGTTTATTTGAGAAGAGGCTCATCTACTGCGGTCGCATTGCCAGAAGAGATTGCTCAAATGGGGGCAAACCATAATATCGAACCTAAGAAGTCGCCAATATTAAACGTGTTCATGGCCAGTGGTGAACACAATGAAATAAAGTCGGATGAAAAAAGTTTTGAAAGAGAGAATCTGATTATTCCTGAAAAAGATGACTTTCCTTTATATGGTGTAAGTAATCATTCCAACTTGGGCGGGTTATATACTCATCAGTCTTTTTTAAACTTTAAAAATCAAGATTACTATTATGAATACGCCGAGTATTTGCAAAAAACAAAACAAATGCTTGGAGTTATGTTTGGAGTTGAAAACAGTGGCAACTCGGTTGCCAGAGATGTAAAAGTTTTGTTGGACCTGCATGGATTACCTGAAAACAGCAATGTTTTTCATCTACAAGACATACCAAAAGCTCCCAAAAAAGATATTGAATTTAATGGTGTGGATTTCGCTGATATACACAATAAAATTATACAAGATGATTTGAAAATAATTAAAACTCACTTTGGATACCAAGTGATAATTAAATTCGGGAAGGTGCAAGCCCATGAGTCAATTAAATGTGACGAATATGTATGTCTGAAAGTGCCAAAGACCTGTAAAATATCAATTGATGTAACTATTTATTCTGATGATTTAGATAAGCCCGAAAAATCAATGCTGGAAATAAATGTGGTTAGCACAAAAAAGTTTTATTCAGTCAATGACATCATTGAATTAACAGGGTTAACAAAATGATCATCAAATGACTATCAATATCTCGCTTGTTGAGTTTCGCTCTGCGCCAACCTACAAACACCACGCTATCGCACGTGGATTACAGCCTCCAGTCTGCTGCGGTTATCCGACGATGTGATGGATGGCGAAACGGCTGCACAGGGTTATCTCTGCAAGAGTGGTTGCCAAGTGGGGCATATTAATCGAGAGAGAGGCAGGGTAAAACCGCAGTCGGGCAAAAACCTGCCAGAGATCAATAAATTGCTCACTAAGCGGGTGTTATCTGACCGCTTGGCGCGGCGACCGCAAGCTGAGCGTCACCTCTTGCCGGGTGCTACCGCCACTCAATACTCCAGAAACTTCTCCCCGCAGCGCTCGCAAATTAGATGTTTTACATGGGTGGTCTGGTAGGCCAGTGTTTCACCAAACGCCCAGTTGGTGATGCTGCTGGAAGTAAAGGCTTGCCAGAAGGCTTTGCGCGGATCCTTGGGCATGATGTCCTGGCTGTGATCGCGGGCGACCAGCACCACGATATGGCGGGTACGCTCCCTGCATTTGTCACAGCGATGGATTTCACTCGGCGGGTTCTGGTCGTGCGGGTTGCTCATAAAGGGGCTCGTGAAGTGAGGCAGGCGCCCATCATATTCCTCTTCACTTGGCTCTCAATCTCTCCTTGCCAGCGCAGTGAGCAGGCTCACGTTTGCGCTGCTACAGGCTTGCCCAGCCAGCTCAGGCCGATGCCCGCTTCTGCGGTTTGCTGGTGAGCGGTGATGATATGGCGGGTGGGGCGAGCTCGGGCAGTCCAGCCAGTTCAGGCCGACTCCCGTTTTTGCAGATTGGGGGTGATGATATGGCGGTTGGGGGCGAGCTCGGGTTGCTGCATCCGGGTCAGCAGTCGCCTTGCCGCCTGACGGCCGATTTCGCGGGCCGGTGAGCTGACGAAGGTGAGGGCGGGGGAGGTGAGTTCGGCCTCCGCCACATCGTCAAAGCCGAGCAGGGCCACCTGCTGGCCGATGTAGTTGTCCTTGCCCACGGTGCGGCCGCTCGCCTCGACGCCATAGATGGCGCCGAGCGCCACCTCGGGGTAGTGGCAGAGCACGGCGGTCACCTTGGGGTGCTGGTGCAGCAGCTGGGCGATGGTGTCGGCGGCGCTGCGCTGGGTGCGCTCGCACTCCAGTACCCACTCCGGTTTGAAGGGGAGGCCATATTGCAGCAGGCTGGCGCAGTAGCCGCCGATCCGCTCGGCGCGGGTGAGGGAGTCGGCCCGCCCGCCGACGTAGGCGATATGGCGGTGGCCCTGCTCGATAAGATAGGTGGTGGCCTGCTTGGCGGCGTGGGTGTTGTCAGGGCCGATGAAGTCCACGTCATCGCGATAGTAGGAGCGGGCGGCGCACACCACCGGCAGTTCGGAGTCGAGCAGGGTCTCCAGGGTTTTGGCCGCCGCGCCGCGCACCGGATTGAAGATGATGCCCGCCACCCCCTGCCGTGACAGGGAGTGGATGCTCTGCTGCAGCCGCTCCGGGCTGTGGCCGCACTGGGTCAGAAACAGCAGATAGCCCTGCTGCTCCAGCACCTCGCTCACCCCGGCGGTCACCTCGGTATAGAAGGGGTCGGTGATGTCGCGCAGGATCAGCCCCACCAGATTGGATTGCTGGCTGCGCAGATTGGCGGCGGCGCTGTTGGGCACGTAGTCGAGCTCTTTTATCGCCTGCTGCACCCGCTCGGCGGTGGCCGGGGAGATGCGCCCCTTGCCGTTGAGCACCATGGAGACGGTGGTGACCGACACTCCCGCCCGCTGGGCGACATCGGTGATCTTGGTGGCTTTGGCAGAGAGGGATTTGGGCGACATAGGGCGAATGGACGACGGACAGTTGAAAGCGAGGCCCCAGCATACCTGCTTGGGTTGCCAAGTGAAACGTTACATCACCATCTGGCCGATCCGGCTCACAAATTTTGATCCTGCTGCCAGCCAGCCCCCTGATTCTGTGATCCTGTCGGCACTTGTAAATTGATAAAACGTTTTATCATTCAGCAAAACCTGATGCTGACCCGCGCCTCTGCGTCGAGATTGCTACGAGCAGCCACGGGGAAAGCCGCAGATATTGCTGTCTATTCACAAGGAGCCGTTTCATGGCCAAGACTCAAGCCAAATCCACCATCTGGGAGTTCCTGCAGAGCCTCGGCAAGACCTTTATGTTGCCGGTCGCCCTGCTGGCCTTCTCGGGCATCCTGCTCGGTGTCGGCAGCTCGCTCACCAGCGATGCGGTCAAGCAGAGCATGCCCTTCCTCGACAATACCGTGCTGCAACTGCTGTTCCTCTGGATGACCAAGGTGGGGCTGGTGGCCTTTATCTATCTGCCGGTGATGTTTGCGGTGGCCATTCCGCTGGGGCTGGCGCGAGAAGAGAAGGGGGTCGCGGCCTTTGCCGGTTTCGTCGGCTATGCGGCGCTCAACCTCTCCATCAACTTCTACCTCACCGTGGCCAACGTCATCGGTGACGCGGCGGCGGAGAAGGCCTACGGGGTGAAATCGATCATCGGTATCAGCTCCATCGATACCGGTATTCTGGGGGCCATCATCGTCGGTGTGATCGTCGCGAAGCTCCACGCCCGTTTCTACACCTACAAGATGCCCGATGCGCTCGCTTTCTTCGGCGGTGCCCGCTTCGTGCCCATCATCACCGCGCTGGTGCTGGGTGTGGTCGGCTTGGTCGTGCCGTTCGTCTGGCCCTGGTTTGCTGCCGGTATTAACGGCATCGGGGCGCTCATCTCCCACGCTGGTCCCTTCGGCCCCTTCCTGTTCGGTACCGGTGAGCGTCTGCTGCTGCCACTCGGTCTGCACCATATTCTGGTGGCGCTGATCCGCTTTACCGAAGCGGGCGGCACCCAGCTGGTGTGCGGTCACGAGGTGAGCGGCGCCCTCAATATCTTCTACGCCGAGCTCTCCTGCGCCGACACTTCCGGCTTCTCGGTCTCTGCCACTTCGTTCCTCTCTCAAGGCAAGATGCCTGCCTTCCTCGGCGGCCTGCCGGGCGCGGCGCTCGCCATGTATCACTGCGCCCGCCCGGAAAATCGCGGCAAGATCAAGGCGCTGCTGGTCTCCGGCGTGGTGGCCTGCGTCATCGGCGGTATCACAGAGCCGCTGGAGTTCCTGTTCCTGTTCGTGGCACCGGTGCTCTACGTCATTCACGCCATCCTGACGGGTCTGGGCTTTATGACCATGGGGCTGCTCGGCGTTACCATTGGCAACACCGACGGCAACCTCATCGATTTTCTGGTGTTCGGCGTGCTGCAAGGTACCGCCACCAAGTGGTATCTGGTGCCGGTCGCGGCCGCCATCTGGTTTGCCATCTACTACAGCGTGTTCCGCTTCGCCATCGTGCGCTTTAACCTGAAAACCCCCGGCCGTGAAATCGAAACCAGCGAGACTGCCCAGCCCGCAGGCAAGAAGGCAGGCAACAGCGGTTACAACGGTGAAATCATCCTTAACGCCCTGGGCGGCGCCGATAACATCCTCGCGCTCGATAACTGCATCACCCGCCTGCGGATGTCGGTGCAGGACATGAGCCGGGTCGATGACAAGGTATTGAAAGCAAACGGCGCCATCGGGGTGATCAAGCTCGACGAGCACAACCTGCAGGTGGTGATCGGCCCGCAGGTGCATCTGGTGAAAAACCAGCTGCAGAGCCTGATGGGGGCCTGAACCGGCCAATAAAATCCGAACGGGGGGCGCAAGCCCCCCTTGTTTGCCTCTCCCAATATGTCTCCTGTTTATGGAGGGAGAAACTTCATGCACGATATTTATGACTTCGACCGCGTGGTCGACCGCCACGGCACCTACTGCACTCAGTGGGACTATGTAGCCGACCGTTTTGGCCATGCCGATCTGCTCCCCTTTACCATCTCCGACATGGATTTCGAGACCGCCCCCTGCATTCGCCAGACGTTGGCCACCCGCCTTGAGCACGGGGTATTTGGCTACAGCCGCTGGAATCACGATGACTTTAAAGGGGCTGTGAGCGACTGGTTTGCCCACCGCTACGGCGCGAGCCTCGACCCCGAGACGCTGGTTTACGGCCCCTCGGTCATCTATGTGATTGCCCAGCTGGTGAGCCTCTGGTCGGCGCCGGGGGAGGGGGTGCTGGTGCACACCCCTGCCTACGACGCCTTCGGCAATATGCTGGCTGCCAACGACAGGGTGCTGCTGCCCTGTCCGCTTAAAAAAGAGGGGGGGAGTTATCAGATCGACTGGGCCTGTTTCGAGCAACAGGCGGCCCGCCCCGATTGCCGGATTTTGCTGCTCTGCAGCCCCCACAACCCCACTGGGCGGGTCTGGACGCGGGATGAACTGGGCCGGATGGCCGCTATCTGCCAGCGCCACGGGGTCAAGGTCATCTCGGACGACATCCATATGGATGTGAGCTTTGCCCGCTATCTGCCGTGGAGCGAGGTGGCACCGGACGATGGCTGGGCGCTGGTGAGCTCGGGCTCCAAATCCTTCAATATTCCCGCCCTTGGCGGCGCCTATGCCTTTATTGCCAACGATGCGGCGCGGGCCGCCTATCTGCAGCGGCTCAAGGCGGCCCATGGCCTCTCATCGCCCCCCATTCTCGGGGTGCTGGCCCATATCAGCGCCTATCGGGACGGCGCAGCCTGGCTCGATGCCCTGAAAAGCTATCTGCACGGCAATCTCGCCCATGTGGCGGCGCGACTCAACGCCGCCTTCCCCGCCATCGACTATCGGGTGCCAGAGGGAACCTATCTCGCCTGGATTGACCTGCGCGGTCTTGGCATCGACACGACCGAGCGGATGGATGCGCTGCAAGCCTTGCTGGTGGAGAAATATCGGGTCGCCATCATGCGCGGCGACACCTACGGCCCGGAAGGCACAGGCTATATCCGCCTCAACGTCGGCTGCCCGCGCTCAAAGGTTGACCAAGGGCTCGACGCTCTTATCAGCGCGCTGGGGGAGGTGGAGTAAGGGATATCCTGAACTAGCGATTGATCAAGAAGACGACCTCCCCCCGGTAGTGGGGGGAGGTCGCAAGCTTTGCCTGCCACGAGGGTTCCCACTCGCCCTCCTGCACCAGACCAACCTTGAATGGAATGGTGAGCTGCATCATGGCGGGTAGATAGGAGCTGTAACCCGGTACCGTATGTTTTCCCTGATAGGTCTGGATCACTATCTCATCAACCGGAAGGCTGTTGAGTTGCGCCACATCCCCCGTCTTGGCCCAGTCGAGCAGGCCCGTTACGCTGAGCTTGCACTCTGCCGGCAACACTTGTCGCAACTGCTGCAAAGAGGTGGCGTAACGATCCAGTTGGCGGGTGGCTGCATCAAAGTCGATCTGAATACCCGTTACTTTGGCTCCGGCCTTGCGCCACTCCTGATACAGCTTGACCAGCAACTTCTTGTGATCGGCAGAGAGCGGCAGCGTATTCACTCTCACGACAAGCCAGAGTTGTTCGGTCTGAAGTGGCGTTGGAGCGCGCCCCAGTTTGATAAAACGGGGGCCGGATGGCCTGTTCAGGATCTCCCCCTGATGCAAATAGAGGGTGGTTGCCTGTGCCAGGACTGGCTGATGTCGGGTGGCAGACCAGAGCCAGAATGCGTCATAGCTGTTGGCATCGACATTTGCCTTAAGTGGCGCAGCAAGTGTCGATAACAGAATTAGCAGGCTAGGCACGAGGGGCTGCGGCATGGTTTACCAGTAGTATTTGAGTGATTTGGCCCATACCGAGTTGCCATAACGTTGCTTGAGCGTGTTGAACCAGGCTTGCCGCATGCTCTTGGGGAGCTCCTGATCGTCACACCCGTTGTAGCCTGATGGTGCGTAGCAGTTGATGGCTCTATAAAGGGCATAGCTCTTGTCTTCGGGCTCGGCTTTAGGGTTGGCCATGACGGCCTGATATAGCTTTAGCCTGCTTGGTGCGGTGGCTGACTCAGGTTTTGACAATCCCCAAACCATCTCTTTTCCTTGCCACAAATTGATCGCGGGATCCTTGTTGCGCAGATATTCACCCAGGCAGTTGAGTGCGTGTCCGTCTCCGGGGTGTTGCAGCAGTGTGCCGAGAGTGGAGGCCAAATCACGGCAGTAATAGCCCTGCGGTGTGCCTTCACCTCCCCACTTGAATGCTGACAAGAGCACATCTCTGTTGGGTACCGGTTGCCATGGTTCATCCTTGGGTGGGGTAGCCTCCTTGTAGTCGGCCGGAATAAGTGTCACGTCTTTCAGGAACGTTGCGTAATCCTCTGCAATCAGGTCTCTCACCAGCAAGGTATGCAGGGCGATTTGTCTTTCCAAGGCGCTTGTGGCCTGCCGAGCCTGCTGACGAAGCACGTCCGGATCTGCCGACTGTTTTAACACGACGGTGCGTATCCGCAACTGAGTGACAGGGCTCTCTTTGTTGAAAATGGCCGCAGTATTGCCGGTACGTACCCACTGATCTGCCAGCATGTTTTCCACGAATGCCTGTTGGGCTTGAGTGAGAGGTGCCGCTACGAGCGTCATCAGGGCTTGCTCTGCCTGGTCAAACGCCTTCATTCCTTGCTGTGCCCAGATGCGCAGCAACTGGCGGCTAAACGCCAGGGTTGATGCGTTTTGTCCTTCTGTTTTGGGCAACAGCGCCAGTACAGCATCAAACTGTTGGTTCTGCAGCAATCGATAAGCTTGCAGATAGGTAGCCTCTTCCGTTTTACCCGTCTCTTGCAGCTGTTGGATGGCGTCATCGATCTGCTCGTCACTCCAGTTGCGTTTCTGGTCATAGCCAGTTCTGAGGCCACGCAGTGCATTGATAAACAGCAGCTCAGGCTGAGTTTTATCCTCGTAGGCGAGTTCATTTCGATAAGCATCTGCGCTCAGCAAAGAGAGATCTATTTCGTTAACCAGCGCCTCAAGTTCCGGCAGGGAGTGGTCAGCGGCTATCGCTTCGCTATAGTTATCGCGCAATGAAGCCTGGTCACCCGCCATCCAGTTGATGCGTCTGAACATCCCCTTGGTCGAGCTGACGTAACGGCCTTGCGGATAGGCGGCCAGATACGCCTGCCCCTGCGTCATGGCCTGTTTCAGCGCCTCTTTATCACTCTTGGTAAAATCGGTATCACCATACTCGCTCTGTGCATCTTTCACCGCTGCATTAAGGTGTGTTCGGATCACCATATAGTTCGCGGTTTCGGCAACCCACGGCGCTTTTGCCCCTTGCAGAGCCATAAAGCCGGTCAATGCCTCTGAGAAATGACCTTGGTAGAAGTGGCGTGCCGCATCCAGATAAGCCTGCCACTCCCTGGCAGACTCGCTCATTGTGATTTCGGAAGACTGGGGGCTATCTTCCTGTTGACCAAGGAGCTGTAAGCGGGTTTTGAGCAGAAGCGTGCGCTCGGTAGATGACAGGTCACTCTGCTCAAGGGCATCGAGAAATTGACTGACAGATTGCAGCGAGTTGGAAATGGCTCGGCCGTAAAGGGCATCCCGACCAGCATAGTGTTCCAGCAAAGCCGGGAGCGAGGCATCATGGGCTGTGAGCCGGCTAACCAGCTGTTCACGCAGTTCCGGGCTTTCCATCTCGTCTGGAAGTGGCAGGCGTTGCAGAGAGAAGAGCTCCATATCGCGTTCGTTGGCCGGATCGGCCGGAAGCATAAAGGGGAGGGAGAGTCGCTGCTTGTCAGCCAGCAGCATCAGCAAGTTGCTCTTGGTGTCATTGTCGGAAAGGAATATTGGATAGGCTGGCAATGGACAATCTGTCAGCCAGAAACTGCACCCGTCTTGGTCGAATGAGGCAACCGAAGGAAAAGCAGCAAGCGTGAGTGCCAGTGCCGAACAGTATTTCAAGATCTTCATAAGAGGCGGTATCCACTATCTGCCGAGTGACAACTCCTTGAATCACGAGCCAAGAAGCCTGAAGCACAATGGCTGGCAATAGTACGTAAATGGGCCGCAATCGACAACCTGGCAGTGATTGACGGGGGTCATCAAGCTGATGACAACAACGGGACCATCAGTGATGGCCCCGTTGTTGTTGGCGGGTCTGCGGGACAGTGGAATCCTGTCAGAGTGTCAACAGTTGTGCCTCGATATGGCTCCAGTGAGCGAAGGCATTGTTGTCGCCATAAAGACGTGCCAGACCTTCGGCAAAGCTCTCCTCCAGTCCCGGTTCGTAGTTCCCTTTTGGGCCCGCCTGCTGAAAGTAGGCATCCCCCAGCTTGTGATAGTCGTTGTACCAGGCCGCATAGAAGGAGCTGTCCTGACTCAGGTTGGCGCCTGTGGTGCTGGCACCCACCAGACGATCGATGGAGTGGCCAAATTCGTGCAACACCAGATTGGCCGAGCCGTGATGGCTACCCACTTGCCATTTGCCCGAGCGATCCTGCTCCATCGCAATAACGGTCTCTTTACTGCCGCCGAAGGCACCGACGCCCGGCAGCTTGTCCCACCCGCCACCACCATGACCACGGGCGCTCGTTCCGGCCAGATGGGTATGGTAGGTGGTCACATTGTCATGGGTGACCCGGATCGTCAGCCCTTCGGCATCGGCCTGCTTGAGCAGGTTCATGGGCAGCTTGGCCAGTTCGATGGCAACGGCGCGGGCTGCCTGACTGTCGACCGGGCTCTTGGCGTTGAGCGTGACCATGGTGATGGCTTGCTGGAAGCGGGCCACTTCGCCGGAGTTGAGCAGCTGGCCGATGGTCTCGATATGGCGCGGAGTCAGCATCCCTTTGCTGTGCATGAAAGAGGGGAGTTTCTCGTCGAGCAGGGCGAGCGTTTGTTCGCCATGTTGCCGGGTGATGGCGCTGCGCAGCTGCTCATGGGTGCGAATATCGGGGGCGAGCCCCTGAGCGCGGGTAGCTGAGACGAGCTGCTGTTTGCGCAGGTCGGCGACTTGCTGCAACTCTTGCGAGCGTTCGCTCTGGTGCCGGGCCCCGAGGGTGAGTTCGTTGTGCAGCTGACGCACATCCGCCACCGTCACTTTGCCGCTATCTGCCTGTACGCTGCGCAGCAGGCTGCCAGCCTCTTCCGTGCTCATGCCATATTCCCGGCTCATGGCGGTGATCACCCGGGCAATGGCGGCATCCCGGTGAGCCAGCCTGTGGCTCTCGACGGAGACCAGCCCCTTGCCCTCCTTGAGGTAGAGATTGCCATTGCTGGCACGCAGCTCCTGCTGGCTGCCGGCGGAGGATAAGTGGAGGTCACGATAGAGTGACGTCAATGAGGTCGCTGAGGTGGTATTCATGAGTTATCCCTTGATGGCAGACAGCATATTAAGAGAGCCGGGTTCGGAGAGGGTTGGCTGGCACGGCGCCAGCAGTCGCAACTGCCACTCCCGTACCAGTTGCAGGAAGTTGAGGGTCACGCTGGCCAGTGCATCGGCATCTGCGATGGCGACCGGTAACTGCATCAGCAGGCGCTGGTTGCCGGTCAATCCCATCACCATGCCTCCCGTGGTGGTCAGCAGGCCGTTATAGCTGAGCAGCAGCGGCATCCAGCGGGGATCCAGCTCCCGGTCATCAGGGCGGCAAGCCAGCACCATGCCGGTGTCGGTCCGGGTGATTTGCAGGGCGAGGCCATCCGCGGCAAGCAGCAGCCACTCGTCGGCAGAGAGCTGATTGAGCTGGTCGGCATCGAGCTGTCGGGCAAGCCGGGTCAGTAGAGTATCGAGATCCATGCACATCTCTGGGTTGATGATTGTGATGCACAGGATCGCAAAAAGAGGGATCGGCCGGATATTAACCCGGGTCGCGGTTTTTTAGGTGACGCGCTCTGGTGATCTCCCGCAAGCGGTTACCACTGCGGCCCTTCGCTCTGGCGCCACTGCTCCAGCCAGCGCAGTACCTCGGCGGTCGCCTCGATCTGGTCGGCGGGGATGTAGTTGTTGATCAGCGCATCGCGATAGAGGGCGCGGGCCAGCGGGATGCGCTGCAGCACCGGAATACCCTCCTCTTCGGCAATCTTGCGCACCAGCATTGCCTGGGCATCGGTGAATTTGAGGGTGACCACCGGCAGCGGGGTTTCTCCCCGCTCGTAGCGAATGCCGATGGCGATATGGGTCGGGTTGGCGACGATGACCGAGGAGCGCTTCACGTCGGCACGCATGTTGCTTGATTGCAGCTCCTGATGGAACTGGCGGCGCTTGCTCTTGATCTCCGGGCTCCCCTCCATCTCCTTGTACTCCCGCTTCACCTCGTCCTTGCTCATCTTGAGCTGCTTGATGTGCTGGTAGTGTTCGAAGGCGTAGTCGGCGATGGCGATCACCACAAACCCCATGGCGCAGACCGCCATCAGCTGGCCCAGCATGCCCCCCAGTACCGGAGTGATACAGCTCATGCCGCAGCCGGGCAGTTGCAGCATCGCCTGCAGGTTGCCTTCGATGGTGACCCATACCAGCAGGCTCAGGAGGCTCACCTTGAGCAGGGATTTGACGAACTCCATCAGGCTCTTGATGGAGAAGATCTTCTTGGCCCCCTCCACCGGATTGACATGCTTGATGTCGGGCTTGATCGACTCGCCACTCAGCAGAAAACCGTACTGGGCGATATGGGAGGCGAGCACCACCAGCGCCGACACCGCCAGGATCGGGATGCAGAGGTAGGCCATCTCCTGCATCAGGTTCTCCACCACATGGTTGAGGGCTTGGGCAAAGGGGAGGTTGAGGTGGGATTCCGGGATCAGCATCAGCTTGCCCAGATGTTCGAGGTAGTAGTCGGACATCGCCATCAGCATACCCACCAGACTGAGGATGATGGCGGTGGAGACCACCTCCTTGCTCTTGACCACCTGCCCCTTCTTGCGGGCATCGCGCAATTTTTTGGCGGTGGGCTGTTCGGTCTTCTCGCCGCTCATCGCGCCTCCAGAATGGGGGCGAGCAGTTGCAGCGGATCCATAACCGCCAGCACTTGGCGGTAGGCGTGATCCATCATCAGCTTGATGTAGATGACCAGCAGCAGGCTGGCGACGGCGCTTTTTATCGGCATTGCCAGCACAAAGACGTTGAGAGAGGGGGCGAAGCGGCTGATAAGGGCCAGCCCGAACTCCGCCAGAAACATGGCGATCAGCAGGGGGGCCGCCAACAGGGCGCAGAGCAGCAGCATCTGGCTGAACTGGCTGTAGAAAAAGCTCACCCAGAGATCTCCGATAGCGGGAAAGAAACGGGTCACCGGCCAGCTGGCATAGCTCTGGAACAGGGCCGAGAGCAGGGCGAGAAAGGCGCCGCCGGAAAAGAAGAGGGTGATAAGCGTCTGGGTCAGCAGCAGACCGGTGGGGCTGGTCTGGCTGGCGAGGCTCGGGTTGAACAGGGACGCCATGGCTGCGCCGCGCTGGTTATCCACCAGAAAGCCGCTTGCCTCGACGGCCCAGAAGGGGATTGCAGCGACAAAGCCGATCAGCAGGCCGAGCAGCACCTCCTTGGCCACCAGGAGCGCCAGATCGAGGGCATCGATGGCGGGGGGCAGGGTGTCGGCCACCATGGGGTAGGCGAACAGCGCCAGCGAGCAGACCACGCCGTTGCGGATCATCGCCCCCCCCAGCATCTGCTTGCTCAGTACCGGCAGCATGACGAAGCAGCTGATAAAGCGCGGCAGCAGCAGGGTGTAGGCCAGCATCTGGCCCTGCAGGCTCTCGAGGGTCATTGGATCTGCGGCACCTTGAGCAGCACCATATCGGCAAAGCTGTAGAGCTCGTTGCCAAGCCAGGCGGTGGTGGCAAACAGGGTGATCACCACGGCGATGAGCTTGGCGACAAAGCCCAGCGTCTGCTCCTGGATCTGGGTCAGTGCCTGCAGCAAAGAGACAAGGGTGCCCACCAGTGCCGCCACCAGCACCGGCGGCATCGAAAGGATCAGCACCAGCCAGAGGGTCTGGCTGGTGAAGTGGAGAATATCGGCGTGACTCATCCTAGCCTCCGTAACTGGTGACCAGCCCGTGGGTGAGGCGGGCCCAGCCATCGAGCAGCACGAACAGCAGCAGCTTGAAGGGGAGCGAGATGGTCATGGGGGAGACCATCATCATCCCCATCGCCAGCAGAATGTTGGAGATGATGAGGTCGATGGCGATAAAGGGCAGATAGATGAGAAACCCGATCTCGAAGGCGCGGCTCAGCTCGCTCACGGTAAAGGCGGGCAGCAGGATCAGCAGGCTGTCGGGCTCCAGCCGGTCGGCATATTCGCTGGGCCAGAGCTGCTTGGTGCTGTCGATGAAGAAGGCGTGCTCCCGCGGCTTGATCTGCTTTTTCAGAAAGGCGCGGTAGGGGGCCATCCCCTCATCGAGAAACTTCTCCACCGACTCGGACTTGGCCAGCGACACTTCGTTCTGGCGCAGGTAATCCTGGGTGGCAAAACCGACCGGTGCCATCACATAGATGCTGAGGATGATGGCCAACCCGTACATCGCCATGTTGGGGGGGATCTGCTGCACCCCGAGGGCGTTGCGCAGCAGCGAGAAGACCACCGCCAGCTTGACGAAGGAGGTGGCCATCACGGCGATAAAGGGAAGCAGGGCCAGCAGCGCCAGCCCGACGATCAGGTTTAGCTCGTCCGGCAGCTGGATCATGACGGCGACTCGCTCTTGAGGCTCTCGACCCGCACCCCGAGTCGTCCCTGGATCTCCACCAGCCGACCGTTGCCGAGCAGATGGCCGTTGCTGATGATCCGCACCTCGCCATCGATGGGGGCGCCGAGATCGATAAGTGAGCCCGGTTGCAGGGTGGTGAGGGTGTGCCAGTCCAGAGTCTGGCGGCCCACTTCAAAGGTGACCTGCACCGGCAGGTGCTCAAGCATAGTGGCGTCGAGGGCATCATCGGGGGCGGCGTTGTGCATGGCGGTCAGTTCCAGATGTTGTGGATGGGGTTGGCAGTAGGCATAGGGGCGTCCCTCGATGCAGACCAGCAGCTGCTGGCCGAGCCGAGGGTGGGGCGGCGGCAGCAGCACATCGCCACAGGCCAGTGTCTCGAGCTCGCTGATGGCAACGCCCATCGCCCCCCACTGCAAGGAGAGGGTGAGAGGCAGCGCCAGGCGTTGCTGGCCGGGTCGCGCAGGCAACTTGCCAAGCAGCGGCTCCGGCTCGGCCAGCCAGAGGGCGAGGGTTGTATCCTCCCGCTTGAGCTGCAGTTGCAGTGCGGCGCTACCGGCCGCTTCGCAGGTGGCGTTCGGTGTCAGCGCCGAGCAGCTGAGGCCGCCAAGGGGTTGCCCGAGGCGCTCGATCAGCGCCAGTTGCAACGACGCTGGCAGACTGAACAGGGCAGCCTGTTGCAGGTCTGGCGCAAGCCAGCGGGCCAGCTCGGCGCCATGGCAAAACAGCGGCAGGGAGAGCCCCTGCCACTGCAGTTGCAACCGGCAGTCGAGGGACGCTGGCAGCGGCGCGATGGCGAGCGTCAGTTCGCCACCACTCCAGCCATAGTGATGACGGCACTGGCTGAGCCGCTGCTGCAGGGTCAGCTCCGCCGTCGAGGCAGAGGGAAAGACTATCGATGTCATGCGTCGGCATCCCACTCGTCATAGATGGATCGTTTCTGGCGCGACCCCTGTTCGCTGTCGCCCCGGGTAAAGAGGTCAAAGGCGATCCGCTCGCCGGGGTAGAGCCGTTGCAGGCGGTCGATCAGCTCGCCGCGTCCCTGATTGAGCAGCTGGGAACCCTGCTCGCTGGCCAGCATCTCCACCTGCAGCGAGCCCTGATGGTGCTCGATGCGGATGGCAAGCTCCCCGAGTGCGGGCAGGGTGAGCTGGAGCATGGGGGGACGCTCCGGGCGACCCAGCTCAAGGTGAATATCCACCGCCAGTCGGCTGAGTAGTTGACCCAGCTCGTGATGATCGACGCGGGGGGCAACCCGTGCCAGCAGCAGATCCCCCGGTGTTGCCGCGAGAGGGGGAACCCGGATGGCCGAGCTGGCAAAGCTCTCTTGCACAAGCAACTCCTCCTCGCTGGTCGCAGGTCGTTGTTCGGTAGGCTCGTCTGCTATCTGCAGCCGTTCCCCCACCTCAAACCGGGCGACCAGCTCGCTGTGCTCCAGCAGCTTGTGGCTATCGGTCAGCTGGCTGCTCTCCATTGGCTGTTCACTCTGCTCTCGTCTGATGAGTGCTTCGTTTGGCATAGCCTGTGGCAGGTCAACGGTATGTTCATCGGCACGCTCTTGAGTGCTTGGTTCGGTAGCTATGGGTCGTCTGTCGCTATTGGCCAGAGGAGGACGCTCCATTGGTAGCTCTGCGGGATTTTCATCAAAGCACTCTTTGGTCTCAGGCTCGGTTGCGCTCAGAAACTCCCGACCGCCAGCGACATCACGCGGTAACATCCAGGCCAGATCAACCGGTGCGGTTTCACGCCCTTGCTGCGCAGTGGGGGCCTGCATGCCCTCACGTATCTGCGGCAAGATAGCGGGGAGCGGCTGGAGTTCCTGCCGATCGTTTCCCTCCGGCTTGTCATGCTGGTTTTTGCTGCGCGGGGCCGGGCGTGTCAGCCTTCTCTCAGCCAGCTCCTTCTCCTTGTCCGCCACTTTGTTGCTGGCAAGGGGGGCATCCGGCTTTGTCCGGCGGTGCTCATCCCGTTTGCCGATGGGGTTGCCGGTCAGCGCTTTGTGGTCCCGTGCTCTCTTCTGTTGTGCGGACTCGAGGCGCAGAGCCTGCTCGAAGCGCTGCTGCTGCGCCAGATCCGCCTTGTGCGGTTCGCGCGGCAAGCCTTGTTGTTCGTCAGCAACCCGGGGTTCTGCGCGGGGGGCGGTGAGTCGGTTCATCTCTGGTTACATCCTGATCTGCTGGCGGAACTCTTCCTGTTCCTGCTCTTCGTTGTAGTCGCGCAGGGCTTGCTGTGAGGCCAGCTCCTGACGGTGTAATTCGGCAAATTTCTGTTGCTGCTGGCGGGCGCGGTGTACCGCCTGCTGGCGCTCCTGCAAGCGGATGCGCTCTTCAGCCACCCGTTCGCCCTGTTCGGCGGCCAGTTGCTCAAGGTGGGCCTCTTTCTCCCGCAACAGGGCAACCTGTTGTTGCCACGCCTTGAGCCCCTTGCGATCGAGTTGCTCCGCCTGACAGATGGCAAATAGCCGATCTTCTTCGGCCTGCCGCCACTGGCGGTAGTCGAGACTCTCCTGCTCCGCTTCGCGCTGGCGGATGCGGGCGAGTTGCAGCCGGGCCTGTTGCGCGGCGAGCTGTTGCTCGGCTCGCTCCAGCCGCAGGTCTTTGATCCGTTGCAGGCGGCCAATCATCGGGTCAGCGCCTCCAGGGTGGCGAGAGCCTCGGGCAGTGAACTCGGCTCATGGGTGCCCTGTTTCAGCCACTGGCGAATGGCTTCGATACGGGTGATCGCCTCATCGGCCACCTTGTCCTGTCCCTTCTGGTATTCGCCGATCTGCAGCAGCAGTTCGACCTCTTCGTACTTGGCCAGCCAGCTGCGCAGGCGACCGGCTTGCGCCTGATGCTCGGGCGCGATGATCTGGTTCATCACCCGACTGGCAGAGCGCAGTACGTCGATGGCCGGGTAGTGGTTGGCCGCCGCCAGCTTGCGCGAGAGGATGATGTGGCCATCGAGGATCGAGCGGGTCTCGTCGGCCACCGGTTCGGTCATGTCATCCCCCTCCACCAGCACGGTATAGAGGGCGGTGATGGAGCCCTTGTCCGACTGACCGGCCCGCTCCATCAGGCGGGGCAGGGCGGCAAACACCGAGGGCGGATAGCCCCGTCGGGTCGGCGGTTCGCCGGCGGCCAGACCAATCTCGCGCTGGGCACGGGCAAAACGGGTGACGGAGTCCATCAACAGCAACACCCGCTTGCCCTGATCCCGGAAATATTCGGCGATGGAGGTGGCGACAAAGCCCGCCTTGGCGCGCTCCATGGCGGGGCGATCCGAGGTGGCCACCACCAGCACCGCCTTCTTGAGCCCCTCTTCCCCCAGATCTGCTTCGATAAACTCCCGCACCTCGCGGCCCCGTTCACCGATCAGCGCCAGCACGGTGACATCCACCTCGGCGCTGCGAATAAGCGACGCCAGCAGGGTACTTTTGCCGCCACCGGCGGCCGCGAAGATCCCCATCCGTTGCCCCTCGCCACAGGTGAGCAGACCGTCGATGGCGCGAATGCCCAGCGAAATGGGCTGCTCAATCCGCTTGCGACTCATGGGAGCGGGGGCATCGCGATAGACCGGATACCAGGCAGCTGGCTCCTGCTGCTGGCCGCCGCCAAAGGGGTTGCCAAGGCCATCGAGCACCTGACCGAGCAGGTGCTCACCAACCCCGACCTGATGCATGGCACCGGTCGGGCTCACCTCGGTGTTGGAGGAGATGCCGAACATCTCCCCCAGCGGGGTGAGCAGCGCCTGATGCTGGGCAAAGCCGATCACCTCTGCCTGCAGGGAGAGAGTGTTGTCGGGATTGCGCAGATGGCAGAGCTCGCCGATCCGCACGCCGGGCACCACCGCCTTGAGCAGGGTGCCGGTCACCTGGGTGACCCGGCCACGGATCTGGATCAGGCGGCACTCGTCGATGGCGTGACGCAGCTGGCCGGGAATGTGATCGAGGGAGAGGGACATCGGGAGATCTGCACCATTAAAAACGGTGGCCACTATAGGCGATGGGCGCACGCGGGGATTTCAGCGCGAGTCGGGACTTTTTAGAAAAGCGTTGCGAGCTGGCTAAAAATTCACGGCCGATTTTGGCATAGGCGCCCGAGGGCGATTTTTATAATGCCATCCTCGTCAATCCACTCATTACGGGAGCCGCCATGGCCACTATCCAGAGCAATCCCTATCTCCCCACCGCTCAACCTGAAGCCCGTGGCGCCGAGAATGCCCCCCGTCAGGTGCCCCTGCAGGGAGGACAGTTTCAGGGGGAGCAGGTCGTGCTGGCCAGCGCGACCCAGTCGCTGGGCGACATGGCAGAAGAGCTCACCTTCGTCTTTTCCGAGCGCTCCGAACTCTCCCTTGCCAAGCGCAAGCTGAGTGACAGTCAGGCCCGCATCAGCGAGATAGAGGCGCTGGTGGGGGACTACCTCGACAAGGTGCCGGAGCTCGAGCGCCAGCAGAAGATCAAGGAGATGATCAGCCACCTCGGCAGCGGCCGGCTGGCCAACCTCTCCCAGCTGCTGGCCTACCTCGAGAGCTACTCGGGGGAGGTTAGCGAGCAGTTCGAGGCACTTACCCAGGCACGCAAGGCCCTTGCCGGGCGCCCCGAAATGCGGGGTACGTTGGCACTTGTTGAACAGGCGCTGGCCAAACTGGCCGACGAGCAGGGCAGCGCCATCGTGCTGGGCGCCCGCATTACCGGCCCGGCTCAGGAGGCTGCCCGTGAGGGGCTCGGTCAGGTGCAGGATCTGCGGGATCTCTATCGCGATGCGGTGCAGGACTATCGCGCCCTCTCCACCGCCTGGCGCGATATTCATAGCCGTTTTGGCAACGGTGCGCTGGAGAAGGTGACCGGCTTCATGATGAAGGCCTTAAGCGCCGATCTCGACAGTCAGCAGCGCTGGCTCGACCCGGTCAAGCTGGAGCGGGTGATGAGCGACATGCACAAGCTGCGGCTGCTCAACACCCTCTCGGCCCAAGTGGACGAGTTGTGGCTGCGGGTGAAGGAGGGGGCGGCCCATGGCATACGGGCCTTCTGATCTGATGGGCGATCTCATTGCGCTGGTGGAGAAACGCTGGTCTTCGGTGCACGACGTGGAGCAGATCGGTGTCGCTCTGGAGCTGACGCAAACACATCAGCAGGTGCAGCTCTACCAGGAGCTCAAGCGGTTGATCCGCCTGCTGCCGGTGGAGCTGTTCAGCGAGGAGGATCAGCGCCAGAACCTGCTGCAGTGCTGTCAGGGGGCGCTCGATAACGCCATCGAGCGGGAAGAGGATGAGTTGTCCGGAGAGTCGTCATGAACTGGATTGAACCCCAGCTGGTGCAGTTTTGCCAGGATCTGGGCATCACCATCGGGGATAACCCCCACTACCTGATCCAGCTTGAGCTGGAGCAGAGCGGTACCCTGCAACTGGAGCGCCATCAGGGGCAACTGACGCTCTGGCTGGCCCGCACGCTGCCGTGGCACCAGAGCGGCGAGGCCATTCGCCGCGCCATGAGTTTCACAGCCGCCGCCCAGGCGCCCGCCCTGCCGGTGCGCTGCGGTTGGCTCGGGGAGGAGCGGCTGATCCTCTTCGTTACCCTCGATGAGCGGGCCGTGACCCTGCCGCTGCTCCATCAGGCGCTACGCACCCTGACCCGATTGCAACATGACGTGGTAGCGCCATGAGCCGGATCACCGCGGCCCATATCGGGATTGAGCAGCTCAGCGCCATCCGCCTCGACGAGCAGGAGCAGAGCCTGCCGGGGCGCTATGCCCTGCTGCCGGATGGCCACTCCATCGAACCTCACATCAGCAGACTTTATCCCGCCAATCTGGCGGAGCGCACCCTGCTCGACTTCGCCACCCCGGATCGCGGCTTTCACGATCTGCTGCGCCCGCGCGATTTTGCGCAGGCGATGGCGGGGCTGCGGGCCGTGCTGGTCGAAGGAACCACCCCCGAGCTGCAGGCGGCCAGTGAGCTGCTCGAGCAGCTGCACGGGGGTGAACAACTGATGCAGATGACCCTCCATCTGCTGCACAAGGTATGACCATGATCCTCTCGTCACAGCAGCAGGATGCGCTGCTGCTCACCGGCTGGCTGCACCTGCAGTATGGTCACCCCGATCGTGCCAGCACCCTGCTGGTGGCGTTGTTGCAGCTGCACCCCGCCAATCAGGCGGCCCGCCGCACTTTGCTGGTGGCCCTGCTCAGGCTGGGGTTTGGCGAAGAGGCGCTCGGTCATGCCGATCTGCTGATGGCAGAGGGGGAGGCCGACGGCCCGCTCTGGCTCTGCCGCAGCCGCGCCTGCCAGCTGGCAGGCCGGCTGGATGAAGCCCGTTTCGCCTATCAACAATATCTCGAACTGGAAGAGCAGAATGAACCAACGCTCCCTTGAGCTGCTGCGCCGGATCGGCGAGCGCAAGGACATCATGCTGGCGGTACTGCTGCTGGCCATCGTCTTCATGATGGTGTTGCCGCTGCCACCGGTGGCCCTCGATATTCTGATCGCCATCAACATGACCATCTCGGTGGTGTTGCTGATGATGGCGGTCTATATCAACTCGCCGCTGCAGTTCTCCGCCTTCCCGGCGGTGCTGCTCATCACCACCCTGTTCCGGCTTGCCCTCTCGGTGAGCACCACCCGGATGATCCTGCTGCAGGCTGATGCGGGCCAGATCGTCTACACCTTCGGCAACTTCGTGGTGGGGGGCAATCTGGTGGTGGGGATCGTCATCTTCCTCATCATCACCATCGTCCAGTTTCTGGTCATCACCAAGGGCTCGGAGCGGGTGGCAGAGGTAAGTGCCCGCTTCTCTCTCGATGCCATGCCCGGCAAGCAGATGAGCATCGATGGCGACATGCGCGCCGGAGTGATCGACGTCAACGAGGCGCGCGAGCGGCGCAGTGTCATCGAGAAAGAGAGCCAGATGTTCGGCTCCATGGATGGCGCCATGAAGTTCGTGAAGGGGGACGCCATCGCGGGCCTCATCATCATCTTCGTCAACATCCTCGGCGGGGTCACCATAGGGGTGACCCAGAAGGGGTTGTCGGCGGCCGATGCGCTGCAGCTCTACTCCATCCTGACGGTGGGGGATGGCATGGTCTCCCAGGTGCCGGCCCTGCTGATCGCCATCACCGCGGGCATTATCGTGACCCGGGTGTCGTCCGAAGAGTCCTCTGATCTCGGTTCCGATATCGGTGCCCAGGTGGTGGCCCAGCCCAAGGCGATGCTGATCGGCGGTCTGCTGCTGGTGCTGTTTGGCCTGATCCCGGGCTTCCCCATGCTCACCTTCTTCTCGCTGGCTGCTGTGGTGACGGCGGGGGGCTACTTTATCGGCCTGCGCCAGCACAAGGCGCAGAGTCAGCAGAGCCAGGATCTGCCCACCATGCTGGCACAGGGGGCCGGTGCCCCTGCCGCCCGCAGCAAGCCGAAGGCGGGCAGCAAACCGCGTGGCAAGCTGGGTGAAAAGGAGGAGTTTGCCATGACGGTGCCTCTGCTGATCGATGTGGATGCCGCCCTGCAGGCCGAGCTGGAGGCCATCGCCCTCAACGACGAGCTGGTGCGGGTGCGCCGTGCCCTCTATCTCGATCTCGGGGTGCCGTTCCCAGGCATTCACCTGCGTTTCAACGAGGGGATGGGGGCGGGCGAATACCTGATCCAGCTGCAGGAGGTGCCGGTGGCCCGCGGCCAGTTGCGGCCGGGCCATCTGCTGGTGCAGGAGAGCGCCTCCCAGCTCGATCTGCTGGGACTCGCCTACGAGGAGGGGACGCCGCTGTTGCCGGGGCAACCCACGCTTTGGGTGGCCAGCGAACATCAGGCTCGGCTCGACACCTCTCGCCTTGCGGCGCTCACCCCGGATCAGGTGATGACCTGGCACCTCTCCCATGTGCTGCGCGAATACGCCGAGGACTTCATCGGTATTCAGGAGACCCGCTATCTGCTGGAGCAGATGGAGGGGAGCTATGGCGAGCTGGTGAAGGAGGCGCAACGGATCATTCCGCTGCAACGGATGACCGAGATCCTGCAGCGGCTGGTGGGGGAGGATATCTCGATCCGCAACATGCGCGCCATTCTTGAGGCCATGGTGGAGTGGGGCCAGAAGGAGAAGGATGTGGTGCAGCTCACCGAGTACATCCGCAGCAGCCTCAAGCGCTACATCTGCTACAAGTACGCCAACGGCAACAACATCCTGCCCGCCTATCTGCTCGATCAGCAGGTGGAGGAGCAGATCCGCGGTGGCATTCGCCAGACCAGCGCCGGCAGCTATCTTGCCCTCGATCCCGCTGTGACCCAGGGCTTCCTTGATCAGGTGCGCCACACAGTGGGGGATCTGGCCCGGATGCAGAACAAGCCGGTGCTCATCGTCTCCATGGATATCCGCCGCTATGTGCGCAAGCTCATCGAAGGGGATTACCACGCCCTGCCGGTACTCTCCTATCAGGAGCTGACCCAGCAGATCAATATCCAGCCGCTTGGCAGGGTCTGCCTGTGAACGGCGATCCGCTCATCCCCTGGCTACAGGCCCGCGGCGTGACAGTGACTCCTCACCATCTGGGGGGGACCCCGATCCAGCTCGGCCATGCCCTGCACTATCGCCACATCTCTCTCGCCTGGCGGGTCGATAGCGACACGCGCCGGGTCTGGATCCTGCTGGTGCGCCGTGAGGGCGAGCGGGATGGTCTTGCCAACCCCTTTGCCGCCCTCTACCTGCTGGCGGAGGCGACGCTGGCGGTGCTGGGGGCGGGTTACGAGCTCTATGGCAACGTCGATGTGTTTCGTGGCAGCACCCTCAGCGCTGAGCGGCTGGGCCGCTTCTATCGCCACTGGACCGGCGCCAGCGAACCCGAACCTGGCTGGTTTGCGCTTGCGGCCGAGCAGGTCTGCTCCCTGCGTGAGATGCGAAAACGACAAAAGGACGGCCTTGCGTGACAGGCATGCCCAAAAGGGCCTCATAGAATAGGAGCCATGATGAAACAACCCCGTTTTGCCCACCATAGCGATGTGATCGAGCGAGCCGAACAGGCCATCGCCGACAGCGAGCAGCGCAATGCCCTGCTGCAGGAGATGCTGGCCGGCCTTGCGCTCTCGGAGCAGACCTGCCAGCTGCTGTTCAATGCACCCGGCGAACAGGTCGCCGTGGCCGAACAGGAGTTGCTGGCAGAGTTTCGCCGCAGGCAGGCGATGTTGCCGGAACAGCAGGGGGAGAGCCGCAAGAGCCGGCGCCCCACCATGATGCGTGGACTGATGATTTAAGGAGACGTGATGAGCATTATCTCTGATTACACCCGCAACAAAAATCATATCCAGATTGATCAGTGGCTAACCAGCGAGTCAGGCACCCTCAATGCAAAACAGCGGGCACTGGTCGACAAGCTGAAAGACAACGTCTCCATCAGCAAGGAGGATTCGACCAGGCTGACCCGGGCACAACTGGAGAGGCTGGTTGCCCGCTACCTGAGCAACGATGACGTGCTCGATGAGGTCAGCAAGCAAGTCGACACGCTGGTGCTACCGGTGGCGCTCCCCGATGTCGTGGCGCAGATCAGTCGCTATACCGATGATCGTATCGATCAGGAGGTCATCGACGCCTTCACCTGGGTGATGTTTACCCAGAACAACAAGCGTACCGGTATCAACGAAGAGCTCAAGGCGCTCACCGCAGAGCTGAAGATCTACGGGGTTATCCAGTCAGAGATCAACAAGGCGCTCTCTTCCTCATCCAGCCAGACCTTCAAGACAGATTTCAATCTGATGGATTACAAGCTTTATGGCTATGAGAACGACGCCAAGTTCCGCGAGGGACCCGAGTTCAAGCTGCTGGATCAGATGCCCAAGGACGCCTCGGGTCATGTGTCGGTCAAGACATTCCTCGAGAGCGACAAGAAGCAGAGTGGGTCGATGGCAGGGGTCGAGAACGAGTACAAGTACGACAAGGACAACAACAAGCTGGGCAACTTTGCCACCAGCGTGAGTGACCGCTCACGTCCGCTCAACGATCAGGTGAGCGAGAAGACCACCCGGCTCAACGATGTCAGCTCCCGCTACAACTCGGCCATCGAAGCCCTCAACCGTTTTATCCAGAAATACGACAGCATCATGCGCGACATTCTTGCCGCCCTTTAAGGAGATTACATGCAGACCGACACCACCCTGACCCCGGAGTATGAAGCCGAACTGGAGTCCTTCCTTGCCGATGGCGGCACCATCGCCATGTTGAAGGATATCTCCGGCGATACCCTGGAGCAGCTCTATGCGCTGGCATTCGGGCAGTACCAGTCAGGCAAGTGGCAAGATGCCCACAAGATTTTCCAGGCCCTCTGCATGCTGGATCACTACGAGCCGCGTTATTTCCTCGGGCTCGGTGCCTGCCGTCAGGCGATGGGTGAGTACGAAACGGCAGTTCAGAGCTACAGCTTCGGCGCCATGCTCGATTTGAAAGATCCCCGTTTCCCGTTTCATGCAGCCGAGTGCCGGTTGCAACAGGGGGATTTGACAGGGGCCGAGAGTGGCTTCCACTCGGCCCACCTGCTGGCGGGCAGCGACCCGCAGCTGGCTGATCTGGCAGCAAGCGCCAAGGTCATGTTGGAAGCCATCGCAATCAGAAGGGATCAGCAAGATGAACCCGATCAGCAATGAAAGAAGCGTTTCCCCGCTGGGAAACATCGGTAATGTAGCTGGCTTGCAGCCAGCTGCCGAGCCGCGCAGTGAAACCCGGCTCGATGCCGCGGTTACGCAGGCGAGCGGTGCAGCCCGCACCGCCGGTGTCGCTCTGACTCCGCCGCTGGCGGCAAGTAATGATCGTCCCGGCCAGAAAGTGCTGGCAGAGATCAGCCGGCTGGTTCGCGAGACCGTGGAGAACAGCGGCAAGCTGTTGCCCCGCGTCGGCGCTCTGGTGACGGCGGCCTTTACCTCGCCGGCCGCCTTCGAGATTGAGCTGGGCAAGCTCACCAGCGATCTGGAGCGGACCCAGACCAAGCTGAAGCTCGACGATATCAAGCGCGCTCGTGAATTGAACGAGAAGAAGATTGGCGAGAACCAGGAGAAGATCAAAGAGGCTGAGGAGAGTGCCAAGGAGGCCAAGAAAGCGGGCATCTTCGGCAAGATTTTTGGCTGGCTCAGCGCCATCGCATCTGTGGTTATCGGCGCCATCATGGTGGCGACCGGGGTGGGTGCTGCCGCTGGCGCCCTGATGATCGCCGCCGGCGTGGTCGGCATGGTCAATATGGCTGTGCAGCATGCCGCCGAAGCAGGCCTGATCTCCAAGGAGGTGATGGAGAAGCTGGGGCCTGCTCTGATGGGGATCGAAATAGCCCTTGCCGTCATTTCCATGGTGGCCAGCTTCGGTTCCTCCATCGGTAGCCTCATTACCAAGGTGGGGGCGAAAATTGGCGGGACGGCTGCGGAGATGAGCGCCAAGCTGGTGACCAAAGTGGGTGATCTGGCTGGTCGATTTGCGGCCAAGGGGTCAGTCGAGGCGATGAAACTGGCAGGCAATACGGCCAAGGTGATGAAGATGGGCACCCAGGGTACCGACGTGTTGCTCGATGTGAGCGGTGGGGTGACCAAATCGGTTCAGTCATCCAAAGAGTCTGCTGCGCTTTATGCGCAGGCCGATTTGCAACAGAGCAAGAGCGAGATGACCCAGTTGCAGGCGGTGATCGACAAGCTCAAGGAGGCTATCTCACAGATCATGGAGGCGTTCCAGCAGACCATGGAGATGATCTTCGAGATGATCAGTGCCAGAGGCGAGATGATGAGCAATCTTGCCCGCAGACCAGCCGCCATATAAGGAGATGGATCTATGAGCATTAACGAGAGCACTTTCAATCCGATTCGTACAAATTCCCTGTTGAGTGAAGGGATCGAGCAGCCCCTTGCAACAGGCCGTAGTGAGACGACCCATGCGGCCGGCAATGTCACCTCCGGCAGTGAGGTCAAGCGTCAGGGCGGCCCCGAGTTGCCTGCCCCGACCCAGCGTCTGGACGGTGCCAAGCTGGAACAGGCCCGAGCGGTGCTCAACGATACTCTCGACCTGATGTCGCAGCTCTTCCAGCTCGCTCGTCTGGCGCGCCAGATGGGACTGACCCAGCGCGACATGGAGAACCAGCAGGTGATCGACAGCCAGAAAGCGCAGGTCGCCGAGATGCGCAGCGGCGCCAAGTTGATGATCGTCATGGCGGTGGTATCCGGTGTAATGGCCGGTTTTTCGGCCATTACCGGAGGATTCTCCCTGAGCAAGTCTGCCAAGGCGATCAAGCAGGACAAGGCGCTCAATGCCAATATTGCCGGGCGCCAGCAGGAGCTGAAGCAGATAGGGGATATCAAGAAGTCTGCTGGCCTCGAGATGGGGGACGCGGGACAAGAACTGACGGCAAGGATCAAAAACGACAAGGCCACTCTCAAGACGCTGAACAAGTCGTTTGATGCCAATAACAGCCGACAACAGATTGCCAGTACCGTGATCCAGTCCATCGGGCAGATGAGCAACTCGGCGGTGCAGGTTGCCCAGGGCGAGAGCCAGGCGACGGCCAAGGAAGATGAAGTCAAGGCGACCATCAGCCAGACCGAGAAGCAGAAGATTGAAGACAACATGGCCTTCAACGCCAACTTCATGAAGGATGTGCTGCAGCTGATGCAGCAGTACTCCCAGACCCTCAACCAGACGCTCAAGGCAGCCTTCGGGGTTGCTTGACGCGAGCAGGCAGCAAGGCGCCCGACGGGCGCCTTTTTCGTGTGCCGACCACTTTTCTTAAAAGAGCCGCCTCTGAGTGACAGCCGCCATCGGGATGGCGAGCTACCATCCTCTCCTCTCTGCTGGAGGAAATCATGGACGCCACTGTCATCATCAATCGGCTGCTCGCCGAGTTTGCCACCAAATATGGTTTGCCCTCCCTGACCCTGAACCGGGAGGGGGTGGCAGCACTCTGTTTTGACGAGCACTTGCAGCTCTCTCTCATTCTGGTGCCCGAACGGGATCACCTGGTGATGCAGGTCGATGTGGCCGAATTGCATCAGGTGGGTGAGGGGATCTTTCGCCAGTTGGCCAGCTTCAACCGCAACTGGTATCAGTTCAATCTCCACTTTGGTTTTGATGAAGAGAGCCTGACGGTGCAACTCTACCGCCAGATGTCGGCCTCGCGGCTGACCCTGACCCAGCTGGAAGAGAGTCTGGCCAGCATGCTGGAGCACGCCGAATTCTGGCAGGAGCTGCTGCAGCCACGACCTGGTCCGGTCAGCAAGAGTGACGAGGTGATGGGAGTACGGGTGTGACCATGAAGATCCAGGAATCGAGCACCAGCCAGCTGGCATCTGCGGCAGAACGCTCTGCGACGGGTTGCTTTGCCGGTAGGGCCGTGAGCGGCCGTGATGCGTTGGTTGAACCTGTGCCGCTGGCGGCGGCATTGCGCCGCACTCTTGCACTGAGCAGAGCGCAGGAGCAGATGCTGGATCGCCTGCAGCAGGGCGAGCACAAGCCGCTGACCGAGAGAAGGATCCGGTTGTTATGAGAACGCTGCTCTTGCTCGCGCTGCTGACTCTCGGTGGCTGCGTCAGCACCACAGTTGTCCCTCCTGTGTCGCAGAGCCTGACAGGGGAGGTGCACCTCAATGCCGATTTACCTCGCCCTGCCACCGTGGAGGTGACCGTTCTGAGCGTGATGGAAGGACGGCCATTGCAGGTAGCCTCAACCCGTTATGAGCTGACCATGCTGCCTCTGGTTTTTGATATGCGGCTGACGCCTCTGCAGTGGGGAGAGGGTGAACTCTATGTGCGTACCCGGTTGCGGTTTATTGGCAATGGCGCGATTCAGGCAACGGCTCAGCAAAAAGTTTTTAAGGTTTTAAATAGTCGCCCATTGGTAATTTCATTGCAGCCACGCCCTTGTTATCCATTGTGTCAATAATAAGCCGTATCTAATAAACAAGCTGGAAATCAACTGGTTATTAATTTATCAGCTGGGTTGCAGCGTTTCTTTCTGTAACGAACTATTTAATGACGTAAGAAAAAGGCCTGATAAATGCGTTATCAATTGTATCAGTAGTGTCATGACTCTAATTTTTGGCTGGTTTTTATGCTGGTGATTGTTGTAGGATTTTCTTCTGATTTAAGTGTTGATTAAATTCATGGTCATCACTTAATGATGACATTCATAACTAAGAAAAATAAACACCAATAATAAACCACCCGGACGGAGCCTTTTGCTGCCGAGGTGCTACTTGCAATACACGCAGATTCAGGAAAACAAAAATGAAGGGCATTACAACCACAGAGAAGGGCGATATGGCCCTGCTCCAGTGGTGCATGTCTGCTTTCAGCGTCATTGAACACCGCCAGGAGGGAATATATGTTCTCCTGGATGGCGCGATGAGCTGGCAGGACTGCACCGATACCTATGAGTTATCCCCCAACGAATTGATATTCGTGCGCCGTGGCAGCTATGCGGTTGCGACTGGCGACGAGCCTTGCCACTTGCTCTGGATCCCCCTTTCCAACTCCTTTTTGCAGGGTTTTCTGCAGCGTTTCGGTTCACTGCTGAGCGAGGTCAGCCGGGTTGAGGGGATTGCTCCCAGCCTGCTGCCGTTTCATGCATCCCCTCTGATCAACCAGTCCATCCAGGGCTTGCAGGGGTTGATCGAGCATGAACATCCTCCCGAATTGGCCCGGTTGCGAACCGAAGAGCTGCTTTTTCTGCTCGCCTTTGGCGAACAGGGACCGCAATTGATGTCTATTTTGCGCCAGCTGAGCAATCGCCAGGTCGAGCGGTTGCAGCAGTTCATGGAAAAACATTATCTGATGGAGTGGAAGCTCAGCGAATTTGCCAAAGAGTTCGGCATGGGGCTGACTACATTCAAGGAGTTGTTTGGCGCAATATATGGCGTATCACCCCGAGCCTGGATCAGCGAACAGCGGATCCTCTACGCTCATCAGTTATTACTCAATAGCGAGATGAGCATCGTCGATATTGCGATGGAGGCGGGATTCTCCAGCCAGTCCTATTTCACCCAGAGTTATCGGCGCCGTTTTGGCTGTACTCCTAGCCGTGCCCGTCATGGCAAAGATTAACGCCGGACTAAAATAATCTGACGTTTTTTATAAGTCGCAGGGCATCGCCATGGGTAGAATAGCCAGCATACCGAAACATTATTCCATAAATTGCCCGCAGCAAGATGAGCAAGGCATAGCATGAGTCAGCAAGATCACACATCACCCAATCAGGGCCTCTTTGCAGGTCGCCGGGTTGCCGTTGTCCAGCCAGAGAGCCTCAACCTGGCCCAGCTGGTGGGACGACAGTCCGTGCTCCGTTATCAGGACGCCGGCGTGATCAGCTCCCAGCAGATGGCGTTGCTGCAGCGTCTGCTGCCAAGGACCCGTCTGGAGCGCCTGCTCGGGTCCATCTGGTTTCAGCGTCGTCTCGATATTGCGCTGGCCGTCTCCCGTGATGAGCTGCAACAGCTGCTGCGCCTTGCTGGCAGTGAGCGTGATGACTGGTTGCAGCAACTGGGGGATAACATCAATCTGGCTGATCCGCAGCGGCTGTGGCACTGGGTGCTTTATCCCCTCCACCGCTGGTGGGTACAGCGTCTGGAGCCGCTGTATGGCGCCTGGCTCAATGAGCTGGATCAACTGCAGTTGATGCGCCGTCAGCTCCATGCCCAGTCCATCTTCTGGCAAACTGTGGTCGATGTACCATCCGGCCTCGAGCGCCGGATTGCCGAACAGCTCGCCAGCGTGAGCGAACGCGAGCAGGAGCTGGCGCAGTTGCAGGTGCAGTGTGAAGCGCGGTTGCAACAGGCCTGGCCGGCCTGGTACGCAGAGCAGGGGCAGCAGGTCCCCTTTGAGCGGCTGCTGCCGGTGCCGCTTGAGCTTGGCACCTGCTGGCAAGCCCTGCAGGCACTGCCCGACGATGCCGTTGCTGGCGACACACTGCATGAGTGGCTGGCGGGCCGGGGCATCGCCCTCGCTCAGGATCACTTCTACTGGCAGCCTCCCGCGCCCTAGATAGCCCGAGGAACTATGCAAACGCTACTGAATCGATTGGCCACAAAACTTGGCCAAGGGCCTTTTGTTGCCGACGTACAGGGTAGATACCATCTGCGACTCGATGGTTATCCCCTCTTTTTGACCCCCGGAGCGAGCGAGTTGCTGCTCAGCACCCCTCTCACCTCAACCCGTCACCGTGAGGGGGAGAGCCATGATCCGGCCCTGCTCAAGCACCTGTTGCAACAGGTAGTGGCCTGGGGGCGTCACACCCCGCATGCCCTGGTGCTGGATGAGCTGGGCAACCTGCAGCTGGAAGCCAGGTTGGCGCTGGAGTGGCTCGACGAAGCACAACTGGAGCTCAGGATTAGCCAGCACATCACCCTGCTGGAGCGGCTGGAGCCCCAGCTGACCGAGGCTGCGCTGGCCCCGCAATGGAGACAGATGATATGGCACCCTTGAGCGTGCAAAGAGTGATCCGCCCGCTCTGCTGGCTGGTGCTGGTCTGTATGGCCTGGCAGCGTCCGCTGGTGGCGCAGGAGCTCGACTGGGTGCCCATGCCCTACAGCTATGTGGCGGAGGGGGAGAGCCTGCGGGATGTGCTGGTCAACTTCGGGGCCAACTATGAGGTCTCCGTGGTCGTCAGCGACAAGGTCAACGATCAGGTCAACGGCCAGTTCGAGCACGACGAGCCGCTCACCTTCCTGCAGCAACTTGCTTCTCTTTACAACCTGGTCTGGTACTACGACGGCAACGTGCTCTACGTCTTCAAGAACAGCGAAGTGCAGTCTCGCCTCATCAATCTGGAACAGACCGGTGCCGCCGAGCTGAAACAGGCGCTGCAGAGGGCCGGAATCTGGGAACCCCGCTTTGGCTGGCGACCCGATGCCGATAACCGGCTGGTCTATGTCTCGGGCCCGCCGCGCTATCTCGAACTCATCGAGCAGACGGCGGTGGCACTGGAGCAGCAGTCCCAACTGCGCAGCGAGAAGACCGGGCCGCTCGCCATCGAGATCTTCCCGCTCAAATATGCCTCCGCTACCGATCGCTCCATCCAGTATCGCGACACCAGCGTCGATGCCCCCGGCGTGGCAACCATCCTTTCCCGACTGCTCTCCGATGCGGGTGTACAGATGGTGAACGGCGAGGGGAGCAAGGGGGGGCAAGTTGCCTCCGGTCAGGCCATCGTACAGGCCGACCCCTCTCTCAACGCCGTGATTGTGCGCGATGCACCGGAGCGGATGGCGATGTACGGCAAGCTGATTGCGGCGCTAGACAAACCGGCGGCCCGCATCGAAGTGGCCCTCTCCATCATCGACATCAATGCCGAGGATCTCTCCCAGCTCGGGGTGGACTGGCGTGTGGGGATCCGCACCGGATCCAACCAGCAGGTGATCATCAAGACCACCGGCGATCGCAAGGGCATTGAAGGGGGCGCCGCTCTCGGCAGTCTGGTGGATTCCAAAGGGCTCGATTATCTGCTGGCCCGGGTCAATCTGCTGGAGAACGAGGGCAATGCCCAGGTGGTCTCCCGCCCGACCCTGCTGACCCAGGAGAATACCCAGGCGGTGATCGACCACAGCGAAACCTACTACGTCAAGATCAGTGGGGAGCGGGTGGCAGAACTGAAGGACATTACCTACGGCACCATGTTGCGGATGACGCCACGGGTGATCCAGATGGGCGACAAGCCCGAGATCAGCCTGAGCCTCCATATCGAGGATGGCAATCAGAAGCCAAACAGCTCCGGCATCGACGGCATCCCGACCATCAGCCGTACCGTGGTGGACACCATCGCCCGGGTCGGCCACGGCCAGAGCCTGCTGATCGGCGGTATCTACCGCGACGAGATGAGTGAAAACCTGAGCAAGGTGCCTTTCCTCGGCGACATCCCCTATCTGGGAGCGCTGTTTCGCAGCAAGGAGACCCAGACCCGTCGTTCTGTGCGGCTCTTTATCATTGAGCCTCGTCTGATCGATGACGGTATCGCCCACTATCTGGCGCTGGGCAATGGCCAGGATCTGCGCGCCGGAGTGCTGGGTGTCGACGAGATTTCCAACCAGAGCCTCTCCCTTGGCAAGGTGCTGGGCGGCGCCCAGTGCCAGCCGCTGGCAGCAGCGCGGGATGTGCAGAAACTGCTGCGTCAGGGGGGCAAGAGCTCCGCCCTTACCCAGTGCCGGATGGGCAATGAGCTGGGCTGGCGTCTGGTCGAGATGGCGAAGGATCAAAAATGCACCCCGGCGGCCAGCTGGTGCATGCAGGCGTCCCCGACCGGAGCTGGTCGATGAGCTGGAAGTGCCGCGTATATCGCGGGCTTAACCGCGGGGTAGAGGTAGCCCTGCCCGAAGGGCGTCTGGTCATCGGCTCCGATCCGCTGCTGGCCGATCTGGTGCTGGTGGACGAGGGGATGGCTGCCGAGCATCTGGTGCTGCTGGTGTCGGCCGAAGGGATCAACCTGCAGGGTTGGGCTGAGGGCATCACGCCAACTCAGGATGGCGCGGCACTGGAGGCAGGTGCCCAGCTGATGGCCGGTACCCGGCTGGAGGCTGGCCCCCTGCTCTGGAGTTTTTGCGACAGCAGCCGATCTCTGCCCGAACAGCTGGAAGCGTTGCCTGCCATGGCGGCACCGGCGCGACCACGACGGCGTGCCGGCAGTGCCGAGTGGTGGCTGGTTGGCCTCTGCCTGTCGCTGGTCATGGCGGTGGTTGTGATGCTTGGCCACGGCTGGTGGCAGGGGAGCAGCGAGAGCGATACCGCTCGCAATGAGCAGGAGCTCAAGCGCTTTCTGGCCGCGCCAGCCTATCGCCAGGTGGTGCTCAACAGCAGTGACCCCGAACTATGGCTGCTCTCTGGTTATGTGGATGAAAACGGCAACCGCCTCGCCCTGCAGCAGTATCTCGATGGCAAGGGGCTCAGCTATCGCCTCGACCTGCGCACCATGGAGGATCTGCGTCAGGGCGCCGGGTTCATCCTGCAAAAACTCGGTTACGAGCAGTTGCAGATCCGCAATGGCAAGGAGCCAGGCTGGCTGCGCTTGAGCGGAGCCATCAGTGCGCAGGATGAACGCTGGAACAGCATTGAATCCCTGCTCAAGCAGGAGGTGCCGGGGCTACTCGGCATCGAAAACCGGGTGCAGGTAGCCGGAGCACATCGCAAGCGACTCGATGCCATGTTGCAGGAGCAGGGACTGGCCGGTTTGCTGCGGGTGAGTGAATCGCGCGACCGGATCGAGCTGTCAGGTCAGCTGGATGAGGCGAGATTGGCGCAATTTCAGCAACTGCAGTTGCAGTTTCGCCGCGAGTTCGGCTCTCACCCCATGCTGGAGCTGATCAACCAGAGCCGAACGCCCCGTCAGGATGAGCTGGAGTTCGAGGTGCGCAGTGTCTCCCTCGGTCGGGTGCCCTACGTCACCCTGGCCGACAACCGCCGCTACCCGGTCGGAGGGGCGACAGCCAACGGAGTTCGCATCCTCTCTATCCAGCGCGATGCGGTGGTGGTGAGCAAGGGCAAGCAGCAATACATCGTCAGATTGAAAGGGGGCGAAAGCCATGATGACCAGTTTGGAAACGCGACTGTCCGGCGCTGATCCCGCCTTCGCCCGCGCGCTGCAGGAGCAGCTGGTGCAGGCGTTGGGGGAGGTCAAGCGCCAGCTGATGCGCGGGGGATCTCCGCAGCAGTACCGGCAGTGGCAACAGGAAGCGGACGCCATCGAGGCGGGCATGCAGATACTTGAGCAGATCAAAGGAGCATAAGAGATGGCAGAACCCATTTTTAACCCGGGGAATACCCTGGATAACGTCGCCGAGAACCTGAAGGAGCAGGCCAATAAAGCCAATGACGAGGTCAAGAAGGCCATTGAGGCTCTGAAAACCAGCCCCGATGATCCGGCCTTGCTGGCCGAGCTGCAGCACAAGATCAACAAGTGGTCGGTGATCTACAACATCAACTCTACCGTGACCCGCAGCATGAAAGATTTGATGCAGGGCATCTTGCAGAAGGTGTGACGATGGATCGCCAACTGAAACGGCAACTGGCCGAACTGGCACTGGCCGGCACAGGTCATCATTGTCACTCGCAGGCCGCCGCCATCGCCGACTGGCTCGCAAGCGATCCGCAGATGAGCGAGTGTGTCACCCTGATCCGCCTCTCCTCCCTGATGAACCGGGGAGATTACGAGGGGGCTCTGGCGCTGGGCAAAGGGGGCGATACCCCCGAACTGGAACCCTGGCTCGCCCTGTGCGAATGGCGGCTGACGCGGCTGGATGCACTGCAGAGCCGGTTGGCCCGGCTTGAGCAGAGCGAGCTCTCCTCCTTGCAGCAGTTTGCCGCCGGCATGCGCGAACAGATTGCCTCATGAAGGTCGATGGTAACGAGCAGGGCATCCGTCCGCTGGTAGTAACGCCGCCTGGCTTGCCCCCGCCTGCAGCGGCAGAGCGGCAACATTTTGAGCGGCTGCTGGCCAAAGAGGAGAGCAGTGCCCTGTTGACGCGCTGGAAAGAGGGGACGCCACTGGAAGCGCTGCTGGAGGGGCACTCTCCCGCCACCCGGCGCGAGCTGCTCTGGCAGGTCTATCAGCAGGATGAGAAAACGGCCGGGGTAGCCGACCTGCTCTTCAAGCCGGTTGCGAGCAAGCTGATTGAGCGCTTTGGCGAGCGCCAGCTGCCAGTGGTGGCGGCCATCGACCTGCCAGAGCTGCGTGCCCTGATGCGGGAGTTTGACCCGCTCTCGTCACGGCGGGAGACGGTGCTGCTCAAGGTGATGGCAGAGCTGCGGGGGCAGGGGGCATTGTCCGGTAGCGACTATCTGGCCGAGCTGGCCCGACGCGAACTGATGACCCTGATCCCGCACAACGGCATGGTCAACAATCTGGTGCGTCACGCACACAAACTGGATCTGGAGGAGTGATGGAGATAGCACAAAGCGCGCAGGCCGTGGTGACCAGCCTGGATGAGCTGAAAGCGGCGGATGTTCCCGGTGCCCAGATCGCCACCTTCGAGCAGGCGATGGGCGGCAGCGCTCAGGGGATCGGCGGTACATTGCTTGGCGAAATCGGCGAGATCAAGCAGCAGTTTGTCGAGGCCAAGCAGAGCCTGCAGGCCGAACTGGCAACGCCGGGCGATGATCCCAACAGTTTGATGCAGATGCAGTGGTCGCTGATGCGGATCACCATGCAGGAGGAGCTCATTGCCAAGACCGTGGGCAAGATGAGCCAGAACGTAGAAACCCTGTTGAAGACCCAGTGAGGTAGTGTGAAGAGATCGATGCTGATGGGGGTGCTGTGCACCTCCCTGCTGCTCAGTGGCTGCAAGGTGGAGCTCTATACCGGGGTGAACCAGAAAGAGGGCAACGAGATGCTGGCGCTGCTGCGTACCGAGGGGATCTCCTCGGACAAGCAGCCTGACAAGGATGGCAATATCAAGCTGCTGGTCGAGGAGTCCGATGTGGCGCAGGCGGTTGAACTGCTCAAGCGCAAGGGGTATCCGCGCGAGAGCTTCTCCACCCTGCAGGATGTCTTTCCCAAGGATGGCCTCATCTCCTCGCCCACCGAGGAGCGGGCTCGCCTCAACTATGCCAAGGCGCAGGAGATCTCCCACACCCTCTCGGAGATCGACGGCGTGCTGGTGGCCCGCGTCCATGTGGTATTGCCCGAAGGGAACGAGGGGATCAGCAAGAAGCCATCGCCCGCCTCGGCCTCGGTCTTTATCAAACATGCGGCGGATATCCAGCTCGATACCTACATCCCGCAGATCAAGCAGCTGGTCAACAACAGCATTGAAGGGCTTGCCTACGACCGGATCAGCGTGGTGCTGGTGCCCTCGGCCGATGTACGCCAGAGTCCCCTGATGCCGCGCAATACCACCCTCTTCTCCATCGAGGTGAGTGAAGGCTCCAGATGGCGGCTGGGTGGACTGATCGCGCTCCTGCTGGCGCTGGTGGTGACCACCAATCTAGCCCAATTCATGTGGCACCGGCGTCGGAGTCGTTGATGGCGGTCGGCCTTACCCCCTATCAACTGCGCTTTTGTCCGGCCAGCTATCTGCACGAGGAGCACTTCCCCGCCTCGTGGCGCTGGCTGCAGGCGAGTGTACCCGAGTGGCGCACTCTGCCAGCCTGCAATCAGGCCCTGCTCGACGAGCTGGCACTGGCTATCGACTACGAACTGCCCGCGCAGCTTGGCGGGCTGGCGCTCTTTCCGGCCGAGGCATTGGCGTCCGTGCTGCGCCAGCTTGGCGCCGTGCTCCATAGCGAGGCGATCCGCCACTGCCTGCAAGCGCCTGTGCTGCGCCAAATCATCGCGGTGTTGGGGGAGGAGGGGCACAGGTCGCTGCTTGCTCGCCTCGACCTCCTGATCGGCCCCTGGCCTGCCGGCTGGCAGCAACCGCTGCCCGCCACGCTCGATAGCGCCTCGCTGGAGGCGGCAGGCTTGGGATTCTGGCTGGCTGCGGCGGGGGCTGCTCATCCCGCATGGGCCCGTCGCCTTGTGCTACGACTACCGGTATCACCCCAGCGCCCAGGCTGGTCACTGGCTGATGCCGAGCTGCCACTCGCTCGCGCACTCTGTCTCAAAATTGCCAAACAGGTAACGCCACAATGCTGCCATTTGTTGAAATAAAGAGTGAACACCTACAACTGGCTCCCGGTCAGCGGATCCTGCGCAGTCACGACTATCAGGCCTATCTGAGTGCTCAGGCGCTGGTCGATGCCGCCCGGGCACAGGCTGCCGATATCGTCGAGGAGGCGCGTGCCGTTTATGAGGAGCAGAAGCAGCTCGGTTGGCAGGCCGGCATCGAGGAGGCTCGCCGCGAGCAGGCCGTGCTGGTGCACCAGACCCAGCTGCAGTGCCAGCAATACTACCGCACGGTGGAACAACAGATGAGCGAGGTGGTGCTGCAGGCGGTGCGCAAGATCCTGCACGATTACGATCAGGTGGCGCTCACCCTCAAGGTGGTGCGCGAGGCGCTCTCGCTGGTGAGCAACCAGAAGCAGGTGACGGTGCGGGTCAATCCCGAGCAGGTGCAGGCGGTACGCGATCAGATTGCCCGGGTACACAAGGATTTCCCCGAGATCGGGTATCTCGAGATCTCTGCCGATGCCCGCCTCGATCAGGGTGGCTGCATCCTCGAAACCGAGGTGGGGATCATCGATGCCAGTCTCGATGGCCAGCTCGACGCGCTCTCGCGGGCGATGGCGGTGACGCTGGAGCGCGCCGATGTTCACGAGAGAAAATAAATCCCCCCATTGACAAAATCGCGGCTTCTGTTGCCAAACGACCATGGGTTGCATCCCTAGAATGGGGACAATTCCATCGTAACAGGAGAAGCGCCATGCAGATTCAGCAAGCCCCCAGTCTTTCACCATCGACCCACACGCCTGCTGTCGAGCCGCAACCTGGCCGACCGCAGGAGAGTGCACCCAGCCTTGTCGCGACTCTGGGTGGCGTATCCGGTCCCCGGCTGGAGAGTGTGAGCCATGCCCCGTTGGCGGCTTCTGCCAAGAGCGATGTGATCTGTGAGGGCTGCGGCCCGCGTCAGGTGACCATCACCCGCCAGCAGGATGGCTCGGCATCCGTTACTCTGGCCCGGCCACCCATCACCAGCCTGGTGCTCAGTGGTGGCGGCGCCAAAGGGGCTGCCTATCCGGGGGCCATCCAGGCGCTGGAGGCGCAGGGGAAACTGGAGGGGATCCGCACACTCTCTGGCTCCTCGGCCGGCGCCATTACCGCCGCACTGCTTGCTGCCGGTATGAATGCGAACGAGTTCAAGGCGCTCTCTGACGAGATGGACTTCATCAGCCTGCTTGATTCGCCGGTTAAAAAGATCAGCCTGGCCCAGCACATGAGTGGCGAAGCAGGCAAAGCGATTGCCAGCGTGCTCGAAAAACTCAAGCTGGGTAAACTTGGCAGCTTCGTACAACTGCTGAGCAACATCTTTCCGCGTCTGCAGTCGGATGCCGTCCCGCTCGAAAGGATACTCAAGCAGGAGTCACGCAGTTCGGTTCTGGCGCAATTGAAGGCTCACCCCGAGCTGGCCAGCAGACCCGACGTCGTAGCCATTCGTCAGCGCCTCGAACAGGGGGGCGGTGTGACCTTCGGCGATCTGGCTCTGCTTGGTCGCCATATTCCGGCTATCAAGGAGCTGAACATCACGGGGACCGGCATGTTTGATGGTCGTCCCCAGATGATCCTGTTTAACGCCCGCCTGACGCCAGACATGGAGATTGCCCGCGCCGCACACATTTCGGGCTCATTCCCGGTGGTGTTCAGTCGCCCGGAGGAGCAGCATCAACCTTTCCTGGCACAGGGAGAGAAGCTGTCATTGCAAGATGGTGGCGTCATGCTCAACGTCCCGGTGCCCGAGCTTATCCATCCCGAGGCCAGGGGGGCCACCATCGCCGAGCACGAGAACCTGATCCTCAAGTTTGAAGAGGAGGGCGGGAAACCGGCCGATCGCGGTACTCGCAAGGGGGCGATTGCAGACTGGGTAGTTGGGGCTCCCGTTGGCGCACGCTCGGCGTTGCAAACCAGAGGGCTTGACGGGTTGACCGATCAAGTGGTGACAGTACCGCTCAAATCAGAGCGCGGTGATTTCAGCGGCACGTTAAGTGGCACCCTCAATTTCACCATGAGCGATGCGGACAAGCAGCATCTGCAGGAGAGGCTGGCCGATGTGGTCGGGCAGCATCTGGAAGGACGGGAGAGCAGCCGCAAGGATTATCAGTTCCAGGATCTGGAGTCGGCGCTGCTGGCACTCCCGGATCGGGACTTTGCCGCGGTGGCCGAAGAGCGCACCCCGGATGTCCAGGCAACGGCCCTTTTTCGTCAGGAAGTTCAGGATCAGCTCTCTGTGCTGGTTGCATCTGTGCTGGATCAGGATCCCTCGGCGCGACTCGATCTCTCTGGCTCGCTGGCGCAGGCTCTGGAGCAGCTCGGCACACTCGCTGACTCGCCGGCCCGGCAGCAGTGGCTTGCCGCGCAGCTCAATCAGGCAGACAACCCTGCGCTGGCCAGGTTGCTCGATACACCGAGCCCGGCAGGGCGTTTCGCCGCGCTGGATCTGGGCAAGGAAGAGGCCAGCCGTCGTCAGGTGGCAACGGTCGCGAACAACATCATTCATGAGGTGATCTACCCCTCCCTGTTCCGTCCCGGTCAGCCGGACAGCAATGTGGCACTCCTGCGTAAAACCGAGCACGCACTCGTCGGCGCGACCACATCGGCCGAGGTCAATGAGGCCCTGCGGGAGCTGGCTGATAACTATGGGGCCCGCAATAAACCGTGGAGCAAGCCTCTCTCCTCTACCACTGTGACTCAGGCTCGCTCCTGGATGATGAAGGAGTAAATATGCTGATTGATTGGTTGGGTTCACTGGGATTGGCTCTACCCGCCGCGGGCGAGAGCCGGGTGATCCGGTTTGAGGATGCGCCAGAGCTATGGTTCGAGAAGATCGACGGACAATATGTGCTGGCACTGCCGCTCGCCCCGCTTCCCACCAGAATGCTTTCCGGCGTCATGTTGCTGTTGTTGCAGGTCAACAGCCCACTCTCTACCTTGCAACCGGCCAGACTGACGGCGGATGGTCGAGGGCATTTGCTGTTGTGGTGCACTCTGGATGAGCATGCGGATCCAGAAGTATGCCAAGCTGCCTGCGACAAGCTGCATGCCGGTTACAACGAACTGCTGCCTTTATTGCAGGCTCAGGAGGAGAGTATTCCGGTACGCTCGGGTAGCCTGTTCGTCTAGCCAAACGCAGAGTGCCACCAAGCCGAGCGATTTCGTCTTTAGCGACGTCCCGGCTTGCGGATGGGCCAAACAAAACCGCCCCGGATATCCGGGGCGGTTTTTTTATTTGGCGATCCCAAGGTTATCGGGGCGGGTGAACAAGGTTCAGCGATAGCGGCCGCGTACCGAGCTGCTGGCGCGCCCTGCCATCTTGATCAGGCTCTGGCGGGTGTGCAGGTGGCAGAGCGCCACACCGAGGGCATCCGCCGCATCCGCCTGCGGGGTGGCGGAGAGTTTCAGCAGATGGGTCACCATATGCTGCACCTGCTCCTTGCTGGCGCCGCCGGTGCCGACCACCGCCTGTTTGATCTGGGTGGCGGAGTATTCGCTCACTGGCAGATAGGCGTTGACTGCGGCGACGATGGCGCTGCCGCGGGCCTGCCCCAGTTTCAGGGCCGAGTCGGCGTTGCGGGCCATAAAGACCCGTTCGATGGCAAATTCGGTGGGCTTGAACTGGGTGATGATCTCGCATACCCCGTCATAGACCTGCTTGAGGCGCTCTGGCAGCTCGCCGCAATCGGTGCGGATACAGCCCGACCCCAGATATTCGGCCTTGCCGCCGACGACCCGGATAACCCCGTAACCGGTGATCCGCGATCCTGGGTCTATGCCCAAAATAATGCTCATGGGTTGTGCTTGCTCTAAACGCAAATGATGGCCGCAAGATAGCAAACTCCGGCCAGCTTGGCTGTACGCAGGATGTGCGAACGGTCAGTGCGTGGCGATTGCCATAAAAAAAAGGCCCCGAAAAGGGCCTTTTTGATTATCGCTTGTCAGGCGGCGTGATGGATGGGGTTGGCCTGCGCCATTCCCTCCAGCTCGCCCGGGGCGAAGTTGTCTACCTGAATGGCTTCGTAGCGCAGGGCATCGGCGGCCAGCAGCTTGTCTGCCTCGTCCTTGCTCAGCACCGATTTGGCCAGCGCAGCTTCCACCAGTTCCGGCAGCGCCAGTTTGCGGGGCAGTTTGCCCTCTTTCTGGGCCTGCACCAGTTTCTTCTCGTAGGGCTGCACGGCGACCATGGCCTGGAAGGCACGCTCCATCAGGCCGACCGGATCCGCCTCGTCCTTGCCTACATAGCAGAGGGCGGTCAGACGGTCGCGGAACTCGCCCGGCTTCATCATGGCCAGACAGATGGCGTGGCAACGATCGTCGGCCGGCATCTTGTAACCGACGCCGAACGGGAACACCACGCGCTTGAGCACGGCACCCACCACCTTGTTCGGGAAGTTCTGGAAGAAGCCCTCGAACGCCTTGCCAATCAGGTAGAGGTTGCGCTCCACCGCGTACTGCACGAACGGCAGATCGGAGACCATGCGGCCCTGATCCTCGTAGTGCTTGAGGGTTGCGGAGGCCAGATAGAGGTGGCTCAGCACGTCCCCCAGACGGGCGGAGATCATCTCCTTGCGCTTGAGATCGCCACCCAGCATCAGCATGGAGACGTCGGCGCACAGTGCCAGTCCTTTACTCATGCGAGACAACTGCTTGTAGTAACGGGCGGTTTCGCCGGCCACCGGCGCGCTGTTGAATTGACCCAGAGTCAACCCCTGGAACAGGGAACCGAAGAAGTTGCCGGCGCCAAAGGCGATGTGTTTCATCAGCAGGGCGTCAAACTTCTCGAGACCGCGCTCCACGTCGGTATCAGCCGCCGCTTCCAGCTCGTCAAAGACGTACGGGTGGCAGCGGGTGGCCCCTTGCCCGAAGATCATCAGGTTGCGGGTCAGGATGTTGGCCCCTTCCACCGTGATGGCTACCGGAATCCCCATGTAGGCGTAGCCGGTGTAGTTTTTCGGGCCCAGCTGGATGGCACGACCGGCGTGGATGTCCATGGAATCATCCATGATCTGGCGCGCCATCTCGGTCATGTGGTACTTGGAAATCGCAGTGACGATGGCCGGCGCCTGCCCCAAGTCCAGGGAACCGGCGGTCATGCGGCGAGCCCCTTCCAGCTGATAGGTGAGGCCACCGATGCGGGCCAGCGCCTCTTGCACTCCTTCAAACTTGCCGATGGACATGCCGAACTGCTTGCGCACATAGGAGTAGGCGCCCACGGTGCGGCTCGCCATGTGACCGCAAGCGGTGCCCAGAGCAGGCAGCGAGATGCCGCGACCGGCGGAGAGGCACTCCACCAGCATGCGCCAGCCGCGGCCGGCGTAATCCGGGCCACCGATGATCCAGTCGAGCGGAATGAACACATCCTTGCCGAAGGTCGGGCCGTTCAGGAACGCCAGACCCATGGGGTAGTGGCGATCGCCGACGCGCACGCCCGGGTGGCTGGTGGGGATGAGCGCGCAGGTGATGCCCAGCTCTTCCTTGTCCCCCAGCAGTTTTTCCGGGTCATAGAGTTTGAACGCCAGTCCCAGCACGGTGGCGCGCGGCGCCAGGGTGATGTAGCGCTTGTTCCAGTTGAGGCGAATACCCAGCACCTCTTCACCCTTGTGCATCCCCTTGCAGACAATCCCCTTGTCAGGAATGGCGCCTGCATCGGAGCCCGCTTCCGGCCCGGTCAGGGCGAAGCAGGGCACCTCTTTGCCACTGGCCAGCCCCGGCAGCCAGAAATCTTTCTGGGCCTGGGTGCCGTAGTGCATCAGCAGCTCGCCCGGGCCGAGGGAGTTCGGCACCATGACGGTAACCGCCACGCTCAGGCTCTTGGTGGCAATGCGGGTAACGATGGTGGAGTTGGCGATCGCCGAGAATTCGCGGCCGCCATAGGATTTCGGGATGATCAGGGAGAAGAAGCCTTCCTTCTTCAGATAGTCCCACACCGGCTCCGGCAGGTCTTTGGTTTCGTTGACTATCTTGAAGTCATCAACCATGGCGAGCAGGGTTTCGACCTGATTGTCGATAAAGGCCTGCTCCTCTGCGGTCAGCTCGGCCTTGCCGTAGCCGTGCAGTTTTTTCCAGTCGGGATTGCCGCGAAACAACTCGCCATCCCACCAGACGGAGCCAGCTTCCATGGCCTCCCGCTCGGTGGCCGACAAGGGCGGCAATATCTTCTTGAAGATGCCGAACACAGGACGGGTTACCCACTGTTTGCGCAGTGAGGGGACGCCGAGCACAACGGCAATCGCCAGCACCAGCAGGATAAGCAATGTGATCATACCGAAGTTCCTTCTATTTCACTGTTTCCGTTGATTTATTGTTGGTTGTTACACGGCCAGGGAGAGCCTGGTCGACTCCACTGGTGCCCCGACTCCGGACGCCAGATAAGGAATGACGTTGCGTACCAGTCCCTCGACATCGAGCTGCTGGCCAAAATCGGCCAGGGCGATGTCGCGCAGGGCATCGGCAGAGGCCATGGTGAAGACGACGGTGCCCAGGGTGAAGTGCAGGCGCCAGAAAAGATCCGCTGGCGAGAGGGCCGGGTTGGCCTTGGAGATAGCCTGGGTGATCCGCTGCAAAATGGGGCCATAGTGGGCGGTGATAAAGCGGCGCAGGTGACCCTGGCTGTCGATATAGCCGCGCCCCAGCAGCTGCATGAAGATGGCCGGGCCATTGGCCCGCACCGCCGAGAGCTTCATCAGCGGTTCGACAAAGCTTTCAAAGAGTTGCAGCAGGGTGAGCTGCTCCTGCTCCATCAGCACCCGCAGGCGGGCATCCAGATCCGGCATGAACAGGCTCAGATAGCGGTCGAGCACCGCCTGGATCAGCTCCTTCTTGGATCCGAAGTGATAGTTCACGGAAGCCAGATTGACATCGGCCTCACTGGTGATCAGACGCAAAGAGGTATCGGCGAATCCCCGCTCGGCAAACAGCACTTCAGCGGCGTCGAGAATACGGTTTTTGGTATCGATTTTACTCACTGGACACCTCACTTAAACGAATGTTTAAAAAGTACGTTTCATAACGCGAGGTGTCAAGAGATTGTGAACGGGTGTTAGCAGAATGTTTTTTGTGAAAAAGCGCAAAAAGGTCGGAACTAACTCCACAGCGCGAGACTCTATATCTATGCCACTGCAATTAAACATTAAGTCTCGCCCAACCTGCTTCTTGCTAGTTGGGCATTTTTTTGCCCGGTGGACGGTGGTAGAGGGTAACAAACAGGCAAAAAAAACCGCCGCGGGGAGCGACGGTGGGGAAAGTGAGTTTGCATCATCCTGATGACAAACTGTCGATGCGAGTTCAGGCATGTATCGACGGGAGCCAGTATGCCAGTCAGTCCGGCTCAGACTATGTCAGTTCCTCGGTATTTTGTGACAAAGTGTGGCAAGTGCCGGCGTGGCCCAATTCCCCCTACTTTGTTATGCTGCCCCTTCAAAATATGAGGGGAGAGAAGATGAAGTACCCGGTCGATACCCACACTCACACCATTGCCAGCACCCACGCCTACAGCACCATCCACGACTATCTGCCCGTTGCCAGAGCCAAAGGGATCAAGCTGTTCGCCACCACGGATCACGGCCCCGAGATGGCCGATGCCCCTCATGTCTGGCATTTTGCCAACTTGCCAATACTGCCAAGAGTGGTGGACGGGGTGGGGATCCTGCGGGGTATCGAGGCCAACATCAAAAACCTCGACGGGGAGATCGATTTCCCAGAGCGCTATGAGTCGCGTCTCGACATGATCATGGCGGGTTTTCATGAGCAGGTATTCCCTCCCTGCGATCAGGCAACCCACACCCAGGCGATGATCAACGCCATCAAGAGCGGCCGGGTCGATATGATCAGCCACCCGGGCAACCCCTCATTTCCCATCGACATTCAGGCGGTGGTCAAGGCGGCTGCGGACTATCGGGTGGCGCTGGAGATCAACAACTCCTCCTTCATTCACTCGCGCCCGGGGAGCGAAGGCAACTGCCGCTCCATCGTTGAAGCCGCGCGAGATCTGGGGGCCTACCTCACCTTCGGCTCCGATTCCCATGTCGCTTTCAGCCTCGGCGATTTTGACCATTGCCACCGTCTGGTGACCGAAGCGGGCTTTCCGCTGGAGCGGATCCTGGTGCGCTCCCCCCGTGCCCTGCTCGATTTCCTCGAGAGTCGCGGCCGCGCCCATATTCCCGAGTTTACCGATCTGTAGATCGGGCGCTAACACCATGAGCCAACTCATAAAATTGAGTTGGTTCGATTGACACGCCAGCCATTTTTCATGAATCTGACTGGCAACAAGCCGGTATAGCTCAGTTGGTAGAGCAGCGCATTCGTAATGCGAAGGTCAGGAGTTCGATTCCCCTTATCGGCACCATATAAAACAAAGGGTTAGCTTCGCAGTGAAGCTAACCCTTTGTGCTTTTGGGTTGGTGGCCCCTTCTCATATCGCTCTTTTGCTCTCGCAAAACCAAGGGGGAAGGGGCAGTGGGCCAACCCTTCCGGCAGGCGGCTACTCAGGTTTTGCTATTCCCCTCAGGCAACCTCGATGTCTGGCTTGGCTGGCTCCTTCTGCATGGATAGATCTCCAGCTTGCGACGGGGATTCCAGCTTGTCGATGCGCACCGCCGCCACCTTGAACTCGGGGATCTTGGCGTGAGGGTCGGTGGCATTGATGGTGAGCCGGTTGGCCGGTGCTTCGGCAAAGTGGAACGGGATAAAGACCACGCCCGGCTGCATCCGCTTGGTGACGAAGGCGGGCAGTTCGATATGGCCGCGGCGGCTGGTGACCTTCACCCGCTCACTGTTGCTGATCCCCAACCGCTGGGCGTCCGCCACGCTCATCATCACCCGCGGGCCAGCCAGCTTGTCGAGCCCCCTGGTCTTGCGGGTCATGGTGCCGGTGTGGAACTGCTCCAGCAGGCGGCCGGTAGTGAGCACGATGGGATAGGTCTCGTCGGGCAGTTCGGCGGCATAGCGGAACGGGGTCGCGACCATCTCCCCCTTACCGCGGGTGAACTGCTTGCCGTGGAGCAGGCGAGTGCCTTCGGGCGCCACATCGTTGCAAGGCCACTGCAGCCCTTGCGCTCCCACCTTGTCCCACTGGATGCCGGCGTATTGCGGGGTAACCAGGCAGATCTCGGCGGTGATCTCCTGCGGGTTTTGATAGCGCCAGTTGCCACCCATGGCGTTGGCGATCTGCTGGATGATCCACCAATCCTCCCGTGCTTCACCCGGCGCCTTGAGGGCGGGGGAGATGCGCTGCACCCGCCGCTCGGTGTTGGTGAAGTGGCCGCTCTTCTCGGCAAAGGAGCAGGAGGGGAGCACCACATCGGCCAGCTGGGCAGTTTCGGAGAGGAAGATATCCTGCACCACCAGAAACTCCAGCTGCTTGAGCCCCTCGATGACGTGATGCTGATCCGGATCGCTCAGTACCGGGTTTTCACCCATCACATAGAGCCCCTTGATGCTGCCTGCACAGGCGGCATCTATGGTCTCGGTGAGGGTAAGGCCGGGAGTGCGCGGCAAATCTGGCTGCTGCCAGACGGTTGCGAAGCGGGCATGAACCTCGGGGTTGGCCACCTTCTGATAGCCGGGAAGGCAGTTGGGCAGCGCCCCCATGTCACAGGCTCCCTGCACGTTGGACTGGCCCCGCAGCGGGTTGATGCCGCCCCCTTCGATGCCGATGTTGCCGCACAGCAGTTGCAGGTTTGCGATGGCGCGCACGTTGTCGTGGCCGGTGGTGTGCTGGGTGATCCCCATCGAGTAGTAGATGGCGGTGCGTTCGGCGGTGCCGATGAGGCGCGCGAGCTCGATCACCTGCTCGGCCGGTACGCCGGTGACAAGGGCCACCTTGTCCGGGGCATAGGCCGGGGAGAGCACCTCTGCTTGCAGCACCTCGAACCCTTCCACTCGTGCGGCAATATAGGCCTTGTCGTGCCAGTCGTTCTGGATGATCTGCTGCATCAGGCCGTTGAGCAACATCACGTCGGTGCCGGGGCGGTGGGCCAGATAGAGGCTGGCATGGTCCGCCATCTCGATCCGTTTCGGATCGGCCACCACCAGCCGAGCCTTGCCTGTGGTGACTGCCCGCTTGATATGGGAGCCGATGATGGGGTGGGCGGCCGAGGTGTCGGAGCCGATGATTAAGATGAGGTCCGAGTGCTCGATGCTCGGGATGTCGTTGGTCATGGCGCCGCTGCCGAGTGACGCCTCCAGCCCGGTAACGGTGGAGGCGTGGCAGAGCCGCGCGCAGTGATCCACGTTGTTGGTGCCCAGCTCCCGGCGCATGAACTTCTGGAACAGGTAGTTCTCTTCGTTGGTGGTTTTGGCCGAAGAGAAACCCGCCAGCGCATCGCTGCCATAGCGCTGGCGCTGGGCGGTGAAGCGTTCTGCAACCAACTCAATGGCCTCTTGCCAGCTGGCAGGCACCAGCTCGCCATTTTTACGGACAAGCGGGGTGGTGAGGCGCTCCTCGCTCTGGATAAAGTCAAAGCCGAAGCGTCCCTTGACGCAGAGCAGCCCCTGATTGACCGGCGAGTTGCGATTTCCCTCCACATAGCGGATGCGGTTGTGCGCCTCATCGACATAGAGGGTGACGCCGCAGCCAACTCCGCAGTAGGTGCAGATGGTATTGACCGGCGTGAGCAGCTCGGTGCGCCCCTGCGACTTGTCGCGGGCATCCACCAGGGCGCCGGTGGGGCAGACCTGTACGCAGGCGCCGCACTGCACGTAGTGGGAGTCGCCCATCGAGAGTCCCGTGTCGAACTGGGGGCGGTTCGAGAGGGTGCCATCGCTGTGCTTGGCAAAGTGCAGCACTCCCTGCACCGCTTGCTCACCACAGGTCTGCACGCACTGGCCGCAGCCGATGCAGCGGTTGGCATCGAACACGATAAATTCGCTGCTGTTATCCACTGCAAACTTCTGGCACTGGCTGGTATCGAGAGCGCTCTGTTCGACCTTGTATTCGGTGGCGTAGTCGCGCAGTGCGCAATCGGTGTTGGCCTGACAGCCGCACTCGAGGCAGCGGCTGGCTTCGCTGCGGGCATCGGCATCACTCAACCCACGCTCCACCTCGGCAAAGCTGCCCTCGCGATCCTTATCTGCCAAATGAGGCATGATGGTGCGGGCGACTTTTTTCAGGTGAGCAAACTGAGCGGGATCGACCTGCTTGAGTGTGGGGGCCTTGCAGGCGTTGAAAGGACGAACCGGATCGATCATGTCACCGTGGAGGAACTGATCGATGGCCAGAGCGGCCTTGCGGCCATCGGCAACCGCTTCGATGGCGGTGGCGGGCCCGCGGCGCAGATCGCCGATGGCGAACAGGTTGCCGTGGCCGCTGTGCATGGTGTCGGGGTGGGACTCCAGCGTCTGCCAGCGGGTGAAGGGGAGGGTGAGGGGTTCCCCTTCCATAAAGCTGAGATCCGGCTGCTGTGACACTGCCGCAATCACGGTATCGAACTCTTCAATGAGGTACTCGCCAGTAGGCTCCGGGCGGCGGCGACCGGAGGCGTCCGGCTCGCCGAGGGCCATCTTCTCGAGGCGCACCTGACAGACGCGACCACGGCTGTCCGGCAGGTTCTCCACCGGATTGGTCAGCATCATGAAGCGCACCCCTTCATGCTCCGCCTCGTCGATTTCGTAGGCTTCGGCGGGCATCTCGGCACGGGTGCGGCGATAGATAAGGGTTGTTTCGGCGCCGAGGCGTACCGCCGTGCGGGCGCAATCGATGGCCGTGTTGCCACCCCCGATCACCGCGACTTTCTTGCCGGTGGTGAGCCGCTTGGCCAGCATCCGATCCTTGAGGTAATCGACCCCGAGATAGCAACCGGCCAAGGTGCTGCCCGGGTAATCCATCGGCACCGCCTTGGAAGCGCCAACCGCCAGACAGACCGCATCATAGTCGCGGCACAGCTCCGAGAGGGTGATTTGGTGGCCCAGTCGCTGCCTGGTGTGGATCCGCATGCCACTTTGGCACATCAGGTCGATCTCCTGATCGAGGATCGCCTTGGGCAGCCGGTATTCAGGGATGCCGTAGCGCAGCCAGCCACCCGCTTCGGGCATCGCCTCGAACAGATCGACCTCGAACCCCTCGTAACCCAGATAATAACCGCAGGTGAGACCGCCCGGGCCGCTGCCGATAATGGCCACCCGCTTGCCCTTGGCGGGCTTCTTTGCCGGTTGATAGGGGGCAATCTCGGCCAGATCGAGATCGGCGGCATGGCGCTTGAGCTGACGAATGGCCAGCGGCTCATCCACCAGCGCGCGGCGGCACTCTGCTTCACAAAAAGCGGGGCAGACCCGGCCAATGGAAAGGGGCATCGGCAGGGTCTGCTTGATGACGGCCATGGCTGCCTCGTGCTCCCCCATAGCGATGTGGTGCAGATAGGATTGAATGTCCACTCCGGCCGGACAGGCGCGCTGGCAGGGGGCTTCGCAATCGGCGTAGTGATCTGCGAGGATGCGGCCGAGCGCCTGCTGGCGGTGTGCGTGCAGGGCATCGCTTTGGGTCGTGATCACCATCCCTGCCTCGGGGTGCGTCTCGCAGGCGCGCCGGATGCCGAGACCGGCAATCTCGACCACGCAGAGATCGCACGGCGTCTTGGGGGCGCTGGTGTTGTCACCGCACAGGGAGGGGATGTCGATCTGGTGCTGTTTGGCTATCTGGAGCAGGGTTCTGGTCGGGTCAACCGTCAACTGAGCCCCATCGAGGGTGATGGTGATCATGGCGTCATAACTCGCTTTCAAGGCGCAGAAAATGCTGCATCTGGCGGAGCCAGCAGGGGAAGCGACAGGGAGGATCGCTTGGTATCTCCTCACCATACCAAAGATGATATGCAACTTTATTTGATTTAACTCAGGTTATTTGTCTAAAAAGAAAACGATTTCACTGCTGCGTACTCTGTGGAACGATAACCCGATGCTGGCTACCTATGTCGAGTTAAAACATGGTGTTGTATTGATGTTTATTGCTATTCAAGCAGCTTTAAACTGTATTTTTGATGGCGCTTATCCGTGGTGGAATGGTGAAGTACATCATAAAGCGTGCAACTTTTGTTTCGGTTTGTAGGCTAGGCAAACGACATCGGGAGCAGCCGAACAGGCAGTGCTGGCTACTCCTTTTTTCCTGCATTCAACTCGCTGCGTGGGTGTAGCGCTATCTGGCGGGCTGACTCGCCCCCAGCTCGCGCTCAACGTAGAGATAGCCAATCCCCATCACTTGCTGGGCGCGGCTGAGCTGGCCAAAACGGATGTGGGTGGCATTGACGGCATCGCTGCAGTCGAACGGGTTGGCTCCGGTCTGGTGAATGATGGTCTGCAGCCACTCCTCGCCAAAACCGCAGCTGCGACCATAGAGCCAGATACGGTTGATGTTGAGGATGTTGAGAAAGTTGTAGAGGCTCAGGCCAATGGCGCGGGCTCCTTCGTCCACCATGGCACGGATCATGGGTTCTCCCTGCTGATAGCGTGCCAGCAGCTGGGCTGTGCCGACACGCCCCTCCGCCAGCGCAGCGGGATCTGCCCCCTGCTGCTTGAGAAAGACCCGGGCCCGCTTCTTGATGGCCGAGAGGGAGGCGACCGTTTCCAGACAGCCGTAACGGCCGCAGGCACAGGCGCTGCCATCCGGGTTGATGATGGTGTGGCCGATCTGGCCGCTGCCAAACAGGGCACCTCGATAGATCTGGCCGTTGATGATGAAGGCTGAACCGATGCCGTAGTCGACGTTGATGACGCAAAAATCGCCGACGTTTTCCGCTCCCTGCCACTTCTGGGCCAGCGCCAGCATGATGCAGTCGTTGTCCACCATCACCTCGCAGCCGAGGCGCTCTTCCAGCAGATACTTGAGCTCGACCGGCGCGTGCCAGGGAGCTTGGGGCATGGTCTGTGACACCCCGGTCGCCGGGTTGACCTGACCGTGTACCGCGATGGCCAGCCGGATCGCTAGCCCCTTGTGGCGGCGCTTGTGCTGGTAGTAGCAGGCCTCGATCAGGCGCAGCAGCTCGTCCGGGGTTTGTGGCGCAATTTTCTGGCCGGCGTAGTCGTCGAGGGGGGTGATCAGGTTGTCCACCAGAATGCTCTCCAGGCTGGTGGGACTGATATTGAGGCAGAGGATCGCCCCCTGGCCGCTGGCAATGCGGTAGCTGCCGCCATTGATGCCGCGCTGGGAGAGGTTCTGTTCGCTGTGGCTGATGGCCCTTTCGGCCACCAGCTCGTCGAGGATCTTGCTGACCGCCGGGATGGAGAGCTCGCAGTGGCGCGCCAGGGTGGACTTGCTCGCCTCCTTGAGCTGGTAGAGCAGGGCCAGCAGCACCTGCTTGTTGTGGTGGCGTACCTTCTGGTTGTTCAACCCTGTGCTCATTACTTCACTAAACTCCGCTTACTGTATTGCGTGATCTTTCGGCAATTAATAGTGGTTTAACCATTCTAATCTGGTCTCACTGAAATTTTTACTAACAAGTATTAAGTGAGGCGAGATTGATGAGAGCTGATGTCAAGGTCTGGGTCGAAACCATCACCCTGCCGACCTACGAGGTGGGCGCCGAAGATCCCAACCCCATGTTTCTCGAGAAGCGGGTCTATCAGGGCTCCTCGGGGGCCGTCTATCCCTATGGCGTGATCGATACCCTCACCGGTCAGAAGCAGATGAAGTCCTATCGGGCGGTCTGGCTGGAGAACGACTTCATCAAGGTGATGCTGCTGCCGGAGCTGGGCGGTCGCATCCACCGTGCCTACGACAAGGTGATGAATCGCGACTTCGTCTATTACAACGAGGTGATCAAGCCGGCGCTGGTGGGGCTGGTAGGCCCCTGGATCTCCGGCGGCATCGAGTTCAACTGGCCGCAGCATCACAGACCCACTACTTTCATGCCGGTGGATTTCACCATCGCGGAGCATGAGGGCGGCGCCAAGACCGTCTGGCTGGGCGAGGTGGAGCCGATGCGCGGTTTGCAGGTGATGGCGGGCTTTACCCTCTATCCCGACAAGGCGCTTATCGAGATCACCGGCAAGGTGTTCAACGGCAATGACACGCCGCGCCATTTCCTCTGGTGGTCCAACCCGGCGGTGAAAGGAGGCGATGCCCACCAGAGCGTCTTCCCGCCCGATGTGACAGCCGTCTATGACCACGGCAAGCGCGATGTTAGTGCCTTCCCCATCGCCCGCGGCACCTACTACAAGGTGGACTACTCCGCCGGGGTCGATATCTCCCGCTATCGCAATATTCCGGTGCCTACCTCCTACATGGCGGACCAGTCCGACTACGACTTTGTCGGCGCCTACTGCCATGACGAGCAGGGTGGCCTGTTGCATGTGGCGGATCACCACGTCTCGCCCGGCAAAAAGCAGTGGAGCTGGGGCAATTGTGACTTCGGTCTGGCCTGGGATCGAAACCTGACCGACGAAAACGGCCCCTACATCGAGCTGATGACCGGGGTCTATACCGATAACCAGCCCGACTTCACCTGGCTGGATGCGGGGGAGGAGAAAGTGTTCGTGCAAAACTTCCTGCCCTACAACACCCTCGGCACTCTGCAAAACGCCAACACCCGCGCCGCCATCAAGCTGGAGCGCAGCGATGACGGCCTTGTCTGCGGGGTCTATGCGGTAGCGCCACTTCGCGGGGCCAGCTTCGAGGTAAGCGACGAAGGCGGCGAACTGTTTACGCAACCTCTGGATCTGCAGCCGGGTCAGGCTTGGCTGGAGCCGTTCGCCATCACCAGTGAGGGGCGTTTACAGGTTCGTCTGCTGGATGAGCAGGGTCAGTGCGTGCTGAGTTACCTCGAGCATCAGCCCGCTGGCGAAGCCTTGCCAGATCCCGCCACCGCGCCGGAGCCCGCCGTCAATCTCGACTCGGTCGACGAGCTCTACTTTATCGGTCAGCATCTGGAGCAGTATCTGCACGCCAGCCGCTCGCCCTTTGATTACTACCTGCGGGGGCTGGAGCTCGATGGCGGCGACTATCGCTGCAACCTGGCGCTGGCAACACTGGAGTACAACCGCGCCAACTATGAGCAGGCGCAGGTCTACGTCAATCAGGCGCTGACCCGTGCCCATCGCCTCAACAAGAACCCCCAGTGTGGCAAGGCGAGCTTGCTGCGGGCCCATATTGAGGAACGTTTGGGCGAGTTCGATGCCGCCTTCGATGACTTCTACAAGGCGACCTGGAGCGGCAACTGCCGCGATGGCGGTTTCCTCGGGCTGGCCCGTATCGCCATGGGGCGCCGCGACGCCTCGCAAGCGCTGCAATTTGTCGAGCGCAGCCTCGCCGTCAACGGTACCCACTACGGCGCTATCGCCCTCAAGGGGTTGGCCCTGCTGGAGTCTGGTGAGCAGGAGGCGGCCATCGCCTATATCGACGAGCAGCGCGTTCGTTATCCACTTCACTATCAGCTGGCCTTCTTGCGCTGGCTGGCAAGCGAGCAGCCGAACGATCTTGAAGCGCTGCGCACCCTGTGCAACGGGCGTGGCACCAACCTCTGCTTCCTCACCAGCGAACTGCTGAGCTGGGGTCGCCCCGAGCTGGCCAGCAAGCTGCTGGCAGCCCTGCCGATGGAGGAGACCCTGCCGCTGCTGTTCGAGGCTGCATTGTTGCCGGAAGGTGAAGCGCAGGATGCCCTGCTGGCGCGAGCCGAGCAGGCGTTTGGCCGCAAGGTGCGCTTCCCCAACACCCTAGGCGAGGTGGCCATGCTGGGGCAACTGCCACACAGCTGGTTTGCCAGCTACCTGCTGGGCTGCTTTCACTACAGCAAGCGCAACTATGTGCAGGCGATTGCCTTGTGGCAGCGGGTGTGCGAGCAGGCACCGGACTTTGCCCCGGTCTGGCGCAACCTCGGTATTCACCACTTCAACAAGGCGGGTGATATGGCGGCGGCCGAGCAGTGCCTCCATCGGGCCTTTGCTCTCAAGCCGGACGATGCGCGACTGCTGTTCGAGCTGGATCAACTGCACAAGCGCTGCGCTATGGCGCCAAGCGAGCGGTTGGCGCTGCTGGAGGCGCATCGTGAGGTGGCCCTCAAGCGCGATGACCTGACCGCCGAACTGCTCAGCCTCTATCACATCACCGGTCAGCTGGATGCGGCGGCCGAGATCTTGCGGCTGCGCGAATTCCACCCCTGGGAGGGGGGCGAGGGCAAGGTGACCGGTCAGTACCTCATCAATCAGCAGCGCCGGGCGTTGGCATTGATGACTCAGGGACGCCACGAGCAGGCTATTCCGTTGCTGCAACAGGCGTTGAACTATCCCCTCAATCTGGGGGAGGGGCGTCTGGTTGGGCAAACCGACAATGACATCCACTTGCTGCTGGCGCTCTGCCATCTGGCCTGTGACAACCAGAGTCTGGCGGCCCAGTGCCTGCAACAGGCCTGCCTTGGGCAAGGGTCGCTCGGGGCCAGCCGCTACTACAACGATCAGCCGGTGGATTATCTCTTCTATCAGGGTATGGCGCTGGCTCTTCTTGGACGGGTTGCCGAGGCGCAGCGTCTGTTTGAAGGGATGGTCGGCTGGGCCGAGCAGGCAATGGGCGAGTCGGTCGAGGCGGACTTTTTCGCCGTCTCGCTGCCGGATCTCATCGTGCTGGACGACGACCCGCAGCACAAACACCGCCAGCACTGCCTGCTGGTCCGGGCGCTCGGCCAGTTGGGGCTGGATCAACGCGAAGCGTGTACCCAGACCCTGCGCGAGCTGCTGACCCTCAACCCGGCCCACGACAAGGGGCAGCTGTTCGCCCTGATCTGCCGCGAGCTGTCACTCAATCCATCACAGCCATAACAACAACGGGCGCCCCGCTACGGTACGGGGCGCCACTGCACCCTACAATCGACAAGATAATAAGGATGAGTCATGGAACACACTCAACATCGCTCGGATACGCACCGGCTCAACATGGGCTACGTCTGGATGATCTGCCTGGTGGCCGCCTGCGGAGGTCTGCTGTTTGGTTACGACTGGGTGGTCATCGGTGGGGCCAAGCCCTTCTATGAGGCCTATTTCTCCATCACCGATCCGGCCCAGTCGGGCTGGGCAATGAGCTCGGCGCTGGTGGGCTGTGTGCTGGGGGCAGCTATCTCTGGCTGGTCAGCCGACCGCTTCGGCCGCAAGAAGCCGCTGATCCTGGCCGCCATCCTGTTTACCATCTCGGCATGGGGCACGGCTGCGGCCAGCAACTTCGATTTGTTCGTGGTCTATCGCATCGTAGGGGGGATCGGTATCGGTCTGGCTTCTGCGCTCTCGCCCATGTACATCGCCGAGATCAGCCCGGCCGACAAGCGGGGCAAGTTCGTCGCCATCAACCAGCTCACCATTGTCATCGGTGTGCTGGCTGCTCAGCTGGTGAACCTGATGATCGCCGATCCGGTAGCGAGCAATGCCACTCAGGCCGATATTCTGGCCACCTGGAACGGCCAGTCCGGCTGGCGCTGGATGTTCGGTGCTGAACTGGTGCCGGCGCTGGCGTTTCTGGTGCTGATGTTCTTCGTGCCGGAGTCACCGCGCTGGCTGGCCAAAGATGGCCAGTATGAGCAGGCGGCCCGCATGCTCGGCAAGATTGGTGGGGATGCCTATGCCAAGCAGACGCTGGCCGAGATCCGCCAGACTCTGGTGGGGGAGTCAGCGCACAAGGTATCGCTGGCGGAGTTGGGCAAGCCCTCGGTGCGCCCCATCCTCATCATCGGCATGGTGCTGGCGGTATTCCAGCAGTGGTGCGGCATCAACGTCATCTTCAACTACGCGCAGGAGATCTTTGCCTCCGCCGGGTTTGACATCAACAGCACCCTCAAATCCATCGTCGCCACCGGTCTTATCAACCTGCTGTTTACCCTGATCGCGCTGCCCATGGTGGACAAGATTGGCCGTCGCAAGCTGATGCTGATTGGCTCGGCTGGTCTCACCATCATCTACGGCATGATGGCCGCGGCCTATGCCAGTGGCGTGTTGGGCTTGCCGGTGTTGCTGCTGGTGCTGGCGGCCATCGCCATCTATGCGCTGACGCTGGCGCCGGTGACCTGGGTGCTGCTTTCGGAGATCTTCCCGAACCGGGTACGCGGGCTGGCGATGTCGGCCGGTACGCTGGCGCTCTGGATCGCCTGCTTCGTGCTGACCTACACCTTCCCGCTGCTTAACGCCGGGCTGGGGGCCGCAGGCAGCTTCCTGCTCTACGGCATCATCTGTTTTGCCGGGCTGATCTTCATCTACCGCAAGGTGCCTGAGACCAAAGGGGTGACGCTGGAGGCACTGGAAGCCCAACTGGCGCAGGGCAAGGTCGAACTGACGCCGACCAAGGCTAGCGCCTCGGCATGACGGTTTACACATTGAGCAACCCGCATCTTAGGATGCGGGTTTCAACACAAGGGGCCTGTGTGTTGGGGCTGGAGGATGAGCAGGGGCGACCGTTGCTGCGTGACACCAATCCCGATGCATCTTGCAACCCCGGGCAATGGCATCCCGGCGAAAGTGCCCTCTTTCCCATGGTGCCGCTGGCCAACCGGGTCGCAGGCAACCGTTTTGAGTTGTGGGGAGAGGCGTGTGCATTGCCCGCGAGCGAGCTCGATCCCGATTTCTTTTTGCATGGGGATGGCTGGCTACAGCGATGGCAACCAGTGGCGTTGACCGACAGCTCGGTGACTTTGCAGCTCAACAGCCAGAATGGTCCCTTTCACTATCTGGCGGAGATCGACTATCGGCTGCAGGGGGCGAGCCTGGTGGCGCGGATCAGCCTGACCCATCTCGGGGAGAGCCCCTGTCTCTACGGCGCGGGTTTTCACCCCTTCTTCTGGCGCGACGAGCAGACCCGCATCCGTTTTCTGGCGAGCGGCGTCTGGCAAGAGGGAGCAGATCATCTGCCGATCGACTGGTCGAGCAGGCTGGCGCCCCACCTCGATTTTCGCCAGTGGCAACGCCCGCAAGGATGGCTCAACCACTGTTACGGCGGCTGGCGCGGTCAGGCCGAGCTGGAGCATCCCGCTCGTCGGCAGCGGTTGAAGGTGGCCAGCGACGCCTCCTTCCTGATGCTCTATCAGCCGGATGAAGCGAGCGGTTTTGTTTGTCTTGAGCCCCAGAGTCATGCCGCCAATGCCCACCATATGGCCGGTCACCCCGGCCTGCGTCTGCTGCAGCGCGGTGACACCATGAGCATCGTCATGACCATCACCCTGATGCCTGAACCGACAACACTTTGTAAGCCATAGCTAGATCAGCGGTGATATTGTGCGGGTTGGGTGTTTGCCGAAAACGGAGAAATAAAAAGGACCACCTCTTGCGAGGTGGCCCTTTCCAAACGTTTGGTGGAGCTGGGGGGATTTGAACCCCCGTCCAAAATTACTACATCCTTGGCACTACATGCTTAGTCACTCTTTACATTCGCCAACCCGCTGCGGAGAGACACGCCACGAATTGACTAGCTCGATTGGTTTTAATGCTTCCGCCCCGAGCAGGACTTCCACACGATCCTGTGAAGGATGACCTTCCGATTCCCTAGGACACAGGCAAGCTAGGGTAGAAGGGCTCAGCGCAGGTTATTAAGCTGCGAGTGCGTAGTTTTCGTCGTTTGCGACTATTTTTTTGCGGTTTATTAACGAGGCCTACCGCACCTCGGCATGCACCTTGGGTTTCGTGAATCTTGTCGAATCCAGAATCAGCCCCAAGTTGTTAAGAGCGATTGTACGCAAAAATGCTGGTATGGCAAGGCGTTGATGGCTATTCCCGCCAGCGGGTGGTCTGTTTGCCGATTTATTGTGCGCAGTGACCGGGGGAGGGGAACCGGAAGTGAGGTGTCCGGACGGGAATCGTCCGGACATCAGAGGGTTAGCCGCGGTACTTGTTCTTCATGATGCGCGCTTTTTCCCGATCCCACTCGCGGGCCTTGGTATCTTCGCGCTTATCGTGCTCTTTCTTGCCCTTCACCAGACCGATCTCGACCTTGACCCAGCACTGTTTCCAGTAGAGGGCGAGGGGTACGACGGTATAGCCCTGACGGGCAATCAGGCTTTCGAGTTTGTCGAGTTCACGACGGCTCAGCAGCAGTTTGCGGGTACGGGTCGGGTCACACACCACATGGCTGGAGGCCGCTTGCAGTGGCAGGAAGCTGGAGCCGAACAGGTAGGCTTCGCCATCGCGGAAGATGACATAGGCTTCGCTGATGTTGGCCTTGCCCGCCCGCAGGGATTTGACTTCCCACCCTTGCAGGGACAGACCCGCTTCGATCTTCTCTTCGATGAAGTATTCGTGGCGCGCGGTTCTGTTGAGTGCAATGGTGCTGGACCCGGCTTTGTTTTTACTGTTTTTTTTGCTCATGACGGGCGATTTCCGGCAATGACTAGGAGGCTCGTATTATACGTAGGCGGGGGCGGCTGTAAAACGCGCGACGGGTCAAGTGGCCGCTTTCTGAGCAGTTTGGCCGAGGTTTTACCTCCAAAAGCGCCAACATGGTGATAAAATCTCGGCGATTGGATGAGGAAAAGCCATGCCCCGTATTACTCGCAGTGCCCTGGTGATGTTCAGTGCCGAACAGATGTTCAAGTTGGTCAACGATGTGAATGCCTATCCGCAGTTTCTACCCGGCTGTGTTGGCAGCCGTGTTCATGAGGCGGGTGACGATTACATGATGGCGTCGGTCGATGTGGCCAAGGCGGGCATCGCCAAAACCTTTACTACCCGCAACCAGCTGGATGTAAACCGCCAGATCAGGATGGAGCTGGTGGACGGCCCCTTCAGCAAGCTGGCGGGTTGGTGGACCTTTACTCCTCTCGATGTGGATGCCTGCAAGGTGGAGTTTGACCTCGATTTCGAATTTACCTCCAAGCTCATCGAAGTGGCCTTTGGCCAGGTGTTCCGCGATCTGGTGAGCTCCATGGTCTCCGCCTTCTCCAACCGGGCCAAGGTGGTGTACGGTGCCTGATCAGCTCAATATCGAAGTGGTCTATGCCCTGCCGCAGCGCCAGACGGTGATTGCGCTGCGGGTATCTCCCGAGACCTGCGTACAAGCAGCCATCGAGCAGTCCGGCATCGTGCAGAAGCACCCCGAGATCGACTTGTCGGTCAACAAGTTCGGCATCTATAGCCGTCCGGTAAAAGGGAGCGATCTGCTGCAGGATGGCGATCGCATCGAGATCTATCGCCCTCTCATCGCCGATCCGCGCGAGATGCGCAAAAAGAGGGCCGAGAAGGCCAAGGAGGAGGGGCGTGCCGATGCTGTGACCGGCGGTCGTCCCAATACCAACCGCAAGCGCGGTGATGGCCAACCGGCTGAGTGACATTGCGCCGCAGCAAGCGGTTGGCAAATAAAAAGGCGCCAATGGGCGCCTTTTTTGATCCTGTTTGCTCAGGTTTCCGAGCTGATGGCCACCGGGTTTATTCCTTGATATGAGCGCAATTCCCCAGTCTGGCGTGGGCCCACGCCGCCAGCAGATCAACCCCGCTCTGCATCACCCGCTCGTCGAAATCGAAGGCGTTGTGGTGGTGCGGCGCTGCCAGATCGGCGCCAAGGATCAGGTAAGCCGCTTCGCCACCCTGCTTTTGCACCCGCTCCATCAGAAAACCGGCATCTTCGCTGGCGCCAAAGCGGCGAGTCTGGATGGTGGCGAGCCCCTGCTTGCGAGCCAGCGCCGCCAGCTCGGCCTGCAGCGCCGGGCTGTTATCAAGCGCGATGGCCTCACCCTGCTTGATGATGCGGTAGGTGACGCCGTGGGCAAGGGCGGAGCCTTCGACGATGCGTTGCACCTGGCTGAACATGTAGTCGTTGAGGGCGCTGTCGGCGCCGCGGGTCTCACCGTGCAGTTCGGCATGGTCGGGAATGACGTTGCGCCCGCTGCCGGCGTGGAGTTGGCCGATGTTGATGCGGGTCATGCCGTCGCGGTGGCGCGGAATGCCGAGCATGGCGGTGGTGGCCATGCAGGCGGCAGCCAGCGCATTGCTGCCGGCATTGGGTTCGAGCCCGGCATGGGCGGCGGTGCCCATGAAGTGCACGTCGAACTTGGTTGAGCAGAGGAACTCGGTGGGGTTGATCACCAGCTCGCCGCTGCCGGCGTGAATGCCGATATGGAGCGAGAGCAGGGCATCCACATCATCGAGGGCCCCGCCTGCGGCTAGCGCCTTGCCACCGCGACACCCCTCTTCAGCGGGTTGGAAGAAGAGCTTGATGCGTCCGCACAGCTCCTCTTTCATCGCCATCAGGCGGCTGGCCAGCCCCAGCCCAATGGCAGTATGGCCATCGTGGGCACAGGCGTGCATCCACCCCTTGTTGTGGGACGCAAAGCCCTCCTGCTGCGGCAGGTGCTGCTCGGCGGCAGACTCCTCCACCTCCACGGCATCGATGTCGAAACGAAAGGCCAGAGTCGGGCCAGGGCGGCCGGTATCCAGCTCTCCCATCAGCCCGGTCACGTCGCCAATGCGCTCCAGCCAGTCGGGATGGGCACCCTGACGGCGGGCGCGGGCTTTCTCGGCGGCCACATCGACATCGCGCCCCATCATCAGATTGCTGGCCAGCAGCTTGTCGCCAAGCACGATGTGATAGCCGAGTTCATTCAGATGGTGGGCAATCAGGCTGGTGGTACGAAACTCTTTCCAGGCCGCTTCCGGCAGGCGGTGCAGGTCGCGGCGCCACTGGATCAGGTGCTCAAGGGTCATCCTGGCTTCCTTTGTGATTCGGTTTGCCGGCTATTGTGCACTGTTTTGCGGGCGAGAACACGGGGAAGGGCGCTGGTCGGGGGAGCTGGTGCACGCTGTTGCAGGCATGAAATAAAAAACGCCTCCACAAGGGAGGCGTTGTCAGAATGCCTTGATATCAGGCGGCGCGATGGTAAGCCGAGGCTTCAAACAGCTTCTTGTTGGCTACCAGATCGATGGGGTCAAAGTCATCGACGTTGATGGTGCGCAGGCGACTTACTTCGGCGCGGCGCAGCAGCTCCGCTTCGCTCTGGCTCAGCACGCCAGCCGCCAGACCGATGTCGGCCACCTTGTCCAGAGCCAGGAAGGGGCGCTTGATGCCGTCAGCCTTGCACACCTTGTCAAACAGCGGCTCGGCAGCCAGCACGTCATCGAGCGCCTGTTCCAGCAGACCGAAGGGGTTACCCTCTTCGCGGGTCAGGTACTGGCCCTTGGCCAGGCGGCTGCGGGTCTCACTCGGAGTTTGCAGCAGGCGGGCAACCTGGTTGTCCAGCTTGTCGCTCGGACGCTTCATGTCGCGACCCAGCGGCAACACCACGGCGCGCAGGGCGAGGCCAATCCAGCGGTTCGGGAAGTTGCGCAGCAGCTCGTCGATCGCCTCTTGTGCCTTGAACAGAGCATCTTGCAGCGCCCAGTGCAGCAGCGGCAGGTCGGCCTGCTGGCGTCCCTCATCCTGATAGCGCTTGAGGGCGCTGGAGGCCAGATAGAGCTGGCTCAGCACGTCGCCAAGGCGGGCGGAGACCCGCTCCTTGCGCTTGAGCTCACCACCCAGGGTGCTCATCGCCATGTCTGACAGGAAGGCCAGGTTGGCAGAGAGGCGGGAGAGCTTCTGGTAGTAGCCTTTGGTCTGGTCGCCATAAGGTGCTGCGGCAAAGCGGGCGCCAGTCACACCCAGCCAGAAGCTGCGTACCAGGTTGCTGATGGCAAAACCGACGTGGCTGAATACCGCTTTGTCGAAGTCCTTGAGGGCCTGCTCCTGATCCGGGTGGCTGGCCGCCAGCATCTCCGGCAACACGTACGGATGGCAGCGGATGGCGCCCTGACCGTAGATGATCATGCTGCGAGTCAGGATGTTGGCCCCTTCCACCGTCACGGCGATGGGGGCACCCTGATAGCCACGAGCCAGATAATTGTTGGGGCCCATGCAGATGGCCTTGCCGCCGTGGATGTCCATGGCATCGATGATGCACTTCTGGGCACGGTCGGTGAGGTGGTATTTGACGATGGCGGAGATGACCGAGGGCTTCTCGCCAAGGTCGATACCGGTCACGGTCAGGTTGGCTGCAGCGCCCATGATATAGGCGTTGCCGCCGATGCGGGCCAGCGGCTCTTCAATCCCTTCCATTTTGCCGATGGGCAGCTTGAACTGGCGACGGATGCGGCTGTAGGCACCGCTCGCCAGGGCCAGCATCTTGACACCACCGGTGCTGTTGGAGGGCAGGGTGATGCCGCGGCCTACCGACAGACACTCGACCAGCATGCGCCAGCCCTGACCGGCCATGGCCGGGCCGCCGATGATGAAATCGAGCGGGACGAACACATCCTTGCCCTGAGTCGGACCGTTCTGGAACGGCACGTTGAGCGGGAAGTGGCGACGCCCAATGCCGACACCCTTGATGTGAGTAGGGATCAGAGCGCAGGTGATGCCGAGCTCTTCCTCGTCACCCAGCAGGTGCTCGGGGTCACGCAGTTTGAAGGCGAGACCCAGGACGGTGGCGATGGGGGCGAGGGTGATGTAGCGCTTGTTCCAGGTGAGGCGCATGCCGAGCACCTCTTTGCCTTCCCACTCGCCTTTGCAGACGATACCGAAGTCGGGGATGGAGCCGGCATCAGAACCCGCTTCCGGGCTGGTCAGGGCGAAGCAGGGGATCTCTTTACCTACCGCCAGGCGGGGCAGGTAGTAATCCTTCTGTTCGTCAGTGCCGTAGTGCTGCAGCAGTTCGCCCGGGCCCAGCGAGTTGGGTACGCCGACGGTGGAGGCGAGCACGGCGCTGGCGCCGCACAGTTTTTGCAGGACGCAGGACTGGGCGTAGGCCGAGAACTCCAGACCGCCATATTTCTTCTTGATGATCATGGCGAAGAACTTGTTGTCCTTCAGGTATTGCCACACCTCGGGGGAGAGATCCGCGCGCTCGTGGGTCACTTCCCAGTCGCTGACCATGCGGCAGACGGTTTCTACCGGGCCGTCGAGGAAGGCCTGCTCTTCGGCAGAGAGGGTACTGACCGGAATGGCGTGCAGTTTTTTCCAGTTCGGGTTGCCCGCGAACAGATCGGCTTCCCACCAGGTAGTACCCGCTTCAATCGCCTCTTTCTCGGTGCGAGACATCTCCGGCATGATCGATTTGTAGAGTTTGAACAGCGGCTTGGTTATCTGGGTGCGGCGAAATTCCACCAGGTTGAGCGGGATGGCGATCACCGCAAACAGCGCCCAGACCAGCAAGGGCACATGACCATAGATAGCACCAAGCACCAGCGTCGCGCCGGTGACCAGGGTGGAGATGAACAGGGATGTCCGGCGGTAGGCCAGGGCTCCGATAACCAGGATCACCCCGAGCAGAGTGAGGGTCGTCGTCATTGCTTGCTCCTTGCGTGAAAGATTGCCAACGTGGCGTCACTGATCCAGAGGTCAGACCTGTTGGATGTGGCCCCTGTTGTAATTCATACGCACAAAGTTATCAAGCTGTTTACATCTTCATTACCTTGCGACTGTGATCCCCGTAACGCTCGTGGCAACAGGGTTGTGTTGCAGGGGGAGGGGGCGACTCCGGGATTGGCTTGTGCGAGAATAGCGGTGACTTACACGCACACTAAAAACAGTGGAAGAGACATCATGTACCAAGAATTGATCCGCAACGAACTGACTGAAGCTGCCAGCGTGCTGCAGGCTTTCCTGGCTGACGAGCAGAACCTGAAAAACATCGAAGCGGCTGCCAAGCTGCTGGCCGACTCCTTCAAGGAGGAGGGCAAGGTGCTCTCCTGCGGCAATGGCGGCTCCCACTGCGATGCCATGCATTTTGCCGAAGAGCTGACCGGCCGCTATCGCGAGAACCGCCCGGGTTACGCCGGTATCGCCATCTCCGATCCGAGCCACCTCTCCTGTGTCTCCAACGATTTTGGCTATGACTACGTATTCTCCCGTTATGTGGAAGCGGTCGGCCGTCGTGGCGACGTGCTGCTCGGTATCTCCACCAGCGGCAACTCCGGCAATATCATCAAGGCCATCGAAGCTGCCCGCGCCAAGGGGATGAAAGTGATCGCCCTGACCGGCAAGGATGGCGGCAAGATGGCCGGTCTGGCCGACATCGAGATCCGGGTGCCGCACTTTGGCTATGCCGATCGCATTCAGGAAGTGCACATCAAGGTGATCCACATCCTGATCCAGCTGGTCGAAAAAGAGATGGCCAAGTAATCGGCAACTCGTCGATAAAGGTGCAGGGAGGAGTACCAGTGATACACTCCTCTCTGCTCTTCTAATCCGGGTTTTGCTGGCCAGCCCGAGTGCGAAGCCAGTTGTTATGTAGTCAAGGAAGGGGGCATCCGGATATGTGCGAACTGCTCGGCATGAGTGCCAATGTGCCGACCGATATCTGTTTCAGTTTTACCGGCTTGATGCTGCGTGGCGGCAAGACCGGCCCCCACAAGGATGGCTGGGGCATTACCTTTTACGAAGGGAAGGGCTTTCGCACCTTCAAAGATCCCGAACCCAGCGCCCAGTCACCCATCGCCAGACTGGTACAGGCGCTGCCCATCAAGAGCTGCGCCGTCGTCAGCCATATCCGCCAGGCCAACCGTGGCTGCGTCTCGCTGGAAAATACCCACCCCTTTACCCGCGAGCTGTGGGGCCGTTACTGGACTTTTGCCCACAATGGCCAGCTCACCGGCTACAAGAAGTTGCCAACCGGGCGACATCGACCGGTTGGAGACACCGACAGCGAACACGCTTTCTGCTGGCTGCTCGACCGGTTGGAGCAGAAGTACCCCAAGCGTCCCGCCAACTTTCCCGCCATGTTTCGCTATATGGCCACCTTGTGTGATGAGCTCAGGGGGTTGGGGGTGTTCAACATGCTGCTCTCGGACGGGGAGTATGTGATGACCTACTGCAGCAACAACCTGCACTGGCTGACTCGCTGCGCACCTTTTGGCGAGGCGAGTTTGCTGGATGAAGAGGTGGTGATCGATTTCCAGAGCGAGACCACACCCAACGATGTGGTGACGCTGGTCACGACGCGGCCGCTGACCGGCAATGAGAACTGGATCAAGATGGCCCCCGGCGAATTCAATCTGTTCCGGCTTGGGGAGCGGGTGGCGACTAACCAAATCAGCGTCACACCATAAAAAAAATACCAGGGTAGAAAACTACCCTGGTTCTTCGCAGCAGCCATAAAGGCAAAAAGGGATGAGAGGTGTTGCTGAGCAATATCACTCTGACAAAACGAATTGTTATCTAGTTGTTAATTTACGGCAACTTTTTTGTATCTTTTGCCATTTGCACTGTATCGATAGTGAGAGATCTCTCACGTTTTCCACCTTGGAGCTCACTTCATCATCAGAGGAATAACGGCTGTGCAGGCGATCTTGTTGATGGAATTATCTATAGTATGGTCTGTTTGAATACCTTTCAGGGGAGGCACACATGGAGTGGGTAGATCGCAAGGTATTGCAGCAGTTGGCCGATGACATTGGTCAGGAGATGTTGCCGGTGGTGATCTCTGTCTTTATCGAAGAGGTGGGTGAGCAGTTGGGTCAGCTCAGGCCACTCTATGAGCGGGGCGATTGGGCACAACTGGCCAGAGTGGCCCACAGCATGAAATCATCCTGTGGCAGCTACGGCGCCATGCCCAGCTACCAGCAGGTGATGGCGCTGGAGATGGCCTGCAAGCAGGCCGATGCCGGTGAAGCGGGGCGTCAATTGCAAGAGTTGGAGCACTCCCTGCCCCAGGTTCTCTCTTTCCTCGCAACCTATCAGTGAGGCTGTTTGGTTCGGCGCATGCAGATTAATCAGCGTGCGTTGAGCAGATGCTGGATCACTCTGTCCAGCGCAAGTTTCAGCTTCAAGCGATCGTGGCGGTGAGGCAGTTCGCTCTCCCCCAACTCCGCCTCGATCAGTTTGCCTTGCCACTCCCCTGCTCCTCCGGCCTCGCTGGGGGCGAGGATGGCGTCAATCCGTCCCTGACCTATTCTTGATTCCAGCCAGCGACACTGGCTCTTCAGATCAAGCTGGCCAGCTGGCCCTTTCTCCGCTACCAGATTGCAGATAAAGACCACCATGGCGTTGCTCTCGTTGATGGCCTGGGCGATCTCGGCCAGCAGCAGGGGGGGCATGATGGAGGTGAGAAAACTGCCCGGCCCGAGGATGACCATATCCGCCTGTTGCAGCGCCTGTACCGCCTCTCTGGTGGCCTGCACTTCGGGCATCAGGCCAAGAGAGAGCGGTGGGGAGGCGAGCTGGTCAATCGAGACCTCTCCGAGGATCCGGGTGCCACACTCCATGTTGGCGCAAAGATCGGTCGGAAATTCAGACATGGGTAACAATTGTGACTCGATTTTGAGCATGTCGCTGATCAGCTTGATAGCATCAAGAGGACGGACACAGAGGTTATCGAGTGCCAGCAGCATCAGGTTGCCGAGGTTATGTCCCGCCAGTTCGCCCCGGCCGGCGAAGCGGTATTCAAACAGCATGCTGCCGATGCTGGGATCGGTCACCAGCTGATTGAGGCAGTTGCGAAGATCGCCCCAGGCGATGCAATCCTGGCTCTTGCGCAGGCGTCCGGTGGAGCCACCATCATCTGTTGTGGTGACTATGCCGGTCAGGCGTTGACCCAAGAACGAGAGGGATGAGAGCACTCGTCCCATACCGTGGCCACCACCGATGGCTACGACCCGCTCGAAGTCATTGATGTTTTTCTGCCACATGAAGGCATCCTGTCATTGGTCTCAGTTGACCGCTATATTAGCAAGTGAATCGAGGTAATTGTTTGATAAGGGTATGATTTTTGCTTGCGGTTGGCATCCGTTAATACGACAAGGAGATGGTGTTGAAATTTCTGACCGTTCACTCCCTCGCTGAAAGTTCAGCGCTGGCGGCTCAAGAGATCTGTGCGCGACTGCGCCACCATTCCATGCAGGCTCCCTCCCTGTTGCTGATCTATTTTACCGAGGCCCATGAGGGCGAGATAGTCTGTTCCGAGCTAAAACGCCAATTCCCGACCACCCGTTTTCTGGGGTGCAGCTCCTGCGGTGGGGTGATGACCGAGGTGGGCCATCATGCCCGACAGGGATATGGTCTGGCTGCGGCGGCATTTTACGATGAGGCGGGTGCCTACGGCATAGCAGGAGCCAGCGGTAGTCAGGTTGATGTGCGGCAGTTGCTGCGTCGCGCCATGAGTGACTGTGGCCGACCCGGCGAGCTGCCCCAGCTTATCCTCTTTCATGCCAGCCCCGGCCAGGAAGAAGGTCTGCTGGCCGGCATTGAGGCAGAATTGGGCGCATCCGTACCCGTGGTCGGCGGCTCTGCGGCCGACAACAGCGTTAGCGGCAACTGGCAACTCTGTTGGGATGAGTCGATGACCCGCGATGGCATCGTGCTGGCGGTGCTCTATCCCGATTGCCAGCTCGCGTTTCAGTTTCACTCCGGCTACGTCCCCGCCGAATGCAGCGGCGAGATCACCGCCTGCCATGGGCGGGAGGTGCTGACTATTGATCACCAGCCTGCCGCAGAGGTCTATGCCCGTTGGTGCGGGCGCGAGTCCCCCTGGCCTGTGGGCCCCATCTTGCGCGAAACCACGCTCAATCCACTGGCTCGTCAGGTGGGCTCCCTCGATGGTATTCCCTATTACAAGCTCTCTCATCCGGAGGCGGTTACCGAGCAGGGAGGCTTGCGCCTCTTTACCGACGTGGCGCCGGGCGAACGGTTGCTCCTGATGTACAGCAGTCAGGAGGGATTGCTGCAACGTAGCCTCAATGCAATCCGGATCGAGCCGGGCTATGGTGTCGATGTTGAATTACAGCCTATCGGCGCGCTTATCATCTTTTGTGCTGGTTGTCGTTTGGCGCTTGGTGATATGTTGTGCGAGTTTGTCGAACAGAGCCGTGCTCGTCTCGGCAAGATCCCTTTTATCACTCCCTTTACGTTCGGCGAGCAGGGGCGGCTGCCCCACGGTGAGCTGGCTCACGGCAACCTGATGGTATCGAGCGTGATCTTCCTGACCCGTTAGAGAACAGGCAACAAGATGATTGGCAACAGCGAACTGGAAGCCCTGGGCGACAAACTGCAGACCACTCTGGTCGATCTGATGCGTTGTCGTGAGCGCGAGGCCAAATACCGGCATGAATCCCAGACCCTGCTGAGCGGGGTAGCGACACTGGCCGATGCCCAGACGCCGGAGCAGGTGCTGGAGAGCCTCATCCAGGTGCTCAAGCCCTTTATCGGATTTGAGCATGCGGATGTGGTGGCTTGGGAAGGAAAAGCAGGGGTCACCCATCTCACTACCGATCCTGTGGAGCAGGGGCGTAACTGGGCCATGACACCGGCATTTGGCCGGGCGATTGCGGGAGAGACGCTGGTGATCTACGACCCTTCCCAGTTGCCGGAGCTGGCGGATCTCGCTGCAGTTCCGGGATGGGCGAGCCTGATGCTTACCGGGCTGCAGGCCCCAGGATTCAGTGCCACCATCATCTGTCGACACTCCCGTGCCGGCACGTTCGATCTCACCAGCAAGGCGGCGATGCAGCGCTGCCGCCCGCTCATCTCGCAGGCACTGGTCAACATCACTTATCGGGCCCGCTTGCAGGAGCAAGTTGCGGCCAAGACCGAGGCGCTGCAGGCCAGCAAGCGCCGTTTTCGCAGTTTTGCCGCCATGGCATCGGACTGGTTTTGGGAGACGGATGCCGAGCACAGACTCAGCTACGCCTCCGAGCCCGGCTATCTCGATGAGCAGACGCCGCTCTCTACCCGGCCGACCCTCTATGACTATGTTTGCAACAAGGGCAGCCGGGAAGCCAACGTCTACCTCGAATTGCTGGAACAGCGTCAGCCGGTTCGCGCAGTGCGAATGCAGGTCGCTCTGCAGGGAGGACCTTGCTGGATGGAGGTGAGCGCCGAGCCGAGCTTCGATGAAGAGCGCAACTTTATCGGCTATCGCGGCACTGCCCGGGACATCAGCAGCCAGATCCGGCGTGAGGAGGAGCTGGCTCGGGCGCGGGACGAAGCCGAGGCGGCCAACCGCGCCAAATCCCAGTTTCTGGCCATGATGACCCACGAGATCCGCTCTCCGATGAATGCGGTGCTGGGCATGCTCGATCTGTTGCAACATGCCGAGCTGGCACCAGATCAGCAGAGCCTGCTGCGTCACGCGACCCACTCGGCCAGATTGCTGCAAACCATCATCGACGATGTGCTCGACTTCTCGAAAATCGAATCCCAGACCCTGGTATTTCACTGCGAGACGATGCAGACAGAACGCCTCTGCCAGTCGCTTATCGAGCCGCTGCAGGCAAGGGCCGATGCCAAGGGGATCGAGTTGTGCTGTGAAGTAGACGATGTGGTGCCCGGGGAGTTACAGGGAGATCCGATGCGGCTCTCCCAGGTGATTGGCAATTTGCTCGACAACGCCCTCAAATTTACCGATGAGGGGAGGGTGACCCTGCGGCTGAGTTGGCATGAGGATAAATTGCGGGTTTCGGTGAGTGATACCGGGATCGGGATTGCCCCGGAGGATCAGGCCCAGCTTTTTGAACCCTTCTCGCAGGTTGATAACTCGGCAACCCGTCGCTTCTCGGGGACCGGCCTGGGCCTTGCCATCAGCAAGCGGCTGGTTTCCCTGATGGGTGGGGAGATCCGGCTGGAGAGTGAGCCTGGCAAGGGGAGTTGCTTCTGGTTTGAGCTCAGCAACATGGCGCTGCCCTGTCACTGCCAGCCAGCGCGGGAAGAGAGTGCTCCCGCCCTGCAGCCGCTCGATGTGCTGGTGGTGGAGGATAGCCCGGTCAATCAGCTGGTGGTGTCACTGATGCTGCAAAAACTGGTGAGCCATGTCCGGTTGGCCGTCAATGGGCTGGATGCGCTGGCGCAAGTGGAGCAACAGCAGCCGGATCTGATCCTGATGGATATGCGGATGCCGCAGATGGATGGGCTGGAGGCGACCAGACGGCTGCGGGAGATGGGTTACACCATGCCCATCGTCGCGTTGACGGCCAATGCGATGGCAGAGGACAAGGCCTGCTGTCTGGCGCAGGGGATGGATGATTTTCTCGCCAAGCCGATCACCTTGTCACGGCTGCGTGACTGCTTGCAACGACACTTTGGTCAGCGTTTGCCGACGCGCGGATAAAAAAATGGTCAACTTTGTGGGTTGACCAGATCTTCAGCAAATACTGAAGAGAGCACGGGATAAATCGGGTTGTACAAATCTATATGAAAAATCTGTGCCAACTTTTAAATGACTCTTTTATGTTCAATTTGGCCGTTTAGCGCAGCGGCTCTCTCTTGTTATGGCTTGTTGTGTTACTACTCATTTGCAAAATGCGAATTTTCGATTTTCATTGTTGGAATAATTGCATTTTGCAAAGCTGTTTTTGTCATTGTGAAATCAGGCGATGCAGGAATTTGCGAGCCGCTTCGCTGTTCTGTTTGGCTATCAGCATCTGCTTTTCATAAATCGGCATCGGCAGGATTTCGAGCCAGCGCTGACAGAGCCAGGCTGCATCTTCAAAGCGCTTCTCCGGGTAGAGTTCATCAAGTTCCGGATATTGCTCGAACACCTCGCGCAGGCGGTTCACCAGCAATTTGTCGTGGAAATCGGAGTGGGTGCTGGGCCAGTTGGGCAGCGTTTCCACTTTGGCGCGACGCAGTCCCAGCTCGTCGGTCTCCATCTCGTGGATGCAGAAGCGCTCCAGCCCCAGTACGGTGATCCCCAGCATCCCATCGTTCAGGGTGTAGAAGTCGGTCACCTTGACCCGGGTACCGACCGGCAGGATGCGACCTGCTTGTCCCGAGGTAGTCGACTCTTCCATCACGATGCCAAAGCCCTGATCGTTGATGAATGACTCTTTGAGCATCTGCAGATGACGGGGTTCGAACAAACGCAGAGGCAGCTTGCCGCCCGGGAGTATGTGGGAAGGCAAGGGGAACAGGGCCAAAGGTTGCAGTTTCATGTTCCATCCTCCATTGAGTAGTTGCTGAATAGGTCAATGCAGCGACTGTGCCAGAGAATGAAAAAAGCCACCGGAAGGTGGCTTTTCGGGCGGTTGAGGGCGTTTAGTTACGCTGCTCAAGATACATGACAGCCGCTTCCACGCGGCTCTGCGCCTCGAGTTTCTTCAGCAGGCTCTTCACGTGAACCTTGACTGTTCCCTCGGAGATATGGAGCACGGAAGCGACCTGTTTATTGGAGAGGCCTTTTGCAATTTCACGCAGGATTTGCATTTCGCGACGCGTTAAGCTCTCAAGCTTCTGCTGCAGGTGATCCAGCTCGTAGATATTCTCGAGGTAGGGGCGCAGCGGCTCGCTCAGGATCTGCTTGCCGGTCATCACGTCAGCCAGTTGGGCCAGCAGCAGATCCGGTTCGGTGTCCTTGAGCAGGTAGCCATCGGCACCGGCCTTGAGCAGGGCTACTACATCCTGGCGGGCATCGGAGACAGTCAGGATGACGACCCGGGAGGTGACCTCTTCGGCCCGCAGTGCCTTGAGGGTATCGAGACCGGAGAGCCCTTTCATATTGAGGTCGAGCAGGATCAGGTCCGGCTCGGACTCCTTGGCCAATGCCACGGCGTCAGTACCGTTGGAGGCTTCACCGATCACCTCCATGTTCTCTTCCAGAGCCAGTAACTGCACAATCCCTTTGCGCATCAGGGGATGGTCATCTACGACCAAAACACTGTATTTCATCTCGTCCATCAGGCGTCTCTCGCTAGACTGGTGGGAAAAGTCAGATGCACACGGGTGCCTTGTGGCTGCTGTTCGTTGATGGTCAACAGGCCGTGCAGTTTGTTGGCGCGTTCGTTCATGATACTCAAGCCGTAATGGTTGATCGCCGAGCTGGCGAGTCCAATACCGACACCGTCATCTGAAATCTGAACCTCGATGTTACCACTGGCGAGGGTCTCACAGCTAACATCAATCACTTGCGCATTGGCATGTTTGATGGCGTTGAGCACTGCCTCACGGATCAGCTGCAGAATATGGATGTGCTGGCCCGCTTCAAGATCCGAGTCAGCCAGACCGTAGTGGAACCGGATCTCGGCGTTGGTCTGGGGCTGTAACTGATCGAGCATCACCCGGATCGCTTCACCGAGATTGGCGTCCCCTATGGTGAGGCGGAAGGTACCGAGCAGCTCGCGCAGCTGGGTGTAGGCGTTGCTGAGCCCTTCGTCGATCTGCTGCATCGCCTCCTGTGCCTTATCCTGTTGCCCCTTGGCGTAGGAGCGTTTGAGCAGGGTGGACTGGATCTTGAGGTAGGAGAGAGCCTGCGCCAGCGAGTCGTGCAGCTCGCGGGCGATGACGGCCCGCTCCTCCATCAGCAGCAGCCGCTGGTGTTGCAGCAGGGTCTGATCCTTGTGCAGCACCTGGGCCAGCAACATGGTGAAGTTTCTGATCAGCCGCTCGTCAATGGGGTGCTGACTGATGATGTCGAGCCGGCCAAACTCCTGATCATCCATCTGCAGATAGAAACTGGCTACCGCATCGAGATCGCCGGGCCAGCCGGTTCGCCCGGAGGTATAGACCGGCATGGCGTTATTTTCGAAGCGGGTCAGCCGGATGTAATCGATATGCTGGTGGGCTGCCGCCCTGTCCAGCAGCTTGATGAGGGTGCGGGTGCTGAGCGGTGCTGCGTGCAGCTTCTGGGCCGTGCTGTAGAGGAAGGAGAGAGTGTCGTTGGCCTGTTGCAGCTTGGCGGTTTTCTCCTCCACCTTGTTCTCGAGCTCCCGATAGAGCTTGCCCAATTCGTCGGCCATGGTGACAAAGGCACGCGACAGTTCCCCCAACTCGTTTTCACCGTGGCTGGGCAGTTGCAGATCGAAATCCTGGCGCTGGATCTGGCGGGCACAATAGACCAGCTGATTGAGCGGGGCGACCACCTGCTTGCGGGTAAAGCGCACCGTAAACCAGGCGATGAGGATGATGGCGAGCAGACCGAGCCCCTCAGCCAGTGCCAGCATCCGTACCTTGAACTCGACGTGGTACTGCATCTGATTGACGAAATTGTCGATGGCCGCCACAAACTTCTCGGTGTTGTCGGTGTAGCGTCTGGGGGTGCTGTTTTCGATGTGCTGACGCATCTCCTGCCACTGATCGAGCACTTCGCCATAGGTGCGGCGCAGGGAGGCAGGAGTGATCCAGCGCTGGGTCTCCTGTAGCTCTGCGGCGTGCAGCGTCTCTTCAAACTGGGAGAGACGGCCCAGTACACTCTCGCCCCGCTCGATTTCGTAAGCCATCCGGTAAGCCTGCATCCGCAGCGAACCGGAGAGGTTGATCGCCTTGGCATCGGGTACCGAGTAGAAGAGGGTGACCATGGCAACGACCGCAATAAGGCTGGCCATGAAGAGGATCAATACCATGGCGCGCCCGATGGCGCTGCTGACCGAATGGACTCTGAATCTGTGTCCCATGCTCATGTTGATATTGACCTCTGAATTGTGACAAGGCGTCGTCAAGATGCGTGGGAGTGTACTCCAACTTGTGTTAGCATCGAAAAACTAGATGAACTCCGAGCGGTTCTGCCTAAGTCCTTGGGATAGGGGAGAACCAGCCGTCAGCCGATGTTCGAGCTGTAAGGGTCAGGAAAGAAATGCCCTGGCCTCCCGTATTTGGAAAGGTGTTTATGTTGCCTCTTGAAGATGGTTTTTCCCGTCGTTTTTACTATTTGCGTCTCTCGGTGACCGATGTGTGCAACTTCCGTTGCACCTACTGTCTGCCGGATGGTTATCGCCCTCCAGAAGGTCACAAGGGAGGACGAAAATCCTTTCTCTCGCTCGATGAGATCCGCCGCGTAGTGCATGGCTTTGCTGCCATGGGAACCCGCAAGGTGCGAATTACCGGCGGCGAGCCCTCCTTGCGTCGTGATTTCACCGAGATCGTCAATGTGATCGCGACCACGCCGGGCATCGAAAAAATCGCCATGACCACCAACGGTTATCGCTTGAAAGAGCGGGCCCGCGAGTGGTTTGACGCCGGGCTCAATGCGCTGAATGTCAGTGTCGATAGCCTGGACCCGCGCCAGTTTCACCAGATCACCGGTGAGAACAAGCTGGCGGAGGTGATGGAGGGGATCGAAGCGGCGCTCGCCGCCGGTTTCAAATCGGTGAAGATCAATGCGGTGCTCCTCAAAGGGCTGAACGACTATCAGCTGGAGGCTTTCCTCGGCTGGATCAAGCACAAGCCCATCGAGCTGCGCTTTATCGAACTGATGCAGACCGGCGAGATGGATACCCTGTTTCGCGATCACCATGTCAGCGGTGAGGGGATAAAGCAGCGCCTGCTGGAGAGTGGTTGGCTGCAGCAGCTGCGCGGCAAGGATGACGGCCCGGCGCAGGTATTCATGCATCCGGAGTCGCAGGGTGGGGTGGGTCTCATCATGCCCTACAGCAAGGATTTCTGTGCCGGTTGCAACCGGCTGCGAGTCTCTTCGGCAGGAAAGTTGCACCTCTGTCTGTTTGGCGACAATGGGGTCGAGCTGCGGGATCTGCTAACTGCAGACGAGCAGCAGGAGGCGCTGCAGCAGCGGATTCGTTCTGCCCTGAGCGGCAAGAGTGCCACCCACCGTTTGCACGAAGGCAATGCCGGAGCAACCCCTCACCTTGCTTCAATCGGTGGCTGACCACAAAAATAGCCATTGATTAAATAGCAATCCTCATATGGAGGTATTTTCATCGATACCTCCCTTTTTGTTCTGCGCCAAGGCTTTGATCTGGCGCAAAAATCCCCCCTGTTTATCTCCCTGGTGGTATATCCCTTAACTTGTCAGGGCCGCAATATACACCCACTCTTATAATTGGTATCGAAAATGCCAATCAAGGACTCGTGCCGCACCCTTCATCACTGAAACGGGAGTCAATATGCCGGAAGAGATCGATCTTGCCCGCCGTGGCCTGTTTCGGGGCCGCTTGCGGGTTGCCGAGCCTCCGGTGCAACTGCCCTGGTCGGTGGCCTGGTCGCAATTCTCGGCCGGATGTACCCGCTGCGGTGATTGTCTGGCCGCCTGCCCGGAGCAGATCCTGATCAACGGAGAGGGAGGTTTCCCCACCGTCGACTTTCAGCGCGGCGAGTGCACCTTTTGCGGTGACTGCGTTGCCGCCTGCAAGGAGCCGCTGTTTCGGCCAGCATCGGAGACGCCTTGGCAATACAAGGCGTCCATTGCCGCCAACTGCCTGGCCAATGGTCAGGTTTATTGCCAGCGTTGTCAGGACAGCTGTGAACCGCGGGCCATTCGCTTTATTCCGACACTGGGGCGGGTACCCACCCCGGTCATTGAGCTGGATAGCTGCAACGGCTGTGGTGCCTGTGTGCAGGACTGCCCGGTTGGCAGCATCAAGGTGGATGGCTCGGCGGCCAGTGCACAGAAGAGTCAGAATGAATCAGGCATTGAATGACCCGGGAGTCACAATGAGTCAGGAGTTTCATGTTTCGAGTCTGGTGGTGCTGACCCAGCCCACCTTGCGTCACCAGCTCGCAGAAGAGATTGCGGCCCTCGACGGTGCCGAGATCCACGCCGTCACCGACGAAGGCAAGCTGGTGGTGACCCTGGAAGGGGCAAGCCAGCGGCCGATCATGGCGGCCATCGATGCGATACAGGCGATGCCGGGCGTGCTCTCTGCCGCCCTGATTTACCATCAGTTCGATGAACTCGATGCCCAGCAATGAATAAGGTGCCGTGAAGTCGGGTCTCCATGATCTGACTGAGTGGTTTCTAGTTGATGCGATAAAAACGAGGCACTGGTATGCGGTTCGTAGCCTTGAGCGAGCGCCAGTTAAATACACTCGATAACTTACGCGACAAGCAATGCGAGGATATGTCATGAAGCTGAGTCGACGCGACTTTATGAAGGCCAACGCGGTGGCGGCTGCCGCTGCCGTGGCCGGTGTCAGTGCCCCCACCCTGGCGGCCAATCTCATCACCAGTACCGACAAGACTGCCATCCACTGGGATAAAGCGCCTTGCCGCTTCTGCGGTACCGGCTGCTCCGTGCTGGTCGGTTCCCAGGATGGCCGTGTCGTGGCGACTCAGGGCGACCCCGATGCGCCGGTCAACCGTGGCCTCAACTGCATCAAGGGCTACTTCCTCTCCAAGATCATGTACGGTCAGGATCGCCTCACCCAGCCGATGCTGCGGATGAAGAACGGCAAGTTCGACAAGGATGGCGACTTCGCTCCCATCAGCTGGGATCAGGCCTTCGACATCATGGCCGAGAAGTTCAAGGCCACCCTCAAAGAGAAGGGGCCGACTGCCGTTGGCATGTTCGGTTCCGGCCAGTGGACCGTCTGGGAAGGTTACGCCGCCGCCAAGCTGATGAAGGCCGGTTTCCGTACCAACAACATCGACCCCAACGCCCGCCACTGCATGGCCTCCGCGGTCGTCGGCTTTATGCGTACCTTCGGTATGGATGAGCCGATGGGCTGCTATGACGATATCGAGCAGGCCGATGCGTTCGTGCTGTGGGGCTCCAACATGGCCGAGATGCACCCCATCCTCTGGTCGCGGATGTCCGATCGCCGTCTCTCCAATCCGGATGTGCAGGTGCACGTGCTCTCCACTTTCGAGCACCGCAGCTTCGAACTGGCGGACAACGGCATTGTATTTACCCCCCAGACCGATCTGGCGATCCTCAACTATGTCGCCAACTACATCATCCAGAACGACAAGGTGAACTGGGACTTCGTCAACAAGCACACCGTGTTCAAGAAAGGTGTCACCGACATCGGTTACGGTCTGCGTCCGACCAACCCGCTGCAGCAGAAAGCGAAGAACCCGGACAGCGGCGATGCCACTCCGATGACCTTCGAGGAGTTTGCCAAGTTCGTGGCCGACTACGATGTTGAGTCGGTCTCCAAGCTCTCCGGCGTCTCCAAAGAGAAGCTGGAAAAGCTGGCCAAGCTCTATGCCGATCCGAGCAAGAAAGTGGTCTCTTACTGGACCATGGGTTTCAACCAGCATACTCGCGGTGTCTGGGCCAACAACCTCTGCTACAACATCCACCTGCTCACCGGCAAGATCTCCGAGCCGGGCTCTGGCCCCTTCTCCCTGACTGGCCAGCCTTCAGCCTGCGGTACCGCGCGGGAAGTGGGCACCTTTGCCCACCGTCTGCCAGCCGACATGGTGGTGACCGATCCCAAGCATCGCGCCATTGCCGAGAAGATCTGGAAACTGCCGGAAGGCACCATCCCGGAGCAGGTGGGTTACCACGCCGTGCTGCAGGATCGCATGCTCAAGGATGGCAAGCTCAACGCCTACTGGGTGATGTGCAACAACAATATGCAGGCCGGTCCCAACATGAATACCGATCGTCTGCCTGGTTATCGCGACCCGCGTAACTTTATCGTGGTCTCCGACCCGTACCCGACCGTTACCGCCCAGGCCGCTGACCTCATCCTGCCCACCGCCATGTGGGTGGAGAAAGAGGGCGCCTACGGCAATGCCGAGCGCCGCACCCAGTTCTGGCACCAGCAGGTGAAGGCACCGGAAGGGGCCAAGTCCGACTTGTGGCAGCTGATGGAGTTCTCCAAGCGCTTCAAGGTTGAGGAAGTGTGGCCTGCTGAACTGATTGCCAAGATGCCGGAAGTGAAGGGCAAGACCCTGTTCGACGTGCTCTATGCCAACGGTCAGGTCAACCAGTTCCCGAAAGAGCAGAGCAAGGGGATGCTGAACGACGAAGCCGAACACTTCGGTTTCTACGTCCAGAAGGGTCTGTTTGAGGAGTACGCCACCTTTGGTCGTGGCCACGGTCACGATCTGGCGCCGTTCGATCAGTACCACGAAGCGCGCGGTCTGCGCTGGCCGGTAGTGGATGGCAAAGAGACCCTGTGGCGCTATCGCGAAGGGTTTGACCCCTATGTGAAAGCGGGCGAGGGGGTGCGCTTCTATGGCAAACCCGATGGCAAGGCGGTCATCTTCGCCCTGCCGTTCGAACCCGCCGCCGAGTCGCCGGATAAAGAGTACGATCTGTGGCTCTCCACCGGTCGCGTGCTGGAACACTGGCACACCGGTACCATGACCCGCCGGGTGCCCGAGCTCTATCGTGCCTTCCCGGATGCGGTGCTCTTCATGCACCCGGACGATGCCAAGGCCCGTGGCGTGCGTCGTGGTGAAGAGGTGATCGTCTCCTCCCGCCGTGGCGAGGTGAAAACCCGGGTCGAGACCCGTGGTCGCAACCGTCCGCCCAAGGGACTGGTCTTCATGCCCTTCTTTGATGCGAGCCAGCTGGTCAACAAGCTGACCCTGGACGCCACCGATCCGCTCTCCAAAGAGACCGATTACAAGAAGTGCGCCGTCAAGGTGATGAAGGCCTGAGGCGGGGAGTCGAGATGAGTCGTAGTCGTCGCCAGTTTCTGGCCGACATGGCCAAGGGGGCTTGCGGTGTGAGCCTGCTTGGCGTGGGGCTCGGCGGCATGGCCCGCCAGCAGGTGCATGCAGTGCCGGCTCAGGCGCTGCGTCCCCCTGCCGCCCTCGACGAAGCTGAGTTCCTCGGCGCCTGCGTGCGCTGCGGACTCTGCGTCGAGGCGTGCCCCTACGACACCCTCAAGCTCGCCCGGCTGTTTGACCCTGTGACCACCGGCACCCCTTATTTCAAGGCGCGCGCCGTCCCGTGCGAGATGTGTGATGACATCCCTTGCGTGGTGGCCTGCCCGAGCGGGGCGCTGGATCAGCAGATGACCGATATCGATCAGGCGCGGATGGGGGTCGCAGTGCTCATCGATCACGAGACCTGCCTCAACTATCTCGGTTTGCGTTGCGATGTCTGTTATCGGGTCTGCCCGTTGATCGACAAGGCGATCACCCTGGAGCTGCAGCACAACCAGCGCACTGGCAAGCACGCTATGTTCTTGCCCACGGTGCACAGCGATATCTGTACCGGCTGTGGCAAGTGCGAGCATGCCTGCGTACTGGAAGAGGCAGCCATCAAGGTGGTGCCCCGTCAGCTCGCCAAGGGGGAGCTGGGTCATCACTACCGGCTTGGCTGGGAAGAGAAGGCGAAGGCGGGCAAGTCGCTCATTGGCGACAGGCTCACTCTGCCAACCCGTAAACCGGAGGGACTATGAGTCGTTATCCGGGGGCCGAGGCGCGCATCAAGCTGGGGTGGTGGCGTTCCCACCGTTTCCTGCTGCTGCGCAGGCTCAGTCAGTTCGGTGTGCTCGCATTGTTCCTGCTGGGGCCGCTGGCGGGTGTCTGGATCCTCAAGGGCAACCTCTCCAGCTCGCTGTTGCTGGAGACGGTGCCGCTCACCGATCCGCTGACCCTGCTGCAATCGGTGGTCGCAGGCCATTGGCCCATCTCCACCCTCTGGCTGGGGGCAGCCATCGTGCTGGTCGGTTACTGGCTGGTCGGGGGGCGGGTGTTCTGCTCCTGGGTCTGTCCGGTCAACCTCATCACGGATGCGGCGGCCTGGCTCAGGGGGCGGCTTGGCCTCAAGGGCAACGGTCAGTTCAGCCGTGCTACCCGTTACTGGCTGCTGGCTATGGCGCTGGTGGCACCGGCGGTGACAGGCGTGCTGGTGTGGGAACTGGTCAACCCGGTGTCGCTCGCCATGCGCGGTCTGCTGTTTGGCATGGGGGCGGGCTGGGCTCTGCTGGTGGTGCTGTTCCTGTTCGATCTCTTCGTGGTTGAGCGGGGCTGGTGTGGTCATCTCTGTCCGGTGGGGGCCTTCTATGCCCTGCTCAACCGGGTCGGATTCATCAAGATTTCTGCCAAGGGGCGCGAGCGGTGCAACAACTGCATGGATTGTTATGCGGTTTGCCCGGAGCGTCCGATCCTGCGCGGCCCCGTTCACGGTGCCAAGCGCGGTCACGGGCCCTTGATTGCGGCTCAGGAGTGTACCAACTGTGGCCGCTGCATCGATGTTTGCGCGGAACAAGTTTTTGAAATCACTGTAGGTTTTGCCATCAAGGCAGAAAAAACGTCGGAGAACACATAATGAAAAAGCTGATTGGAGCAATGCTGGCCTGTCTGATGGCGGGTTCCCTGATGGCGGCTGTCCCCGAGATCACCAACAGCACCGGTGGGCTCAAGTCCGAGCGGGGCGCCACAGATCTGGTGACCGATGCCAATGCCGCCCCCATGAAGAATTTCCGCAAGGATGGCGAGCCCTATGATCGCCAGTACATGCATCAGCCGCCGCTGATCCCCCACGATATCCGCAACTACGAGGTGGATACCAAGGTCAACAAGTGCCTGGCTTGTCACAGCTTCAAGAATGCCAGTGCCATGAAGGCCCCCAAAATAAGCCCGACCCACTTCGAAACCCGCGATGGCATGACCCTGGGCGAAGTGTCGCCGCGTCGCTACTTCTGCCTGCAGTGCCACGTGCCGCAAGCGGATGCCAAGCCGCTGGTGGGGAATACGTTCAAACCGGTTGAAGCGCTGAACTGAGGAATCCATAGATGAAATTACCCGGCTTTATCCAGCGTCTGTGGATCACCTTCAAGTCCCCCTCCAAGGCGGCCCTCTGGGTGCTGTTGCTGATGGGCTTCTTTGGCGGCGTTATCTTCTGGGGCGGTTTCAACACCGCCATGGAGGCTTCCAACACCGAAGCCTTCTGTACCAGCTGTCACGAGATGAAGGACAACGTGTTCGAGGAGTATCGCGACACCATCCACTACTCCAACCGCTCCGGGGTGCGCGCCAGCTGCCCTGATTGCCACGTACCGCATGAGTGGACCTACAAGATCATCCGCAAGGTGCAGGCTTCCAAGGAGCTGTGGGGCATGATCACCGGTAAGGTGGACACCCGCGAGAAGTTCGAGAGTCACCGCCGCGAGATGGCGGAGCGGGAGTGGCAGCGGATGAAAGAGACCGATTCGCGCGAGTGCCGCAACTGCCACAACTTCGAGTACATGGACTTCTCCCTGCAGGGGCAGCGTGCCGCCAAGATGCACTCGGCCAACCTCGGCAAGGAGGGGCAGGCCACCTGCATCGACTGTCACAAGGGGATTGCGCACCAGCTACCCGACATGACCGGGGTGAAAGGGTTCTAACCAAGCAGTTCAGGCCGGGGCAACCCGGCCTGTGTTTTTGGGCGTGCCGCAACAACTCGGCATATCTGGGACAAGCATCAGATTTGTGAGTCTTTTAAATCCCATATCTCGTGAAACCTTTGATAGAATCAGCCCGCCGTCAAACGCTTGAGCAAGTAGTCCACTCTGTCCACACCGGTTCTGGTGGTGGCGGATGGCCTCTCATACTCTCTTCTCTTCCTGCCTTGTTGACGGCCCATAGCCACAAGGAGCTGCCCGATGGGACAGAAAAACAACGCATTCATTCCCCTCAAGATCGCCGTGCTGACGGTTTCCGACAGCCGCACCGCCGCCGATGACAGCTCGGGGGACTATCTGGTCTCCGCCCTGACTGAAACGGGCCATCAGCTGGCCGATCGCGCGCTCTGCCCCGACAACCTGTTTCGTATCCGCGCTCAGGTAAGCGACTGGATCGCCGATGAGGGGGTGCAGGTGGTGCTGGTCAACGGCGGTACCGGCTTCAACGAGCAGAACCGGGTGCCAGAAGCGGTCGGCGTGCTGTTCGAGCGCACCGTACAGGGTTTTGGCGAACTGTTCCGCCAGCTCTCCTTTGCCGAAATCAAGGGTTCCGCCATGCAGAGTCGCGCGCTGGCGGGCCTGGCCAATCGCACCCTGATCTGCTGCCTGCCCGGCTCCACCGGCGCCTGTCAGCTGGGGTGGGAGAAGCTTATCCGCGATCAGCTTGATGCCCGCACCAAGCCGTGCAACTTTGTCTCCCATCTTTGAGGGCAAGTGATGAACCAGAACCATTCCAACCTGACTCATCTCAACCAGAGCGGCGAAGCCCACATGGTGGATGTGACTGACAAGCAGGTGACCGAGCGTGAAGCTCGCGCCGAGGCGTTTGTCGCCATGGCGCCGGAAACGCTGGCCCTGATCCTGAGCGGCAAGCACCACAAGGGCGACGTGTTCGCCACTGCCCGTATCGCCGGCATCATGGCGGCCAAGAAGACCGCGGATCTCATTCCCCTCTGTCACCCGCTGGCATTGACCCGGGTCGAGGTGGAGATAGTGCCGCTGGCCGAGCAGAACCGGGTACATATTCGCACCCTCTGCAAGCTCTCCGGCAAGACCGGGGTGGAGATGGAGGCGCTGACCGCTGCGTCGGTAGCGGCGCTGACCATCTACGACATGTGCAAGGCGGTGCAAAAAGACATGGTGATCGAACAGGTTCGTCTGGTAGAGAAAAAAGGCGGCAAGTCCGGCCATTTTCAGTTGGGGTCAAATAGCGGGGAGCAAGCATGATCAAGGTACTCTTTTTTGCGCAAGTAAGAGAGCTGGTGGCCTGCGACGAGCTGAGCCTGCCTTGCGACTACGCCACTGCCGAGCAGCTGCGTGCAGCCCTGTCTGAGCGCGGCGACAAGTGGGCGTTGGCGCTGGAAGCAGGCAAGCTCTTGGTTGCGGTCAACCAGACTTTGGTGCCCCTCGAGACGCCCATCACCGATGGCGATGAGGTCGCTTTCTTCCCTCCGGTTACCGGAGGTTGATGATGAGTGAAATAATGACCGTGGATCGCACCACTGAGCTGTGTGGTGGCGATGAGGTGGCCTTCTTCCCTGCCCCTCCAGTAACGACCGGAGGTGAAGGATGAGCAACGCAACCATGACGGATCGCATTCTGGTACAGCGGGAGGATTTCTCGCTGGCTGACGAATATGCCCGCCTTGCCACCCGGCAGGACACCGGCGCCGTGGTCAGCTTTGTCGGCAAGGTGCGCGACTTCAATCAGGGGGAGCACGTGAAGGGGCTGGCCCTAGAGCACTACCCCGGCATGACCGAGAAGGCGCTGGCCGCCATTGTGCAGGAGGCGCGCGAGCGCTGGCCACTGCAGGAGTGCACCCTGATTCACCGTATTGGTGAGCTGCTGCTCGGTGATCAAATTGTGCTGGTGGTGGTGAGCAGCGCTCACCGCGAAGCGGCCTTCGAGGCCTGCCACTTCATCATGGATTTCTTGAAAACCCGGGCGCCGTTCTGGAAAAAAGAGCTGACTGCCGAAGGGGTACAACGCTGGGTCGAGGCCAAGGAGAGCGACAACACTGCCGCCGCCCGCTGGCAAGCTTGACCTGTTTGAGGGGCGCAGGTTCATCGGGAGCCGTGGCCCTGTTTTGGGGAGTAACAAAAGTTGCCCCAGTCAGGAGGTAAAGGAATGAAACTGCTGTTATCCGTAGTCATCGCCGGGGTCTGCGCCAGTGCGCAGCACGTCGGTGCCGTGCAGGCCGACGAGGTCAAGGTGGCCGTGGCCGCCAACTTCAAGGGCACCATAGAGCGTATCGGCAAGGAGTTTACCGCCAAAACCGGCCACACCCTGGCCATCTCCTCCGCCGCGACCGGGGTGCTCTACACCCAGATCAGTCACGGCGCCCCGTTCGATCTCTTCCTCTCCGCCGATGTGAAAACCCCGCAGAAGCTGGAGCAGGAGGGCAAGGGGAGCGAGCGTTTCACCTATGCCATCGGCCAGCTGGGGCTATGGAAGAAGGGAGGGCCTGCACCTGACGAGGCAACTCTGCGCAATTGGAAGGGCAACCTTGCCATCGCCAACCCGAAAACCGCGCCCTACGGCACCGCTGCCATGGCGGCCCTCGACCATCTCAAGATCGATCCCAAGCAGTATCGCCTGCTGACCGGCACCAACATCGGCCAGACCTGGCAGTTCGTCGACACTGGCAACGCCGAGCTGGGCTTCGTCGCCTGGGCCAACCTGGTGGAAGCGGGCAAGACCGGCGAAGCCTGGGCCGTACCGGCTGACCTCTATCCCCCCATCGAACAGCAGGGGCTGGTATTGAAGAAAGGGGCCGCGGTCGAGGCGCTGGTGACCTGGCTCAAGGGGCCTGGTCAGGCACAGATCAAGGCTGCGGGCTATGCACTGCCGCAGTGATGGCATGGCAGATCTGCTAACGGCGGGCTGGCCTTCGGGTCGGCCCGCCTGTGCAATGAAGACACACTCTCCATGGTTGTCGGCATCTACCCGGGAGGAAGGCGATGAGTGAAGGGGATCTGCTGGCGGTCTGGCTCACCCTGAAGCTGGCAGCCAGCACCACTGTCATCCTGTTGCTGCTCTCGCCGCCGCTGGCCTGGTGGCTGTCGCGTAGCCAGCACCGGCTCAGACCCGTGGTGGAGGCCCTGGTGGCCCTGCCGCTGGTGCTGCCGCCAACGGTGCTCGGTTTCTATCTGTTGCTGGCCTTCTCCCCCTCCTATGGGCTGGGAGCCTGGTGGCGCGACACCTTCGGGGCGCCGCTCGCGTTCAGTTTTACCGGTCTGCTGCTCGCCTCCATCCTCTACTCGCTTCCCTTCGTGGTGCAGCCGCTCACCTCCGCCTTCGTCAACATGGGCAACAAGGAGCTGGAGGCCGCCGCCACTCTGGGGTTCGGCCCGGTTGAGCGCTTCTTGCACATCATCTTGCCGATGACGCTGCCCAGCTTTGTGATGGCGGCGGCGCTCGGCTTTGCCCACACCCTGGGGGAGTTCGGGGTGGTGCTGATGATTGGCGGCAATATCCCCGGCGAAACCCAGGTACTCTCCATCGCCCTGTTTGATCATGTGGAGGCGATGGATTACCAAAATGCCCATATTCTGGCGGGCGGCCTGATGGGCTTCTCGCTGGTGATGCTGGTGCTGGTGTACGGCGTGCTGCAGCGCCGGCAACGGAGGCTGTTCGGATGAGTGAAATCCTCACGACACATCCGCTGCTGCTAAAAGTGCAACGTGGGTTCGGCGCCTTTACTCTCGATTGCGAGCTGGCGCTGGAGCTTGGGGGCATCCTCGGTCTGTTCGGCCCCTCCGGCTGCGGCAAGAGCAGCTTGCTGCGCATCATCGCCGGGCTGGACCGCGCACCGGGCGACACCTTGAACTGGCAGGGCAGGGGGTTGAGCGATCTGCTGCCCGAGGCGCGCCGCATCGGTCTGGTGTTTCAGGATTCGCGCCTCTTCCCCCATCTGACGGTGCTCGGCAATCTGCAACTGGCGGCCCGCAAGGGGCGAGGACGCTGGCAGCCCGAGGCGCTGGCGACTCGGCTCGGCTTTACCGAACTGCTGGCCCAGCCTGCTCACGGCCTCTCCGGTGGCCAGCGCCAGCGGGTGGCGCTGGCCCGGGCTCTGCTGGCCGAACCGGATCTGCTGCTACTGGATGAACCTTTTTCTGCGCTGGACAGACGCAGTCGCATCCATCAGGCCCACGTGCTCAAGGGGTTGCAGCAGGAGAGCGGCATCCCGATGATCTTCGTCAGCCACGCCATGGAGGAGGTGAGCCTGCTCTGCGATCAGCTGGTGCTGCTGGCGGATGGCCGGGTGGAGGCGCAAGGTCGACCGAGCGAGATCTTCGCCCGTACCGACCTTTCGCTCGCCAGTCGCGACGATGCAGGGGTGATGCTGACGGCGACCCTCTCTCACTACGATAATGACGAGCAGATGGCGACTCTGCAGCTTGGTGAGCAACAGTTGCGCGTCACCATGACTCATGTGCCGGACGAGGGGGGGCCCCTGCAGATCAAGGTGGCCGGGCGGGACGTGGTGATTGCCACGTCCCCCATCGAGCACTCCAGTCTCTCCAACTGCCTCACCACCCGATTGCTGGCTGAACGCGAGGTACGCCCTGGCCAGACCCTGTTGCAGTTGGCGCTGGGTCAGCAGATACTGCTGGCCCGGATCACCAGCCGCTCCGCCAGACGGCTGGCGCTCGCCCCGAACCAGCAGATCTACGCCTACATCAAGGCGGTGAGTCTGGTCAGCGAGGGCTGAGCGGGATATATCTGGTTGAAGCATAAAAAACGAACAGCAGGATGGTTCAGCGGATGAGTCGAGAGGCAATGAACTGATGCGCCGCAATCAGGTGATGAAATCCAACGGTCTTGCCCTGCGCAGTGCGGGGGAGGGCCCTTTGTTGTTGCTGCTGCACGGGCTGGGTTCCTCCAGCCTCGACTGGCAGGCACAAATAGAGCATTTTTCCGAGCACTACCGGGTGGTGGCGCTCGACCTGCGTGGCCACGGCCAGAGCATGCAGGAGGGGCCGTTCGACGTGGCCACTCTGGCGGCAGATGTAGTGCGCTGGCTTGATGAGCAATCCGGCCCCGCCTGGGTGGTAGGGTTGTCGCTCGGGGCTATGGTGGCGCTGGAGCTGGCGCTGCAACTGCCGCACAAGGTGCAGGGGCTGGTGCTGGTCAACGGCTTTAGCGAATTTCTGCTGGAGACTCCCAAAGAGCAGGAGCGGCTTGCCCAGCGCCTCAAGTGGCTGCGCTGGTTTGGCATGCGTCCGCTCGCCTGGTGGCTCGGCCGCGAGCTCTTTCCCGGCCCCGAGCTGGCTCAGGTACGTCACACCTTCCGGCTGCGTTTTGTGCGCAATAAAAAGAAAACCTACAAGGCACTGCTGGAAGCGCTGCCCGGCTGGTCGGTACGCGCCCGGCTCGGCAACATCTGGCAGCCGGTGGCCATTATCTCCACCAGTCACGACTATCTGCCGCTCGCCAAACGGGTGGAACAGTTCGCCTCCCTGCCCAACGCCACCATCCACACTCCCGAGGGTCACCACGCCTGGCCAGCGGAAGACCCCTCCGGTTTCAATCATTTGCTTCACCGGATTTTAGAAACTCATTAAACTTGTCGCCTTTCAACTCCGTGTATGTAGTGGTCCGATCGCCTTGCCAGTGGCAGTTGGCAAGGCAATCGGACCAATTTTGCTCTATCAACAGGTGCTTCCTCATGTCTGAAGTAATGAAAATGGCCATCGATGATGGCTCGACCAACGTCAAGGTGAGCTGGATTGAGAACAAGGTGCTCAAGACCATCATCTCTCCCAACTCTTTTCGCAAGGACTGGAAGAGCGCCGCATTGCGCAAAGACAAGAAGATCTACAACTACGAGATAGGCAATACCAAGTACACCTATGATGCGACGTCGGACAAATCGCTGGCGACCACTCATGTTGAGTACCAGTATGACGATCTCAACCTGCTCTCCGTGCACCATGCCCTGCTGCAAACCGGCGTAACTCCTTGTGACGTAGCCATTACTGTTACCCTGCCCATCACCGAGTTCTATCACCCGGATGACTGCCAGCGTAACGAAGAGAAGATCGAGAAGAAGCGTCGCAACCTGATGCGTGCCATCACCCTCAACAAGGGTGAGCTGTTCAACATCGTCAGCGTGGAGGTGATGCCGGAGAGCCTGCCAGCAGCGCTCTCCCGTCTGGTCGGTTCTGGTTGCAACGAATTTACCAAGACGCTGGTGATCGACTGCGGTGGCACCACCCTGGACATGGGGATCATCGTTGGCGAGTTTGACGATGTCTCCGATGTCTACGGCAACAACGAGATCGGCGTCTCCATGGTGACCGACGCCACCCGCAAGGCGCTGGCGGCAGCAGACAGCGATTCGAGCTATCTGGTGGCCAACGAGTTCATCAAGCGTCGTCACGACATGAGTTTCGTGCGCGAGGTGGTCAATGACGAGAGCCAGATCCCGCGCATCCTCGAGAAGATGCAGAACAAGATCGACGAACTGGGCTCCCAGGTTGCCCATGAAGCGAAGAAGTTTGCCAAGAACCCGAACCGCGTCTATCTGGTCGGCGGTGGTGCTTCCCTCATCCACGATGCCATTAAAGCGGCCTACCCGACCCTGGGTGACAGAGTCGAGCTGCTGGATGATGCCCAGTCCGCACTGGCCCGCGAAATCTGCCTCTACACCACCGAAGAGGATGAGGTCTATCGCGAAGCGCTCGTGATGGCCGAGGTCGGCGATGAGTAGTCAACTCAAGCGCATGTCCTTCTCCATCTATATGGATCCGGGGGCGCTGGAGTCTGATCGCTATGCGGTCGGGGTGTTGCAGAACTGGTATCAGCGGGCGCGCAAGATCCAGGATGGCAGCGAGGAGTTCGACTTCTCCAAGAGCCGTTTCCACAAGGATATCTATCTCTCGGGCATGTTCATGTATGTGCTGGCGCCCAACCTCTGCAAGGCGATTGCCAATGCACTGGGGCCGGAGCAGGTGAGCATGACCACCCTGCGCCATGCCTTTGCCAGCTGTGGCTTCCATCTGGGCGGAGAGGGCAACGAACGCCCCGCTACGGATGCCATGGTTGAGGAGATAGTGGCGCGACTGGCTCCGCGGCTGGAGCAGGCAGATAATGGTTCGCTGGCTGACGAGATCGTGAGTCGTCTTGGCCAGCAGGGAGGAGCCCCCTCTTCTGACCAGTTGGTGGAGGAGATAGTGAGCCGCCTTGGCGAGCAGCAGCCCACCGAGCTGTGGGATGAGCTGAGGCAAGGTCTGCCAACCCCTCTCGATCATGATCAGCTGGCTGAAGCGATTGCGGGCAAGTTGCCATCAACTGCAGGCGAGCAGGATCTGGCGCCGCTGCAGAGCAGCATCCAGTTGCTATCCCGTCAGCTGGAAGAGCAATCGCGTCTGATCCGCGAGCAGCACAGATTGATCCAGCGGCTGGCCAGTGCGCCAGTGCGACAGGGGAGTGATGGCGCTGAGGCTGAGCCCATAGTGGAAGATCTGTCAGCTCAAGTCGCCAACATCAAACGAGTCAAGGCCAAGGGTATTTTCTGACGGCACTTGACGTAAAAAACAATGCAAAAAGCCGACCCGTGGGGTCGGCTTTTTATTGGCTGCAACTGAGCTCCTCGCTATGCATGAGTTGCCGTGCTTACGGATGTGAGCAGACCGGGCAGTCGGGGCGCTTGGGCAGCTTCATCTCGCGGAAGGTGCCGCCAAGGCCGTCGATCATCAGCAGGCGGCCGCTGTAGCTTTTGCCCATGCTTGCCAAGAGCTTGATAGCTTCCAGTGCTTGCAGGCTGCCCACCAATCCCACCACGGGGGCGAGCACTCCCGCCTCGACGCAGGTGAGGGCCTGCTCGCCAAACAGGGCGCTGAGGCAGGCGTAGCAGGGTTCATCTTCCTGCCAGGTGAAGCTGCATAGCTGCCCCTCCAGCCGGATGGCGGCGCCACTGACCAACGGTACCCTGTGCTGGCGTGCCTTTTGATTCAGCAGGTTGCGAATGGCCAGGTTGTCGGTGCAGTCGAGTACCAGCTGATGCCGTGGCAGCAGGCTATCGAGCAGCGCCTCGTCGGCCACGGCAGCGTGGGTCTCGACATTGATCCAGGGGTTAAGGGCGCGCAGCGACTGGGCGGCAGAGTCTACTTTGTAGTGACCGATGCGATCATCGTTGTGCAGCACCTGACGCTGCAGGTTGGAGAGCTCCACCTTGTCGAAATCGACCAGGGTGAGCTGGCCAACCCCGGCCACCGCCAGATACTGGCTGGCGGCGCAGCCAAGGCCACCGGCACCGATCACCAGCACACGGGCCTGTTTGAGCGCCTCCTGCCCCTCGAAATCGAAGGATTTGAGGATGATCTGGCGGTTGTAGCGCAGCAGTTCGGCGTCGCTCAGGATCTCGCTCACAGCAGCAATCCCCCGAAGGGTTCGACGGTGACGGTTTCACCCATAGCGACGCGGCCCCGCTCGCGCTCAAGAATGATGTAGCAGTTGGCCCGTGACAGGGAGCTGAACACGGCGGAGTCTTGCGAGCCGGTGCTGCGCACTTCGAGGCCATTTGGTCCCTGACTGAGGATGCCGCGCTGGAAGTCGAGTCGGCCCGGACTCTTCTTGAGTTGCTCGGTGGTGACGGCCTGCAGCTGAAGCGGGCGCTCGAAGCGTTGGCCAGCCAGCTTGGCCAGCGCCGGTTGCACCAGCTGATCGAAGGTGACCATGGCGGAGACCGGGTTGCCCGGCAGGCCGAAGAACCAGGCGCGGGGCAGGCGGCCGAAGGCAAATGGCTTGCCCGGCTTGATGGCCAGCTTCCAGAAGCCGATCTCGCCGAGCTCGTCCAGCAGCTGTTTGGTGAAGTCCGCTTCCCCTACCGAAACGCCGCCGGTGGTGATGAGCACATCGGCCTCTTCATCAGCGCGGATAAATGCGGCACGCAGCTGGGCGGGATCATCCGGGATGATGCCAAGGTCGAGGCAGTCGCAGCCCAGCCGCGCCAGCATGGCCCGCACGCCGTAGCGGTTGGAGTCGTAGATGTCGCCGTGAGCGAGGGGGGTGCCAACTGGCTTGAGCTCATCGCCGGTGCTGAAGATGGCCACTTTCAGCGGTCGGCGTACCGGCACGGTCGCGATGCCGAGGGAGGCCAGTAGCGGCATCTCGCGCGGGGTAAGGCGGGTGCCGGCTTGCAACACACAGGCCCCCTTGCCGATATCGCTGCCGGCGCGGCGGATATTCTGGCCCGGTTCGGGCTGTGCCAGAAAAGTGATCCGATCGCCGTCGGCCTGCGTTTCTTCCTGCATCACCACTGCATCTGTCCCTGCGGGAACCGGGGCGCCGGTCATGATCCGCACGCAGTGGCCGGCGGGCCACTCGCCCTGATAGGGCTGACCGGCAAAGGCTTTGCCCGCCATGATGAGCGGGATGCCAGCGGCGAGATCGGCCAACCGCACGGCGTAACCGTCCATGGCGGAGTTGTCGAACGGGGGCACGACGAGGGGAGAGGCGATGTCGCTGGCAAGGATCCGGCCAAGGGCCTGTGGCAGGGGCAGTTGCTCGCTGTCGCAACAGCAGGCGAGTTGCTCCAGCATTCCTTGCAGGGCATCGCTTAACGGCAGTAGTCCGCTGGTGTCAAATCCCATCGTCATGACCTCTTGTGATGATTGAGGGCGGGATTATCACAAAAATTGCCGGGGATGGGCAGCGGATGGGGCGGTAAAAGTCGGGCTATGGTCATAAAGTATGATGACGGACGCAAGTTGACTTGAATATTGGCGGCAATGGCCGTTTACTATGCCGCCTTACAATCATCAAGCTTGGGGTGGCCTGCGTGGCGGCCCCGACGTCCCTGAGCATGGGAGAGAAGAGAATGACAACACTGAGTCAGGAAGCCTTGCTGGTCAGGGCGGCCCTCGAGGCCCAGGGATTGGAAACCCCCCTGGTTGCCAACGAGCTGGACAGCCAGCAGAAGCGCGAAAAGATCGAAGGCCACATGCGTGCCATCATGGAGACGCTGGGGCTCGATCTGGCCGATGACAGTCTGGCTGAGACGCCGCACCGCATTGCCAAGATGTACGTCAACGAGATCTTCTCCGGCCTCGATTACGCCACCTTTCCCAAGGTGACGGTGATCGAGAACAAGATGCAGGTGGACGAGATGATCATGGTGCGGGACATCAGTCTCACCAGCACCTGCGAGCATCACTTCGTCACCATCGACGGGCTGGCCCATGTGGCCTACATCCCCCGTGGCAAGGTGATCGGGCTCTCCAAAATCAACCGTATCGTGCAGTTCTTTGCTCGCCGACCGCAGGTTCAGGAGCGACTGACCCAACAGATCCTGCTGGCACTGCAGACCCTGCTTGGCACCAAGGATGTGGCCATCAGCATCAAGGCGACCCACTACTGCGTCAAGGCGCGCGGGGTGATGGACTCAACCTCCTATACCACCACCACCTCCCTCGGTGGCGTCTTCAAGACCCAGCCCGATACCCGCGCCGAGTTTCTCTCCGGCCTGAAGAGCTGACAGGCAAGGAGACATGGTGTCGCAGCACCGTGTCTTCTTGATATTTCTCTCAATTTTTCCTGCTCGTAGCCCGTCAGTTTCATCGATAAATCTCCTCAAGGGATAGCCCCTCCCGGTCGATATAAGTCGCCATGGCTTGTCTGGCTCTCCCGGAGAGTGCAAGCAAGCCAGCAAGGTGCCTCCTTTCGCTGGCTTTTTGGCCAAAATAGCCTGCCGCTACTGCTGCCGTGGGCGGTCAGGCTGGCAGCATCTTGTTAACGCGTTCGCTTCGTTCAGGTAGGGACACAGATTGATCAAGGCTGAATGAGCCGCCATGGAGGTGGTGACAGCGAACCGTATCCATACGGTTCAGACGGGCGTTATCTGTTCACTCAAATCCAGGACATGCCATGAATACCATGACCATTGGCAAGAAACTCGCTGCCGGCTTCGCCATGCTCGGCCTGATGATGGCCTTCATCGGTGGCTTCTCGCTGCTGCAGTTTGGCAATATGAACCGGGCCGCCATCGGTTTTACCGACAGCATACTGCCCGCCGTGGTGCGCACCAGCACGCTGGGCGAGACCATCAACACCCTGCGCCGTTATGAACTGGATGTGTTTCTGGTAGCGGCTGATCCGCAGCAGAAGGCCCACTATCGCGATCTTGGCGAACAGAGCCTGCAAGAGGTCGCGCGGCAGGTAAAGGCGCACGATGCCACCATCTGGGCTGAGGACGTGGAAGAGCGCCGCACCTTCGACATCGTCAAACAGGAGTGGGACAAGTACGTGGCCCTGCACCAGCGTATCAGAGTGATGCAGGATGGCGGCCAGCTGGCCGAGGCCCAGCAGCTGTTCATGAGCGAGGGGGTCACCCTCTACACCAATCTGGCCAAGTCGGTGGCGGATCTGATCCGTATCAACCATGGCTACTCTGTTGGCTCCCGTGCTCAGGTGGTGGCGGCATTTGACAGCGCCAAGCTGAGCATCATCATTGCCCTGTTGCTGGGACTGGGGTTGGCGGCCGTGCTCTCTACCGTGCTGACCCGCCAGATCCGCGATCCCTTGGTGATGCTGGCCCGTCAGGCCCAGCGCATCGCAGGCGGGGCGCTTGGCAAGGGGGAGCTGCAAGAGTGGATCCGTGGCAATCGCTTCAAGCGTGACGAGTTGGGTCAGCTCGGCACCGCCATTGACCGCATGCAGGGCGCCCTTGCTGATCTGGTGAGCGAGATCGCCGGCTCGGTGAGTCAGCTCAGCAGCGCGGTGGAGGAGGTGAGCGCCATCTCCGATCAATCTGCCAGCGGCATGGCACGTCAGCAGAGCGAAGTCTCTCAGGTGGCGACTGCCATGAACGAGATGCAGTCCACGGTGAACGAGGTGGCCCGCAATACCACAGATGCCATGAGCGCCGCCAAGGATGCCTCCCGCACCTCGACCCAGGGCAATCAGGTGGTGCGCAGCGCCATCGGCAGCATCGAGGCGGTGTCGGTCAAGATTGAGGAGGCGGGCTCCGTAGTGCAGCAGCTGGAGCAGGACAGCACCAATATCAGCATGGTGCTGGACGTTATTCGCGGTATTGCCGAGCAGACCAATCTGCTGGCACTCAATGCAGCCATCGAGGCCGCCCGCGCCGGTGAGCAGGGTCGCGGCTTTGCCGTGGTGGCGGACGAGGTGCGTTCGCTGGCCCAGCGAACCCAGAACTCCACTGCCGAGATCAGCAAGATGATCGAGGTGCTGCAGGCGCGCACTGCCGAGGCGGGCAGCGCCATGCAGCTGAGCCGTCAGCAGATGCAGGAGAGCGTGGGGCTGGCACGGGAAGCGGGGCACAGCATCGATACCATCAACGGTGCCGTGGTGCACATCACCGACATGAATACCCTGATTGCTACCGCTACCGAGGAGCAGAATGCGGTGACTGAGGAGCTCAACCGCAGCATCGTCAACATCCATAACGCGGCTGATGAGAATGCCCAGGGGGCGCAGCAGATCGCTCAGGCCTGCATCGAGCTGAGCAAACTGGCCACCTCGCTGCACCATATGACCCAGCGCTTTACCCTCTAAGAGCGTTTGGCAGATAGCAAAAGGCCCCGTCCAGTGACGGGGCCTTGTTGTTTCTGGCTGGTTTGTTGATCGTAGGGTCGATTAGCGCAGCGTAATCGGCCGACGCCAGCTCCCTCACCGACCTTTAGCTAAGTCCAATGATCTCGCCATCTTCATCGATATCGATATGACGATAGGCCGGCAGGCTGCCAAGGCCCGGCATGGTCATGATGGGGCCCGCCAGTGCATAGACGAAACCGGCGCCGGCGCAGAGCTTCACCTCGTCGATGGGCACTTCGAAGTCGGTCGGTACCCCCTTGAGGGCGGGATCATGGCTGATGGAAAGCGGCGTCTTGGCCACGCAGACCGGCAAGTGATCCCACCCCTCGGCAGAGAGTTGTGCCAGCTGCTGGCGCGCTTTGTCCGACAGCTGTACCCCGCGGCCACCGTAGCCACACTCCACCAGAGTAGCCAGCTTGGCGTCGAGGCTCGCTTCGTCGGGATAGAGCAGTTTCGCCTTGCTAGGTTGCTCACAGGCGGCAACCACGGCGCGGGCCAGCTCGCTTGCGCCAGAGCCACCCAGAGTGAAGGCGTTGGAGATGGCGCTGCCACAGGCGCCGGCCTGCATCGCCTCACGGGCCAGCAACGCCAGTTCGGCCTCGCTGTCGGTGGGGAAGCGGTTGATGGCGACCACCACGGGCACGCCGTAACGACGGGCATTGGCGATGTGCCAGACGAGGTTGGCGCAACCCTGCTCAAGGGTCGGCAGATCCTCACGCAGTAGGTTTTCCGGCAGCGGCTGGCCCGGGCGAATGTCGAGCAGGCCGCTGTTGGCCTTGAGGCCGCGCACTGTGGCCACAAGCACTACGCAGGCGGGGGTCAGGCCGGATTGGCGGCTCTTGATGTTGAAGAACTTCTCCAGCCCCATGTCGGAGCCAAAACCCGCTTCGGTCACCACGTAATCGGTAAGACCAAGGGCCATGCGATCGGCGATCACCGAGGAGTTGCCGTGGGCGATATTGGCAAAGGGACCTGCGTGTACCAGCACCGGGGTCTGCTCTGTAGTCTGCATCAGGGTCGGCTGCAGCGCGTCTTTCAGCAGCACCGTCATGGCGCCCGCCACTTCCAGTTGCTCCGCTGTGATGGGCTTGCTGTGGATATCGCGGGCCAGCTGGATGCGACCGATGCGCTGGCGCAGGTCTTTCAGATCGCTTGCCAACGCCAGAATGGCCATCAGCTCGGAGGCGGCGGTGATGACGAAGCGATCGCTGCGCTCCACCCCGTCGGCGGCGCCACCCTGACCGATGGTGAGGTGGCGCAGGGCGCGATCGTTCATGTCGAGGGTGCGTGGCCAAAGAATGTTGTCTGCATCGATATCGAGTCGCGGCAGGCCGGTTTTGGCGCTGAACTGGTCGCCGAGTTTGCGCTCGTGGAACAGGCGGGCATCGAGGGCGGCTGCCGCCAGATTGTGGGCCGCCGTCAGAGCGTGAAAATCGCCGGTAAGGTGGAGGTTCATCTCCTCCATCGGCACCACCTGAGCGTGGCCGCCACCGGCAGCGCCCCCCTTGACCCCGAACACCGGGCCGAGGCTTGGCTGGCGGATGGTGGCGATACTGGGTTGACCGATATGGTTGAGTCCCATGGATAGGCCCAGCGTGGTCACCGTCTTGCCCTCGCCCAGCGGGGTGGGGGTGATGGCGCTCACCAGCACCAGCTTGCCGCTCTGTTCGGGCTGTGACTTGAGCAGGTCGAGGCTGAGTTTGCCTTTGTAGTGGCCATGGGGGCTGAGCAGGTCGGTCGGGATGGCGAGGCGCTTGGCCAGTTCATGAATGGGGAGGCGGGGGGAGTGGCGGGAGATCTCGATATCGCTTAGCATCAGCACCTCGTTGGCATGGCGGGCTTAATATGCGGCGCAGTCTAGTGGAATATAATGGGTAATCCAATGACGAAAACGATTTTATTTGGTGGTGGTGAGCGGATGCAGGAGCCTCTTCTGCTGGATCTCAACGCGCTCTATCATCCACCCAAACGGCCCCTGACTGCCCTTGGCATTGTCAGTGCGCTGGTGCCCCTGTTTGGTTTTGGCTGGCAGGCGATGACCGAGGATCCGCAAACCCAGCTGCGCCAGGAAATTGCCAAACGGGTCAACAATCGCCGCAGTGATGAGGCCAACCTCATCCTGATCCTGCAGCTGGCCGCCATGTTCGATTGCCCCGAGGTGACGGTAGCTCTTCCCTATGCGTTGAGCGAACAACAGCTTGCCACCATCCGCACCCGACTGCCGCGCTGGCAGCTGATCCCGGATGAGCTGCAACTGCGGGCACTCCTGTCCCCGGTAACGCCAGCCAAGGCTTAAGCTTCCCACTGCTGCGGGGCGAGATAGCGCTCCTGCACGAATTCGATAAAGCAGCGCACCTTGGCCGAGACGAAGCGGCGGTGCGGATAGACCGCATAGAGCCCCACCTCGCCCTTCTCCCACTCCGGCAGCAGGCTGACCAGCCTGCCATCCTGCAAGGCTTCTCCGACGATGAAGGTGGGCTGCAATATGATGCCCTGATCATCACAAGCGGCGCGGGTCAGCGCCACCCCGTTGTTGGCGCGCAGCGGCCCCTGTGGCCGGATGCTCTGTTGCTCGCTTTCCCGTTTGAAGTGCCACTCCGGCTGGGTCAGGGTGTAGACCAGACAGTCGTGTTGCTTGAGATCTTCGGGCTTCTCCGGCCACCCCTTGCGTGCCAGATAGCCGGGGCTGGCGCAAAGCTCGACCCGAATGGTGGCAAGCTGGCGCGCCACCAGCGAGGAGTCGCTGAGGTGGCCGATGCGCAGCGCCAGATCAAACCCCTCTTCCACCAGCGCAACCCGCCGGTCGCTGTACTCGATATCGAGCTTGAGATCGGGGAAGCGCTCGCGAAACAGCGGCAGGGCGGGGGAGAGGTGGAGGTAGCCAAAATCCATCGGCACCGAGAGCTTGAGGGTGCCGTTGGGCTGCTGGTTGTGGTGGGTCAGCTGGCTGTGGGTCTCTTCCAGTTCCGCCAGCAGGGCGAGGGAGCGCTGGTAGTAGAACTGGCCCGCTTCGGTGGGGTTGACCTGACGGGTGGTGCGCGACAGCAGCCGGGTGGCGAGCGACTCCTCCAGCTGCTGCATCAGTTTGGAGGTCATGGCCACCGAGATGCCAAGCTGGTTGGCGGCCTTGGTAAAGCTCTGGCACTCCACCACCTTGATGAAGGTGCGCATGGCGGCGATCTGATCCATTTTCCATCCTCAGTAAATAATGAATTTAATGAATCACTGATTATTCATTCTGACGACGAGGTTAGCATGTCAGCCAACGATGTGAACCCCAAGATGAAGGAACGAACGGATGAAAATGAGCAAAGCCCTGCTGGCCTCCTGCCTCTTTATGGCTGCCCCCCTGATGGCGGCGGAGTACGATGTCGACCCGGCGCACACCACAGTGCAGTTCAAGGTGGGCCACCTTGGCTTCTCCGAGCTGGTGGGTCGTTTCAACACCTTCAGCGGCACTTTCAGCATGGATGATGCCAATCCGGCTGCCGCCAAGGCGAGCTTCGAGGTGGATGCTGCCAGCGTGGACTCCAACCATGAGCCCCGTGACAAGCACCTGCGCAGCCCCGATTTTCTCGACGTGAAGCAGTATCCGAAGATGACTTTCGTCAGCTCTGCTTACGAAGGAACCAAGGATAAAGGCGTACTGAAAGGCACCCTGACCCTGCACGGCGTCTCCAAAGAGGTGGCCTTCAATCTGGTGAAGGTTGGTGAAGGCAAGGATCCCTGGGGTGGCTACCGCAGCGGCTTCAACGCCACCACCACCATCAAGCGCAGCGATTTTGGCGTGAACTACATGGTGCCGAACATCCCGGACGAGATGAGCATCAATCTGTTTGTTGAAGGTGTGCGCAAGTAATGGGCGCTTCACTTCTGCTGCAAACCCTGGCGGCTCCTCTGGGAGCCGCTTTGCTGTCGTGGCGCTGGCCACGGCTGGGCTATCTCTGGGGCGCGCTGGCGATCTGGCTGGTGGGATCCTTGCTGGGCGGAGCCTATGGTCTGCCGGTCAAGGCGTGGCAGTGGCTGCCGCTCGCGCTGCTGGTGCCGGCCATCGCGGTGCAGGTGAGCGATCTGCGTGGTTCGCTGCTGCTCTTTGCCGTGGTCGGCGCCCTGATCTGGTGGCAGGGGCTGGCCTCGGTGCTGACAAGCGAGCCGATGATCTGGCTGGCGCTGTTGCCCGCCATCCTCTGGTTTGGCTGGGTGGGCCTGCGTGGTGACAGCCGCGAGGGGCTTGGTTTTGCCCTTGGTTTCATCTGGCTGGCGCTGGTGATCGGTATCGATGGCAGCCTGTTGATTGCCCAGCTGGCCGGTGCCTTGGCCGCCTTCGCCGGTTTTCGGGCACTGCTTGCCACGTTTGCCGGGGTCAATGTGGCGCCTGCCGGTCTGGCGCTGGCGCTCGCCTTCGTCCAGATGCTCGCCTGGCAATATGTGGAGGTTCCGCTGGTGGTTCTGCTGCCGGTCTGGTTGCTGCCGCTGCTGGAGTGGTTATTGCGCGGCAAGGGAGCACCTCTGCGCTGGGGCGCTCTGATCCTGTTGGCCGGGGTGGGGAGCGGACTCAGTCAGTGGCATGTCTGGCCTGCCGCTTCTTTGTACTGATTTTCGCATGAAAAACAGCCAATTACGGTCATTTTTGCATACCTGCTCATACTCTTGAGATATAAAGATTGAGCCCTCCTATGTGTTTAAGATAAAAAGGATTTTCACTTATCTGGACACACACAGAACCCGGCTGCGCCGGGTTCTGTTTGCTTGCTTTGCAGCACACATTTTGGGGCAAATTAAGGAGGCCACAGTTGCGCAGTCAAGGATCTGAGCATCTGTTTTTTCGCCATTTCACCGGGCAGGGCCGTATCGAAGGTCTCTGCATTCTGCTGGTTACCCACCTGCTTCCTGATCGTCCCCGTTTTATCGAGGCTCTCAGCCAGATTGGCCGTATCGGCGCCATCCTGCCCAAACCCAAATCGGTACACGGCCCGACCCTGGAGTGGGTCTCCCGCCACTATCCGGTCGTACCACTCAATCGCCAGTGGACCAACTGTCCGCAGGGCGTCATCGAGCAGATCGCGCCGCTGGTGGCCCCCCATGAGAGGCTGTTGATCCTCGATATCGGTGGCTACTTTGCCACGACTCAGGTGACCCTGAGCGAATACTTTGGCCCCCGTCTGCTCGGGGTGGTGGAGATGACCGAAAACGGCCATCAACGCTACGAGCAGGAGGTGCTGGCTACCCCGGTGGTCTCGGTTGCGCGCAGCCCCCTGAAACAGGCCGAAGATATCCAGATCGGTCTGAGCGTGGTCTACTCCGCCGAGTCGCTGGCCCGCAATCTCAACCGCACCTTCAACGTCTGCGAGGCGGCGCTGTTTGGCTATGGCAAGGTGGGGCGCAGCATCGCACGCGATCTGCGCTGTCGCAACCTTCACCTCGGGCTGGTGGAGACCGACGTTTTGCGTCAGGTGGAGGCGCTCTCCCACGGTTTTCGTCTCATCAGCAAGGCGGAGGCCCTGAGCCGCGCCGAACTGGTGATCTGCTCCACCGGCAACGGTTCACTCGATCTGGCGGATCTGCAACTGCTGCGCCCCGGCACCATGGTCGCCTCGGTCACCTCCGCCGACGACGAGTTCGCCTTCTCGCTGGCCCAGCTCCCCTGGCCGACGGAGGAGGTGTGCCCCCATGTGCTGGCCCTCAACAGGCCCGATGGCACCCAGATCTATCTGCTCAACCGGGGCGAGGCGGTCAATTTCGTCCACGGCGCCGTCATCGGCGAGTATGTCTATCTGGTGCTGGCTGAGATCATGGAGGGGATCCGCATGCTGGCCGCCGGCCCGCTGGCGCCCGGCCTGTTCGAGCTGCCGGAGTCCAGCATGCGCACCATCGCCCGTTACTGGCTGGCCGACTTCCACGGGGTCGAGCAGTGAGCTACCCTGCTCCCTTTCGATGCCCTTGATGGAGAACCGCATGAGCGACATGACCCTTTCCCCAGTTAAACCGCGGATCGAGATCCGTTACTGCACCCTTTGCCGCTGGATGCTGCGCGCCACATGGCTGGCGCAGGAGCTGCTCTCCACCTTCGACAGCGAGCTGGGCGAGGTGGCGCTGGTGCCCGCCAGCAAGGGGGAGTTCCGCATTCTGGTGGACGGTGTGCTGGTGTGGGATCGGGTGGTCGACGAGGGCTTCCCCGAGGCCAAGGAGATCAAGCAGCGGGTGCGCGATGTCATTGCACCCGAGCGGGATCTGGGTCACTCGGATCGCAAACCTGCTGCCGAGTAAGAGCGGATTGCCGGACAAGATGAGAGAGGGAGGCGCTGGCCTCCCTCTCTTTTTCCTTTGTGGCCTCTCAGCCTCGGCTATTCGCCGGTTTCAGTGCTTGCGAGGGGGCCGATATAGCGTGCCTGTTTGTGGGGCTTGATGCGGCTCACATCGACCCACACCAGGCCATCGATGCAGTGGTTGAAGTCGGGGTCGATGCCAAAGTCCATGAACTGGACGCCGCCCGGTTCGCACAGCTCGGAGTACTGCTTGTAGAGGGTTGGGATGGCGCAACCCAGATTGCCGAGACGCTCCTTGAGCTCCTTGAGGTCGGCGCCGTAGTCGAGACCGGTAAACAGCGCTGGCGTGGCGGGATAGGGGCGGCGAGAGGGGGCGAGCGCCAGCTCGGGAGCAAAGTGCTGGCGGTAGAAGCTCACCAGCAGATCCTTGGCCTGTGGTGGCAGGCTGCCGGAGAGTGACACCGGGCCAAACAGGTAGCGGTAGCGAGGATAACGGGCCAGATAGGCACCGATGCCGAACCAGAGATAATCGAGCCCCCGTTTACCCCAGTAGGCGGGTTGGATAAAGCTGCGGCCAAGCTCGATGGCAAGCTCCAGCCGCGGCAGCAGCTTCTCTTCAAAGCCGAACAGGGTGTGGCTGTAGAGGCCGCCAAGCCCCTTGCTTGCCAGCAACTCGGCCACCGGCGCGAAACGGTAGGCGCCGATGATGTCGAGCCGGGCAGGATCCCAGAGTATGAGGTGGTGGTAGTCATCATCGAAGGGGTCGAGATCCCGCCTTTTGCCCGAACCTTCCCCCACCGCGCGAAAGGCGATCTCCCGCAGCCGACCCAGTTCGCGCAGGATCACCGAGTGGCTCGCCTCGTGGCGGCGGTAGAGGTAGATCCCCTGTCCATCCGGGGTGGTGCCGAGCAGCTCGCAGCTTTCGATGGCCTGTTTGAGCTGGCGACGCTCCTCCGGCAGGGCGATGGGGGCTTCGGTCTGCAGCCGTCCCGGCTTGCCGCGGCCAATCCGGTAGAGGTGGCTGCGCACCAGTTTTGCCGCGCTCTTGGCCGGCAGCTCCTGAAAACCGGTGATCGGGATGCGCGCCCCTATGGTGAGCGGCAGGGTCTGCCCCTGCTGGCGAAACAGCTGGCGCACCAGCAGCAGGGCTGAGGCGGGTTTGTTGAGCCAGGAGGCGAGATAGAAGGCGGCGCTGTTGCTCCCTCCCACGTGGATGGGCACCAGCGGGGTGGCGGTGCGTTTGGCCAGCTTGATAAAACCGCCCTGCCAGGGGCCATCCTTGATTCCGCCGGGGCCGAGGCGCGACACTTCGCCGGCGGGGAAGATCACCAGTGCCCCCTCCCTGGCAAGATGCTCCCCCATGGCCAGAATGGCCTGCCGGTCGGTCTTGCCCTCCATGTTGTCCACCGGCAGCAGCAGGGGGCGCAGTGGCGTCAGTTGCGCCAGCAGCTGATTGGCCACTATCTTGACGTCCGGCCGGATGCGACCGAGCAGGCGCAGCAATGCCAGCCCGTCGATGGAGCCGATGGGGTGATTGGCAACGATAATGACCCGGCCACTGGCGGGAATGTGCTCAAGCTGTGCCTCGTTCACCCGGCAATCTACCGCCAGCTCCGCCAGCACCTGCTCGACAAAGTCGAGGCCGCGCAGGTGAGGATGGCGCTTGGCAAAGTCGTTAAAGGCTGGTTCGTTGAGCAGCCAGCCAAGGGCTTGTTTGCCGAGGCTGGCCAGCCGGGGATGGCCATTGAGGCGCGGGAAGTGCTGGGCAAACAGGGTATCGATAGTGAACATCTGGGGGCTCCGGCGATCCTTTGCCCCCAGCATGGCGGGTTACTGTTCCCGGCAGATGTCGATGGGATGACAGTTTGATGGCAAAGAGGGGAGCCGGTTAAGCGGCTCCCCTCTTGGGTGTCACTGTGGTGACGATGGCCGGTTTAGCCGCGCCAGGCTGCGGTGAGGCGCACCAGCTCGACCAGGGTGGCGACCGATCTCTCCATGGATTGCAGCGGGATGAACTCGTGCTTGCCGTGGAAGTTGTGGCCACCGGTGAAGAGGTTGGGGCAGGGCAGGCCCATAAAGGAGAGGCGGGCACCATCGGTACCGCCGCGAATGGGCTTGATTTTCGGCACCACGTCGGCGGCCTCCATGGCGGCCTTGGCCAGCTCGATGATATGCATGTGCGGCTCGATCTGGCTGCGCATATTGCGATAGCTGTCGGTCAGGGTCAGCTCGATGCGGGCCTTGGGATACTCGGCCTGCAGGGCGGCCACCCGGTTCTGCATCAAGGCTTTGCGTGCGGCGAAGTGCTCGTCGTCGAAGTCACGGATGATGTAGTGGAGGGTGCTCTCCTCCACGGTGCCGCTCATCTGGGCCAGATGGAAGAAGCCCTCATACCCTTCGGTGCACTCTGGGGTCTCGTCGGCTGGCATGGCGGCGTGGAAGCGGGCGGCCAGGGTCTGGCTGTTGATCATGCTCCCCTTGGCGGTGCCGGGGTGGACGTTGTTGCCGACGAAGCGGATGTTGGCGCTGGCGGCGTTGAAGTTCTCGAACTCCAGCTCGCCCAGCTCACCACCATCGACGGTGTAGGCCCACTTGGCGGGGAATCGGTCGAGCGGGAACAGGTTGGCGCCACGGCCAATCTCTTCGTCCGGGGTAAAGCCGACCCAGATATCGCCGCGCGGGATTTCGGGGTGTGCCTGCAGATGGTCGATGGCGCTGAGGATTTCGGCGATACCCGCCTTGTCGTCGGCGCCCAGCAGGGTGGTGCCGTCGGTGGTGATAAGGTCCTGCCCCAAATAGTTTTTCAGGAAGCGGTAGTCACGGATGGCGAGCACCTCGTCACCCTTGCCAAGACAGATATCGCCGCCCTGATAGTTCTCGATGATCTGCGGCACCACGTGCTCCGCTTCATAATCGGCAGTGTCCATGTGGGCGATAAGGCCGATGGCGGGAGCATCCGGCTGGTTGCCCGGCAGGCAGCCGGTGAGGTAGCCGTGCTCATCCAGAGTGACCTGGGTCAGCCCCAGCGCTTCCATCTCTTCTTGAAGGGCGCGGGCGAAGATCAGTTGTCCCTCGCTGCTCGGGCAGGCGGGATTGGTCTCGTCAGAGCGGGTATGAAAAGTCACGTAACGCAAAAAACGCTCAAGCAGGGTATCCATTAATCAGCCTCCGGTTGTGAACGTTCATTTTGCGTCAATCCAGCCCCACCACTCATTGCGTCAGCGCAGGTTTTTCCCATTTTTTGCCTTGGTCCTACCAGCGGGCAGAAGCACAGCCGCTGCCGGTTTATTGCGCATAAAAGTCGCCACTTCGGGGATTTTTAATCATGGTCGGCAACGGGGTGTTTGGCCTGCAAGTCCCGCATCACAAGGGCTGCCTCTTTGGAGGGGGAAAAGCGACTCTTTTCATCGCGCATAACGGGGTGGGGCGATCATGCGCTATCCCAGCCCCCGCCTGCCCGCCAGCAAGATTTGAGTGGCTTATTAAAAGCGGATTTTGAGCACTATTTTTTATTGTCACCGCCCGCGGTAAGTGTGTACACTCCGCGCCGATCCGAAGGTAACCCTGAAGCAGGCAGAGCCGCCAGAAACCGGAAGGATCATACGCCTATAGGGCGAGGCACGCAGAAACGACAGACACTGCTGGGGAATGGTTTCTTTAATACCGGTTAGGCTCCGGTATCAGGGAGAACAACAGACACTCATCTTTCTTTTGACCGAGTGGGCCAACGGCTCATCATCTTCCCTTGTCATGGGCGGTCACTGGATATGAGCTGGGCTGTGGTTGTTGTCGTCTATCAACACGCATGCGTGCTGGCGCCTTCGCTTCTCTTCCTTGGAACCCTCTCCTGCTGTCGTGATGGCTGCCGAATGATGAACGGACGACGTGGCTGATGTCGTTTGTCATCAAAGTACCGCGGCGCAACGTAAAGTAGCACCGCATACCGTTGAGCTTGATGTAAAGCCACCAGCCCCACATCAAGACTCGTTACTTCCCAAGATCCACCAGGCAGCCTCTGGCTTGCCGCGATGTGCAAAGCGCAACACTGCTTTGCACAAGATGGTCTGGATGTGATTGAGGGTAACGAAGGCGACTTCCCGTCGCTCATTTGCGAGGCATAGCCCATGACTAACTGGTCCAGCAAGGACTCCTTGAAGGTCTACAACGTTCCCTACTGGGGTGCGGGTTTTTTCAATATCAATGACGCCGGTCATGTGACCGTTGCTCCCGACAAGTCACGCCCTGACGCACAGATCGTGCTTTCTGACGCCATCGAACAGTTGCGCCAGTCCGGGCTGACCACCCCCGTGCTGCTGCGCTTCCCCGACATCCTCAAGAGCCGGGTCGATGCGCTGTTCAATGCCTTCGGTCAGGCCATCGAAAAGTCAGGCTATGAAGGGGACTACCTCTGCGTTTACCCGATCAAGGTAAACCAGCAGCGTCGAGTCATCGAGACCATCAGCCAGTCCTACAGCGACAAGCCCCGGCTTGGCCTGGAAGCTGGTTCCAAACCGGAACTGCTGGCCGTGCTTTCCCATCACCATGAGCAAGGCTCGGTGATCGTCTGCAACGGTTACAAAGACCGCGAATATATCCGCCACGCTCTGCTCGGCAACCTGATGGGCCACAAGGTCTACATCGTGGTAGAGAAGCCCTCCGAGCTGGAGATGGTGCTGGACGAGTCAGCTCGTCTCAACATCAAGCCCAATATCGGCGTGCGCGCCAAGCTCGCCTCCACCGGCTCCGGCATGTGGGAATCGAGCGGCGGCTCCATGTCCAAATTCGGTCTGTCAGCCTCCCAGATCCTGGCGCTGATTGAGCGTCTGCGCAGTGTCGGCAAGCTGGATTGCCTGCAACTGCTGCACTTCCATCTGGGTTCCCAGATCGCCAACATCCGCGACATTCAGGGCGGTATCCGCGAGTGCGGCCGTTTCTACGCCGAACTGCGTCGCCTCGGTGCCAACATCGAAGTCGTTGACGTCGGTGGCGGCCTGGGTGTGGACTACGAGGGAACCCGTTCCCAGAGCCACTGCTCCGCCAACTACAGCCTCTCCGAGTACGCCAACAACGTGGTATGGGGTATCGGCGATGTCTGCCGCGAGTTCGACCTGCCGCACCCGACCATCATCAGCGAGTCTGGCCGTGCCCTGACCGCTCACCACGCCGTACTGGTCACCAACATCATTGGTGCCGAAGGGGTGGAGATGAACGACATCAGCGCGCCGGGCGAAGATGCGCCGACCATTCTGCAGAACATGTGGAAAGGGTGGCAGGATCTGAGCGGTGAAGATCCCTCCCTGCTGGAGATCTTCCACGACTCGGTTGCCGATCTGGCTGACGTCAACACCCAGTACACCATGGGGCTGCTCAACCTCGAACAGCGTGCCTGGGCCGAGATGCTGCATCAGAACACCTGTCTGGCGCTCAAAGAGCTGCTCAATCCGGTCAACCGCAACCACCGTGCGCTGGCTGACGAACTGAGTGAAAAGCTGGCTGACAAGTGCTTTGCCAACTTCTCCCTGTTCCAGTCCCTGCCGGATGCCTGGGGTATCGGTCAGGTATTCCCGGTGATGCCGCTCTCCGGTCTCGAGCGTCCGCTCAGCCGTCGCGGCATCCTGATGGATATCACCTGTGACTCCGACGGTCAGGTCGAGCACTACGTCGACGGTCTGGGGGTCGAGAGCACCCTGCCGATGCCGGTTTACGGCGAGAACGAAGAGTGCCACGTCGGCTTCTTCCTGGTGGGTGCCTATCAGGAGATCCTGGGCGACCTGCACAACCTGTTCGGTGACACCCACTGCGCGGAAGTGTGGCTGGACGAAGAGGGCAAGATGGACATTCGCAACGTGGTGCGCGGCGATACCGTCGACCAGCTGCTGCGTTACGTCAACATCGACCCGTCCGTTATCCGTGAGAACTATCAGCGGATCGCTTCCCACCCGGCGCTGGACGACGCAACCCGCAAAGCCCTGCTCGACGAGCTGGAGCTGGGTCTGCAAGGCTACGCCTATCTGGAAGACGAATAAGCCTTTTGGCTTGCCCCTCGCTTTGGCGGGGAGATGAAAAAACGGCGCCTGCGGGCGCCGTTTTTGTTGTGGAACGCCCGCAATGCTGTCGCGGGGCTTTCCCCATCTTCATTCGGATAGCAATGGGCCACTCCGGGCCGTACAGGCCACAGATCCGGCAGATATCTGCGGTTGTCAGCCGCTTCTCTTGATCTGCATCAAGTGTGATCCGCGGCGGTTACTTTACGGTCAGAAGTGATGTTGTGGAGATGTAACAAAAGGATGTGAATATGGAACTGGAAAGGGATCCGAGATGCTATACCGACGTCTGCATCAATGGTAAGTGGTATCACTACGACCACTGCAGCACCAATGTCTACATGTTGATGGGGGGCGCGGCCCCTTGTCTGCAGCTTGCTTATGAGCCGAGCAGCGAAGAGGAGCTGATCGAGATGCTCCGCCAGCTGGCCTGTTGTTAAACCAGTGGCCATCGCGTCTGTTGCCGCGATGGCCACTCCTTCTTTAACGATTAATGGCCCGAGTTGCGGCCAAACACTCTCTTGCCCATTTCCATCAGTGCGACGGCAAAGGCGTAGCTGCTGTCTGATTTGCCTATTTCATCGGCCACGTAGAGAAAGTTGGAGCGGTACTTCTCCACCGCCTCTTGCGGACTACGGGCATCGATAAAATCCTCCTCGACTTCAAATCCTTGGGCCAGCAGCGCCTCTTTTTCTGGCAGAAAGGTGGGGGAGGCCATGTCGATAAAGGTGTAGTGCTGCCGGTTGGAGTCCGGCATGGTGAAAAACTGGTACTTCGCCATCTGCGATACCTCGCCTGAACGGGTTTGTCGTGATGTGACCTTCCGCGGGTTGAACTGCTTTTCCACTTTCTTGCCGGTATCTTGTTCTTGTGCAGGAAAGAGGTAGCGTTCGACTCTTTTTATTGCATCCGAGCTTACTCTGGCTGCACTCTCGCAAGCAACATAGGCGGCGGTTTTTTCGTCACATTATTCGGGTTTAACTGGGGAGATGCAGAGCATTAAAAAACCAGCCCGACGGGGGCTGGTTTTAACTTATGGCTGACTCGAACGGGCTGGTTTAGAGGATGAAGCTCTGTACCATGCTGCGCAGCTGCTCGGTAAGCTGGTGGATCTGGCGAGCGGCATCGCGCGCGTCGTTGGCGACCTGCAGCGCCTCGTCACTGCCATCGGAGATGCGCACCACATTGCGCTCGATCTCGTTGACCACAGCGCCCTGCTGTTCGATGGCGCTGGCGATGATGGCATTGGTATCGACCATCCGATCCACCTTCTCGGTGATGGCGCCGAAAGCGTGCTGGGCCTCCTGGGCCAGACCGACCCCCTCCTGCGCTTCGCGGCTGGCGGCAGACATGGCATTGACCGAGGCGCGGGCGCCGGATTGCAGCTGTTCAATCATCTGCTGGATCTCGACAGTGGCCCCCTGGGTGCGACTGGCCAGCGAGCGCACTTCATCGGCTACCACGGCGAAGCCGCGTCCCTGTTCACCCGCTCGGGCTGCCTCGATGGCGGCGTTGAGTGCCAGCAGGTTGGTCTGCTCGGCGATACCGCGGATCACGCTGATGACGCCGCCAATCTGGCTGCACTGCTGCTCCAGTTGACCAATGCTCTCGGCGGTGCGCAGTACTTCGCGGTTGATATGGTCGATCGCCTTGATGGTGCGATCGACCACGGCCTCGCCCTGACCCACCACCTGCTGGGCTTCCTGAGTCATGCGGGCAGCCTGCAGGGCGTTGCCTGCCATGTCTTGTGAAGTCGCAGCCAGCTCCTTGATGGCGGTGGCCACCTGATGGGTCTCCCCTTGCTGGGCGGCGATCACCTCCTGCGAGCGGCAGGTGCGATCCTCAATCTCGGTGGCGCTCTCCACCACGGTGACGCCGTTTTCCCGTACCCGCCTCATCAGGGTGCGCAGGGTTTCCAGGGTGATGTTGTAATCCCGGCTGATGGCGGCCAGCTCATCCTGACCGACAATCTCGATATGCTGGCTGAGATCCTGGGCGTTGACCCGGGCGGCGATCTCCCGTACCCGGCCCACCGTGTCACGCAGGGAGAGATAGGCGCCGATCATCAGGTAGATGTAAAGCAGCAGGATGGCGGTCAGTGGCGCCGTGACCCACCAGAAGTGGCGCTGGTTGGCTGCCATGCGTTGATGCAGGTCGGCTTCCAGCCGCTGGCGCACCTGGCCTGCCAGCTTGGTGATGGTGTTGTCGAGCCCATCTCCCAGCGCTAGCACCTCCTTGGTTGAGAGCTGTACCAGCTGATCCTTCATCATCTTGTTTTCCATGGTATCGACCCCCTGACGCACCTGTTGCAGCAGGGCATCGGTCTGCTGACCCAGCTCGGCGCGATAGGCGGGTTCAATCTGGTAGAGCAGGGTCAGATCGGCTTCCAGCTCCTGCAGGGTGGCGTTGATGAGGTCGAGGCGAAAGCGCAGGCCGCTGTACCCTTCCGCCTGAAACAGGCCGAAGTCGGCAATAGTGGCGGCGCGATCCCGCACCTGAGCCAGCAGGTCGCGCAGTTGTGGCAGCCGTTCGCTGGTGAGGATCACCATGTAATAGGTGCCGAGCGCCGGATCCTGGATCAGGCTGCTGGCGGCGGTGATGTTCTTGTAGAGGTGGCGCACTTCGGTCAGTAGCTTGTCGTGGCGCAGATTGCTCTGATCAACCTCCAGCTTGCTCCCTTCGCTCTGCAGGGCAGCCCACCCCTGTTTGAGGGCGTCGAAAGCGGGATTATCCTGACGGGTATCGGCAAAGGCGCGCAGGCTATCGTCCACGGCTTGGGCGGCGGCTTTAACCTTATCCTCTCCCACCGGGTTCTGTTCGTAGGCGTGTTGGGTGACCAGATTGCGGTGGGTCAGCAGCGCCTGCTCGATGGCGGGCACCGAGGTCAGATTGATGACGCCGGCCAGCTCCTTGCGGGCCTGTTCGTTGTCATCCTGCAGCCGTCCCAGCAGATTGGCCATGCTGTAGGCCAGCGGCAGCAGCATCAGACAGGACCAGAGCAGAAATTTGTATTTGAAGGAGAGCTGGTTGCCCAGCCTGATAGCCGGGTTGAAAATCCATTTCATATGAGGCCTCGATACCCGATAGGACGGGTGCATGCGGTTATGTCTGAATATTACTCCTCGCTGCAGTACTTCGGTCAGGGAGAGGGGGAAGTTGTGATCCCCTTGGCTTTTTGTTCTGTTGCCAGCGCAATAGCAATGAAAACGGGCCACCCGAAGGTGACCCGTCTGTTGGCTGTCTGGTTATCTGGCTACTCAGTTGAACGCCAGGAAAGGCGAGACACAGAGCAGCAGGCCGGTGACGATGATGATGTAGAGGGAAGTGCCCTTGTACTTGTGCAGCGCCGGTACCTGATAGACCAGATAGGCCGGGATGAGGCAACCCACCATGCCGAAGATGGGGCTGCAGATGGAGGTGAAGCTCAGCACCGGGGCGTTGAGCACGATGGCACCCCAGGAGAGCATGACGGTGAACACCATGATCCCTTTGCCCACCAATCCCTTGTTGATGCGGTTTTCCGGCAGCACCCGGCGCAGCAGGTTCATTGCCAGCCCCTGACAGGCTTCACGGAAACCGAGGTACACGCCGAAGTAGGCGGTCATTACCGCAAAGATGTTGAGGGTCAGGCTCAGGAGCTTGAGGGTCTGGCCGGGCATCCCCTGCGCCACCATGGCCAGTGCAGAGATGTTCTCCTCGGAGGCTTTGACCGCCTGATCGTGACCCATGGCCAGGGTGAAGGAGACTGCGTAGAAGAACACCACCACAAACAGGATGCCGAAGGCGATATTCATGGCGCGCATCGCCTTGAAGCGGGCCACTTCCAGCGACTTCTCCCGCGAGCGGTAGGAGATCACCATTGGGCTCAGGCTCTGGATAAAGAGGATGGAGGTGAGGGTGAAGGGGAGCATGATGATGGCATCCTTCATCCAGTCACCGGCGGCAGGCATGGCGGTGATGTTGGCCGCATCCCATTTGTCCACCATCATCAGGCCGAGCACGGCCACCACGCTGATCTTGGTCAGCACCATAAAGGTGGAAATCTTGAACAGCAGGTTTTCGCCGCGCGAGGCCAGCGCCACCAGACCGCAAATAAGCACCAGACCGTAGAGGGGATTTTCCGAGAGCAGGCCGTCGGTGACGCCGAAGCTCTGCAGGAAGGAGGCGCTGTCGTTGGTGATGGCGGTGGAGTAGACAAAGACCCAGATCACCAGCATCACGAAGTAGAGGGCGCCGAGCAGCACACCCCAGTTCTTGCCAAGGTAGCCGGTGATGACGCTGGGGTAATCCTTGCATTCGGGTGAGGTGGCCAGGGTATTGATAAAGAGGCGCTGGAACATATACATGGCCGGATAGCCTATTACTGCCGAGAGCAGAAAGACCCACAAGCCCATCAGCCCCACCTGCACCGGCAGGAAGACGATCCCGGCGCCGATGGCCATGCCGATGCTCATGATGATCCAGCCCCAGTCGGTGCTGTCGAAGCGAACCGCCTCTTTCCATTCCAGGGTGCCCATCATGGGGCCGTTGAGTGTGGTGCTATGCGCGTCCATTAGAACCTTCTTGTCGTTGTAAGGGTAAGAGCGGGCACAAATATAGTTGAATGAATGCGTTGCAAACAATGCGTCCGCGCTCTCTTTTATTCAAATCGGGAGGGTGATCACGGTTTACTATGAGACCTAAAGATGCCTTTTTACGCCATTTTTCTATCTTTTTGTTGAATGGATAAACTAAAAAGCAAATAATGTTGAGCGAAAGCAGAGCTATAAATGCAAAAATAATTGCAATTACGGAGTGGGTAATATGAAAAAAATCATCACTGCGGCCTCGGCTCCCGACGCCATCGGACCTTACAGCCATGGCACTGCCTATGGCGACCTCATCTTTACCTCCGGCCAGCTGCCGGTGTGCAAACAGCAGGGCGGCGTGGTTGCCGGCGGTATTGAGGCACAGAGTCGTCAGGCACTCGAAAATCTGAAAGCGGTGCTGGAGGCGGGCGGCGGCTCGCTGGAGACAGTCCTCAAGACTACCTGCTATCTCGCCGAGATCAGCGATTTTGCCGCGTTTAACGAGGTTTACAAAGCCTATTTCCAGAAAGATTGTCCGGCGCGCAGCTGCTTCGCGGTGAAGGATCTGCCGATGGGCGTCAAGGTTGAAGTGGAAGCGATCGCCCATATCGCTCGGTAACGGATAGAGAAAGGTTCAATCAATGAAACAAGCGTGGCAGCAGTATCTGCAGATTATTCAACAGGTTGTCAAACCGGCGCTGGGCTGTACCGAGCCTATCGCCGCCGCTTATGCCGCCGCAGTTGCCGCCCGGCAACTGGGCTGCGCACCGCGTCGTATCGAGGTGGCGGTGTCGGATAATCTCTACAAGAACTCGATGGGTGTCTATGTGCCGGGTACCGGCAAGATTGGTCTGGCGATCGCAGCCGCAGCCGGCGCCCTCGGTGGCAATGCCGATGGCGGACTGGAGGTGCTGGCCGCCATCACCGCAGATCAGGTGGCCCGTGCCCAGGCCCTGATCGATGCAGGTGGCGTGCTGGTCAGCCGCACTGCTGCCCCCGAGTTTATCTTCTGCCGCGTGACTGTTTATGGCTCTGATGAAAATGGTGAAGAGCACAGCGCCGAAGTGACCCTGTGCGGTGGCCATACCCGCATCGTCGAGCAGCGTCGCGATGGCGAGGTGACCTTCACCGCCGATCAGAGCCAGGGCGGTGCCACCGGTTCCATCTGCGATGGCGTGGATATCAGCATCGCTGCCATCTATGAGTTCGCTACCCAGGTGGAGTTCGAGCAGATCCGGTTCATCCTCAAGGCCTCCGAACTCAACGGCAAGCTCTCCGCCGAGGGGATGAACAACCCCTATGGTCTCGAGATCGGTCGTACCATGCAGCAGAACATCGATGCCGGTCTTATCGGCGAGGATGTGATGAACCGCATCGTGATGATGACGGCGGCTGCCTCCGATGCCCGTATGGGGGGCGCCACCTTGCCTGCCATGAGCAACTTTGGCAGCGGTAACCAGGGCATCGCGGCCACCATTCCGGTGATGGTGATTGCCGAGCGCTATGGTGCCAGTGAAGAGCAGCTGGCTCGCGCCCTCATCATGAGCCATCTGGGCGCCATCTATATCAAGTCCCACTATCCGCCGCTGTCGGCCTTCTGCGGCAATACCGTGACCAGCGCGGCAGCTGCCATGGCCTTGGTCTATCTCGCTGGCGGCAGCTTCGAGCAATCCTGCTTCGCTATCCAGAACGTGCTGAGCGACAGTGCCGGCATGGTGTGTGACGGAGCCAAAGCCTCCTGCGCCATGAAGGTGAGCACCTCCTCCGGCGCGGCGGTACGTGGCTTCCTGATGGCGCTCAACAGCCACTCGGTGTCGGGGCAGGGGATCGTTTCCGACAACGTGGATCAGACCATTCGCAACGTGGGTCAGATGGTGAAGGACGGCATGTCTGCCACAGACAGCACCATTATTGATATCATGTCCGCCTGAGTGTCCCTGTCGGCTGCTGCCCGGCGTCCATCGCCCGGCAGCAGCCCTTGCAAGAAGGTCCGAATGTGAAGCTGCAAGAGTTGAGTCAGAACGATTTCCAGATCCTCAAATCGATGGAGATCATCGTGGATGGCATCGCCGCCATGTATGGTCAGCACACCGAGGTACTGCTCCACAGTCTGGATGTGCGCAACCCCTCGATCATCAAGATTGCCAACGGTCATATCACCGGCCGCAGCGTCGGCGCCCCCATCACCAACCTGGCGATGATCAAGCTCAAGAGCGGGCAGGATATCTCCAACCCCTACATGACCAAGTGTGCCACCGGCAAGACCCTGCGTTCGCTCACCACCGTCATTCGCAACGGGGAGCACAAGGCAATCGGACTGCTCTGTATCAACACCGATATGGATGCCCCGCTGCAATCCGTGTTGCGTGCCATGATGCCCGAGTGCATGCATGCCAGCGAGAACCACGCTACCCCCGAGGTGTTTGCCCGCAACATCGACGAAGCGCTCAACAGCACCATAGATACTGTCAGCGCCGAGGTGCGCGGTAACGAAGCCGTACCCCCTTCCCAGAAGACCCGGGTTATCGTTAACCAGTTGCACGACATGGGGATCTTCGAGCTTAAAGACAGTGCCCAGATCGCAGCGCGCCAGCTCGGCATCTCGGTTCACTCCATCTACCGCTACCTGCGGGAGATCAAGAAGGGATAGGTGCATGACACCTGCCTCCCCAAATTCTGCACAAGCGACAACTGCCAGAGTCACAGGCCGTAACGCTGGCTGTGCGTTACCCTGCATGGGCAATGAAAGCCGTTACCGCACCACTCTGGTTGTCGCCTTGTTCCCATCTCGTTGAATCAGCTGGAAATCACATGTCACGAATCATCTATCTGCTGCGCCATGGCCAGACCCTTTTCAATGCCGAACAGCGCCTGCAGGGACGCTGTAACTCCGATCTGACCGAGAAGGGTGAAGCGCAAGCTATTGCCATGGGATTGCGGCTTGCCGACGAGTTGGCGGATCCCGCCCGCTGGACCGTCTACGCCAGCCCGCTCGGGCGCGCCCGTCAGACCGCCCTGCTGGTGTGCGAGCAGTTGGGTTTGCCCGCCGATCGCATCATCTGGGATGAGCGGCTGATGGAGCTCGGCATGGGGGAGTGGGAAGGGTGCCGGATCCCCGAGCTCTGCCAGTCTCACCCTGAACTCGATACCGGCAGGGGCGATTGGTATCTGCAGGCGCCGGGGGCCGAGAGCGTCCTCAGTATTCAGCGCCGCGCCCAGCAGTGGCTGCTGGACCCGAAGGTCGCCGAGCGTGCCATCGTCATTTCCCACGGTCTGCTCGGCGCCATGCTGCGTGGCGTCTATGCCGACCTCAATGAGGCGGCGATCTGGGCTCAGGAGTTGCCGCAGGATGCCTTCTACAAGCTGCAAGCGGGCAAGATCACCCGGATAGCCTGCTGACTGCCTCAAGCGGAGGCACCATTGATAGCTCGAGGTGAAAGGTGGGGAGGGTGAAAGAAGGAGAGAAGACCTGTGCTGACATTGCTGAAGTTGGCCGCGAGAGAAGGTTGAATAGGGATGTGGTCAGGGAATCACAATCCACTCCCGTCTGACTCCTTCATATACCGAGCTCAAACCATACCCTTGCCAGATATCGGCCATGGCATCGCCAAAGACTCCAAGGGAGAGCGATGCGCGCAGGCGTTTCACTGTGTCGGGCGGGAGTTGCGGATGGCAGGCTAGCCACCTTTCCACTCGGGCAAGGATCATCACTCGCTGGAGCCTGTTTTTATGTCTGGGGGCGGTGATCAGCTCGGGAAGCTCGTCGCTAATCAACAGGTCGAAGCGCCCGGCTTGCAGCATGGCGATCCCAAGACTGGCCTTGGGCAGCAGCTCGTAGCGGATCGCTGCGTTATCAAGTAGCTCCCTCAGCTCTGCCACATCGATGGCACCAATCCGGTAGTTGCGCAGCGCCTCTATGTTGCTCAGGGGCGGAATAGTTTCCTGCCGGGCGTAGACTGCGAGGGTGATGGGGGCGATGCGCGCAACGTAGCGCAGGGTTTCGGCATTTTCCGCCGAAAAGTGCACGCCAAGCCCGCAGCTGTTTGGCTCGGTGGCCACTATCTTGAGCAGGCGCCGCATGGGCTTGGCTTGCAAATTAATTTCTATCCCTTGCTGCTTGGCCAAGCGGGCAAAGACATCGACATAAGGGCCGCTCAGCTGTTCTCCGGTAACCTGAATGAAAGGGGGGTAGGCATCGGCATAGATGTTTAGCACTGGCCCGGCCGATGCAAGTTGGCACCACAATAGCTGCAATACCCACCACCCCTTCATCTAGCCTCCTAAGGATGTGTGACCAGCTCCACAGGGGTTTGCACTATGCCGGGCAGATCGGCTTGCGTTATCTTCTGCGCCAGCGCTTTCAGGGCGAGGTCGAGCGCATATTGTGCCTGCTTGCCCGGATACTGGTCTGCGGTTGCCACCACAGAGCCATCGCTGAGATAGGGGTGGATCCCCGGAATATTGTCATAGCCACCGATCAGCACCTTGCCCTTTAGCCCCAGCTCGGTCAGAGCTTGAGCCGCACCGATAGCCATATTGTCGTTACCGCAGAGCAGCGCCTTGACGTCCGGGGTTGCCTTGAGGAGATCGATAGTGGCGCTCTTGCCCTGAGCTGTGTCCCAATAGCCGCTACGCACGCCGGCGACAACCATGTCTGCTGCGCGCAGGGCGGCCCGGAATCCGTCACTGCGAGCCCGGCTGTTGATGGCACCGGGGGGGCCCTCGATCAGCCCGATTTTACTGCCCGCCGGGAGCTTTTTGGCAACATATTCGCCGACACTGCGCGCGCCGGCAAAGTTGCTGGGGCCGACGAAGGGGACATTGACCCCTTCCAGCACCAGTGCCCTGTCATCGAGCTTGTTGTCCATGTTGATGACCAGAATGCCGGCACGAATTGCCTCCATCAGAACGGGCAGCATGGCGACCGAATCGGTCGGTACCACCACCAGGGCATCCACTTTCTGGCCGATCATCTTGCGGATAATCGCCTCCTGACCTGTGACATCCACCTCCTGCTGGATGCCTTCTAGCTGTAGTGTCAGGGCGTCGGGGTGGGCCGTTGCATAGGTCTCTGCCCCTTTCGCCATCTCGATGAAAAACTCGTTGCGGACCGATTTCAGTACCATGCCGACAGTCGGTTTGGCTGATACCTCACTGGCTGCAAACAGTGCCACAGCCGCCCACAACAAGCATCTTTGCCAACATCTGGTCATGTTACCTCCGCCCTGTTGGGCCAATCATCCAGCGCCACGATGTTGTCCAAGTATATGCCAGCCATGGGTGGGCAAGCGGCTTCTGGCAAGTGCCCGAATGTGCCGTGGGGCAACCAAAGCTCTGGGAGGCTATTTCTCTTTCATTTCTGTCGTGGGCTTGTGGATTTTTGTCACCGTTCAACACATCAGAGCACCTTATCGCGGCAAGATGAGGTATCTTATGCCCCGATTTCATCCATTAAACGGATCCGAGACCCCATATGATTATCAAACCCAAGGTTCGCGGCTTTATCTGCACCACCACTCACCCGGTTGGCTGTGAAGCCAATGTTCGTCGCCAGATTGCTTATACCAAAGCCAAGGGCACCATCGAGAATGGTCCCAAGAAGGTGCTGGTGATCGGCGCTTCCACCGGTTATGGTCTGGCCTCCCGCATTGCTGCCGCCTTTGGCTCCGGCGCCGCCACCCTCGGCGTCTTCTTTGAAAAAGCGGGCACCGAGTCCAAGACCGGTACCGCTGGCTGGTACAACTCCGCCGCCTTCGACAAGGCTGCCAAAGAGGCAGGCCTCTACGCCAAAAGCGTCAATGGCGATGCCTTCTCCAACGAGTGCCGCGCCAAGGTGATCGAGCTCATCAAGCAGGATCTGGGTCAGATTGATCTGGTGGTCTACTCCCTGGCCTCTCCGGTGCGCAAGATGCCGGAAACCGGCGAAGTGGTGCGCTCCGCTCTGAAACCGATCGGCGAGGTCTACACCACTACCGCCATTGATACCAACAAGGATCAGATCATCACCGCCACCGTTGAGCCGGCGAATGAGGAAGAGATCCAGAACACCATCACCGTCATGGGCGGTCAGGATTGGGAGTTGTGGATGGCAGCCCTGCGCGATGCTGGCGTGCTGGCTGATGGCGCCAAGTCCGTGGCTTACTCCTACATCGGTACTGATCTGACCTGGCCAATCTACTGGCATGGCACCCTGGGCCGCGCCAAGGAAGATCTGGACCGCGCCGCTGCCGCCATCCGTAGTGATCTGGCTGCCAAGGGCGGCACCGCACACGTGGCCGTGCTGAAATCCGTGGTGACTCAAGCCTCTTCCGCCATTCCGGTGATGCCGCTCTATATCTCCATGGCCTTCAAGATCATGAAGGAAAAGGGTATTCACGAGGGGTGCATGGAGCAGGTGGATCGCATGATGCGCACCCGTCTCTACGCGTCCGACATGGCGCTGGACGATCAGGCCCGCATCCGCATGGATGACTGGGAACTGCGCGAAGACGTGCAGCAGACCTGCCGCGACCTGTGGCCATCCATCACCAGCGAGAACCTCTCCGACCTGACCGATTACACCGGCTACAAGCAGGAGTTCCTGCGTCTGTTCGGCTTCGGTCTGGACGAGGTCGATTACGATGCGGATGTGAATCCGGACGTGAAATTCGACGTGGTCGAGCTTTGAGTCTGACTCAAGTGAAAACGGGGCCCCGCGGGGCCCTGTTTTTTTGGCAAAAATACCGCTAAGTTACGGAATTTTATTATCAGCGATCACCTTTTTCCCATATCAAACCCGCTAGTCTGGCGGTGATCGGATCACATGACGGCATTGCCGAGGTACGGAAGCTATGACCACTCCAAATGAAGCGCCCAAAAAGCGCCAACTCCCCACTGTCTATACCCTGCTTTTCATCATCATCGCCCTGATGGCGGCACTCACCTGGGTGCTGCCGGCGGGCAAATACAACTATGTGACTGCCAAGACCCAGCAGCCGGTGGCGGCCGCGGCCGTGGCTGACTACAGCGGCGATGAGCGACTGTTGCCGGTGCCCGGCAGCTACACCGAGTTGCCCTCTCATCCGCAGGGGGTATTCGATGTGCTCAAGGCCCCCATTCAGGGCTTTCACAAGGCGGCCGACGTCGCACTGTTCGTGCTCATCATCGGTGGTTTTCTCGCGGTGACCATGCAGAGCGGGGCACTGGATGCCGGGGTGGGAGCCATCGTGCGCGGCTTTGCCGGGCGCGAACGGCTGCTGATCCCGGTGCTGATCGCTCTCTTTGCCCTCGGCGGATCCACCTTTGGCATGGCGGAGGAGACGGTTGCCTTCTGGGCACTCATCGTGCCGGTGATGATGGCGGCGGGCTTTGATCGCATGGTGGCGGCGGGGATTATCCTGCTTGGCTCCGGGGTCGGGGTGCTCGCCTCCACCGTCAACCCGTTTGCCACCGGCATCGCCTCCGGTTTTGCCGGTATTCCCATCGGTGAGGGGATTGGCCTGCGGGTCATCCAGTGGCTGCTGCTGGTGATCTTCGCCTCCTGGTTCGTGATGCGTTACGCCAAGCAGGTGCAGCAGGACAAGTCTCGCTCCGTGCTGGCCGATATTGTCTATGACGACGAGTTCTCCCAGATGAAGAGCTGCAACCTCGCCTTCACCGGCAAGCAGAAGCTCACCATGCTGGTATTCTTCGGCACCTTCCTGCTGATGATCTATGCAGTGGTGCCCTGGTCGGATTTGGGGATCGATGTGCTGCCCACCTTTGGCTGGTGGTTTGACGAGCTCTCCACCCTGTTCTTCAGCGCCTCCATCCTGATCGCGCTGATCAACCGGATGCCGGAGTCCAACTATGTGGCGACCTTCCTCAACGGGGCGCGAGACCTCATCGGGGTGGCGTTGGTGGTAGCGGTGGCACGCGGCATCTATGTGGTGATGGAGCATGGCGTCATCATCGACACCATCTTGCACTGGGCCGAGGGGCTGGTGAGCGGACTATCCTCGTCGGTCTTCATCCTGATGGCCTATCTGGTGCACATCATCCTGAGCTTCTTCATCCCCTCCACCTCGGGGCTGGCGACTGTCTCCATGCCGCTGATGGGGCCGCTGGCTGACTTCTCCGGCATCTCGCGGGATCTGGTGATCACCGCCTATCAGTCCGCCTCCGGCTGGATCAACCTGTTTGCCCCCACAGCTGCCCATCTGGTGGCGGGGCTGGCGCTCGCCAAGATCCCCTACGATCGCTTCGTGCGCTGGGTGCTGCCCTTTATCATCGGGGTGGCTCTCATCACCATGGCGGTGCTGGTGGTCGGTGCCTTGCTGCACGGCTGATGGCACGGATACAACGACAGATAACAAAAAGGCTCCCGCGGGAGCCTTTTTCATGAGCTTTGTTTACTGCTTGTAGCCCTTGAGGAAGCGGGCGAGGCGGCCGATGGCATCCTCCAGCTCCTCTTCGCGGGGCAGGAACACCAGCCGGAAGTGATCCGGCGCCGGCCAGTTGAAGCCGGTGCCTTGCACCAACAGCAGCTTCTCCTGCTGCAACAGATCGAACACCATCTTCTGGTCGTCGCGGATGTCATACACCTTGGGGTCGAGGCGGGGGAACATGTAGAGCGCCCCCTTGGGTTTGACGCAGGAGACCCCGGGGATCTCGTTCAAGAGCTCCCATGCCTTGTCCCGCTGTTTGCGCAGGCGGCCGCCCGGCAGGATCAGCTCGTTGATGCTCTGGTAGCCGCCGAGCGCAGTCTGGATGGCGTGCTGCATCGGCACGTTGGCACACAGCCGCATGGAGGCCAGCATCTCCAGCCCTTCAATGTAACCGCGAGCACGGCCTTTGGGGCCGGTGATGACCATCCAGCCCTGACGGAAGCCGCAGGCGCGGTAAGCCTTGGAGAGGCCGTTGAAGGTCACCACCATCACATCGTCACACAGGGTGCAGACGCTGGTGTGGGAGATATCGTCGTAGAGGATCTTGTCGTAGATCTCGTCGGCGAAGATGATGAGGTTGTGCTGGCGGGCGATCTCGATCACCTCCAGCAGGAACTCGCTGCCATAGACGGCGCCGGTCGGGTTGTTGGGGTTGATCAGCACCAGGCCGCGGGTGCGCGGGGTGATGCGGGCGCGGATGTCGTCGAGATCAGGGTACCAGTCAGCCCCTTCGTCGCAGCGATAGTGCACCGCATGGCCACCGGAGAGGGTGACGGCGGCGGTCCAGAGCGGGTAGTCAGGGGAGGGCACCAGCATCTCGTCGCCGTTGTTGAGCAGCGCCTGCATCGCCATCACGATCAGCTCGCTGGCGCCGTTGCCGATGTAGATGTCGTCGATGTCGACCTTGCGCATCCCTTTTTGCTGGTAGTACTGCATCACCGCCTTGCGGGCGGAGAAGAGCCCCTTGGAGTCGCAGTAGCCCTGGCTCTGGGGCATGTTGAGGATCACATCCTTGATGATCTCTTCCGGCGCATCAAAGCCGAACGGGGCCGGGTTGCCGATGTTGAGCTTGAGAATGCGGTGGCCTTCGTCTTCGAGACGGCGAGCTTCTTTATGCACCGGGCCGCGGATGTCATAGCAGACATCGTCGAGCTTGTGCGACTTGTCGATAGTGAACATGGTGACAGTGATTCCTTCCCCATAGGGACGCGTTGGCGAAAAAGGCGGTTTTTAGTATCAAATATCTTTTCCCCTATTCTTCACAGAATTGAATGCTAGAACAATCTTCTTTTTAGTAGAAATTCCTGATTTTTGGCCCCAAAACAGAGTTATTAAAAGGTTAAATTCAGCACGATCGTTTGTGCTTGGCAAGGTTCACCAGTGAAAGATGGGGGCGTGATTAACAAAGCTACTCTACTGTGTTGAAATCTTCACGCTCTCTGGCACGATTGGCTTGTGTAAAAAAGCCTCTTCATCGTCATTTCCGACGAGAAAAAGCTGATACAACTGGCACTGGCCAGCGCATATTTCCCCTTTCCCGTCCTGTTCCATCTGCAGAGGTATCCCATGCATGCACCCACACCCGGTCGCTATCGTCACTTCAAGGGGGGCTACTATCAGGTGCTGACCCTGGCCAGCCATACCGAGACAGGCGAGCAGCTGGTGATCTATCAGTCGGAGCAGGATGGCACCGTCTATGCCCGCCCCGTCGCCATGTTCATGGAGTGGATTGAGCATCAGGGTCAGGTGGTTAGCAGATTTTCGCCGATCAAGTGATCCGCTGGTGTGGCCCTGAATTGTTGATCAACAAATAGACAGAATAGGTCTTTGGAGTCACAAGTTGTCGCATGAGGCTCCTTGTTGGCAACAGCCTCTTTGTGGCTTGCTACTGATAAATATCTCTATCAATCAACCAATTGTGACCTTGGTCACGTTTTGTGACGGCTGGTAACCGGGTTCGCATCGGCCATTGCTCCTCCCATAATGCTGCGCGTGTTAACGCATGGCCCCTTTGTGGGCCTTTTTATCTCATCTTATCGGGAGACATAGTGTGAAACCTGTAGCAGCAGAGTTTTTGGGAACCTTCTGGCTGGTATTGGGAGGTTGTGGCAGTGCCGTGCTGGCTGCAGCCTTCCCCCATGTGGGGATCGGCCTCTTGGGCGTATCGCTGGCATTCGGCCTGACCGTGCTGACCATGGCATATGCCATCGGCCATATCTCCGGTTGCCATCTCAACCCGGCAGTCACCATCGGTCTGTGGGCTGGCGGTCGTTTTCCGGCTTCCGGCGTGTTCTCTTACATAGTGGCGCAGGTGCTGGGGGCAATTGCCGCCGCTGCCGTACTCTATGTGATTGCCAGTGGTCAGGCCGGTTTTGATCTCTCCGTCGGCTTTGCCTCCAATGGCTACGGTGAGCACTCTCCGGGCGGCTACAGCATGATGGCAGCACTGGTGTGCGAAGCTGTGATGACCGGCTTCTTCCTGTTCGTCATCATGGGCGCTACCGACAGCCGTGCGCCAGCTGCGCTTGCTCCGGTTGCCATCGGCCTGTGCCTGACCCTGATCCATCTGGTGAGCATTCCGGTGACCAATACCTCGGTCAACCCGGCCCGCAGTACCGGTGTTGCGCTATTTGTCGGTGACTGGGCTATCGGCCAGCTGTGGCTGTTCTGGGTTGCCCCGATCGTCGGTGCCATTCTGGGTGCGCTGGCTTATCGCCTGGTGGCGGCTGAGCAGAAGTAATCGTTCGCGAAACAAAGTGTGGTATCGACACGCCCAAGGGCGTGTTTTTTGTTTTCTGGCGGTGGGAAAAACCTGAGGGCCTATAGCCCCTTGGCCTGCAGCATCTCTTTGTATCGCTGATGCAGCAGCTGGACACGCTCCACATAGGCGCGAGTTTCGGCGTAGGGGGGAATGCCGCCATGTTTTTGCACGGCGCCAGCACCCGCGTTATAGGCTGCGGTAGCCAGCGCTATGTTGCCGTCATACTGCTTGAGCAATCCCGCCAAGTATTTTACCCCGCCGAAGATGTTCTGCTCTGCCAGCAGAGCATTGCCAACCCCCAGCTCCCGCGCCGTTTCCGGCATCAGCTGAGTCAGACCCATGGCCCCTTTGCGAGAAATCGCCATCGGATTGAAGGCCGATTCGGCGTGGATGAGTGCCCGAATGAGGGCTGGTTCTACGTGATAGGTGTCTGCCGCCGCCTTGATAGTGCTGGCGTAGTCATAGAGAAAAAGTCCGGTGGTGTGCCAGTTGACGTCCGATTTCGGGTCGCAGGCGAAGCAGTCGTTAAAGAGCAGCAACTCGTAGTTGCCCTGCTCCGGCACCATGTCCGAGTAGCGGATTACGCCGTTCTTCTGCACCGACTTGTAAACATGGATCTGTTTGTTCCCCTGTTGTGCCTGTGCCTGTGCCTGTGCCTGTGCCTGTGCCTGTGGTTCGGGCTCGGGGGTTGCAAGCGGCAGGCGCAGAGGCGGAACGGGGGCTGCCGACAGAAAAACCACCTCGGCAGGAGGCGGCGCTTCGCACCATCCTGCCAGGGGGATCAACAACAGATGGCCTGCCAGCTTCCATGCTTTCAAACCGCAAACTCCTTCCTCTATGCGTGTGTTGAGTAAAGCATCATGAGGGGGGCAGAACAAGCGGGAAAACAGGGTGAGCGTTGCCGGCAGGTGAGCGGGATCACGGTGTGCAACAGAGCTGCTTCTGCTCTCGTTGGCCTCTGGTGGATATCGACTTTTTTGTTAATGAAAGGCGTGCTATCTTGCTCTCGTCATCTGGTCGGATTAGCAGCAACCACATGGCACTACTCATTGATTGCAAAAGGATTTGTTTGTGGCAAGCTCGCTGGCGATGGAACTCACCTTTGAAGAGTACTGTGACGCCGACCTCTCTCTGATCAGGGACTATTACGAAACGACCTTCTCCCACTACGTGCCGGATCTGGCCGAGCGGATCTTTGTCGTGCGCGATGCTCACTGGCTGGTCGGGGCGGTCAGGGTGCGGGACGAAGAGGATTTCTACCATCTGTGTGGCTTTCGTCTGCTGCCCCACTATCAGTCACTCGGGCTGGGATCACGCCTGCTGCAGCATGCCTGCGACGGACTCGACGACAAGCCGGTGGTGTGTCAGGCCTTGCCATTCGAGAAACCCTTCTACATCAAAGCCGGTTTTGCCGATCTGCCACTGCACAGATTGCGAGGCTCTCTCTTCTCTCTTTTTGAGCGGCAACAGCAACAGGGATATCAGGTGGAGCTGCTGGTGCGGGAGACCACCCAGCCCCTCCCGAATTGAACGTGGGGGTCAGCGTTCTTTGGTAAGCAGATGGATCTTGCCCGGTGACAGCTCTAGCCCCAGCAGATTTTCTTTGAGCCAGGCCTGCTGCGGATCCTTGTCATTGAGCTTGTAGACGGGCTGGCTCTCCAGCCTTTTTTCCATGCTTTGCAGCAGCATGCCGAGCATCAGACCAAACTTCTTCTCCGCCGCCTCCGGCTCCAGCTTGTACTCCACCAGTTTCATGTTGTCGAGAAACAGGGCACTCTGGCTCTTGTCGTAACGGGGTCTCGCTTCATAGGTCATCTGCAGGCGAGCGTCATATTCGGTGTTGTCGGGCAGCGCTATCTTGAGCTTGCCCTTGCCATAGACCCGGGCAGTATCCGGACGCTGGCGGCCGAGTTGTACATCGCTCTGCTCAAGCTTCACATGGGCCTTGATGATACCGGGCAGCTCCAGCTGTTTGTCGACTTGAACCTGGGATTGCAGGTACTGGTTTATCTGTTGCTCATTGATGTCATATGAGCCTTGGCCTAGCATGGCCAAGCTGAGCAGCATAGATTGCAGAATCATGCGTGCGACCTGATAGAATGGATTTGCCCTACAGCATACCATTCCTGCCGTGTGGGATCTGCCCACCGCCCCTTGTCGATTAGAAGGAGTTCCCGTTGCTCGACGGTCTCGAATACGATCTCCACCTGCTGTTTTCCCGTTTTCTCGGCTGGTTACTGCTGCTGTTTCACACCGTCATCGTCACCGGTGTTTCAATTCGGGTGGTGATGAAGCGGCGCCCCATCGGCGTATCGCTGGCCTGGCTGGCTCTCATCTATGCCATCCCCTTTGCCGGGGTCGGTTTCTATGTCCTGTTTGGCGAGATCAAGCTGGGGCGGCGCCGTGGTGAGCGGGCGCAAGCCATGTATCGACCTTATGCCATATGGATCCGCCAGCTGGCTCGTCTCTTCCCCCAGCACTGCTGCGAAGTGGGGGAGAAGGCCCAGCCGCTCCACGACCTCATCCAGGGGCGGCTCGCCATGCCGATGCTCTCCGGCAACCGGATGACCCTGCTCAGCAGACCCGAGCAAATATTGCGTGAGATTGCCCAGGACATCCGCAAGTCGACTCTCTCTTGCTATATGGAGTTCTACATCTGGCACCCCGGCGGCGATGCCGACGATGTGTGCGAAGCGCTGATGGAGGTGGCCCAACGCGGCGTGGATTGTCGTTTGCTACTGGATTCGGTGGGGAGCAAGCACTTCTTCCGCTCGGGCTGGCCGAAAAAGCTGCGCAAGGCTGGGGTCAAGCTGGTGGAGGTACTGCCGGTCGGTGCCTGGCGCATCCCCTTCCAGCGCCAGGATCTGCGAATGCACCGCAAACTGGTGGTGATCGATGACCGGGTCGGTTACACCGGTTCGATGAACATGGTGGATCCCCGTTTCTTCAAGCAGGATGCCGGGGTCGGCCAGTGGGTCGATATCATGATCCGGGTGCAGGGGCCCATAGTGCCGCTGATGTGGTCCATCTTTGTCTGGGACTGGGAAGTTGAGACCGGCGAGCGGTTGCTCGACAGCCTGCAGCACGAGCCGGAAGTGTGGCCACAGACCAACTATCGCGCCCAGCTTATTCCGTCCGGCCCCTTCGTCGGTGGCGACTGCATCCAGCAAAGCCTGCTGCTTGCCATCTATCAGGCGCGCAGCCATCTGGTGCTGACCACGCCCTATTTCGTGCCGGATGATCCGCTGGCAGCCGCTCTCAGCTCGGCGGCCGCGCGCGGAGTACAGGTGCAGCTGGTGCTGCCGGCTCGCAACGACTCCATCATGGCCAACTATGCCTGCAACGCCTTTATGGAGGAGCTGCTGGCGGCCGGGGTGGAGATCTATCGCTACGATGCCGGTCTGCTCCACACCAAGAGCGTGCTGGTGGACGACGATTTTGCTCTGGTTGGGACAGTCAATCTGGACAGGCGCAGCCTCTGGCTCAACTTCGAGGTAACCCTGCTGGTAGACAACCCGCACTTCGTTGCCCAGATGACTCAGCTGGTGCAGGGTTACATGGCGGAAGCCACGCCAATGACGCTTGCCAGCTGGCAGGCTCGCCCCTGGTACAAGAGGGTGATGGAGAATATCTTCTACCTTTTCAGTCCCTTGTTGTAATGGCCGGTTACAGAAGATTACAGACGGAGCCTCTGATCGGACTTGCCTAGTGCCGAGCTTGCCCCGTAGAGTGCAGCGACAACTCCTGGAGAGACATGGATATATGAAAAAAATAGTGGTCCTTGCCGTGGGTGCGGCACTGGTAGGTGGTGGTTTGGCTGCATGCTGGTACACGGGCAACAGTTTCGACCGCATCATGGCGGAGCAGATCGCCAAGGTCGAAAACGAGAGCGGTCTGGATCTGCAGTGGCAACCCGGCAGCAGCAACCTCTTTACCCGTGATGGGGTTTTGAAGCTCGTGGTCACTCCCCAGGAGCTGGCGGCGCTCGACAGCGAGCTGGAAGGGGGGCAACCCCTTGAGCTGGAGTTTGCCGTGAAGAGCCGCATCATGCCGCTCTATATCAAGAGCCACTTCCTGCTCGACACCAAACAGGGCTCACTGGCGCCGGTCTTCACTGCGCTCGGCATGGAGCAGTGGCAGTTTGGCCTGGAGTCGGTCAGCAGCCTCTGGACCCGGGGCAACAGCAGCCGTTTCTGGGCTGACGAGTTCAAGGTGAAACAGGGGCTGGACGAGTTCCACTTCCTGCCGCTCACCGGTGATTTCCACGGCGATCTGGAGGGGACTGGCCATGTCGCCATGACCTGGCAGGGAATGACGGTGCACGAAGAGCAGAGCAAGATGGATCTGGTGCTGGCCGAGATGAAGGGTAGCGCCGATCTGGCCGAGATCAGCGGGGTCTGGCTCTCTCCGCAAAGCGAGATGAGCCTTTCAGCTCTGACCATGCAACTGCCTGAGGGCGTCAAGGTGTCCCTGCAGGGGATGACTACCGAGACCCAGCTCAAGGGTGACAACGCCCAGACCCTCTCCAGCAGCTACCGGATGAAGCTGGCCAAGCTCAATCTGGAGAACGAGGCAGACTCGCTGGCGGTGACCGACAGTAATCTGGAGCTGCACCTCAACGGACTGGATCTGGAAGGGTATCAGGGGTTGCAGGCTGCCGGCGGCAAAGGGGTGGAGGATACTGCGATCCAGCAAGCGCTGGACAAGATGCTGGCGCGCGGCGCGACTCTGGAGCTGGCGGATCTGAGCGCCAGGTTCAATGGCGAAGTGGCAGCCATGAAGGGAGAGGTAAAACTTGCCTCTACCTCGCTCGACAAGCTCTTCAACGGCGAAGAGGGAATGCAGGCGCTGAGCGGCCAGCTCCACGCCTCACTCAGCGACAAGCTGGGCAAGGTGGTGCCGCAGCTTGCCCCCATGCTGGAGCAGTTGGCTGCCATGGGTTATCTGAAGGCCGATCAGCAAAAGCTCAATGCCGAGCTGAAGCTGGACAAAGGAGTGATGACGGTCAACGACCTGCCGCTCTGACCGGTTTTCACACTAACAACAAAGGCTCCCACGGGAGCCTTTGTTGTTTCCGGATTATCGGGTGTTGTTACTTGAACACCACCGTCTTGTTGCCATAGACGAACACCCGTTCGTTCAGTACCAGCTCCAGCGCCCGGCTCAGTACCGACTTCTCTACATCGCGACCCGCCTTGGCCATGTCATCAGCGCTGAAGGTGTGATCAACGTGGATCACGTCCTGCTCGACGATGGGGCCCTCATCCAGATCGTCGGTGACAAAGTGGGCGGTGGCGCCGATCAGTTTGACCCCGCGATCGAATGCCTGGCGATAGGGGCGGGCTCCGATGAAGGCGGGCAGGAAGGAGTGGTGGATGTTGATGATCTTGCGCGGATAAGCTTCGACGAAGCTGGGGGTCAGTACCCGCATGTACTTGGCCAGGATCACGTAGTCCGGCGCATAGCCGTCGATGATGGCGCGTACCTGCTCTTCGTGTTCGGTGCGGCTCAGCTCATCGTGGCTGACGGTGTGGAACGGAATATCGAACTTGCCGGTCAGTTCGGCGAGGGTGTCGTAGTTGCCGATCACCGCGACTATGTCCATATCCAGCGCGCCGGCGTAGTTCTTCATCAGGATGTCGCCGAGGCAGTGAGTCTCCTTGGTCACCAGAATGACGATGCGCTTCTTGCCCGCCTTTACCAGACGGCGTTGGGCGCCAGCGGGCAGGGCATCATCGAGATCGGCCAGCAGGGTCTCGTCATTGAAACGTCCCTCCAGCTCGGTACGCATGAAGAAGCGGCCATTCTCGTGATCCACGAACTCATCGTTCTTGATGATGTTGAGCTGATGCTTGTAGCAGATGTTGGTGATCTTGGCGATGAGGCCCTTGGCGTCCGGGCAGTCCGTTAGCAGTATTTTCTTTTCCATCTCTGTCATTTTCCGTTTGTGGTGTTGGCGCCTGTCTCTGCGCAGGCTGCGCGTTTTTGGGCACTATGCCACAAACAAATTGTGGCCAGAAAGAAATTCGGTGAGCGTTACAGCCACAAGCGGAGTGCGATGGGACAAGGGGAGAACATCGAATCCGACTGGCAAAGGTTTTTCAGCTTGAGCCGGTTTTTGGCTGGTATCTGCCAGCGCTTTTCTTTAGGCTGTCAGCGCTTATTCTCAGGGCGGGGTGAAATTCCCCACCGGCGGTATCCCGATCTGACTCGGGGAGCCCGCGAGCGCCCGACCCCGGTCTGCCGGGGCGGGGTCAGCAGATCCGGTGAGATGCCGGAGCCGACGGTCATAGTCCGGATGAAAGAGGATAAGACAGACATTGCACTCTCCGCCCCCTTGGGGGCTGGCTGCTGCATGGCCATTTCTGTCTGCCTTTCCATGCCCTGATTCTGGTCCTTTTCTTGTTTGGGAGCTTTACCATGAATCAGTCTCTACTCAGTGAATTTGGTGATCCAATTGCCCGTGTCGAAGCGGCTCTGACTGCCTTGCGGGCCGGTCAGGGTGTGCTGGTGGCCGATGATGAAGATCGGGAGAACGAGGGCGACCTCATTTTTGCCGCCGAATCCATGACCAATGAACAGATGGCGCTGATGATCCGCGAGTGCTCCGGCATAGTCTGTCTCTGCCTGACCGATGAGCGGGTGCGTCAGCTCGAATTGCCGATGATGGTGGAAGCCAACTCCAGCCACTATCAGACCGCGTTTACCGTCACCATCGAAGCGGCGCAGGGGGTCACTACCGGTGTCTCGGCGGCTGATCGCATCACAACCATTCGTGCCGCCATTGCCGATGGGGCCAAACCGGGTGATCTCAACCGGCCTGGCCATGTATTCCCGTTGCGTGCCCGTACCGGAGGCGTGCTGGTGCGCCGTGGTCACACCGAAGCGACGGTCGATCTGATGCAGCTTGCCGGACTGAAACCGTTCGGGGTGTTGTGTGAATTGACCAGGGAAGATGGCTCCATGGCCCGCTTGCCAGACCTGATTTCTTTCGGTCGTCAGCACCGGATGCCCGTGATCACCATCGAAGATTTGGTGCAATATCGCCAATTGCTGTCAGAACGAACAGCCTGAGGCTCATACGAAATTGTAATAAGCGAAAATTTTGGTTAGTCTTTGTCCGTGTCCTCATCACGCGGCACTCATTTTTTAGCCGAATCTGAACAAAAACTGTTCATTCAAAAAAAAATGAGGGTTTTAATGCATTTATCTGTGCTGGGGACTATGCAAAGTATGATTTTTTTGTGCCATAATCACGCCGCTTGCTAAACGTCTGGCGAGTTCAAGGGAGCTTTAAAAATGAAAAAATTGTTGTTGGTAGGTGTTGTTGGTCTGTCCGCTCTGCTGGGTGGTTGCGCAAACACTAGCGAACTGGAAACTTCCGTTCAGAATCTGTCTAACAAAGTTGACCAGCTGGCTCAAGATGTTAGCGCTGTTCGTGCTGATCAGTCCAAGATCGCTGCTGATGTTGCTGAAGCCAAGCAAGAAGCTATGCGTGCTAACCAGCGCATCGACAACATGGCTACTAAGTACAAGAAGTAAGCCATGCGAAAAAAATGGCGCAGTTATGCGCCATTTTTTTTTGCCTGAAATTCCCCATCCCCGTTTTCTCTTTTGACCTCAGAGGTCATGCCGGTCTCCCGGCACGCCCCTTCTTCATCCCTTCAAGACTCGATCAATAGAGCAGGCTATAGAGCTTGCGACGGTAATTTTGTGCCACCGGTGTGCTGCCCATGGTTGCCAGAATGTCGAGATAGGTCTTTCTGGCATCGCCAAAAGCGAGATCCCGCTTGAGGATGGCAAGCAGCAGTCCCAGCGCCTCTTCCTGACGACCTGCCTGGTTGTATTGCACCGCCAGCTCCTGCGCCAGCGCAAAGTCATCCGGATTTTCGGCATGGCGAGCTTCCAGAGCACGCAACTCCGGGCTGTCCGCCGCTTGCAGGGCCAGTGCCAGCCGTGAGGTCAGGGCATGGAAATGGCTATCCTGTGCCACCATCGGAATGTTGCCGAGCCGCTCCTGTGCTTCATCGAGCAGGTTAAGATCGAGCGCGGCCTGAATGAGCCAGAGGCTGATGTCGTGGCGCTCCGGAGCGATCTGATGAGCTTTGCCCAGATGGGCATAAGCCTCGCCGGGCTGGCCATCGGCCAGTGCCTGTTGCCCCTTGGCAAACAGCTCCTCTTCCTCTTTTGGTGCGAAGGCTGCGAAGAACTGGCGCAGGGTCGCTTCATCCTGCGGCCCCTCAATGATCCCCTGTTCATCCGGGCGTCCCTGATGGAACAGCACCAGTGCCGGCAGGGCGCGCAGGCCGAGCTGGCTGGCCAGCGGTTGCAGCTGGGGATTGTTCATGTCCACTTTGGCCAGCGTGACCTGTTCGTTGGCTGGCCCAACCAGCGATTCGATCAACGGCGTCATTCCCTGGCACTCCGGCATCTGCGGCGCATGGAAATAGATGACGACCGGCTTCTTCATGGAGGCATCGATCAGTTCTGCGTGAAAATTCTGGGGAGTAATGTCGACGATCATCAGTTGGACTCTTCCGAAAGGGTGTGGAACAACATGGGGGTGAGGGGATGGCAATTCAAGCGCTCATCCAGCCGGTAGCCATTGACCGCTGTCGTGGCGGCGGCAAGGCTGAGCCAGCCACTGGCAAAGGGCCAATCCTGAACCTGATAGTGCCGTTCATCGAGCTGGTTATCGAGGCGCCACGCCTCGTCAGGGATGAAGCGTACTTTCTCAAGCCCGGCGGCGATGCCGCCACCGTGGGCCTTGAGCACGGCTTCCTTGCGTGACCAGAGCCGGTAGAAGGCGCTCTCCTGTTCATTCTCCGGCAGGGCGCAGAGCCACTCATATTCACTCTGTGCATAAAACCGCCGGGCAAGGGGCAGGGGAGAGTGCCGTCTTTTACCCAGCTCGATATCAACCCCTAGCGGCCCTTGCTGACAAAGCGCCAGTACCAGCCAGGATCCACTGTGGCTGAGATTGAAATGCCAGCGCCCATCTTGCAGCTGCGGCTTGCCGTGTTCCCCGTTGCTAAATTGCAACGCGGATGGCGAAGTGGCCAGTCTCTGTGCCAGAAGCTGGCGCAGCACGGCCCGGCTGACCAGATACTCCTGACGGCGCGAATTGTGGCTCATTTGCTGCCAAATATGGTGTTCATCGGCCGATAACAGCTCGGGCAGGGTAGCGAGTAATTCCTGAGCAATCAGGGCCGGATTTAACAAAAAAAGATCGGTGGCGATCATAATTTTTCACTTAAAAAGGGTGGTGAAGCAGGGATAAATGCCACTTATCTCTGAGCTGGATGGCCGCTTTTGCGATTGTATATTGTTTGGCCATGATCACATTAATTATGAAAAATCGTGCATTTCCTTGCAAAAATGTGAGCCCGATAGGGATTTTCACTTGCCTCGATAGAATTCTTGGATATAGTCGGGTGCTGTTGCCTTATTAATTGCCTTTCGGGGCCGTATTTTAACAAAATTTCTATTTTTGCGGGGATAAAGGATTGCGCCACCTGATGCTACTGCTGGTCGCGCTCGGAATGGTGGGTTGTGCCTCGGCACCCCAAACCGAGGTCGCGAGCAAGATCGAAGTTTCCATGATGGAACCCGTTATTGAACCGGAAGCTTCGCAAACACCTGATGTGAATGAAATCCTGACAGTTTATAAAGAGTGGCGTGGCGTTCCGTACCGGATGGGTGGCAGTAGCCAGCGTGGTATCGATTGTTCCGCCTTTGCCCGTGAAGTGTTCCGCAATGCCGTCGGTGTCGAGTTACCCCGAGACACCCGCTCTCAAGTCCATGAAGGGACTCGTGTTTCCAAGAAGGATCTGGTCGAGGGTGATCTGGTCTTCTTCAAAATCAATCGTCGTCTCAATCATGTCGGCATCTATGTCGGGAATGGCGAGTTTATCCACGCCTCGACCCGAGCCGGTGTGACCCGCTCCAAGCTGGACAGCCAATACTGGCGCAGCAAGTTCTGGCAAGCGCGCCGGATCGATATCTGAGTCAGGCTGGACAAACGGCTCGCAGTACGGACTGTTTTTCCAACCTCACTTGAACCGGGCTCCTGAAGCCCGGTTTTTTATGGCTGCGATTTAGACTTTCGCAGGCCAAATCACTATAGTGTGGGCCCGTTTTTCTTCGGCAGGCCCAGCATGACATCCCGCAATGACCGCAAATCCGGACTCCATCCCCGCAATCGCCATCTCGATGGTTACGATTTTGAGGCGCTCTGCCGGCAGACTCCGGAGCTGGCCACCCATCTCTTTACCAACGACTACGGCAATCTCACCATCGATTTTGCCGATCCCGCTGCGGTCAAGGCCCTGAACCGGGCGTTGCTGGCCCACCACTACGGCATTGTTCACTGGGATCTGCCCGCCGGTTACCTCTGTCCACCCATTCCGGGGCGGGTCGATTATCTGCACCGGGTTGCCGATCTGCTGGCCGAGAGTGCCGGCAAAGTACCTGCTGGCAAAGGGGTGAGGGTGCTGGACATCGGGGTTGGAGCTAACTGCATCTATCCGCTGCTCGGTAGCCGTGAGTATGGCTGGCGTTTTGTCGGCTCCGATATCGATCCGGTATCGGTGAAAGCGGCGGCTCTGCTGGCCAAAAGCAACGGACTTGGCAACCAGATCGAGTGTCGCCTGCAGGGCAATGCCGAACATGTCTTTCGCGGCATCATAGGGCCTAAGGAGCGCTTTGCGCTGACCCTTTGCAATCCGCCCTTCCACGCCTCGCTGGCAGAGGCTAGCAAGGGGAGCGAGCGCAAGCTGCGCAATCTGGGCAAAGAGGTGAAGGGGGCGCCGGTACTCAATTTTGGCGGTCAGAAAGCCGAGCTTTGGTGTGACGGGGGCGAGGCGGCGTTTCTGACCAGGATGATCAATCAGAGCAAGGAGTTTGCCAGCCAGTGCCTCTGGTTCAGCTCGCTGGTCTCCAAGAAGGAGAATCTGCCGGTTGCCAAAAAGGCATTGACCCGGGTCGGGGCACGTCAGGTTCGGGTGCTTGAGATGGCGCAGGGCAACAAGGTGAGCCGGGTATTGGCCTGGACCTTCTTCGATGATGCCGGCATGCGTGAATGGTGGTCAGCCCCGCGCTGAGCTGATTGAACAAGGCCCGTTGCGGGCCTTTTTTGATCGCCACAGGGATAGAAGGGAAGGCGAGATCTCTGTTGGAAATCGATTTCCTCATTGGTAGATAATGCTTTTTGATGTGATATGAGTAGTGACTTCTGCCTTGGTACAGGTGTACGCCGAGATTTTTTTGCACTTTCAGCTGTAACTTTAATAAAATAGGACTGGTTAGACCTCTTTACCGGCATTGAATCACATAGGGATCGGAACATGAAAGTTGTCGATTTTCTGAAGCGCAAGCGCGAAATTCTGGCGCAGCACCCCTTTGAGCTCAAGGATTGGCTCTCTCCGGCTATCCGCGACTACTGGCGTGAGTTTCAGCAAAAGGCACATCTTCACCCTCTGCTGGGACGGGTGCTGGACCTGCAAAGCGAAGCCCAGAACGCACAGCAGCAGAATGCCGACACCGTGGCTCAGGTGGCTAACGGTCAGCCTGCTGTGGCGCAGGATCCTGCCATCGAGCTGGAAGGCGAAGCCGCTGCGCTCTATGCCGAGCTGCAGGGCAAGATCGGCGAAGAGACCCATGTCGGCGAGTGGCTCCATATCAGCCAGCAGATGATCGATCAGTTTGCCGCGGTGACCGGCGATCATCAGTGGATCCACACCAATCCGGAGCGCGCGGCTGCCGAGTCGCCCTTCAAGACCACCATTGCCCACGGTTTTCTGACGCTGGCTCTGCTGCCACAGCTGACCGGCTCGGTGGATGAGTCCACCCCCGAGTTTCCGACTGCTCGCATGGTAGTGAACTTCGGGCTGGATCAGGTGCGCTTCCCGTACCCCATCAAGGTGGAGAGCAACATCCGCGCTCGCACCAAGCTGGCACGGGTTACCCCCATCAAGGGCGGTTTGGAGCTGCTCAAGGAGATCAAGGTGGAGATCGAAGGGATCCGGCGCCCGGGTTGCGTGATTGAGTCGGTGACTCGCATCTACTTCTGATCCCTCGTCGTTGAAGATGAGCAAACGGGTTCGCAATAGCGAGCCCGTTTTCATTTTGGCCGTCAGGCGCGGCATGAACGTTCAGAGACGCTACTTGTGCTTGATATGACTCACAAAATCGCGTTGTATGCGGTTAGCCAGCTCTCATTTTGGCAAGTCCGTTTCCTGAAACGGCAGCATGTTATGCCACTATCGATTTCTCAATCCCTATTCTGGAGACGATAGTGCCCATCAATCACAAGATTATTCTGCCACTGTTGTTCAGTCTCTTTATCCTGCTGATCCCGACGCACTGGATCCCGCTCGAGGGAATTACTGTGGTCGAGCAGCGGGTTGTCGCTATTTTCGTGCTGGCAGCGCTCTGCTGGATCCTGGAGCCCATCCCCATCTTTGCCACCTCTGTGCTGATCATCGTGCTGGAGCTACTGTTGCTCTCCGATAAGGGGCTCTGGTTTATGACGGCAGGCAAGAGCGAGCCCGGGTTTGGTTCGCTGCTCAAGTCGACCGAGGTGATGGCAACCTTTGCCTCACCGGTCATCATGCTCTTTCTCGGCGGCTTTTTTCTGGCCATCGCTGCAACCAAATACCATCTGGATGTGAATCTGGCGCGGGTGCTGCTGCGCCCCTTCGGTCGCAACCCCAGAGTCGTGATGCTGGGGCTGATGCTCATTACCGCCACCTTCTCCATGTTCATGAGCAATACCGCTACCACGGCCATGATGCTGGCCATTCTGGCTCCGGTGCTGGCGGTATTCCCGGAGCGGGATCCGGCCAAGGTGGGATTTGTGCTGGCCATTCCGCTGGCGGCCAATCTGGGCGGAATTGGTACCCCCATAGGTACGCCGCCCAACGCGGTGGCTCTCAAGTATCTTACTGGCGAGCATGCCATCTCGTTTGGTCAGTGGATGGGTTTTGCGGTGCCCTTCGTCGCGCTCTTACTGCTGCTTGGCTGGTTTCTGCTGGGGCGTTTCTTCCCGAGCCCACTCAAACAGATCGAGCTGAAAATCGAGGGGCGCTTCATGCAGACGCCCCGGGCCTGGGTGGTCTATCTCACCTTCATTACCACCATAGTGCTCTGGCTGCTCGGTGATCTGCACGGCATGAACTCCTACGTCGTCGCCATGATCCCGGTCGCCGTATTCCTGACGACAGGGATCATCACCAAGGATGACCTGCACAAGATCTCCCTCGATGTGCTCTGGCTGGTGTCGGGCGGGATTGCGCTGGGTCTGGCACTGGAAGACTCAGGGCTGGCAGAGCGTCTCATTACTCACATACCGTTCCATGAGTACTCCACACTCGCCGTGCTGGTCGGGGCCTGTTTGCTGGCGGTAGTGATGGCCAACTTTATGTCCAATACCGCAACCGCCAACCTGTTGCTGCCGCTGGTGGCTGCACTGGCGGTCAGCATGCCGGAGCTTGCCGAGTGGGGCGGCAGCCATACCCTGATCCTGGCGGTGACCATCTCGGTATCGCTGGGCATGTCGCTCCCCATCAGTACGCCGCCCAATGCGCTGGCCCACGCCACCGGTCTGGTGGAGAGCCGTCAGATGGTGCGGATCGGCGTCATTATGGGGATGGTGGGCACAATGCTGGCGATGCTGTGGATCTACCAGATCGCTGCCTGGGGGCTGATCTAGTTGCCACTCTGTTGGTCTAATAAAAAGGAGGAGCCAATGTGGCTCCTCCTTTTTATTTTTGGGGCCTAGAAACTGGCACCCAGACTGAGGAGGTGCTTGTAATCGGTCTTGTTGAGAGACTGGCTGAACGGGCCCAGGTTTAACTCCCCTTCCTCTCGCTCGACTTCAGTGCTCCATGAGAGGCGCAGATGGTCGTTGAAGTAGTAACGCATGCCAATGCTGCCAGAGATATCCTGGTTGAGAGTGATATAGGGGGAGGGCTGAGCCAGATACTTGGTATAGCTTCCTTTGCTGAACAGCTCGAATGGCTGCTGCCAGAAGGATAGCGGTTGGCGGTAGTCCCAGATTAGCTCTCCAATGGGATAGCTGATGGTATGTGAGCTTGAATAAAATATGGCCACCCACTCATTGTTGCGATAGTAGGCTCGCTGCATGCCACCCTGGGTAATAAGCTCGAGCCGCCGTTTTTTGTCATTCCAGAAGCGATAACCGGGGCCCGAACCAAAATCGAGTTTCAGATAGTTGTCGTCAAGCATGTCATATTCGGCATTGACCGAGCTGCGAATAAACCAGTGTTGATCGAAGAAATAGTCGAGGGTGGGCGTCACCTTGTAGTCATGGCTATCGGTGACGTTGTTGGAGGTCTCGTAGTTATATTCTCCCGACAGGGTGTAACGCCAGTCGAGATTGGCCACTTCGGTCGTGCCTTTGACGTTGACGTTGTTGGTCTTCTTGTCGTTGTCCTTGATCTTGACGTTGAGATCGCCGCTACCGCTCCAGAGCCAGGCATTGCGCTCATCACTCCCATCCTCGAACAGTTTTATGCCTCCCTTGGCTGTCGCCTTGGGCTTCTCCTGCTTTTCGAGTCGCCAGCGTTTTATGGCATCACGTTTGACGGTCACTGACCCGCTATAGGGCAGGGCAATCCGTACCGACTGGTCGGTGATCTCTTCAATGGTACCGGTTAGGCGATCACCATTTTGCATCCATAGGATGTCTTTGGCCCAAAGCGGCGGGCAGGAGAACAGCAAAAAGAGCAGCAGGTATCTCATGGTTTGGGGCAACTCCGCGCAGTGTCAGCCGCTGATGGGCTTGGGCAAGCCATTCTTCAGTGCCAGAGTCTCAGCGACTGCACTCTGTTCTACTTCGGGGGCTGCAATAAATTGTTCCACCTCCGGGGTGAGAACAAGAGGAGCGCCCTGCTCCATCTCCTCCTCCGTGCGTGACAGAGGAGAGTGCACCTCAAGCCAGCGACGACCGTCAGGCTCGATGGCAACCTTGACCGGTTGATTGATGACCCGTACCGGCGTACCGATCGGCACCATCTTGAAGAGGGCCTCGATATCGTCAGGTCGCAGGCGGATGCAGCCCGCGCTCACCCGCAGGCCTACACCAAAATCCTTGTTGGTACCGTGAATGAGATAGTCCCGTTTGCCATAACCGAGGCGCATGGCGAATTTGCCGAGAGGATTGTCAGGTCCCGGCGGTACAACCGCTGGCAGCGTGATCCCCTGCTGCTCCAGCCAGGATTTTCGCACCATGGGGCCGGGAACCCAACTCGGATCGGGATTTTTCTCGATGATGGTGGTGGTCATCTCGGGTGTCTCGCGGCCGATGTCGCCGATCCCGATGGGCAGCACGATCACTTCCTGCTTCCCTTTCGGGAAGTAGTAGAGGCGCAGCTCGGGCAGATTGATGACGATCCCCTCGCGCGGGACATCGGGCAGCAGCATCTGGGTCGGCAGGGTCAAGCGGGTGCCCGGCTTGGGTAAATAGGGATCAACACCGGGATTTGCTTCAAGCAATGCCAAAAAGCCAATTTGGGTATGTTTGCCAACTAGCTCCAGATACTCATCCTGCTGGATGAAGTAATCCTCCAGCTCACCAATCAGGCGGCTACCAGTCGGTGGAAGTGGATAGCTTCTGGCCTGTACGGGCAGTGCAGACATCAGGGCCAGCAGCAGAAAGAGGAGGGGTTTTATCGGCATCGGTATTCCATCGGTTGGCGTGGGGCAAGGTGATTGCGACTAATGCCCCGACAGTCATCTCTGTTCTTTTTTGGCCTTGTTGCGCAAGGCTATTTGCGACAAAAGCGCGTTGAGGCGACAGTAAACCAGCCAAAAGCGGCGACTGTCACCTTTTTTGTCGCAAGGGGCTGATAAACCACGAAAAACTGACTCGAATGGCGAACAGGACAAGATGGATGAATCTTTTCGCAACACGAGCAGGAGGTCCTCTGGCTGGCAATCCTCTCTGGCTTGTTTGGTGTCGACAGGGTTTGCATGGAGAGTAAGGGGAGATTGCTGGCTAAAAAGCATTCACTCGATTGATAAGTAAGAAATTTTCATTGCATTATTCCCCTTGCTTGGGTAAAAAATCATCCCACGGAGAGATGCCGGAGTGGCCGAACGGGATTGACTCGAAATCAATTGTGGCAGCAATGCCACCCAGGGTTCGAATCCCTGTCTCTCCGCCACATACCAAGCCCAACCTGTTTCGCAGGTTGGGCTTTTTCTTTTGGTGATGTGCTGAGGGACTATCCGGCCGCCTGTGTATCTGTGGTCATCGAGCCGGATGAATGCGGTTGGATGCTCGCCGTGCCCGCCAGGCCTGAATGCGCGCCTGGGTGCCGATGACGAAGACGAAGAAGACCGGCACGAAGAAGATGGCCAGCAGGGTGCCGCTGATCATGCCGCCAAACACGCCGGTGCCGATGGCGTGCTGGGTCTCCGCGCTGGCGCCACTGGCGAGCATCAAGGGCACCACCCCGAGGGTGAAGGCTAGCGACGTCATCAGAATGGGGCGCAGGCGCAGGCGGGCAGCAGTGACAGCAGCATCAAGCAGCGAGCGCCCTTCGCCGTGCAACTGGCGCGCAAACTCCACGATGAGGATGGCGTTCTTGGCCGACAGACCGATGATGGTGATCATGCCTACTTTAAAGAAGACGTCGTTGGGCATGCCGCGCAGCATCACGGCCGCGACGGCACCGAGCAGGCCCAGCGGCACCACCAGCATCACCGAGAGCGGGATCGACCAGCTCTCGTAGAGTGCCGCCAGCACCAGGAAGACCACCAGCGCGGACAACAGCATCAGCAGGGGTGCCTGCTCGGCCGACTGGCGCTCTTGCAACGACTGTCCCGTCCAGGACAATGCGAAGCCTGGCGGCAATTGCGCCACCAGACGCTCCATCTCCGCCATCGCCGCTCCGCTGGAGATGCCGGGCGCTGCCCCCCCGGCAATACGCACGGCAGGGAAGCCATCGAAGCGCATCATCTGTTGCGGCGATTCGCGCCATTCCGGTGTCACCACCTCCCGCAGGGGCACCATGCCGCCGCTGGCATTGCGCACCCGCAGGCCGAGCACGTCATCGAGCTGCATGCGCGCCGACGCGTCTGCCTGCAGAATGACCTGCTGCATGTGCCTGCCGTTTGGGAAGTCGTTGACGTAGAGCGATCCCATCGCGGCCGACAGGGTACTGCTTACGCTGGCGAACGAGAGTCCCATGGCTTCGGCCTTCTGTCGGTTGATCTCGAGGTGAATGCTCTCGCCGGGAGGCAGGTTGTCGGGATACACATCACTGACCACCTTGCTGTTGGCGGCCAGTTCCAGCAGTTGGGCCTGAGCGGCCAGCAGCGCGGCGTCCCCCCGGTTGGCTCTGTCTTGCAGGAACAGGGTGAAGCCGGAGGCGGTGCCCAGCTCGTCGATAGCGGGCGGCAGCAGGCTCATTACCGTGCCTTCAGGAATATTTGCCATGGCTGCTTGTGCCAGATCTGCCTCTTCGGCTGCCGTGGCGCCATGACGCTGATCCCAATCTTTGAGCATGGTGAAGGCCATGGCGGCATTGGGGCCAGCGCCGGAGAAGCTGAAGCCCTGCACCACCAGGTTGGTGTCTAGCGTCTCGCGAGAGGCGACGTGAGCCTCGAAGGCCTTGACCACCTCAAGAGTACGCTCGCTGGTGGCGCCGGTTGGCAGCTGGATGGAGGTCATGAAGTAACCCTGATCCTCGTCCGGCAGGAAAGAGGAGGGCAGCTGGGCGGCAGCGAGGGCCAGCACTGCGCAGAGGGCGGCAAAGGTTGCCATCATCCGTCCACTGCGCCCGACCAGCCGGGTTACCCGCGCACCGTAGCCTGCCGTGAACCGCTCGAAACCCCGGTTGAAGGCACCGAAGAAGCCGCGCTTCTCATGATGACTCGGACTGACCGGACGCAGCAAGGTGGCGCAGAGCGCAGGCGTCAGGGTCAGGGCGAGGAAGGCCGAAATGAGGATCGACACCGCCATCGACAGGGTGAACTGCTGGTAGATGACCCCCACCGAGCCGCTGCCAAACGCCATGGGGAGGAACACCGCCGTGAGCACCAGGGTGATGCCGATCACCGCTCCGGTGATCTCCTTCATGGCCTGCGAGGTCGCCTCACGGGGCGACAGCCCCCGGGTGGCCATCAGGCGCTCGACATTCTCCACTACTACGATGGCGTCGTCGACTATGATGCCGATGGCCAGCACCATGCCGAACATGGTGAGGGAGTTGATCGAAAAACCGGCCAGCAGCATCACCGCGAAGGTGCCAAGCAGAGCGATGGGGGCGACGATGGCCGGGATCAGGGTGTAGCGCAGGTTCTGCAGGAAGAGAAACATCACCAGAAACACCAGCACCATGGCTTCCAGCAAGGTGTGGATCACCTTTTCGATGGAGACCTTGACGAAGGGGGCCGAGTCAAACGGGATCGAATAGGCCATGCCCGCCGGCAGCGTGGGGGCGAGCTGGGCGAGACGGGTGCGCACCGCATCTGCGGTACGCACGGCGTTGGCGCCGGGGGAGAGCTGGATGGCGGCGCTGGTGGCGGCCACGCCGTTCTCCCGGTTGGAAAAGGCGTAAGATTGCGCCCCCAGCTCGACCCGGGCGACATCACCCAGCACCAGCTTGGCGCCATCGCCACCGGCTCGCAGCACGATGGCGGCGAATGCCTCGGGGGTCGTCAGTTGGCCTTGAACCGTGAGGGGAACCGTCAGGCGCTGTCCCGGCAGGGCTGGTTCATCACCGAGGCGCCCCGGTGCAATCTGGATGTTCTGCTGCTCGATGGCCTGCGCCACCTCGCTGATGGTCAGCCCATAGGCGGCGAGTTTGGCCGGATCTACCCAGATGCGCATGGCCTGCTCGGCGCCAAACAGTTGCACTCGTCCTACCCCGTCGATGCGGCGCAACTCCTGCACAATATTGCGTGCCATGTAGTCGTTGAGGGCAACCTCATCGAAGCGGCCATCCGGTGAGGTCATGCCGACCATCATCAGAAAGCCGGATGTGGCGGACTCCACCTGCAGGCCGGTTTGCCGCACCGTTTGTGGCAAGCGAGGCTCGACAGCCTTGATGCGGTTTTGCACGTCCATCTGGGCCAGCTCCGGATCGGTGCCCGGCTTGAAGGTGGCGGTGATCTGCGCGCTGCCCGAGGCGTCCACCGACGACTCGAAGTAGAGCAGGTTCTTCACTCCCGACAGCTCGCGCTCGATAAGGCTCACCACCGCATCGTTCAGGGTCTGCGGCGTGGCGCCCGGATAGGTGGCATAGAGGGTCACCGACACCGGCGCCACCGAGGGATAGCGGGAGATGGGGAGCTTGGGGATGGCGATGACCCCTGCCAGCACGATGAACAGGGCGATCACCCAGGCAAACACCGGGCGATGGATAAAAAACTGCGGCATGGATAACTCTCCGATTCAGCGAATGCCACCGTCAGCCGGTTGGCTGACGGCGGGTGGTTGCCAGGGGGAGGCAATGACCTGAATCCCCGGGGTCAGACGGTCGAGCCCTTCGATCACCACCTGTTGCCCGGCACTGAGCCCGGACGCGATGCGGTACAGGCTATTCACCAGTTCAGCGGTGTTGACCGGAACCAGCTGTGCTTGCCCCTGGCCATCCACCACCCACACGCTGGTCTGACCCGATGTGCGAACTACCGCCTGCTGGGGCACGGTCAGGGCGTTGGCATAGCGGGCCCGGGGAATGCGCGCCTGCACATAGAGGCCGGGCAACAGGCGCCGTTCAGGGTTATCCACCAGCACTCGCAGCAGCACGTCGCCGGTCCCGGCATCGACCTCGATGCCTGAGAAGAGGATGTGCCCCTGCATGCCGAGCGGCTTGCCGTCGCTGCCGAGGATGTCCACCGCCAGTTCCGGTGCCGTCGAGCCAGCTTGCTGGCGCAGGGTGTCCAGCACAGAGGCCGGTTGACGCACATCGACGTAGACCTGATCGATCTGCTGGATCCTGGCCATGGGGGTGGCGTCGGTGGGGGACACCAGGGCCCCTTCACTCACCAGAGCCTGATCGATGCGCCCGGTGATGGGGGCTTCCACGCTGGCAAATTGCAGGTTCAGCTGGTGCCGGGCCAGGGTCGCTCTGGCCTGAGCCACGTCGGCGGCCGCCTGATCCCGCTGGGAGACAGCATCGTCATAGGTCTGGCGGCTGATGGCCTCGGTGCGCAGCAGCGGCACCAGACGGTCAATCTGGATACGGGCGCGGGCCAGCACGGCCTCCGCGCGCTGCAATGCTGCGGCGGCGCTGTCGACATCCGCCTTGAAGGGGGCTGGATTTATCTGGAACAGCACGGTGCCTGCGCCGATTTCGGCGCCCTGCTCGAACAGGCGGCGCTGCACGATGCCGCTAATCTGGGCCCGAATTTCGGCGCTTCGCACCGCAGCCACCCGGGCGGGCAGATCCTCGCTGATGACCAGGTCCTGACCTGCCAGCGTCATCACCGACACCTGAGGAAGGGTCGGCGCATCTTGCGCTTGCGTCGCCCCATCGCAACCTGCCAACCCGAATGCGGCAATGACGGCGAGCAGGGTGCCCGCATACCGCTGTTTGACAAACATCATACTCACCTCGTTAAACCGTCTCCCCGGCATGGTGTTGCCGCGAGAGCACATCGAGCGGGCATTATGGAGAGGGGCTATTGCGAATGATTCGAGGCTTTGTGGAGAATCCATGGAGGCGGTGATAAAGTTCAAGCCCACCATTTTCGAGGCCGACCATGTCGTATCTTCCTGCTTCCGCCAACCCGGCGGCCCAGTCACTGGTTCTGATTGCAGAGGATGAAGCAGAGATCGCCGACATCCTCGCCGCTTACCTGCAACGCCACGGATTGCGCACTTTGCATGCCGCCGATGGCCGCGAAGCCCTGGCCATGCACCAGACATGCAAACCCGATCTCCTGCTGCTGGATGTGCAGATGCCGCAGCTCGACGGCTGGCAGGTGCTCAGCGAGATCCGGGCCCGTGGCGACACGCCGGTGATCATGCTGACCGCCCTGGATCAGGACCTCGACAAGCTGATGGGGCTGCGCATGGGGGCGGATGACTATGTGGTCAAACCCTTCAACCCGGCCGAAGTGGTGGCTCGGGTACAGGCGGTGCTCAGACGCAGCCAGGCTGCGAAACAGACCACGGCCCGGGTGCTGCGGGTCGGCCAGTTCCAGATCGATCTGGAGAGCCACGAGGCCAGCATTTTCCGCGATGACCAGCAGCAGGTGCTGGAGCTGACCCTGACCGAGTTCAAGTTGCTCGCCTCTTTGATGCGGGCGCCGAAACGGGTGTTCAGTCGCGCCGAACTGCTGACTCACTGCCTGCCCGAGGGGGATACCCAGGAGCGCACTGTGGATAGCCACATCAGCAAGTTGCGCAAAAAACTGGAGACACACGGCATTCAGGGAGTCCCCGCCAGTGTCTGGGGGGTTGGCTATCGCTTCGGGGGCGATGCATGAGATCGGCGCCAGGCCTGCGCAGGCAAATCATCCGCTCCCTGGGGCTGATGGCGCTCGGCATCATCTCCCTTGCGGTGATCGGTACCTATGTGTTCTACGCCATTGCCGTGACCTATGTGCCTGGCAGCATCTCCGAGAGCTGGATGCCCTCCAGGGTCGAGATGTTATGGATCGGCTCCACCATTCTCATTGCATTGGGGATGGCGCTGTACGTGGCGGTTCGCCTCTCTCGCCGCATCCTGACTCCGCTCAACTCGGTGGCAACCAGCCTGCGCGAGGTAGCCGAGGGCAAACTCGATGCCCGCGTGCCGGAGGATGAGCAGGCGATCGGGGAGACGGCGCAACTGGTGCGCGACTTCAACGCCATGGCCGAGCGGCTGCAGAGCATGACCCGCGAGCGGGAGTTCTGGAATGCTGCCATCGCCCACGAGTTGCGCACTCCCGTCACCATTTTGCGCGGCCGCTTGCAGGGGTTGGCTGAAGGGGTATTTCCTCCCAGCAGCGAACTCTTCGAGGGATTGCTGCGCCAGGTGGAGGGGCTCAATCACCTGATCGAGGATTTGCGGGTATTGAGCCTCAACGACAGTGGCCATCTGGAGTTACAGCGGGCCGAGGTCAGGCTGGCCGACGAGCTTGCCGTGGTGCTTGAGGCGTTTGCCAGCCCTCTGGCGGCGAGCGGATTTGTGTTGCAGCGGGAGTTGGATAGCGAACTTCATGTCTGCTGCGATCTGTTTCGCATCCGTCAGGCCCTGATGGCGCTGTTGGAAAATGCCCAGAAGCACGCGCTGCCGGGCCTGCTGACCGTGCGGCTGCATCGCTCGGAGAGTGTGTGCGTCCTGAGTGTGGAAGATGAGGGACCTGGCATCAGCGAGGAGGTGGCGACCTACATTTTCGATGCGTTTCGCCGGGGGGATCCGTCACGCTCGCGCAAGAGCGGCGGTAGTGGGCTCGGACTAGCCGTGGTCAAGGCCATTGCCGAGGCGCACGGCGGCACTGCGGTTTGCCAACCTACCGGACTGGGAGGGAGCAGGTTCGTGCTCTCCTGGCCCCTTTCGGCCATTTCCGGTTGCCCTGAAACATAGCCAGCGGGAGCAGGTTATGGCGAAGCTATGCTTCTGACCGCTGCCTACACAGTGGCGTTCGACAAGCTAGTGCCATACAGACTTTCCACCGCTTGTGCAGGGGGAACAAGGGAGGTTGGTGCATGGTTCATTTGGTGCGAAATCATGGTTTCTTGCTGTCAAAAATTGAAACCGTTTTCAGAAATCCTTTTCAACTGTGATCCGCTTCAAAGCTTTTTGAAGCGCCAACCTCTAGCATTGGCTCCACGAATTAGGGGCTAGCGCTCCCGATTTTCCCGCTGTGGGAGATAACTGGTAAATCCGGCTATTTCCTTCGTTACTTTCGACGGTCATCACGGATGGCCGTTTTTTTTTGAGTTATTTCACTGTAAAGGGTCGAGTGGCTGGCGCTTTACCGTTAAAATTCCGCTTTTGCATCTGCCCGTGAGTTTTGATGTCTGCCTCCACCCTCTCTTCGGATAGTTATCTCCTGCTCAGTACCTTGCAACTGCAGCGTGTCGCCAGTACCCGTCTGTTACAAGAGACGCTGGAGGCGGGCCATGAGCTCGCCAGCCACCTGACCCGGCTCCATGACGCCGGCCTTGTCAGATTGCGTGGGGAGCAGCAGTGGAGCCTGACTGCCGAGGGGACGCTGGCGCTGATCCTGGGCGTGCGGGCCGGTGTGTGCGCCGCTCCAGACTGGAGCCGGGTCTCCTCGGTGACCGGTCAGGATCTGGTTCACGGAGTGGTGCGCGAACTGTGCCGGGGCAAGGCGGGCGAGATCCCGGCCTTCTTCTCTCCCGGCGAGCTGCTCACCCTGCTCGATACCCCCGATGCCCATCAGCTGCTGGCTGGCTCCAGCCCCGCCTGGCAGCAACTGCTGCTGGAGCACTTCTCGCTGCAACTCTTGCTCGATGCCCCATATGAAGAGCGCTGGCCATTGGCGAGTGCTCTGGCCCGCTGTGCCCCCGAGGTACAGGTGCAAGGGCGGGCATTCGAGGCGGAGTGGCGCTGGCTCTGCGGTGATGGCGAAAGCTCCGACTCCAGCCTCTTGTGGCCTGCCCTGCAGGCGGTTGCCTCGCAAGGGGAGAGCGGCCCGCTGGGTGAGCGGCTGCTCACGGCCCTTGGCCAGTGGCAGGCCGAGGGTCATGAGGGGCTGTGGCCCCGAGCCTTCAGTGCCCTGCTCTGGCTTGGCTGGCTGCAACAGGCTGACCCCGTTATCGCCAGCGAGCAGCGCAAGAAGTGGCAGCGCAGCCTCGGCGGGCAGTTTCCGCTGCTGGCCGACTTGCTTAGCCAGTGGGCCGGGGAGCGGCACGGTCAGGCGGTCGGGCTGTTCGATACCCTGCAACTGCCGGTAGAGGAGCTGCACTGGGGCTATCTCTGGCTCGATCTCTGCGCGCTGGCCCGTCACGGCGCCCAGAGCGCGCAGGTGGCCATGCTGCACAAGTGGGATCTCTCCCACCTGCTCGATGCCGAACCCCATCACCGGTTGATGGCGTTTTGTCAGGATCTGCTGCGCCTGTTGCTGGGCGAGGCTGCCACAGGGGCGCCGCTTGGCCAGCTGCGCAGCAGCGATGCCGATGATGACGCTGAAGAGGAAGATTCCGGCGAGGAGAAGGGGGCCGCCTCCGCCAGCTGGCTCAACTGGCTGCAGGGGTTGGGCCGCGCCAGTGGCGTCCGCAAGCCGCAGGAGCGGCTGGTGTGGCTGCTTCATGCCGATGGCCCCGAGCTGGAGTGCAAGATCCAGAAGCTCAGTACCAAGGGGGAGTGGACGGCGGGCCGCCGGGTCGATCCCACCCTGCTCTCCACCCAGTATGCGGCCCTGCTCGATGAGCACGACTGGGCGGTGGTACGCACCCTGCCGCGGGTGATGGGGCGCTTGCCCCGAGATGTCTGGGCACCGCTCGCCGACCATCCGCGCCTGTTCAACGCCAAGGGGCAGAAGCTGCAGCTCGCCATCACGGCGCCGCTGCTGCAAATTGTGGCGACCGAAGAGGGGATGAGCGCTCTGCTGATCCCCGCTGCTGCCGCGCGCGGTGCTCACATCATGCCGCTGGCGCAGGATCTGTGGCAGCTCATCCTCACCCCGCAGCCGCTGCTTGACCGCTTGCCGGCGCTCGAATCCATCCCGCTGCTGCCCGCCGAGGGGATGAGCGAGTTGCAGCGCACCCTTGACGGGATCGCCGATCTGCCCTGGCACAGCCAGGTTGAGGGATTGCACGGCAATGCCGAATTGGCCCCCTGGCCGGGCATTCCTTCGGTGCAACTCGATTGGCAGGATGGCCAGCTGGCGGTCAAGCTGGTGACCCGTTTTGACGAGCTGCCTCCCCAGCCTCTGGGCAAGGGGGAGACCATCATCCGTCAGGGGATCAAGGGCAACCACTACTGGCAGCGCGATCTTGCCGCCGAGAAGGGGCAGGCCCAACTGCTGCGCAACCAGCTTCCCATCGATCTGCCCGGCAGCGAGTGGCGCCTCGAAGGCGAGCAGGCACTGGCGCTGGTCAATGCCCTGCCCGAGCTGGTGGATGCCGGTGTGGTCATTCACTGGCATCAGGACAGCGCGCGCCTCAAGAGTCTCGATGAGGCGGCCCTGAGCCTGCGCATCGAGCGGCGTCAGGACTGGTTTCAGGTAGAGGGGGCGCTCGCCCTTGATGAACACCAGATCCTCGACTTGCGCCTGATCCTGCGCCAGCTGACCCCGGGCCAGCGCACCGTCCAGCTCGACGAAAAGACCAGCCTGATGCTGAGCGACAAGCTGGTGGAGCGGCTCTCCATGCTGGGGGCCATGCTCGACGACGAGCAGCGGATCAACCACAAGCTGGCTTACCCGCTCACCCGTCTGCTCTCGGTCATTACCACCGAGGGGGACGCGGCGTGGCAATCCCTGCAGCAGGAGTGGCAGCAGGAGGTGGCCTGTCCGCCCGAGCTGCTCACCGCGCTGCGGGATTACCAGAAGGAGGGGGTGCGCTGGATGGCGACCCTGGCCCATCACGGCTTTGGCGCCTGTCTGGCCGATGACATGGGGCTTGGCAAGACGCTGCAGGCCCTGATCGTCCTGCGGATGCGCCAGCATCTGGGGCCGGCGCTGGTGGTGGTGCCCAAGTCGGTGGTCACCAACTGGCAGGAGGAGGTCGCCCGTTTCGCCCCCGAGCTGGAGGTGGTGATCTTTGACAATCCCGCCGAGCGCGAGCGCATTATTCGCAATGCCAAAGCGGGGCAGGTGATCCTCATCAACTACGGCATGCTCGGCAGTCTGGCGGAGGCGCTCAAGGCGCGGCGCTGGTCCTCCATGGTGCTCGATGAGGCGCAGCAGATCAAAAACGCCGGTACCCAGCGCGCCAAGCTGCTGTTCCAGCTCGACGGCGATTTCCGCCTTGCCCTCTCCGGCACCCCCATCGAGAACCATCTGGGCGAGTTGTGGAGCCTCTTCACCTTTATCAATCCGGGGCTGCTCGGCAGCCTCGGCGAGTTCAAGCGCCGTTTTGGCAAGGCGGTCAAGGATCCCCAGCACATGGCCTTGCTGCGGGCGGTGATCAGCCCCTTTATCCTGCGCCGTCTCAAGCAGGAGGTGCTGACCGAGCTGCCGGACAAGACCGAGATCATCCACCACATCAGCCTCTCCCCCGAGGAGCGTCAGCTCTACGAGGCAACCCGGCGCGAAGTGGTGCAGCAGGTGCAAAGTGCCGATGGCCGTGCCCTGATGCACGTATTGAGCGGGTTAACCCGACTGCGCCGGCTCTGCTGTTCGCCGGAGCTGGTGATGCCCGAGTGGTCGCAGACCAGCAGCAAGCTGGATGAGGCGATGGCGCTGCTGGAGGAGGCGATCGATGGCGGCCATCGGGTGCTGGTGTTCAGTCAGTTTGTCGATCTGCTGAGCCTGCTGCGTGCCCGCATCGAGCAGAAGTCCTGGGACTACTGCTATCTGGATGGCGGCTGTTCGGCCAAGGCGCGGCAGGACTCCATCCTGCGTTTTCGCCACGAGGCGGTACCGCTGTTTCTTATCAGCCTCAAGGCGGGGGGCACCGGTCTCAACCTCACCCAGGCTGATACCGTGCTGCACCTCGATCCCTGGTGGAACCCGGCGGTGGAAGATCAGGCGAGCGATCGGGCCCACCGGATGGGCCAGACCCAGCCGGTGACCGTCTATCGGCTGGTGTGCGAGCAGACGGTGGAGGAGAAGATTGTCGCCCTGCACGACGAGAAGCGGGCGCTGGCCGATGGTCTGCTGAGCGGCCAGTCCGAGGTGCGCGGGCTGGATGTGGAGAGCCTGCGGGCCCTGCTGATGAGCTGATCCGCTGTAGCACCAGCGACATGGCCATGCCATATGAAAGAGGGGAGCACATCTTGCCGATGTGCTCCCCTCTGTCGTTTCTGCGTGCCGGTTTTAGCAGGCTCGTCGCGTCAGCCCTGATAGAGGTAGAGATGCAGCCGCTCGATGATGGGCTCGCCGCCAATCTTGCGATCCCGCCGCGCCTGCCGGCTCTTGGGGGGATAGTTGCCCAGATGTGTGACCGCGGGCGGGCTGTCCGAGCAGAGCAGCAGCGGCAGGCTCGCCTTGATCTGCTGCTTGCGCGGGGTGCGATCCTGCCAGAGCAGGTTGATCATCGGGTGGGTCTTGACCGGGCGGCGGATCCGCAGCTCGGCATCGGCGGGCAGGCGGCGAATGTCGTACACCTCCTGATCCACCATCTTGCTCCACTCCTCGTTGTTGGAGAGAGCCGGTATGTAGCGGCGACTGCGCTCCAGCATCTCCAGCACCTGTTCGCGGGTGAGGCGATTGATGGTCTGCTTGTCGGCCCAGGTAAAACCGAGGGAGTGGAGCTCTCCATGTAGCCACGTCAGCTTGCGGTAGACCTGCAGGGTGATCACCCCGGGCAGGGCGGTATGTACCAGCTCGAACTTCTCGTCCCGTCCGCCCGCCTGCTGCACCAGCGCCTTGAAATCGAGCTTGCGCTGATTGATCTCCTCAACCAGCGGCTGGATCAGCGGGGCGGCGGCGGCGGGAAAGCGCAGCCAGCCCGGCAGACGACGGGTGGCCTTGGTGGAGCAGCCGGGGCGGGCGCTGTGATCCCGATAGGCCGACAGGGTGGTGGCCAGTGCCTCGTCGCCGCTCAGGTAACCCACCTCAATCTGGCTGATGGGATCGTGCTCTTCGCCCTGCGCGACCGGGGGGAGGGGATAGACGTGGGCCTCCTGCAGTTCGAGCTGGCCGAGCAGGGTGGCCAGCTGATCCAGAGAGGCTTCAATGGCCTCCATCTGTTGACGCAGGGCGGCGGTAGGGGTAAAGGTATCCATCGATGATCCTGTGGTCTGACCCGCTGTTGACGACATCAGGTATGACATCGCTGCGGGTAGCAAAACTACTGTATAAATAAACATACCAGTATGCGGCTGGAGTGCCAAGAGGCACTTTGGGGAGGGGGCAATGTGCGCCTCTGAATGGGGATGTGGTGATGGTTTTATTTATGTTTCATGGTGTTAAATAAAGATCGCTACAAGATCATTAAATTAACAATTTCGTGTAACTCCGCTGTTGCCAGCTGTTCACACCTTGCTCGTCCCTGCATATGTAAAGCAGTAAAATGCATATATAGATGGGTGCCATGCAGCACAATATGCTGTGCGACTCCGCTGGCCAACCGTTAAAATAATTAGTTGTTTAAAATCAAAGCGTTAAAATTAAATCCTGCCGTTTTTAGACATTAGATTTACTAATGTAACGTATCAAAATTCGTCAATTGAGTCGGTCTGACTCCCTGACTAAGCTTTGCGCATCAAATTGAAGCCCAGTGCGTAAACAAATATTCAGAGGAGCCACATCATGGCCAACATGACTTATACCGAAACCGGTTACCAGCATTCCAGCCAATTGAATCTGGTTGCTCGCGTTAAAATGACCGTTCTGACCTGGCTGGAGCGCAGCCGCAGCCGTCGCCAGCTCTCCGAGCTGCCCGAGTACCTGCTCAAAGACATCGGCCTGAACGAAGCTGACCGTTATCAAGAGACCACCAAGCCGTTCTGGCGTGGTTGATCAGCCGGGCATGGATGCCTCGTTTATCTGCTGATACTTGTATGCTGACGGCCGGGTGACATCAGGCCACCCCGTCAACCCTGTTGTTGTTTGCCCCGCTATTGCTCTCTCATCCCCTCTTTTATATCCCTCTGTTGTGCCACCTATTGCTGCTGTTTTACCTTGCCGCTGTTTGTATCGTTAATGTTTGAATTTGTTTAAAAATCGGTTTTAAGCCGCAACGCCTTGCGTATAATCCGGCCATAGTATTCCAGCGCAAGAGGGTGAGACGGATGATTCCCCAGCACGATTTTTTGGCCATGACCCGCAGTCATGAGTGGCAGCTCGATCCCTTTGATTTTGCGCTGCTGGATGGCACGCAAGTCAGCGTCTGGGATACCGGTGTCATCTGTCTGGAGCCTGTCAGCGGAGCGGGCGGCCAGCCCGGAGGACGCAAGGATATCGTCCTCTCCTGCGGTATTCACGGCAACGAGACCGCCCCCATCGAGATCTGCAACCAGCTGCTGAGCCGTCTGCTCTCGGGCGAGCTGAGCGCCCGCCATCGGGTGCTGTTCCTGTTTGGCAATCCGGCGGCGATGAACCTCGGGCTGCGGGAGGTGGAGGAGAACATGAACCGCCTCTTCTCCGGCGCCCACAGCAAGGGGGAGGGACTCTGCAACCGGGAGCGGATCCGTGCCATGCGTCTCGAGCAGTATGTGAGCCGCTTCTTTGCCGATCCGGCCCGTCCCCGCTACCACTACGACCTGCACACCGCCATTCGCGGCTCGCGCCACGAGAAGTTTGCCGTCTACCCCTTCCCCCACGAGCGGCCCCACTGCCGCGAGCAGGTGCAGTTCCTCGGCGCCTGCGGGGTGCGCACCATACTGCTCTCCGCCAGCCCGACCACCACCTTCAGCTACTACAGCTCGCGCCAGCACGGCGCCCACGCCTTCACGGTGGAGCTGGGCAAGGTGCGCCCATTTGGCGAGAACGACATGACCCGCTTTATCGAAACCCGCCAGGCGCTGCAGGAGCTGGTGACCCAGGACGAGGTGGCGCTGGAGCCGTGGCGGGCGGATGATTTCACCCTGTTTGCCATCGATCGGGTGATCACCAAAAAATCGGAGCAATTTCGCTTTCTGTTTGCCAGCGATGTCGACAACTTCACCGAATTCCCGCAAGGGTTCGTGCTGGCCGAGGATGGCGAGCTGCGCTACACCGTCGAGCAGCCCCGCGAGGCGGTGGTCTTCCCCAATGCCAACGTGGCGATTGGCCAGCGCACCGTGTTGCTGGTGGTGCCAACCCGGCTCTGGGAATAAGCCGTGCAATAGCCCCCTGGTTGCGGGGGGAGAGGGGCGGGTGTGAATCGTATCCAGACGAGCGGGCGAATGGTTTTTTCCGCTCTCTTTCGGCCGATTTGGTCATGCCATGGGATGAGAGGTGCGGTATAAGTAAAAGTTGGGGCATTTTGGGAAATGCCATAAATCCAGCTTATAGTGACCAGCAAGCTCTCCGCGAAGGCCACAGAGAGTGCCTGCAAGGCTGCTCAAGGAGTTGGCCGATCTGATGGATATGGTGTAGCAGCGATTCCGCACTGTCCGGCCCTATCGGGATGAAGAGCGCGAACTGTGTCATGGCGAGTGAAGGGAATAAAAAAACGGAGCCAGTCATCTGACTGGCTCCGTTTTTTAATGGCGTTGGCGGGAGATCAGCTGTTGTTCTTCACAAACAGGGTGATCTCCTGGCCCGGCTTCAGGTAATCCCCTTTGTCGAGCTGATTCCAGCGCATCACATCGTTGATGGCAACCTGGAAGCGCGCGGCGATGGAGGAGATGGAGTCACCACGGCGAACCTGATAGACCATCGACTTGCCGCTCTGCTTGCCACCCTTGGGGTAGACCACCAGCTGCATGCCCGGCTTCAGGGCCGACTTGGCGTTCAGGCCGTTCCACTTGGCGAGCTCCTCGTGGGAGACGCCGTGCGCCTGGCTGATGCTCCACAGGTTGTCACCTGCCCGCACCTTGTAGCTCACCTTGCTTTTCTGGCTGCTGCCACGGCTGGCCAGCTGCTGCGGGGCAGCACTTGTCTTGCTGCTGACGGCATGGCCGCTGGTCGGAATGACCAGACGCTGACCGCGACGCAGGCTGTTGCCACGCAGATTGTTGGCCAGTTTCAGCTCGCTCACGCTGACGCCGTGATTCTGGGCGATGCGTGACAGGGTGTCGCCACTGGTGACCTGATAGGAGCGGGTACGGATACGCTCGCTCTTGGGCAGGTCGGCCAGTGCCAGCTCCAGGGTATCGGCATATTCAACCGGTACCAGCAGGCGGTAGGGGCCGCGCGGCGACATCACACCACGGCTCAGGGCAGGATTGACCTCCTTGAGCTGCGAGGTGCGCACACCGGCGAGCTGGGCCGCCACGTTCAGATCGATCTGGCTGCCGGTTTCCACCACCCGCAGCTTCGGCTCGTTGGCGAGCACCGGCAGCTGGACGTTGTACTTGTCGGCATTGCTGATCATGTCAGCCATGGCCAGGATCTTGGGCACATACATCTGGGTTTCGCGCGGCAGGTCGAGCGACCAGTAGTCGGTCGGCTTGCCGGCACGCTGGTTACGCTGGATGGCGTTGCGAACCCGTCCTTCACCGGCATTGTAGGCGGCCAGCGTTTGCAGCCAGTCGCCATCAAAGAAGCGGTTCAGGTACTCCAGATAATCGAGCGCCGCATTGGTGGAGGCCAGCACATCGCGCCGTCCGTCATACCAGTTGTCGTGGCGCAGACCGAAGTTCTTGCCGGTGGCGGGCACAAACTGCCACAAACCGACGGCATTGCTGCGGGATCGGGCATGAGGATCAAACATGCTCTCGATCATCGGGACAGTAATAAGCTCCATTGGCAGCTCACGCCGTTCAATCTCCTCTACCATCAGATAGAGGTAGGGTTCAGCCCGGCTGGCAATGGTCGCCAGATGCTTATCATTGCGCAACAGCCACTCACGTTGTTGGCGGATGCGCGCATTGTCCGGAGTTTCCAGTTGCATATCATCGCTGATACGCACCCACAGATTGTCCGTATCTTCCATTTCGTCCAGCTGTTCATCGCCAAACAGAAATCGTGAAGAGTGTTTTTTATGCGCTTTTTTGTTGACCTGGGGGGACTTGATCGGCTCGATTGCCGTTAGCGCCCGGTCATCCTGATGGCTCAGGTTTTGGCAGCCGCTGAGCAACAGCGCTGCCAATAAGGCCGTTCGTACCTTCATCTCGTTCCGGTCATTTTTAAGAAAAACAGCTCGCATCATAAGGGGCAATCCCCCCCTGATCAAGGTTTGTTCAAAAAACATCCTTCCATTGGCGCAGGATCGTGAAGGTATCTACCGGATTTTCCACGCATTTTAGCCCCTGCTTTTCAGCAGAAAATTTCACTGAATCGAGCTCGCAGCGCAGAAAAACATTAAACCTGCGCTCATCCCCCAGTCTGCTGGGCAGGCTTGGCAGCCCCTGTTGCCGCAGTTTGCTGATCAGCCCGATCTGATCACGGATCGCCGGGTTGTCCGGCTCGACTGCGTAGGCGAAGCGCAGATTTGACAGGGTGTATTCGTGGGCACAATAGATGAGGGTGTCATCGGGCAGGGCGGCGAGCCGTTGCAGCGAGTGATACATCTGCTCCGGCGTCCCTTCAAAGAGGCGACCACAACCGGCCGAGAAGAGGGTGTCACCGCAAAAGAGCATGCCGTTGCCGTGGTAGGCGATATGGCCACGGGTATGGCCGGGCACATGGATCACCTCGAGGGCAAGACCGTGCCAGTTGATCTGATCGCCATCTTCGAGCCACTGACCATGGTGGGCCGGCATGGGGTCAAGTTTGGGGCCATATAGCCGGGCATGGGGGAACTGTTCGAGCAGTTCGCCAACCCCGCCTACATGGTCGTGATGATGGTGGGTCAGGAGGATGGCATCGAGCACCAGCCCCAGCGCCGAGAGCCGCTCCAGCACGGGGGCCGCTTCGCCCGGGTCGACAACCAGACAGTGATTTTCGTGTCTAATCAACCAGATGTAGTTGTCATTAAAGGCAGGAACTGTGATCACTGGATACATGAGTCTGCTTCTCTTTAGGGAGGGTATCTTATATAACAGGATGGCGTTCGAAACCGCGAGTTGAGCCCTATTATGCAGGTGGCACGTACCGAACAACAAATCGAGATCCCGACCAGCTGGTCCGCGTTGCCTATGGGGGACTGGGTTGCCGCCGAGATCCAGGAGCGGCTCGACAGCTGGTGTCCCAACCTGTTTGGCTATCATTTGCTCAAGATTGGCGCCCTGAGCGCCGAACTCTCCTGCAAACGCTCATCCATTCGCCATCAGGTAGGCGTCGCTTCCGAAGGACGGCTACTCGACATGTATGGCGATCCGCTGGCATTGCCGGTGCGTACCGGCAGCGTCGATGCCTGTCTGCTGGCTCACTGCCTCGATTTCTCGGCCGATCCCCATCAGGTGTTGCGCGAAGCCGAAAGGGTGCTGACCGACGATGGCTGGCTGATTATCAGTGGCTACAACCCTATGAGTCTGGTGGGCATCGGCCATTGCATCCCTTTTTTGCGGCGCAAAGTGCCCTGGTCGGCGCGGATGTTTACCCCCGGGCGAGTCACCGACTGGCTCCATCTGCTGGGGTGCGAGGTGATGTTTGACGAGCGCTTCGGTTACTCGTTTATGGGCAAACAGAGTTGGCACAGCTGGTGGCAGGAGAGTGTAGGGCGGGACTACTGCCGGGCGTTTGCTTCTGTCTATGTGATTGCCGCCCGTAAACGGCGCTTTCCGCTCATCCCGGTGCGCCGCCGCTGGCAGCTGCCAAAGTCCCTCGCCACACCGGGTATGGCCCGTCAGGGCTGGTAGCCGGTATCCTCGGCCAGCTCCTTGCCGCAGGCCGCCTCGCGGGCCAGTTCGTCACAGCGTTCGTTCTCCGGATGGCCCGAGTGCCCTTTGACCCAGAGCCACTCGATCTGGTGACGGCTCACTTCCGCATCCAGCTCTTTCCAGAGATCGACGTTTTTGACCGGCTGACGGTTGGCGGTCATCCACCCCTTCTTCTTCCAGCCGATGATCCACTGGGTGATCCCCTGACGGACATACTGGCTGTCGGTGGTGAGGCGCACCTGGCAGGGTTCGTTTAGGGTGCGCAGGCCCATGATGGCGGCCATCAGCTCCATCCGGTTGTTGGTGGTGAGGCGAAAGCCGGCCGCAATCTCCTTGCGGTGCTTGCCATAGACCATGACGGCGCCGTAACCGCCCGGGCCCGGGTTGCCGAGGCAGGAACCATCCGTATACAAATCAATCTGTTTTAACATGAGGCTTGGGGTAAACTAGCGAGTAAAGCCGAAGTTTGACATAGATTGGATCATGAACACACCCCAACTGAATCGCCAGATCATCCTGGATACCGAAACCACAGGTATGAATACCGGTGGCGGCCCTGTTTACCTTGGCCACCGCATCATCGAAATCGGCTGTGTGGAGGTGATCAACCGCAAGCTCACCGGTAACCACTACCACGTCTATATCAAGCCGGATCGGTTGGTGGACCCGGAAGCCATTCAGGTTCACGGGATTACCGACGAGTTCCTGCGCGACAAACCCTCTTTTAGCCAGATTGCCGACGAGTTCCTCGACTTTATCCGGGGCGCCGAGCTGATCGCCCACAACGCGCCGTTCGACGTGAGCTTCATGGACTACGAGTTCAGCAAGCTCGGACTCAACTTCAAGACGGCCGATATCTGCACCATCACAGATACCTTGGCGATGGCGCGGGATCTCTTCCCGGGCAAGCGCAACAACCTGGATGTGCTCTGCGATCGTTACGGTATCGACAACTCGCACCGTACCCTGCACGGGGCTTTGCTCGATGCGGAGATCCTGGCGGATGTCTACCTGCTGATGACCGGCGGCCAGACCAAACTCAATCTGGCCACCGAAAGCAGTGAGAACGAGAGCAGTCAGGACACCAGCATCCGCCGTCTGGAGAGCAACCGACCGGCGCTCAAGGTGATCAGAGCGGGCGAAGAGGTGCAGGCGCTGCACGAGGCAAGACTGGATCTGGTGCAGAAGAAGGGAGGGAGCTGTCTGTGGCGGCAATGAGCAAGTGGCTGGCCTCTTTTTTACTGTTGGGGTCGCTCGGTGCTTCGGCGACCGAGGTATTTGCCCCTTCCGATATTCCGCTGCTGGATAACCGCTTTCGCATCGATTACGGGGTGAAGGAGATCACCTTCATCATCAAGCGCAAGCCGGGTACCCCCTCGGTGATCCTGGTGCGCCCAGATGGCAGCAAGCTTTACGTGGGCAAGGTCAAACCGGATGATGTGGGCTGGCTGGCGCTGCCGGAGCATGACCTCATTACCCTGCGCAATCCCATGCCGGGCCCGTGGCAGGCGATTGGCGAGGTGGATCCCGACAACCGGGTGCGGATCCTCTCCGATATCCGGATGGACATCGCCGCCTTGCCGATGCAGCTCTATCAGGGAGAGGTGGTCAAACTCAAGGCGTGGCTCTCGATCGATGGCCAGCCCCCCAAGGACAAGTACTACCTCTCCGATCTGGGGATGAAGGTCAAACTGCAATCCTTCAGCGATGCTGGCAAGCAGAATACGGTGCTCGATCAGGAGATTGGCCACTACCTTGACGACGGCAAGGGGCTTGATGAGGTGCCGGGTGATGGCGTCATGACGGCGGAGGCGATCCTGCAGGATATTCCGGCGGGCAAATACCGCGCCATGTTCAGTACCGGCAATCAGGTGTTTGTCCGGGCGCGTTATCAGGAAGTGCTGCTTTATCCTTATCCCTTTACCTACAACCTGGCGCCTCCCTCCGAAGAGCTGGGTGCCAAGTTGTCACTGCTGGTCGACCGTGACGAGCTGGATCCCGCCTCTGTGGCGCTCAAGGGCACAGTCACCAGCAAAACCGGTGGCTACTACTCGTTTAGCGAGGTGGCGACAGCGCCCAAACTGGATGTCGATTTTTCCGTCATCAAGGAGCCTGGACAATATCAGGTGGAGGCTGCGCTCTACGGCACCACCCGCCTTGGCCGTGAAGTGAAGATCGCTATGCCGGTGAAAACCTTCAATGTCTTCCCGCCGGCACCTCCACCTCCGCCGCCGGTCTCTGCTGCCGAGCCAACCTCCAGCGCCAAAGCGACCGGGAAAGCGGAAGAGAAGGGGGGAATGGGCTGGTTGATTTGGGCGTTGGCCGGTGGTGGCGGGCTATTGGTTATTCTGGGCGGGGTCGGGTTTATCATCCTGCAAAAACGCAAGGCGTTGAAACGCGCCCTGGCAGCAGCTCAAGCGGAAAGCCAGCAAGCAGAACAACCCGCCGCCAAGCTGGATCTCAACTTGCCCGAGCAATAACGGCAAGTTCAAACAATAAAAAAACCGCCCTTGGGCGGTTTTTTTATTGTGCATTCTCGAATGTCAGTTGGGAAAGCAGGGCTAGTGTTCGCCGATATAGACATCTTTGTTCTGCTCACGGATCTCGAGGAACTTGTCGAGATTGGCCATCATCAGCTCGACCAGCTGGGGATCGAAGTGCTGTCCCTTCTCCTCTTCGATGAGAGCCAGCACCTTTTCCAGCGGCCATGCCTTCTTGTAGCAGCGATCAGACCCCAGCGCATCGAACACATCTGCCAGCGCCACGATACGCCCCTCCAGCGGGATATCCGCCCCTTTCAAGCCACGTGGATAGCCGCTGCCATTCCACTTTTCATGGTGATTGCCCGCTATGGTGGCGCCGATCTGGAACAGTGCCAAGTCGCTGCCGGAGAGCATGTCCTGCCCAAGCTGGGCATGGGTTTTCATTATTTCCCACTCTTCCGGAGTGAGCTTGCCCGGCTTGTGCAAGATGGCATCGGGGATGCCGACCTTGCCGATGTCGTGCAGCGGTGAGGCGCGTTTTATCAGCTCGCTCTGCTCTTCGCTCATCCCGAGCAGATGGCAGAACTGCTCGGTATAGAGCGCGACCCGTTTGACATGCAGTCCCGATTCTTTGGAGCGGGTTTCGACCAGCTCACCGATGCGGTAGATGATCTCGCGCTGGTTATCGGCGATCACCTCATTGAGACGGATGTTTTCCAGCGCCACTATGATGTTTTCGGTAAAGAGAGTGAGCAGGCTGGTATCGATCTGGCTGAGCTGGCGCGTTGTCTCAATATGGAACAGCAGGTGGTGACGCGGGTTCTGGCAGTAGAGCACCATCTGGTTGGTACCGTAGACGTTGCTGCTTTGTGCCATGGCCTGGCGCAGGATCTCGGGAGCATCTGTCAGTCGCATCGCGGCATGGCCCGGCAGCAGGGGTTCAAGCAGCTGATCCTTTACCTCGTAGGTGTATTGTTTTACGTCGTAGATCTGGGTTTCACCCAGATGGAGCAGGGCGCTCAGCTGCTCTTGTGCTCCCTCAACAAATTGGCGCAGGGCCCGCTTCTCGAAAATTCCCTTGGAGGCTTCGATAACTTTTTCGAGCCCCTGCCGGTTGCTCTCCAGAGTGCGGATATCTCTATATGAACGCAGACTGGCACGCAGCAGGGTTCGCAGCTTCTGGGAGGTAAGCTCGGTCTTGTCCTTGTAGTCGTTGATGTCGTAGTTGGTGACCACGTCATCTTCCGGTGCCTGACCGGGCTGGCCGGTTCTGAGCACGATGCGCACCATCTTGTTTTGCAGATCTTCGCGGACGTATTTGACGACGTCGAGACCGGCATGGTCGACTTCCATCACCACATCCAGCAGCAGCAGGGCGACATCCGGCGTAGTCGCCAGCAGCTCCTTGGCTTGTGCTGCGGAATAGGCGTGCAGAAAGTCGATGGGGCGATTGTCAAACTCGAACTTGTTCAGGGTGATCTTGGTGATGCGATGAACCTCGGGTTCGTCGTCAACGATCATCACTTTCCAGCCCGCTTGCTGCACATCGGTGAGAGCAAGATCGTCGTCATCAATAATCAGGATTTCGTCATCCATCATACAATCCTGTTTGGCATCCTGTGCTTACATTAACTGCTCAACTAAGGATAGGAAACTTATTGAGAAATAAAATTTGATCTCGCAAAACTATGGTCGAAATAAGCAAATGGAACCCTTTGGCCAATCCAGGTTAGGTGCGAGCTTTTTGTTGTGAATCAAGGTGTCCCAATGCACCACCTTGTGTCCCTCGCCCGGTTGAGCCGCATGAGGGAAAAAGCCAATCCGGTTCGGGTCGAGGGTGAAGGCGAGAACAGATCTTATTTGATAATAATTCCTATTTAAGGGTAGCATGCAGGCTGATTCGAAGAGGAGTTTATTCGTGACCCAGAGCCTGCCTCCCAATCGCCCCCGTCCGGTGACGGTCAAGCGAGTGCAACAACTTACCCCTCATCTGCGGCGCATCACGTTTGGCGGCCGTGAACTGGCCGATTATCCCTTTACCTGCGGTGGTGCCCATATCAAGGTGATGCTGGCCCAGCCTCACCAGAGCGCACCCGTCATGCCAGCCATGACGGCGGGCGGCCCGCGCTGGAGCAATCCGGCGGACAAGCCGGTCATCCGCACCTACACCATCCGTGCATTTCGCCGCGATGAGCTGGAGCTCGATATCGACTTTGTTCTTCATGGCGATAGCGGGCCAGCCAGTGCTTTTGCTACCCACGCCAAGCCGGGGGATAAGGTAATCCTCTCCGGGCCGGGTGGCCCCAACCCCATGCTGCAACCGGCAGAGCACTACTGTCTGGTGGGCGATCTCACCGCCTTGCCCGCCATCATGGCGATGTGCGAAGTGATGCCTGCCGATGCCTGCGGGGAGATTGCCATCCTGTTGCCGGATCAGGCGGATGCCCAGCCGCTGACACTGCCGGTCGGCGTACACTGCCACTGGTTTGTGGGAGAGCCTGCAACCAGTGGCATTCTGGAGCATGTGCAGGCCTCGCCTCTCTCTCGGGATGGCGGTTTCTTCTGGCTAGGCGGGGAAGAGGCGCTGGTGCTGCCGCTGCGTCGCCATTTTCGTTCCGTGCTCGATGTGGAGCGCCAGTCGCTCTACGCGGTTCCTTATTGGCGCAGAGGCAAGAGTGAAGAGGCCTATCATCAGACCCGCCATGATGTGATGGATAGCTGAGCAGAAGAGAGCCTGTCACACATCAAAACTTGCAAATAAAAATGATTTGCATTTAGTATTGCGCCGTTCGGGTATTTGTCCGGGCGGCGTTTTTATTTCCGTTGACACAAGAGTGCCCTGTTTTCACGTCGGTTTGGCTGCATGTTGTCAGACCCCAACGCAAGGAGTCGTAAAGGGTGGTTAAGTACCAGACCCCTCTGTTCTGGCTGGCATTGTTCCTTCTCTGCACGCTGTTTTGCCTCTCGCTGGCCACCGGGGCCGGCGTCTATGGTGTCCGCGAAGTGTTCGGGTATCTGACGCACAATCCCCTGTGGGTCAGTGACGAGAAGTTGGCCATGGTGCTCAATACCTTGCGACTGCCGCGCACCCTCTGCGCCATGGTGGTCGGCGCCTCTTTATCTCTGGCTGCCTCCTTGTTGCAGAGCGCGACCCGCAATCCGCTGGCGGAGCCCGGTCTGCTCGGGGTCAACGCCGGGGCCGTCTTTGCGCTGGTGGTGGGGCTCACCTGGTTCGGGGTGGAGTCCGCCTACGGCTATCTGCTCTGGGCCGGACTCGGCGCGCTGCTTGGTAACGTGATTGTGCTGGGGCTTGGCATGATGATTGGCCGCTCCAACCCCCTCAAGCTCATTCTGGTCGGGGTGGCGCTCTCCGCTACCTTCGGCGGTTTCTCCAGCTTTCTGCTGCTCTCCAACAAGATGGTGCTGGAGCAGTACCGCTTCTGGAACCTCGGCTCCCTGTCGGCGGCCAATCTCGATGCCATCATAGCCGTGCTGCCCTTCGTGCTGGTGGCGTTTGTCATCACCTTGCTGCTCTGTCGCCAGCTGACCCTGATGCAGATGGGGGACAGTCAGGCCCAGGCGCTCGGAATCCGCCCCAACCGGGTGCGAATTGGCGTGCTGTTGGCCGCCACCCTGTTTACCGCCAGTGCCATCGCCATCGCCGGCCCCATCGGCTTTGTCGGCTTTCTGGCTGCCTACTGTGGCCGACTGGTGGAACCGGTAAAGCTGTCGGTGCAGGTCTGTTTCTCCGCTCTGTTCGGCATGCTGTTTCTGCTGTTGGCCGACATTCTGGCGCGCTGGCTGATCCAGCCGTTCGAGCTGCCAAACGGCGTCATTCTGGCCCTGATCGGTGCGCCTGTGCTGATCGCCATCGTTCATCGCGGGGGCTTTCGTACCCTGCTGACCGTCAAGTGAGGGGCTGATGCGTACACCTATCGATATGCTCTGCCTGCGGGCCGGCAACCGCTCTTTGCTGATCCATCAGCCAAGCTGGCGCTGGCTGGCTCTGCTGGCCATGGCGTTGCTGGCTCTGGCTCTGCTGGCCCTGAGCGTTGGCGGCGGCAAGCTCGGTTTTGCCGGGGTGGTCAACACCCTGCTGGGGGAGGGGACGCGGCTTGAGCAGCTCACTCTGTTCAAGATCCGGCTGCCGCGCATCCTTGGGGTCGTGGTGGCGGGAGCGGCCATGGGGCTCTCGGGCTGTCTGGTGCAAACTCTGGTTCGCAATCGGCTGGCTACCCCCGATATGGTGGGGGTCAACAACGGCGCATCCCTTGCCATCATTGTCTTCTCCCTCTACCTGACCGTGGGCAGCTGGCCCTGGTGGGCTGCCCCCATCGGCGCCATCTTCGCGGCGCTGGTGCTCTATGCACTTTGCCGCAAACCGGGTGAGCAGGGCTATCTGTTCGTGGTGATCGGCATCGGCCTCTCCGAGCTGTTCGAGGCGCTCGGCCAGTTTGTGATGTCCACCCAGGCCCTGCTGCACCTGAGCTCCCTCTATCTGTGGAACATGGGCAGCTTTATCGCCGTGGGGTACAGCACCATCACCCCCATCGCCATCCTGTTGCTGCTGCTCTGTCCCTGGATCGTCTATCTCTCCCGCTCACTGGCGGTGCTGCGCTTTGGCCCCGAGATGGCCAGAGGGCTTGGCGTCAACGGCGATCGGGTGCAACTGGGCATTCTGGCGCAGGCCATTCTGGTGGCGGCGCTCGGCACCGCCATCGGCGGCCCCGTGGTCTTTATCGCCATGGCGGCCCCCATTCTTGCCTCCTGGCTGGTGAAAGACCGGGTGGTGCCGCTCTGGCTGGCGGCGCTCAGCGGCGCCCTGCTCCTGCTTGCCAGCGATACCCTGGTTCGGGTGCTGGCCAGCCCCCACGAGGTGGCGACCGGCATCATGACCCGCATTCTCGGCGGCCTGTTGCTGCTGTTTCTTCTTGTTAACGATCGCCAGAGGGCTGACTGATGACGCTCACCGTAAATCGCCTCCACTTCGCCTATCAGCAGACCCCCATTTTGCGGGATATCTCCTTCAGCGTGCCGAGGGGCAAGCTGGTGGGGATCATCGGCCCCAACGGCTGCGGCAAATCGACCCTGCTCAAGCTGCTTTCCGGCCAGATGAAAGCCCAACGCGGCGAGATCCTGCTCAAGGGCAAGCCGCTCGCCAGCTACCCCATGAAGGGGCTGGCGCGGGAGCTCGCCTATCTGCCCCAGCGGCCGACTCTGCCTGCCGGCATTCTGGTGGAGCAGCTGGTGCAGTATGGCCGTCACCCCCATCAGGGCTGGTTCAATCAGTGGGGCGAGGAGGATGCCCGTATGGTGCGCAGCGCCTGCGAGCGAATGCAGCTTGAGGCGATCTGGCAGCAGAGCGCCGCGTCTCTCTCCGGCGGGCAGGCGCAGCGGGCGTGGCTGGCGATGATCCTGGCGCAGGACAGCGACATGGTGCTGCTCGACGAGCCCACCAGTGCCCTCGATATCGGCCACCAGACCGAGGTGATGGAGGCAATCCACCGCATCACTGCCGAAGGCAAAACCGTGCTGCTGGTTATCCACGATCTGGCGATGGCGGCCCGCTACTGTGACGAGCTGATCGCCATCGGCAATGGCGAGATTGCCGCCATGGGCCCGGCCCGGGAGGTGGTAACCAAGGGGCTCATCGACCGGCTCTACCAGACCAGTGTCGACATTCTCCATGCCCCCGGTGACGGGGCGCCCATTATCGTGCCGCGCCGCCATGAGCACGCCTGCCAATGGCGGTCGGCCAGTTGAGATTGAGCGAAACCGGCATCGGCCTGTTTCACGAACCTTCCCACCGCTGACTTGCATGCAAGCAGCACAACACAGGAGTGAGATGATGAAGCGTTTTGCCGCCCTGGCAGCAGCCATCCTGATGCTGGCCGCGCCGCTGGTTCAGGCGCAGGAGATGCGTGAAGTGACCGATGCGTTTGGCCAGAAGGTACAGGTGCCGGTCAAGCCACTGCGAGTGGTGACCTTGAGCGAGTTCGATCTCGACAGCGCCCTGACCCTGGGGCTGACCCCCATCGGTGCCGTCAATGGTCGCGGCCAGCCCACCATGCCACGTTACCTGCTGGAGAAAGGGGTCAGCGACATCAAGGTGATTGGCGATCTCGACAGCCCCAATCTGGAGTCGCTGATTGCGCTGGAGCCCGACCTTATCCTGACCGGCCAGACCCGTCCCGAGCTGCTGACCCTGCTTGGTGAAATTGCGCCGACCGTGGTCACCGGCAAGTGGGGCGAGCCGTGGCAGGATATGTTCCGTCGCACCGCACATACCCTCAACCGCGACAAGGAGGGGGAGGCCTTCCTCAAGCGTTATGAAGAGCGGCTGGCAGAGGCGCGCAGCAAGCTGGCAGACCATCAGGGGGAGAGCATCAGCATAGTGCGCTGGAACCCCAAGGGGCCGAGCTTCATGTATCAGGGCACCTTTGCCAGCAGCGTGGTGGAGTCGATGGGGCTGGTACGCCCAAGCAAGCAGCAGGGTAGTGGCGCACCCCACTCACCGGCGCTGAGTCTGGAGTCCCTCAACCTGCTGGATGCCGACTGGCTGGTGATCGGTACCCTGAGCGCTACCGGCGATGCGGTGGATGCCATGCGTCAGGCGGAGCAGACCCCGGCGTTCCAGCAGATGCCGGTGATCAAGGCCAAGCGCTTTGGCGCTGTGGACGGGTCGCTCTGGACCTCCAGCGGTGGCCCGCAGGCGGCATTGCAGGTAATTGCAGATGTGGAGCAGTTGCTGGCAACCCGCAGCTGAGCAGCCATCGCACAGCTGGGGTTGACCAAAAAGTTGACCAAGAGAGGAGGGAGGCCGATGCCTCCCTCTTTGCTTATCCGCGCGGCCCGGAGCGAGCCGAGCATTTACTGCGGCTGGATTTGGGTGATGGTGAGCTTGCCGGCCGGGTTCTCGGCGTGAAAGCGCACCGCATCCCCTACCTTCAGATCCTTGAGCAGGGCCGGATCAGCCACCTGAAAGACCATGGTCATGGCGGGCATCTTGAGGTTGTCGATCGCCTCGTGCTTGATGCCGACCTTGCCGTTGGCCGCGTCGATGCGAGTGATGACCCCCTTGGTCATCATCATGTCGCCCATCTCGTTCATGCCCGCCATTTGCCCCATCTGGCTCATGTCGTGGCCCTGATGGTTCATCATCTCGGCAGCCTGCAGGCTGGTGTGGGTGGCAAGGCCGAGCAGCAATGTGATGGCAACTGTCTTGTAGTTCATGGTCTTTCCTCGTGATTGATTCAAATGTGTTGTTTAGTCGGCTTGCTTGCCAAGGCTTCGGCTGCGCCACAGGTAGTAGGCTGCGGGCAGCACCAAGAGGGTCAGCACCAGTGCGCTCACCATGCCGCCGATCATGGGGGCGGCGATGCGCTGCATCACTTCGGATCCGGTGCCGTGGCTCCACATGATGGGCAACAGGCCGGCGATGATGGTCACCACCGTCATCATCTTGGGGCGCAGGCGCAGGGCTGCGCCGTGGATCACCGCCCGGTGCAGGCCCGCCTTGTCCGGCTTGCCGCAGGCCACGAGGTCATCCCAGGCGTGGTTGAGGTAGACCAGCATCAGGACGCCGGTCTCGACCGCCACCCCGGCCAGAGCGATAAAGCCCACTCCGACCGCCACCGAGAGGTTGAAGTCGAGCAGCCAGAGGGTCCAGATCCCGCCCACCACTGCCAGCGGCAAGGTAGTGAGAATGAGCAGCACCTCCTGGAAGCGGCGAAACGCCAGATAGAGCAGCAGCACGATAATGGCGACCGTGAGCGGCACCACGTAGGCGAGGCGCGCCTTGGCCCGCTCCATGTACTCGTATTGGCCGGACCAGGTGAGGGCGTAGCCCGCCGGCAGCACCAGCTGCTTGCCCACTTCGGCCTTGGCCTCATCGACGAAGGAGCCGATATCGCGACCGCGAATGTCGACGTAGACCCAACCGTTGAGGCGCGCGTTTTCACTGCGCAGCATGGGTGCCTCGTCGCTGATGTAGACTCGGGCCACGTCCGCCAGCGCGATGCGCGCGCCACTCGGGGTGACCAGCGGCAGTAGCTCGAGGCTCGCCACCGAATCGCGATAGCTCTGGGGATAGCGCAGGTTGATGGGGTAACGCTCGCGCCCCTCGATGGTCTGGCCCACCTCCATGCCGCCCACCGCAGTGGCGAGCACCGCCTGCACGTCGGCGATGTTGAGGCCGTAGCGGGCCGCTTTCAGCCGGTCGATATCCACCTTCACGTAGCGGCCACCGGCCACCCGCTCGGCGTAGACCGATGAGGCACCCTCCACCTTGCCGACGATCTGCTCAAGCTGCTGGCCGAGCTGCTGGATCACCTTGAGGTCCGGCCCCGCAATCTTGATGCCGACCGGGGTCTTGATGCCGGTGGCCAGCATGTCGATGCGGGTCTTGATGGGGGGGACCCAGGCGTTGGTGAGGCCGGGGAAGCGGATGAGGGAATCCAGCTCTTCTTTGAGCTTCTCCGGGGTCATGCCTAGGCGCCACTGATCGCGTGGCTTGAGCTGGATGCTGGTCTCCATCATCACCAGATCGGCGGGGTCGGTGGCTGATTCGGCGCGACCCGCCTTGCCGAACACGTTCTGCACCTCGGGCACGGTGCGAATGAGCTTGTCGGTCTGCTGCAAAATCTCCCGCGCCTTGCCCACCGAGATATTGGCCGCTGTGGTGGGCATATACATGATGTCCCCCTCATCGAGCGGCGGTATGAACTCGGAGCCCAGGTACTTGAGCGGCCAGAAGCCCGCCACCGTCACCACGGCGGCGATGGCCAGGGTGGTTTTCGGGCGCGCCAGCACGGCCTTGAGCAGTGGCACATAGCCCTGACTCAGCCAGCGGTTGAGCGGATTGGCCTGCTCCGCCAGCACCTTGCCACGGATGAAGTAGCCCATGATCACCGGCACCAGCGTGATGGCGAGCCCGGCTGCCGCCGCCATGGCGTAGGTCTTGGTGTAGGCGAGCGGGTGGAACATCCGCCCCTCCTGCGCCTCCAGTGCGAACACCGGCAGGAAGCTGATGGTGATGATCAACAGGGAGAAGAAGATGGCTGGCCCCACCTCTATGCTTGCCTCGGTGATGATGCGCCAGCGGTTCTTGTCGGTGAGCGCCTCCCGCTCCATGTGTTTGTGGACGTTCTCGATCATCACGATGGCACCATCCACCATGGCGCCGATGGCGATGGCGATGCCGCCGAGCGACATGATGTTGGCGTTGATCCCCAGCAGGTGCATCACGATAAAGGCGGTCAAAATCGCAATAGGGAGGGAGATGACCACCACCAGCGACGATCGCAGGTGGAACAGGAAGGCGAGGCAGACCAACACCACTACAGCGAACTCCTCTACCAGCTTGCCGGAGAGGTTGTCGATGGCGCGCTGGATAAGGTCGGAGCGATCATAGACGGTGACCACCTCCACCCCCTCCGGCAGGCTGCTCTTCAGCTGGGCGAGCCGAGCCTTGACCCCGTCTATGGTGTGCTGGGCATTCTCGCCATAGCGCATGACGATGATGCCGCCCACCACTTCCCCTTCGCCGTTGAGCTCGGCAAGGCCGCGCCGGCTCTGGGGCCCGGTGACCACATCCGCCACGTCGCCCAGCAGCAGCGGGGCGCCGCGCACATTGGTACCGAGCGGGATCTGCTTCAGATCCTCGACGCTCTTGAGATAGCCGTTGGAACGCACCATGTACTCCGCTTCTGCCATCTCGATGACGGAAGCGCCGGTCTCCTGATTGCCCTGCTTGATGGCGGTTTCGATAAGGGAGAGCGGGATGCCGTAGGCGCGCAGCTTGTCCGGGTCGACCCGCACCTGATACTGGCGCACCATGCCGCCGACGGTTGCGACCTCTGAGACCCCATCCACCGTCTGCAACTCGTACTTGAGGAACCAGTTCTGCAGCGAGGTGAGCTGGCTGAGGTCGTGCTTGCCGGTTCTGTCCACCAGCGCGTACTGATAGACCCAGCCCACCCCGGTGGCATCGGGGCCGAGCTGGGGACGGGCCGAGGCGGGCAGATTGGGCGCAACCTGGCTCAAATACTCCAGCACCCGGGCGCGGGCCCAGTAGAGGTCGGTGTTGTCGTCAAACAGCACATAGACGAAGGAGTCGCCGAAGAAGGAGTAGCCGCGCACCGTGGTCGCCCCCGGTACCGCCAGCATGGCAGTGGTGAGCGGGTAGGTCACCTGATCCTCCACTACCTGCGGCGCCTGGCCCGGATAGGAGGTCTTGATGATCACCTGCACGTCGGAGAGATCCGGCAGGGCGTCCACCGGGGTCTGTTTGACCGACCAGAGCCCCCAGGCGGTGAGCATGAGGGTCAATAGCAGCACCAGAAAGCGGTTGCCCACGGACCAGCGAATAATCGACGGGATCATGGTTTTGCTCCTTGCTCATTTTGTGCAGAGAGCTGAGCCTGTTTGTTGGCAACGTAGCGAATGATGGAAGGGATCATGACTTCTTCTCCATCTCGGGCATCGCCATCTGATGCTGGCTATGCTCCATGCCTTCCATCTCATCCATTGCAGGCTTGGCGTCGCCGTCAGTAGCGGGTGCCTTCTCCTGATGGATGGTGGTGATGCGGTACTCATCCCCCTCCTGCATCACCTGCAGATGGAGGGTCTGCCCCTTGGCCAGCTTGCTGATGTCGACTTCTTCGGCGACGGTGAACTCCATCTCCATGGCGGGCCACTGCCACTCGGGGATGGGCTGGTGGGAGACCATCAGGGTGCGGTTGGCCAGATCGATGCTTTCAACCTCACCCTGGGTCCACACCTGGGCGGGGCGCACCGCCGTCATGCGCTGAAAGTCGGAATCGATGGCCGATTCGGAGTCGAGCAGGAACTGGGCCGAGCTGACGATGTTATCCCCAGCCTCTACCCCTGCCTTGATGGCCACCTTGTCGCCAAACTGGGGGCCCAGGGTGACGGCGACCGATTTGAAGCTGCCATCCCCCAGCGCCAGCACCAGCCGGTCCTGGCTGCCGGTGCGGATCACCGCTTCGCTCGGCACTACCAATTGCGGCTCTCCCTTGCCCGCCTGAATGGTCACCTTGGCGAACATATTGGGTTTCAGGAACTCGTCCGGGTTGGCAAAGCGCAGCCGCACCTTGAGGGTGCGGGTGGTGGCATCCAGCGTCGGGTAGAGGTAATCGACCCGGCCCTGCCAGTGGCGGCCGGGGGCGTAATCCAGGGTCATGGTGACCGGATCGCCCACCTTCAGCAGGGCGGCCTGACGTTCGAACACCTCGGCGCTCACCCACACCTGTTTGAGGGTGCTGATGTTAAAGAGCGCTGCGGCGGGCTCCACATACTGGCCTTCGCGCACCTTCAGCTCGGAGACATAACCGCTGCTGGGGGCATAGATACGCACCGTCTCCTGCACCTGACGGGTGCGCTTGAGGGCCGCAATCTGATCTGCCGGTACCTGCAGAGACTTGAGCTTGCCCTCGGCGGCGCGCAGCAGTAGCGGATTGCTGGTGTTGAGAGCCAGCAGATACTCATGCTGGGCGTTGACCAGATCCGGGGCGTAGAGCTCGTAGATCAGGCTGCCCTTGCTCACCTGCTGCCCCTCGCTCTTGATGGCGAGGGTGCGGATCCAGCCCGCCATGCGGGCGTTGACGGCTTCCAGCTTGTCCTCGTCATAGCCGACGTAGCCCACCGTCTCGATCTGCTGGTGGATGGGGAGCTTCTCCACCTTGGCGAGCCGTACCCCCAGGTTCTGCTGGATCTCTGGGCTGATGGTGACTGTGCCGGGTGAGCCGCCCTGTTTTTCCTCATAGACAGGGATAAAGTCCATCCCCATGTTGTCCTTGGCGGGGGCATCGCGCTTGTCGCGCGGATCCATGGGGTTGACCCAGTAGAGCGGCGTCTTCTCCTTGGCCGCGGGGCCAGCGGTGGTCTGTTTGGCGACCCAGTAGCCGCCACCGGCGCCGAGGGCCAGCAGCAGGGCCGATACCAGCAGTTTCTGGCTCATCGCACACCTCCACTTAGTGGCTGGGTGGCAAGGTTTTTGGCGGCGATAAGGCCGGTAACAGGGACAAGTGACATCATATCTCTTCTCTTGTGCACGCCGCCGGACGGGAGATGGACAAGGCATCACCCGAGGTATTGGCGGCAAACGGGGCGCAGCTGTGTCAGCGCGCACGGCTCCCTGTGAGCGGACCGGTTTGGTCGGGGCACAGGGTTAGGCAAGGCGGCAGGATACGGGCAAGCCGAGGCTTGCCGCTGCCGCAAGAGAAGATCTTTCTAGTGGCGCAGCACCGACAACATCAGGTGTCGACGTGGCCAGGAGGGGGGATGGGTACCACGGGATCGCAGGAAGGGATCCCGCAACCAGTTATCAAGCAGTGACGCTGCGAAGTTGCTGCCAAGCAGCAGGGGGAAGATCAGCAGGGCGACCAATACACCCAGCAGAGCCATCGCCCCGAAGGAGAGGGCATTGACGCCAGTTTGCATCTGGCACTCATCGCCCATGGCTGACCCATCGTCCCCCTGATGGCAGGAGAGGGTCATGCCATCGCCCGGGTGCTCCATGGCGGCCATCGCATGAGAGATCTCGCCATCCGCCATCGCCGTGGATGAATCGAACATCACCATTGGCCGGGGGCTGCTTTGGGTCGTCTCGGAGGAGAGGGGAGAACCATGCCAGCTGATGCAGAGAGTCAGATTGCACACGAGCAGCAGCGCCAGCAACAGCCGGGCCAGAGCAACGCAGGGCAATCTTGCAGCAAGCTGGATGAGTGACAAACTGGATATCCTTCTGGATCAGATGGTTGGACTGTAAACCTTGCCACAGGGATAAGGTCAAGGTTCGCTCACAGGCACCATGAGGGGGAAGAAGATATAAAAAATACCCCCGCAGGTGCGGGGGTAGGGGTTATCAGTGAACAGGCTCGGTCTTACTGCTTCGCGCCTTTTTCTGAGCCTCGCATGATGAGGCGGAAGAAGAGCGGGATAAAGAAGATGGCGATAAAGGTCGCGGCCAGCATGCCGCCGATGACCGGCCAGCCGAGGGCGTGACGGCTCGCCGCACCGGCGCCGCTGGAGGTGACCAGCGGCACACAGCCGAGGATAAAGGCGAGCGAGGTCATGACTATGGGGCGAAAACGCAGGCGCGCCGCCTCCAGTGCCGACTCGATGAGGCTCATCCCCTCTTCGTGCTTCATCACTGCGAACTCCACGATCAGGATGGCGTTCTTGGCCGCCAGCCCGACGAGCGTCACCAGACCGATCTGGAAGTAGACGTTGTTGGTCAGACCCACCAGCCAGGTGGCCAGCAGAGCGCCAAACAGGGCGAACGGCACCGCGGTGATCACCGCAAACGGCAGGCTCCAGCGCTCATACTGGGCGGCCAGAATGAGGAAGATCATCACGATGCCAAAGCCAAAGGCCATGCCTGCACTGCCGGCCGCCGCCTTCTCCTGATAGGCGGAGCCGGTCCACTCCAGCTTGGCGTCGTTGCCAAGGGTGTTGTTGGCCACCTCTTCCAGCGCTGCGATGGCCTGACCCGAGCTGTAGCCCGGCGCCGGTTGCGCCATGATCTTGGCCGCCTGGAAGATGTTGAAGCGCTCGACCAGCTCGGGGCCGGTGGCGTCACGCACCGTGACCAGACTGCTCAGCGGGATCATCTCCCCCTTGTTGGAGCGGACATAGACGTTGCGGATGTCGCTCTTCTTGGCGCGGTAGTCCGCCTCGGACTGCAACTGTACCCGGTAGGTACGGCCGAACTGGTTGAAGTCGTTGACATAGACCTGACCAAAGGTGGCCTGCATGGTGTCGAACACCGCGTTGATGGGCAGCCCCAGCGCCTTGGCCTTCTCCCGATCCAGATCGAGATAGACCTGCGGCACGTTGGCGCGGTAGGTGGTGGTTACGCTGGCAAACTCCGGGCGCTCCTTGGCCGCTTCGAGGAAGCGCTGCACTTCAGCCGAGAACTCCTGGGCATTGCCCGAGCCGCGATTCTGCAGATACCCCTCAAGGCCGCCTGTGGTGGACATCCCCTGAATGGGTGGCGGGTTGAAGGAGGCGACGAAGCCGTCCGCCAGCCCCATCAGGCTCATCCCCTGCAGGGTCTTGGCCAGCGAGAAGGAGTCGGCTCCCGCCTCTTTGCGCTCGCTCCAGTCCTTCAGGGTAATGAAGGTGAGTCCGCTGTTGCTGACGATGGCGCTGGAGAGGATGTCAAAGCCCGAGAAGGTGATGACATCCTTCACGTTGGGGTTGGCCATGGCGATCTTGTCGAACTGGTTGGCGACCGCCTGGGTACGGGTCATGGCGGCGGCATCCGGCAGCATCACTGCGGAGATGAGGTAACCCTGATCTTCGTTCGGGACCAGCTCGCCCGGCACCTTGAGGAAGAGGCCGTAGATGGAGAGCAGCAGGACAGCGATGATGCCAAAGGCCACGGCCACCCGACGGTTGAGGAAGGCCACGCCACGCACATAACCACGGGTCAGCTGATCAAACTTGTCGTTGAACCAGACGAAGAAACGGGCCGGTTTGTGGTGCCCCTCTTTGAGCAACACGGCGCAGAGAGCCGGGGAGAGGGTCAGTGCCACCAGACCGGAGATGGCCACCGATACGGCAACCGTGATGGCGAACTGCTTGTACATCACCCCCGTCATGCCGCCCATAAAGGCGACCGGCAGGAACACGGCGCAGAGTACCAGTACGATGGCGACCACCGGGCCAGAGACCTCCTGCATGGCGAGAATGGCCGCCTCTTTGGGCGAACACTTCTTCTCCTGCATGATCCGCTCGACGTTCTCCAGCACCACGATGGCGTCATCCACCACGATACCGATGGCGAGTACCATGCCGAACAGGGTGAGCAGGTTGATGGAGAAGCCCAACACCAGCATGCCGGCGAAGGTACCGATCAGCGATACCGGCACCGCGATGCAGGGGATCAGGGTGGCGCGGAAGTTCTGCAGGAACAGATAGACCACCACGAACACCAGCACGATCGCCTCGAACAGGGTGTAGACCACCTCCTCGATGGAGATCTTCACGAACTCGGTAGTGTCGTAGGGGATCTGGTACTCCACATCCTGCGGGAAGCGGGCCTTGAGCCGCTCCATGGTGTCGTGCACCGCACCGGCTACCGCCACAGCGTTGGCGCCCGGTTGCAGGTAGGTGGCGATACCGATGGCCGGTTTGCCGTTGGCCCGGGCCAGGACGTCATAATCCTTGCCGCCGAGCTCGACCCGCGCCACATCCTTCACCCGGATCTTGGAGCCGTCAGGCGTGGAGCGAACGATGATGTTTTCGAACTCCTTCACATCCTCCAGCCGTCCCTTGGTCTGCACCGTGTAGGTGAAATCGACAGGAGCCGAGGTGGGCTGGGCGCCGATCTTGCCTGCCGCAAACTGGGTATTCTGTTCACGAATGGCGCCGATCACATCGCTCGGGGTGAGTTCGAGCTGGGCCAGTCGATCCGGCCGCAGCCAGATGCGCATGGCGTAGTCGGTACCGCCAAACAAGGTGGTATCACCGATGCCGGGAATCCGCTTGAGCTCGTCGATGATGTTGAGCAGGGCGTAGTTCGAGAGATAGGTGGTATCAAATGAGCCGTTTGGCGATTGCAAAGTCACCACCTGCAGGATGGCGGTGGACTTCTTCTTGACCGTAACCCCCTGCTTTTTCACCTCTTCCGGCAGCTGGGCCATGGCGGCCGAGACCCGGTTGTTGACGTTGATGGTGGCCTGATCCGGGTCGGTGCCGATCTCGAAGTAGACGTTGAGGTTCATCTGACCGTTGGAGGCAGAACCCGACTGCATGTAGATCATCTGCTCCACGCCGTTGATCTGCTGCTCAAGCGGCGCGGCAACGGTCTGGGAGATCACCTCCGGGGTAGCGCCCGGATAGAAGGCGGTCACCGAGACCACCGGCGGGGTGATCTGCGGGTACTGCTCGATGGGCAGCGATCGCATCGCCGCCAGCCCGCCCAGCACGATAATGATCGAAATCACGCTGGCGAAGATGGGGCGTTCGATAAAGAACTTGGAAAACATGCGAACTCCTTACTTGGCCGCGGACTGTCGAACCAGCTTGGCACTGATGGCCTGCATCTCTTCGGCAGAGACCGGCTTGACCACGCTGCCGGGGCGGGCTTTCATCAGCCCCTCGACGATGTAGTGCTCGCCCGGCTCAAGGCCGCTGTCGATCAGCACGCCATCGGCAACCACTGCGCCCAGCTTGACCGGACGGGGAACGACCTTGTTGTCGGCATCCACCACCATCACCATGCGGTCAGCCTGGGACTGAACGATGGCGCGCGGCGGCACCACGATGGCGTTTTTGCGGGTGCCCAGATCGATGGTCATGCGCACGAACTGGCCCGGCATCAGCACGCCATGTTTGTTGTCGAAGATGGCGCGGGCACGGATGGTGCCGGTCTGCGGATCGACCCGGTTGTCGGAGAAGTTGAGCTTGCCCGCCTCGGGATAGACGGAGCCGTCAGCCAGACGGATGTGGGTGCGCCAGTTGGTGGCATCCTTGGATTCAATCAACCCTTTTTTCACCGAGTTCTCGAAGTTGAGGCGATCCTGCTCCGAGTAGGAGAAGTTGACGTAGAGCGGGTTGAACTGGGTGATGGTGGTCAGCAGGCTGCTGTCGCCACTGGTGGAGATAAGGCTGCCTTCGGACTGGGAGCTCTTGCTCGCCATGCCGTCGATGGGGGCGGTCACCTCGGTGTAGCTGAGGTTGAGTTCGGCCTCTTTGACCTTGGCCTGAACCGCCTGCAGACTGGCGACGGCCGCCTCGTAGTTGGCAAGGGTGTCGTCATAATCCTTGCGGCTCACCACCTGACGCTTGAAGAGCGGGATGATGCGGTCGCGATCGGCGCGCGCCTTGTTGAGACGGGCCTGCTCCTGGGCAAGGGCGCCCTTGGCCTGTTCGAGGGCCACCTTGTAGGGCTCGGGGTCGATGAGGAACAGCTGCTGACCGGCGGTAACCGGCTGGCCCTCGACATAGGTGCGCTTGAGCAGAATGCCGCTCACCCGCGAACGCACTTCAATTTCACGAAAACCGGCGGTCTCGCCCACCATCTCGGTGGTGAGCGGCACATCGGTCAGGGTCACTTCATTGACCACGACAGGGAAGGCCGGAACACTCTGGGCCGCCGGGGTGGATTCACCGCCACAACCGCTCAGTCCGCCGATCAGCGCCAGAGTCAGCAGGGCACGCTTGAGCGGGGCATCTGCACCAAACCTGCCAATCTCTTTGCTGGCACCATAGCGGCGAGGGTGTCCGGTATTTTTCTCCATCTGGATCATTAACGTCATGATAAAAAACAGCTTCTCTTGGGGTGGAAGGGGGATGATAGGCCGGCAACCTTGAACCGAACCTTCTCAAGGGGACAATTTGTCCCCAAGTGACGAGGTTTCGTGCTGTTTTGATGGAAAAAGAGGGAGTTAGCTGTGCTGGTCGAGCGCGGCCAGCAGCATGGCACTACTGTGGTGGGGGCGGTAACCGTTGAGGGCTGCAAGTCGTTCGCTGGTGCGGCCGTGGCCAATCAGATGCCCTGCTTTCAGCTCGATCAGGGTGGTGAAGTTGCGTCTGACAAATTCGGCGTCGTGACTGATGGCCACTATGGTGGTGCCCTTCGCCCGCTCGCTGGCCAGCCAGCGTTCCAGAATGGCCAGCCAGCGGGGATCGAAATCCCGGCTCGGTTCGTCGAGCAGCAGCAAGGCGGGCTGCATGGCATGGAGGCAGGCCACCGCCACCATGCGCCGCTGACCGGCATCGAGATCGAGCGGATGGGAGGCCGCCCACGTTGTCAGCTCGCACTCTTCCAACGCGGTGGCGACCCGCAGCCGGATCTCCTCGCGCGGCAGTTTCTGCAGGCGCAGGCCAAAGGCGATTTCATCCTCGACCCGGCTGTGAAACAGCTGACGCTCAGACTCCTGAAACAGAAAGCCGATCTGACTGGCACGGGCCAGTGCCCGCTGCTTGCAGAGCGCCTGTTGTTGCCAGCTCACCGTGCCCGAGGTGGGGGCCAGCAGCCCCGCCGCCAGTCGCAGCAGGGTTGACTTGCCTGCGCCGTTATCCCCGACGATGGCGACCTGTTCCCCACTGGCAATCTGCAATGTGATGTCGTGCAGGCAGGGATTGTCCGGTGCCCATGAGAAGCAGAGGTGGTCAAAGCTCAGCATAAAACTCCCGCAACATGGCCAAGGGGTAGGGGTGATGGCGTGGGTCGCGCACCTGTAGCGTCTCGCGCAGGGAGTCCGGCAGGATCACCCGCCCGGGCAGATGGGGCAGCACCTCGCCCAGCTCACCGCAGGCCAGCTGGTGGCCATGGTCGAGCAGCAGGAATCGCTCGCAGAAGTGAGCGGCCGGAAAAAGCCGCTGCTCCAGCAAGATGACGCTGCAGCCGTTTTCCTCGCTGTAGCGGCGGATCTGGCGCAGCATGGTCTGGGTTGCCGCCGGGGTCAGACGGCTGAAAGCCTGATCGAGGATCAACAGCTCGGGAGCCATCGCCAGGGCGCAGGCCAGCACCACGCGCTGGGCTTCACCTCCCGACAGGTCGAGGGGATGGCGGGTTGCCAGCGCCTCGCAGTGACAGAGCGCCATTGCATCGGATACCCGCCAGTTGACCTCGTCGGGCAGCAACCCGAGATTGGCCGGGCCAAACGCCACCTCATCGACAACCGAAAAGCAGCAGCCGGAAAATTGCAGATAAGGGGATTGCTGTACCCACTGGCGCGCAGCCGCATGGTGATTGAGCTGGCCGCTATCATGGGGCTGCCCGAGAATGACGCCCTCTCCCGCCAGCGTGTCGAGGTGCAGCTGGGACCAGCCCCCCGCCAGCAGCTGGGCCAGCAGGGATTTTCCTGCCCCGTTGCCACCCAGGATGGCCAGCCATTCGCCCTCTTGCAGCTCGATATCGAGTGGGCCCAGTTGAAAGTGGTCAGGGTGGGCCGCATGGCCGATGGTCAACCCTTGCAGCGAGATCATGGCCACCACCTCCAGACAATCTCCAGCACTACCAGCAACAGCAGCAGATAGCGCAGTAGCGGCTCATAACGTTGCTGCGGGATCTCCGTCATGCGGGTGCGAGTCGGTTGGCTGCGAAAGCCGCGCAGATCCAGTGCCATGCTGCGGGTGGCCAGCTCGCTCAATGCCTGCCCGACCAGCGGCGAGAGCAGCGGGAGCGTGGCCTTGAGCCGGGCCAGCGGATTGCCGTCAAAGGGCACGCCGCGGGCTAGCTGGGCCTCCCTGATAGCGCGCAGCTGGTGGCCAAGCTGCTCCTTGAGCAGCAGCGGGCCACAGCAGAGGTAGGAGAGGGCGATGGGCAGCCGGCTGGCAAAGAGCGCATGAACAAACCGCTCGGTCGAGACCGCCCACAGCCAGAGCTGGGCGCTGGCCAGACAGGCGAGCAGCCGGCACCAGAGGGGCAGAATGGGAAACGCTTCGCTGGCTGAAACCGCTGGCATGCCGAGCAGGAGCCGCAACCAGGGGCCGTGCACCAGATAGAGCCCCAGTCCCAGCGGCAGCATTACCGCCAGCACCAGCTTGAGCCGGGTGCGGGAACCCGGCAGCAGCACCAGAACAAGTAGCGGCAGCAGGCTCCAGCCCCAGAGCCAGGGGGGCGGCAGCACGCTGGCCGTGACCGAAAACCAGAGCCAGAGTGCGAGGGAGGTAAACGGGTGCATCAGCGCACGGCGGCCATCTGCGGGAAGTGGCGCAGGGTGCGTTGCGGCAGGCGGCGTACCAGCCCCCAGGCGATCAGCACGGTCAGCAGCTTGTCCAGCAGGTTGGTACCCAGCACGGTGACGGCGACCGATTCCTGCAGATCGCTCCCCATGGCGTGCAGGTAGGCAACCACGAAATCAGCACCGCTGCCGGTGGCGCCACCAAACAGGTAGGAGCGGATGGGAATGGCCACCAGGGTCAGCGCCAGGGTGATCACCACGCTGCTCACTACCACCTTGGGCAGATTGTTGAACCAACCGGCCCGAGCCAGCAGACCGGCACTGAGGCCAATCATCATGGCGACCGGGGCAAAGGCCGCGGCGATGGGGCCGGTGAGCAGACCCCACAGCAGGTTGGTGAGCAGACCGGTGGCGATCGCCATCCAGGGGCCCGCCAGAATGGCGCAGAGCACAGTCCCGATGGAGTCGAGGAAGATGGGCAGCTTGAGCATGGAGACGGCCTGTCCCGCCACCATGTTGATGGCGATGCAGATGACCATAAAAGCAAGGTTGTAGCTGGAGAGTTTACTGACGGACATAGTGATCCTTACAAGGTTCTGGGGGTAATGAGCAGCTCTTCATAACCGGATTGGGGGCAGGGGGCACGGCCAAAACGGTACGCCTCCAGCTCTCCGACTACCAGCTCGAGGGTGGTGCGCACCCGGCAACCGAGCAGCACGTGGCCGCCGCGCATCAATCCCTGCTCGTCAGAGATGGAGAGATGCAGGTGTTCGCACTCCGGATCCAGGGTGCCGCCAAGGGCGATCACCTCGAAGGCCCCCTCCAGCAGGGTGCCATCGGGCTGGGCGGCATAGCGCAGGTTGGCGTGGGTCAGGCTGCCGACCGCCCCGGCGATCCAGACCGCCTGCAGACCGTGCCGGACCATATGGGCGCGCAATCCGGCGATAAGATCCTCCCCGGGCAACAGGCGCAGGGCCAGAAAACGGGCAGGGGAGAGAGGAAGGTGAGTTGGGGTCACTGCTGGCACTCCTTGCTGCAAAAAGAAGGTGCCCTGAGGCACCTTGTCTGGATAGGCTGTTTACGCCCTTTTATCGCAGGCAACCGCGAGCCGCTTCACAGTTTGGCGATATCATTGCGGCATCCGGCGCCACATCAGGCGAAGCAGGCCCAGATGGGGGCGTGGTCGGAGGGTTTCTCGATGCCGCGCAGCTCGTAGTCGATGCCGGTTTCGGTCACCTTGTCCTTGAGTGCATCGGAGGCCATGATGAGGTCGATGCGCAGGCCACGATTCTCGTCAAAGCCCTTGGAGCGGTAGTCAAACCAGGAGAAACGCTCGCACTCGGTGGGATTGGCGGCGCGGAAGGTGTCGGTCAGGCCAAACCCTTTCAGCCGCTCCATCCACTCACGCTCGATGGGCAGGAAGGAGCACTTGCCATCCCGCAACCAGCGCTTGCGGTTCGCCTCGCCGATGCCGATGTCGAGATCGGTGGGGGAGATATTCATATCCCCGATCAGCACCAGCTGGTCATCCGGGGTGTGGTTAGTCTCGAGGTAGTGCTGCAGATCCTCGTAGAACTTCTGCTTGGCCGGGAACTTGGTCTCGTGATCCTGACTTTCACCCTGCGGGAAGTAGCCGTTCATCACCTTGATGATGGAGCCATCTTCGCGCTCGAAGGTAGCCATGATCATCCGGCGCTGGGCCTCTTCGTCGTCGGTGGGGAAGCCTTTCTCCACCTTGACCGGCTTCTGCTTGCTCATGATGGCGACCCCGTAGTGGGCCTTCTGGCCGTGAAACTCTACGTGATAACCCATGGCCTCCACATCGGCCAGCGGGAAGGCTTCATCGTGCACCTTGATCTCCTGCAGGCCGATCACATCGGGCTGGTGCTTGTCGATGATGGCTTGCAGCTGGTGCAGGCGCGCGCGCAGGCCGTTGATATTGAAAGAGATGATCTTCATGTCCGGGATGCTCATGTCATTTTTATAAGTGGCTATTGGACTAGGAATCGGCGGTGGATGCAAGTTCGGGGCGCGGGCTTGCGCCAGTGGCCGGCCCGCTTGGCATGGAGAGACGTCAGCGGGTCATCTTCTTGACAAACACCACCACAAACAGCGCCAGCGTGAAGCTGCCGGTGAAGGCCTCGAAGGCGGCAAAGAGGCGCGAGAGGCCGATGGGGGTGAAGTCGCCGTAGCCCAGGGTGGTGAAGGTGACCACGCTGTAGTAGAGGCACTCCAGCAGAAAGATGGCGTTCTGCTCGAAGGGGGCGCCCGGGTGATAGGCGAGATGGTTGCCGTTGAAGCTCAGGCCAAAGAAGAAGTAGAAGATGCTGCAGATAAAGATGAGCAGCAGGGAGAAGAGCACCACCCGCATCGGTGCCTCGCCGTAACCGCAGAAGAGATCGACTATCCATGAGGTGAAACGCTGGCTCGACCAGAACGGCAGTTGCAGCCGGCGCATGGTGAGCTCCTGCTGGATATAGTTGCCGGACATGGTGAAGATCCCCTGCGCCTCCGAGGCTTTGCGCAGATCCCGGTAGGTCTCTTCGGCCTCCTTGAACCAGACCCTAGCCTGCTCGGGATCCCGCTCGCGACGCCCCTTGCGATCCTGCATCACCCGTTTGCCGGTCTGCATGTTGTCGAGTCGGGTATTGTGCCAGCGAATGCCGAGCAGGTTGACGTCATCAAGGATGGCGCAGTGCAGGTTGGCATCGCTAAGATCGGCCTTCATCAGGCTGCCCCCCTTCATGCGCAGGCCGTAGAGGTGACCACCCCGCAGGTTGGCGCGATAGAGGTTGCACTGCTCCAGCAAAAATCCCTGTTTGGACCCCTTGTTGACCAGATTGAGACCGGCCAGATTGGCGCGGGCCAGCTGCAAGCCGTGGCAGAGGCCGCCAGCGCGGACATACTGCTCAAGCGCCTCTGCGGTGTGGGGATCCTGTTTATTGGTATGCGGGTCGTGCCAGTGGCAGAGATCGTGCTCGCCAGCCTCCTCGTTGCAGTGGCGGCCATCGGCCACCAGATAACGACATATCGCCATCCTTGTTCCCCCTCTGCTGCCAGTCTGGTTTCAGCATAGGCGCCCCAAGGGGAGTGCGAGGTCAGCTGAACTGGTTGAACTCCTGACGCAGCTTGCGAAAACGATCCTGCTGGGCGGGGTTGAGGGGGATGCCGTCGAGCATGTCCAGAGTGTCCTTGCACTCGGTACCAAACTCCGGGCTCTTGCGGTTTTTCTGCATCAGTTGCAGCAACACCTGAATTTTGTTGAGGGCGGCACCGGTGTTGGCTGGGGCCCGGCGCAGCGCCTCGCGAAAGTGACCGAGCGCCTGTTCCAGCTCGCCCGCCTGATAGGCCTTGATGCCCAGTTCGTTGAGCTGCTGGTAGCGCTGACGGCGCTCGAGCACTGTCTTGTCATCCCGGGTCGCCTGAATACAGGTGGTGAGCAGGTGATCCTCATCCTCGGCCAGCAGGCTTTGCAGACTCTCGGCATATTCGAACTCGCCGAGTTGATAGAGGGCGAGGATGGTCTCCCCGAGCAGGGTCGGGGGCATGGTGGCCGGTTCGTCGAGCCAGTTCTGGTTGGCGCGATAGAGCATCTTCTTGCCCTTGAGCAGCTCTCCCAGCGCAATCTGCACCCGCGCTTGGCAGATCTGCTCGAACACCGGGTAGTTGAACTCCGACATCATCAGCGAATCGCGGATGCGCGACAGGGCCGAGTTGACCTGCTTTTGCAGGTTGGCGATGTGGTAGCTGTCGTTGCTGTTGAGGGCGTATAGGGTCAGGGTCTGGATATAGGCCCCCAGATAGTGGGGGGTGCGATGAATCGAGTTGCGCGACAGGTCGATGAGAGAGAGCAGTACATCCTTGGCCTGAGCGTAATCGTGGCGCAGCAGGCACACCTCGGCCAATCGGCGAGCCAGCTGGACTGACTGGGGCGAGATGTCGACGGCCCGCTTGAGCTCTTGCTGGGCGACCTCATCGTTGCCAAGAGCGAGCTGGGACTCTGCCAGCCAGCGGTAAGCCTCCACCATCAGGGGAGTATTCTTCAGGGTCGCCTGCAGGTGGCTGACCGCCTCTTCATGGAGCCCCAGGGTGTTGCACGCCTTGCCCAGCGTCAGGCGGGCCCAGCTGTTCTCCTGCCCGGCCAGCAGCTGGCGCATCAGGGATCGCGCCTCCTGAGCCTGACCCAGCTTGAGATGGGTATCGGCCTGCAGGCAGCGGCAGTAGTTGGCATAGCGTGGAACCGTATCGGCCCGCTCGGCGCAAGCGGTAATCAGCGCGGGCAGGTCATCCTCCGCCATGGCGCTAAAAACGCTGGCGAGTGCCTGACGGCGGGCGAGGGCCCGTTTGATGCGAAACGAGAACTGCTCCTGAGAGAAAGGCTTCATCAGGTATTCGTCGGGCTCGGCTTCCAGCGCGCTCAGCACCATGGCGCGGGAGCTGTCGCCGCTCACCATGATCACCACGCTTTGGGGAGGAACCAGGTGCTGATCCCGCAGGCTCTCCAGCAGCTGGCGGCCATTCTCGCCGACCCCGAGATCGTAATCGATGAGATAGATGTCAAAATTGCCCTTCTGGCAGCGGCGGCGCGCATCCTCGGCGCTGTTGGAGAAGGTGATGTTGCTGATACCGATATTGATCAGCATCGCCTTCATCATGACCTGAAACGAGCGTTGCTCGTTGACCATCAGAATGCGCTGGGGCTTGGCTGGGCTTTTCTTTTCGGGCTCGGTATCCGGTATCTGCATCTGTCTGGTCGAGGCGCTACGGGCTGATGGGGAAAGTGTGCCACCAAAGCGGCTGAAGAGGCAATTGGCCAAGTTGTCGTTTGTATACCTTGCTCTGCTGTCGTCGCGGGAGAAACGTCGGGAAACAGAGAGGGCCCGGTTGTGGGCCCTCTCTTTTTATTTTTTCTTCTCTGCCAGATAGGGGGCAAATTGGGGCGTGTGGAGGGCCTCGAATCCCTTGTCCGTTTTGACGATGAGATAGACCGCAAGCTTGTGCTCCTTGGCAAAAGCCATCGCCTCAGTGGGGCCCATCACCATCAGGGCGGTATCGAAGGCATCGGCCTCCAGCGCCGTGGGGGTGATGACACTTGCCGAGACCAGCTTGTGGGTGATGGGCTGGCCGGTAGCGGGGTCGATGATATGGGAGTAGCGCTGGCCATCGAGCTCGTAGTAGTTGCGATAGCTGCCGGCAGTGCTGAGAGCCATGCCGTTGGGGATGACGATGTCGGAGAAGGCACCCGGCTGATCGGAGGGCTCGACGATGGCGACTCGCCACGGCGAGCCCTTGCTGTTGTGGCCTTTGCTGCGCACCGCACCCGCCACCTCGATGAGGTAGTTGTTGACCCCCTTTCTCTCGAGCAGGGCGGCGATTTCATCCGAGGCTGCCCCTTCACCGAGGGTGGAGAGGTCGAGATAGAGGTCAGGGATAGACTTCTCGAGCAGGAAGTGATCCCCCTGTGGCGTCAGGGTCAGCTTGTCGATGCCCACCTTGTGGCGGGCGGCGGCGATGGCGGCATCATCTGGCCGTTTGACGGGGCGCTTGTCCGGGCCAAAGCCCCACAGATTGACCAGCGGCCCGACCGTGACATCAAGCTTGCCATTGGTCAGGTGACCTGCATCGATCCCCTGCCGGACGATTTTGGCCATGGCTGCGGGGATGACGAACGGCGTGTTGGCCGGCCCCTTATTGAAGCGGGAGATGAGCGAGTCGGGGTCATAGGTGGAGATCTCGCTGTTCATCCGGGCCAGCAGGTTCTCCACTTCGCTCTTGAGCGCGGGTTCGCCACCGCGGAAGGGATCGCTCAGGGTGACCACATAGTAGGTGCCCATGGTTTTGCCCTGAATGCGGGTTTGGGCCGGGGGCTCTGGTTGGCAGCCGGTGAGCGCCAGCAGCAGGGTCAGCAGCAGGCAGCGCAGGGCGGTAGCGGGGGTTATGGCCATCATCAGCAGGTCTCTTGTTGGCGAAGGGCTGGTCGGGGCGCTAGCTTAGCCAAGGGGTTGGCGACGGGCGAGCCCTGCCCGGAGAAAATGGCGGAAAAAATTAAACAGACTTTGCTTATTCTGGTGAGCTGGCCCACAGCTTCGGGCTAAATTCATAGCCGATTGAATACAGGTGAGTAAAATAAAGGTCGATTTTGACAGCATCTTTGCGGCCATTCTTGAAGAAGTGTTGCGCAAACCTGTTGCCATTCATTGCCAATCAAAGGAGAAGATAATGAAAAAGGCGATTACCCTGCTGTTTCTGAGTACCCTGGCTGCCCCGGTACTGGCCGATGAGTGCGCATTGGTCATCGAGGGCAATGATGCCATGCAGTACAACCTCAAGGAGATGAGCGTACCTGCGACTTGCAAAGAGGTAACCGTCACCCTGAACCACACCGGTAAACTGCCGGTTACCGGCATGGGCCACAACTGGGTGCTGGCCACTACTGCCGACTATCAGGCCGTGGCGACCGCCGGGATGAGCGCTGGTGCCGAGAACAACTATTTGCCCAAGGATGACCCCCGCGTACTGGCTCACACCAAGCTGATTGGCGGTGGCGAGAGCACTAGCGTGACCTTCAAGACCGACGGTCTGGCCGGCAAGGATCTCACCTTCTTCTGCTCCTTCCCCGGCCACTTTGCCATGATGAAGGGCGCCTTCAAGGTGAACTAAGGCTATGACCGGCATCGCGCCGGGAGCCTGAATAGAAAAAGCCGGGATTGCCCGGCTTTTTCATGCTCTTTTGCTGTACCGTCGCTACTTCCCTTGCAGGGTAAAGAAGGCAATGGTGCTCTTCTTCTGGCAGTCGAAGTGAATGCTCTCCTCACCACTCACCACCAGCGTTTCGTTGATAGCGACCACTTGCCCCTGCACCGTGAGCTGGCCGCTCAGCAGATGGCAGAGGTAGGTTTTCTCTGGCTCGAGGGTAAGCGTCAGGGGGAAGGGGAGGTTCAATACTCGCACGTTGGCCGCAATCCTGTCCGGGTGGTAGATAAGGCCGAGGTCGGTCACCTCTTTTTTCAGCAGTTCGCAGTGGGTCTCCTCATCACCGCCAAAATGGGCCGCTTCAAAGGTGGCATAGGGGTGGCCGTTGAGTACGAAGCCGGCGCCGCTCACCGGCAGCAGAATGCGCTGATAACCCGGGAAAGTAGAGAAGCGACCGGCCTCCTTGATGGGGGCGGAGCTGAGCCGGTAGTCAAAGTCGAGCTTGTCGAGGCTCGCGCCCTTGGGGGAGATGAGGATCTGGGCTGTGGTGCCCTGCTTGTTTTTCCAGGGCATCTTCTGGTGGTCAGACTCTTTGATCAGGGTGATCACGGGCACTTCCTCTGCATTAAAAAACAGAGGGAGCCGGGGGGATTGCCCCCGGCTCCCTGACAAATAGACAGCTGGCGTAGCAGGGTATCAGCCCTGACCATCCAGCGCCGCCAGCCGGGCTTCCATGGCGGCGAGACGGCTCTTGAGTTCGCTCACCTCCTGCTCCAGCTCGCTCAGGCGATCCGCCGCAGGAGAGGCGTAGGCTGCTGCCGGAGCGGCTTCCATCATCGCCTGAATATCCACTTCACCGCTAAAGAGGTGGGCGTAGCGGGATTCGCGCTTGCCCGGTTCACGCGGCAGCTTGACCACATAGGGGCCGCGCTCGATGAGCTGGGTCAGCACCGCATCCACTTCGGTGACGTCATCAAAACTGCACAGTCGATTGGTGCGCGAGCGCAGTTCCCCCGGGGTTTGCGGGCCACGCAGCAGTAGTTCGCAGATGATGCCGAGCTCCTGAGCGCTGAATTTGAGTTCGCCAAATTCGGTGTTGCAGAATCTGTGTTGATAGCGAGGCACCCGGGCGTTGAACCCGGCGGTATTGACCACCAGTCGCCGGCGGATCAGCTCGTCAACCACGGCGCGGATGTCGAGCTCGGCAAGCTCCAGTACCGGCTCGCGGTTGCTCTTCTGGTTGCAGGCATTGACCAGTGCATTGAGGGAGAGGGGATATTGATCCGGGGTGCAGATCTCTTTTTCAATCAGGCACCCGATGACACGGGCCTCCAGCGGGCCAAGTACTAACTCCATTTCCTACTCCCTAGCAAATCACGATATCAAGAGCCCCTATCTTAGCCATGACCTCTGCTCCGTCCAGTTTTGTCCGCCATTTTTGCGAGCGTGCAGAGGGGTTGGCGAAACCGTCGCCAGCAGGAGGAGCCATTTGATTGCTATTTCTTGGCATGGAGTGAGGTTGAGTGGGTAATGAAAAGCCCGGCTCTCTGGCCGGGCTGAAGGATAAGTTGCTTATCCTGATATTCGTCGAGGCATCTATTGTGGATGTTGCTTGAGGATCTCGTATATCTCCTCTTTCAGTTTAAGTTTCTGTTTTTTCAGATCCTTCACCTCGGAGCTGTAGTCACTGGCGTGATGCTTTTCCAGCTTCCTAATCTCCTCATCCAAGTCGTTGTGCAAGTCAAACTTCTTCTGGAAATGGACATCACTGCTCTTCAGTCTCGAGATGAGTTCTCTGTACTCTGGGAACATGTAATGGAGCCTCCTTGGTTTCGTTTGATTGTGCCTGTAAGACCAAGCTACCCCTTAGCGACGGTGATAAACGTGATCATGATCGAATTTAGGGGCAATGATTGGATATACTTGAAAGGCTATTTTTAAGGCATTGAATTGATTCGGAATAAATGAGTTTTCAATTCAAGGCATGGGCCAAAACGTGGCTCGGATCACATCACTGGCATGAGGTCGGCGAGCGGCAGATAGCAAAAAGGGGCCTTGTGGCCCCTTTTCAGTGATGAGGGGAATCACCCCTTATCCTTGTCAGTCTGATCTTTCTTCTTTTTCTTTTCCGGCAATGGCTTGCCGTCGCGATGGATCACCTTGCCCGCTTCGAAACCGATCTGGGCGGCCAGCTCTTCGAGATCAGGCGACTTGGCCTGATCGCCAACGGCGTAACGGTAGTTGGCCACCGAGAGGCGCTCGGCCACCGGGGTATTGGCAACAATCGGCTCACGCCAGCCCTGCCCGATGTGAGCTACCAGAGTGCCGTTCATCAGCAGCTCACCGACGATCTCCTGAGTCGGGTTGCCCTTGCCGTAGGTGAGCCCCTGCGGGTGCTTCTTGCCGACCAGCGGTTCGCTGCTGGCGGGGATCAGCTTGGTGCGGATCAGCCACTTGGGATTTTTGGTGTTGCCCACCGCCTTGCCGGTCTGGTACTCGTTGATCTTGATGGTCTTGATCATCTGGGCCATGAAATCCTTGGTCAGCGCCTTCTGGGCCTCGCTGCTCTCATCGATGACGATGGGGGCCACATACCAGGTCATGGTGGCTTGAGTCTTGGGGGCTGCGGGCGCGGTTTGCGCCATGGCCAGAGGGCTGAGCAGCAGGGCAGTCAGCAAGAGTCCGATTTTCTTCATTCTGATTCCGCTTATGTTTCAACTAGGATTTTGTTTTGCCAGCGACGACTGCGCCAGCGCCAGAACATGGCCAGACCGCGAACCCACTCGTCGCAGGCGAGCGCCAGCCAGATGCCTACCAGTCCATAGCCCTGCATGATACCAAGGAAATAGGAAAGGGGTACGGCAATTCCCCACATGGAGAGCAGTGCCATGTAGAGGGGGAAGCGGGCATCACCCGTCGCGCGCAGGGCGTTGATCACCACCAGATTGAAGGTGCGGCCTGGCTCGAGGATGAGGCTGATGAGAAAGAGCTGTGCCACCTGGGTGATGATGTCGGGGTCATCGGTAAAGAGGCTGATGATGGTGCGGCCATTAAGCGCCGCCGCCACGGCGATGACGCAGGTGACCGCGAGCCCGAGCTTGAGGCTCTTGAGCAGCTGTTGATAGGCACGGTCAAACTGTCTGGCGCCCGCCAGATGGCCGATGATGATCTCGTTACCAAGACCGATGGAGAGGCCAAACAGCAGGATGAACAGGCAGATCTGGAAGAAGTAGGACTGGGTTGCCAGCGCCTTGTCCCCCAGCAGGCCGACAAAAGCGGTCACCACCATGAACTGCAGCATCCAGGAGAGGTTCTCGCCGGCGGCAGGCAGGCCGATATGGAGCACCTTGCCCAGCATCTCCCGGCTGGGGTGAACGATGTCGCGGATCTTGAGGTGAATGCCGGTTTTGCGGGCCACCAGCCAGACCAGCATCACCACGCCAACCAGACGGCCAGCCACGGTGCTGATGGCAACACCCGCCACGCCCATCTGGGGCAGGCCGAACCAGCCGTAGAGCAGCAGCAGGTTGCCGACAAAGGTGATGAGGTTGACGATGAGAGTCACATACATCGCCTGACGGGTATGGCCGTGGGCGCGCAGCGTCGCCGCCAGACAGAGCGCCGCCGCTTCCGGCAGCAGGCAGAGGCCGATGATCTGCAGGTAGAGGGTGCCATCGCTCATCAGGTTGGCTGGCAGGTTCATCAGCGCCAGCATGGTACTGGCACCGGCCATCACGCCGATAGCCGCCACCAGACCGATCAACAGGTTGAAGCCGATGGCGGTGTGGATCACCACCCGGCTGCGCTCCCTGTCACCTGCCCCCAGATACTGGGTGATCACCACGCTGGTACCGATGCTGACGAAGCTGAACAGGGTGATGGCCAGATCGAACACCTGATTGCCGACCGCCAGTGCCGCGACCCCCTGATAGGAGACATGTCCCACCATGAAGGTGTTGAGAGCGCCGGTCAGAAAGTGGAGGGCGAGATCGATAAAGAGCGGCCAGGTCAGCGCAAAGAGCGTGCCCGGGCCTGCGTGGGATTGAGTTTGCATGACATGTCCAACAGCTGGGACGGCACGATCTGGTGCCATCTGGTCGGGCATTTAACACCAAGCGCGGAGCAGGTGCAATCCTTGGCCGGAGACTCTCCGGCCAGAGGAGCTGGTCGGCAGATCAGGCCGGCGTGGTGCCCGCCTCCTGCTCGCAGGGGAGGGTAAGACGTGCCGAGTCGGGCAGGGCATCATCCTGTGGCCAGCGGGAGAGGATGGCATCCGTGGTGCTTTCGACCACATCGTCATCCCTGAACACCGGCTCGCGGTAGCAGCGGGTCATGCGCAGCGCCTGATACATGTCGGGACAGAGAATGATCCCCTCATCGCCCACCCGCACTCCCGCCTGCTTGAGCCAGTGGGTCATCTGGCCGTGGCGCCCCGCCATCACCATATGGATGCCGCGCCGTTTCAGATCCTTGTGCAGCTCTCCCACCATGCTCATCACGCTGATGTCCTGATGGGTAAAGCAGGCGACGGCATCGATTACCAGACACTTGGGATTGTGGGGATCCTGCACCAGCAGGGCCATGACTCGCCGCTTGAAGTAGGGGGCGTTGAAGTAGGTGAGCGGCGAGTTGAAGCGATAGACCAGAATGCCCGGGATCGCCTTGGCCTGCTCGTTATCCCCCAGGGTGCGCACCACCCCTTCGTCATCCATGCCGAGCAGCTGGTCGGTGGGACGCATCACATTGCGCAGGAACTGGAACAGCCCCAGCAACACGGCAAGAGTGATCCCCGGGATCACCCCCATGGTGAGCACGCTGATAAAGGTGACCAGTGCCAACCAGAAGGCGGCGCGGTCGGAGTGGCGCAGCGCCCAGAGGCCGCGAAAGTCGGTGAGCGACAGGGATGCCATCACCAGCACCACCCCGAGGGCTGCGGTCGGGATGTATTGCAGCGGCGCAGTCAGGTAGAAGGTGATGAGAGCGATCACCCCGGCGGCGATGATGGAGACCAGCTGGCTCTTGCCGCCGTTGGCGTCGTTGACCGCGGTGCGCGAATCCGCGCCACTGATGGCAAAGCCCTGGGAGATGGCCGAGGCGAGGTTGGCCATGCCGAGCGCCCGGAACTCCTTGTCCGCATCGATTTCATAGCCGTTCTTGGCGGCAAAGCTGCGGGCAGTCAGCATCATGGAGACGAAGCTCACCATGGCGAGGTTGAGAGCCGGCAGCACCAGCTCCCGCATCAGTCCCGGGGGAAATTCCGGCATCTGGAAGGCGGGCAGGCCGGAGCCCACCTTGCCGAGGGTAGCTATATGGTACTGACCGAGGTTGAGTGCCCACACCAGTGCGGCGGTGATCACCATGGCCACCATGGAGGAGGGCCAGGCTGGCCGGAAGCGTTTGGCCAGCAGCAGGGTAGCCAGTGCCACCAGACTCATGGCCAGGGTCGGAAGATGGGTCTGGGTGATGTAGGTGGTGCCGTTGACGATCCGCTCGATGAGATAGCGCTCGCTGAAGGTGAAGCCGAAGATCTTGGAGAGCTGGCCCACCATGATGGTGATGGCCACGCCGTTGAGCAGCCCCATCAGGATCGGGCGGGAGAGAAAGTCGGCCAGCACCCCCAGCTTGAAGCGGCTGGCAATCAGACACCAGAAACCGGTCATGGCGGTCATGGTCATTACCAGTTGCCAGTGGCGGGTCGGGTCACCTGCCGCCAGCGGCGTCACCACGGCAGCGATGACCGCGCAGGTGGCGGCATCTGGGCCGACGATCAGCTGGCGGGAGGTACCGAACAGGGCATAGACCAGCATGGGCAGAATGCAGGAGTAGAGGCCGACAATGGCGCCGACCCCGGCGAGCTCGGCATAGGCAATGGCCACGGGCAGGGCCACCGCAGCGACCGAGAGTCCAGCGCGAAGGTCAGGCATCAACCAGGCGCGCTGGTATTGCAACAGGGCAGCGAGGCCCGGTAGCCAGCGTTCGAGAGAGAAGAAGTCGCGCATTATTTAACCCATTGAGTTACAACCAGCTTTTCCCCTAGTGTGCCCAAGGTTATCGAAAGATTGCAATCAGGTTATGGCCAGTTTACCTGAAGGTCAGGCCAGAGGGTCTGCCACTGCTTCTCCTTGATGCGCTGGGTGAAGATCTGTTTGTCCTGGCGGCATCTGGGGTTGGCACTCACTTGCAACGACCAGTTGATGGCAAAGCCATAGGGGGCAAGCCACTCGAACTCGCCATCTTGGGTCAGGCGCACGCCGATGCAGGTGGGCACCTCGACCCAGTGGCTGAGCGCTTCCAGGCTGCTGGCAAACGGCGCCACCAGCTGGCGAGTGTGCATGCGGGCCTGATTGCGCACTTCCCACTGTTGGCCGGGCAGCCGTTTGGCGAGCCAGGCTTCGTGCTCTGCTTCGGCCAGCCCTTGCGGGTCGCTGCTATCGAGGTAGATAAGGTCGATATCGTTGAGCGGGGTTGACTCGGTTTTGTGGTGGAGATGATCCCAGATGAGGTTGCGGATAAAGCCGGCCCCCAGCGCCCAGTCGGGCAGATTGAGCTCGGCGGCGGCCTGCAGGCAGGCCATCCGCTGCGGATCGGCCCGCAGCAGCGCTTCGGTTTTGGCTTGGAAGGCGTGTTCTTGCTTGGGATCTAATGGCTCAACTATTGGCATTTCGGCGTAACCAGACGTCAATGTAACTGCAGCTGGGCACTATAGTGAGCCCCTCTGCCTGAGTCCAGTTGAAGAGGGCGCGGGCCAGCTGATCGGCAATCCCCTGCACCCGCAGCTCGGGGGGGACAAAGGTGCTGTAGGCATCGATGGTCTTGGCATCGAGGCGCCGGTAGCGCAATCTCGACTCCTTCCCCTCCACCATACAGATGAATTGCTGCTGGTTGGCCTGATGAATGATGTCGCTCATGGTGGGCACCTCTGGCATGAAGATGGCTGTCTGCACAATAACTGTTAGCCAAGGTATAGAACAGATAACGGCAGCATGGGGTCAATATCCTCCCCTGATGTGCCCTCTCTGCGTCATATCGGGATCCTGCTCAAAAGATACCCGGCGCTCTGCCGGGTATCTTTTGTCTGCGTGGTTCAGGCCCAGGCCCGCTCCAGCAGAGTGAGCAACTGCTCACGGTCGGCATCCTTGCGATTGAACAGCATGGCGCCGTCGTTGACGGCCAGATCCCGTATCTCCCCGAGTAGTGAACGATCGCTCACCCCCGCCTCGCTCATGGTGCGCGGCAGCTTGACCGCCTGCCACAGGGTATCGCGCAGGGTACGGATGGCGGTGATGGTCGCCTCGGCCCGCTGGTGGGCCGGGGTGGCGGCAAAGCGCTCGGCTCCCACCAGCGGCAATAGCAGGCGGGCCAGCTCGCCATCCACCTCGGGGCGGTTGTAATCGAGCACGGTAGGCAGGAAGAGGTTCATGCACAGGCCGTGGGGCAGATGGCAGCGTGCCCCCAGACTGTGGCCGAGGGCATGCACCAGCCCCACCATGGAGTTGGAGAAGGCCATGCCCGCCAGTGTGGAACCTTCAGCCAATTGCAGCCGCAACTGCTTGTTTTGCGGATCCTTGAGGATGAGAGGCAGGGCATTGGCGATCTTCTCTACCGCCATCAGGGCCAGCGCATCGCTCACCGGATTTTTGGCGGTGCCGATAAAGGCCTCGATGGCGTGGGTCATGGCATCCATGGCGGTAGCGGCGGTGATGTTGAGGGGCAGTCCCTGAGTCAGACGGGGGTCTAGCACCGCCAGCTGCGGCAGCAGGAAGGGGGAGGTGAAGGGCACCTTGCGCCCGCTCGCCTCATCCTTGATCACCGCTACCAGCGTTACCTCGGAACCTGTGCCCGCCGTGGTGGGCACTACCGCCAGTGGCTTGAGGGGGCGGGTGAGGCAGCCCGCGCCCGAGTAGTCGAGCAGGTGTTCACCGCCCATGGATGCCAGGATATTGACCGCCTTGGCGGTATCGATGACCGAGCCGCCTCCCAGTGCCACCAGACTGTCACAGTCGAGCTCGGCGTAGTGCTTGGCGATCCGCTCCACCACCGCAGTGGAGGAGTCGGCCGGGATCTCGTCCCAGATGGTGGCGACCGGCAGCTCCCCTTCGGCCAGTACATTGGCCAGCAGGGTGGCAAGACCGGTGGCATTGACCCCCTTGTCGGTCAGCAGCAGGGGGCGGCGAGCACCAAGGCTTGCCAGCTCGCTGGCCAGCTGCTCCAGCGCCTGTTCACCGGCCAGCAGTTTGACCGGACAGAAAAAATCGTAATAGCGGCTCATATCAAGGCTCCTTGCGCTCAGCCGGTTACCAGACCCAGATAAATGTTGCAGGCACGGCCAAGCTTGTTGCGCTGGGCCGGATAGTGGCGCAGCAGCGGCCGCGCGATAAAGGCAGGCAGGATCAGGGACTGCAACTGCTCAAGCCCCCGCACCAGATGCATGGCGGTGGTCAGATCCCCCTCCACCAGCAGCCGGTTTTCACTGAACGCCTGATTGACCCCGAGCCGAAAGCTCAGGGCGCGAAACGCGATATTGGGGTGCTTGAAGCGCACCCGCAGCGGATGGATGGTGGCATGGGGTGCAGCCGGCTCACCGGGATACCAGCGCCCTCCTTCTTTATGCATGTTCATAGCGTAATCAAGCCCCCCCACCTCAAGGCGAATGGCCAGGCCATCCGGCAAGGGGGCCAGTTCGCGGCGCACCGCCTCGTCGATACGGGCGGCGCGGCAGAGGGTACGGCCCACCACCCAGAGCAGAGTGGTGATCCAGAGGCGGCGGCCCAGTGTGGCCAGAGATTCAACGGTCGGAGTTGTCATAAGGGTTGGCTCCTGAGATGGCTGACCAGAAGAGGGCAAAGGCACTGGCTTGCCAGTGGGCATCCTGCCCAAGTTCGGGTTGATCGACAAAGAGTGATGCGCAGGCGAGGAACTGGCCCTGACACACTTCCAGCAGCAGCGGCGCGGGGGCCTGCATCAGCTCGCCGCTGGCTTGCCCCTTGACCAGCAAAGCGGGCAAAAAACGCAGAGTGTCATTCAAGATCTGGCTGCGGGCCGGGCGGGCCAGCAGGGGGGAGTGAAAGAAACCCAGCACGAATTTGAGCTCGTTGGGGTGGGCCAGCATCCAGCTCATCGCCTGCTGCCAGTAGTGGTGGATCTGCTCGCGCAGTGCCAGATCGGGATCGGCTTCGCAGATGGCAGCGCCCATCCGGGTCTTCACATCCTGATAAAGCTGGAGGATGAGTGCCTCTTTGCTCGGGAAGTGGTGGAACAGGGTGCCGTTGGCGACCCCGGCCGCCTTGGCAATGCGGGCGGTGGCTGCCCCCTGCAGACCATCTTCGGCGCAGAGGGCGAGGGCGGCATCCAGAATTTGGCGGCGCTTGTCGGTCATGGCGGGCTCCGTCAACGCAGGAAGAAAGCCATCATCAGCTTCTGGATCCAGCTGTTGTAGGGCGGATGGATCAGGGAGCCGGTGGTGAACTTGCCGCGGGTCAGCACGGTTTTCGCCTTGGAGAAGGTGAGAAAGCCTTCGTGTCCGTGGTAGTGGCCCATGCCGGAGGCGCCGATGCCGCCAAACGGCACATCATCGGCTGCCACCTGGAACAGACTCTCGTTGATGGCCATGCCGCCGGAGTGGGTCTCCCGGGTCACCCGCGCCTGCAGCTCGGGATCGAAGCTCATCAGGTAGAGAGCCAGCGGGCGGGGACGTTCGGCGATATAGGCGAGCGCCTCCTCCAGCGTGTCGTAGGGGATAAGCGGCAGCAGCGGGCCGAAGATCTCCTGCTGTATCACCTGACAGTGGCCCGGCACCCCGGTCAGCAGATGCGGGGCCAGAAGGCGGCGCTGATCATCCCGCGCCGGAGTGGCGCAGGGGTGGAGCTGGGCACCCGCTTGTTTGGCCTCATCGAGCCAGCTGACCAGCCGCTGATACTGGCGATCGTTGATGATGGCGCCGTAGTCGGGGCTGGCGAGCCCGGCAGGGTAGAGCTTGGCAAAGTGGTTGCGATAGGCGGCGATAAAGTTCTCCACCTCGCTGCGGGGCAGCAGCACATAGTCGGGGGCAACGCAGATCTGGCCGGCGTTGAGGCTCTTGCCGAAGATCATCCGCTCGATGGCGGTCTCAACCGGCATGTCGGGGGCGATGAGGCAAGGGCTCTTGCCACCCAGCTCAAGGGTGAGCGGGGTGAGCTGGGGCGCGGCGGCGGCCATCACCAGCTTGCCAACCATGGTGGAGCCGGTGAACAGCAGGTGATCGAAGGGGAGCGAGCTGAACGCGGCCGCCATCTGGGCATCCCCCTCGATGACAGCGATCTCGTCCTCGTTGAAGGTGGTGGTGAGCAGGGTTCGCAGCACGGCGTTGGTATGGGGAGTGAACTCGGAGAGTTTCAGCATCGCCCGGTTACCTGCCGCGATGGCGGTGATGAGGGGGCCGAGGCTCAGCATCACCGGAAAGTTCCACGGCACTATGATGCCGACCACCCCGAGCGGCTGGAAGTGTACCTCCACTTTGGCGGGGGCGAGCAGCAGACCGGCATGGCGACGATGGGGCTGCATCCAGCGCTTGAGCCGCTTCTGGGTGTAGTTGATCTGCATGATGCAGGGGAGAATGTCGGCGATTTGGCTGTCGTAGTGGCTGCGCTGGCCATAATCCTGCGCCAGCGCCGTGCAGAGCAGCTCCTTGTGAGCCAGCAGCGCCCGCTTGAGTTTGGTCAGCTGGGTTCGCCGCTCGGCCAGCGTCGGCATGGGGTGTTCCCGGCTCGCCCGTTTGAGCCGCTCCAGCTGCTCGGGCAGGGCCAGCTTGATGGCGAGGATATCCTCCGGACTGTGCTGATGCGGTGCGACTCCCATGATCTTCTCCGTCTGAAAAACAACCGACTGATTGGTCGGTCTAAATCTAGTCGTTTGTTGCGCAAGTGTAAAGCTGGCATCATCTGCCCCTGTCACCGGCGGCTGGACGCAAGAGAGAACTGTGTTCCTCCCCACACTTTTGTGGTTTGCTCGTTGGTGGCTTATCTAATAAGAGGTAGTTTTTGGCTATTCACATGCACGGAGGGAGCACTATGACCAGGGAATTGAACAGCTTGTTGACCCGGCTTGAAGATGTGGTTGAGCGGATGCCGGATTGCTTCAACACTTACGAATTTGCCCAGAAGCTGGCGCTGCAGTATCAGCCGGAGTTCTTTGCCGCCGGCCACTCGCTGGCCGAGCATGAAGGCAAGGTGTTGCGGGTGCTGCACCAAAAGATTGCCGAGGCGTTGGCCAGCTGCGATGCGGTGATTGAAGGGGCTCTGCTCCCCTGTGTGACCCCCTGGGGAGAGAAGTCCACCTCGCCGCGTTGGCACCGTAAACGCTGAGCGGCAATGCCGGGAACCTGGTTCCTGGGCAATGAGATAATGAATCGTCATGGCGCGGCCCCAAGTGGCCGCGCCATTTTTTGTTGTGGGGGCGTGGATCGTTGATGCGATGCCGGAAAGTGCAAACAAAGGTTCAGGGTGTGATCCCCTGCCGGGATAAAGGGCGGCGAGCCCGGTAGACTCCCCCTTTTGTCGTTGCAGGGAGGTCATATGACTGACAAGATCCAGACTCACAAGATTATTCTCGACACTGATCCGGGCATCGACGATGCCATGGCCATCCTCTTTGCCGAGGCCCATCCCGCCATCGAGCTGCTCGCCATCACCACTGTCTTTGGCAACGCCACCATCGCCAATGGCACCCGCAACGCCCTCTGGCTCAAACAGAAGTACGGCATGAAAGCGGATGTGGCCAAAGGCGCAGCGGCCCCGCTGCTGCGTGATCCGGTCGGCCCCACCACCATAGTTCACGGCCCGAGCGGCTTTGGTGACCTGGAGGCGGGGGAGGTGAATATTGCGCCCGATCCCCGTCCCGCCTGGCAGTACATTGTCGAGGCGGTCAAAGCGGCGCCGGGGGAGATCACTCTCGTTACCATCGGGCCCCTGACCAATCTGGCGCTGGCGCTGCAGCTGGCGCCCGAGATTGTTTCACTGGTGAAACAGGTGGTGGTGATGGGGGGCGCTTTTGGCGTCAACGGTCATCGCGGCAACGTCACCCCCTATGCCGAGGCCAATATCCACGATGATCCCGATGCTGCCGACCGGGTCTTTACTGCCGACTGGCCGGTGGTGATCATCGGGCTGGATGTGACCCAGCAGAGCTTTTTCAGCGGCGACTATCTCGATGCGCTGCGCGACGAGGCGGGCGAGCCGGGCCAGTTCCTGTGGGATGTCAGCCGCTTCTACCTGCGTTTTTACTCGGAGAAACTGGGACTCTCCGGTTGCCATGTCCACGACCCGTCCGCCATCGCCTATGTCATTGACCCGACTCTCTTTACCCTGCGTGAGGGGCCGGTGCGGGTGATCAACAGTGGCCCGGCTATCGGTCATACCCTGCAAAAGTTCGATGGCAAGCGCCACTCCCACGATGGCTGGGCCGATTTTCGTCCGCAGCAGGTCGGGGTGGCTGTGCGTGATGAGGCGCTGCTCGCCCTCTATCGCGAGACGCTGGTTGCCTGGGGCAAGCGCCGTTAAACGTCCCCGACGGTCTGGCGGTGATTCGTGGTAGCGCGCGTTGCGTTGCGGCTGTGATCCCCGCCAAACAATCGCGGCGCACAGGCGCTTATACTGCCTGATATCAAGACGTTAGGAGGGATTGGGATGGCCTGGATTTCCTTGATAGTGGCGATAGCCCTGATCTGGTGGTTGATGAAGCTGGGGCGTGGTGCCCTGTTCGAGATCCGCCTTGCACCCGGCAAGGTGGTGGTCAAGCAGGGCAAGGTATCGCCCGCCTTTATTGAGCATGCCAAGCAGATCCTGCGCCACGAAACAGTGCGCGGGCGCATTGTGGGACATCGCGATGGCGACGGGGTCAAGCTGGTCTTCTCCCGCTCCATCCCCGAGCCGGTGGCCCAGCGTTTTCGCAATATCTTCCCCTATGGCGACTATCGTCACGTCGCCGCCCCGGGTGCCAAGCCGCGCAAAGGGTAAAACAGTCCGAGTGCACCAGATAGCAAACGGGCCTCCAGTGGAGGCCCGTTTTTTATGGCGCTTGGCCAAGCGAGAGCGGCTTGCCCTTACTCCTTGCCGTGCAGCTCACGCTGGGCTTTGACGGCAGCAGCCTTGATCGCCTGCCCCTCGTTGCCCCAGGAGGCGCGCAATGTATTGACCAGCTCGGCGATCCGCTCGTCATCCATGGTCCAGCCATAGCCCGGCATGTGGTAGCCGAGATGACCGCGGGTGATGGGCGTCTCGGCGCCATGCAGCAGCACGTTGAGCAGGCTCGCCGGATCGTCCGCCAGCACGGTGCGATTGTTCACCAGCGAGGGGATGACGTGGTCATTGCCCTTGCCATCGACCCCGTGGCAGGTGGAACAGTACATGGCGTAGTCCGCCTTGCCGCCGGCGCTGGCATAGGCGCGGGCACCTTTCGCTACCGCCGGCTCATCTTTCAGGTCGGTGAGGTAGGTGGCGATGCTGGCCAGATCGGCGTCGCTGAAATACTGGCTGCTGTGAGTGATCACTTCCGCCATCGGGCCTGCGACCGCCTGATGCTGGCTGCGGCCAGTTTTCAGCAGGTCGATCAGCGCCTGCTTGTCGTAGCGGCTGCCGCGAATATCGGGGGCATACCAGCCGTCGAGGGCGGCACCGCTCAGGTAGACGGGATCCGCCTCGGTCAGCGCTTTCTCCTGCATGCCAAGCCCGCGCGGGGTGTGGCAGCTGCCGCAGTGACCGGCACCCTGCACCAGATAGGCGCCGCGGTTCCACTCCTCGCTCTTGCCTGCGACCGGGGTGAAGCGGCTGTCGTCGTGATAGACCCAGTTCCAGCCCATCAGCGGCCAGCGCATGTTGAGCGGCCAGGGGATGTCGCTCTCTTTGTTGGCCACAGCCAGCGGCTGCACATCCTGCATCAGGTAGTGGTAGAGGGCGGTGAGATCCTCATCGCTCATCTTGGCGTAGGCGGTGTAGGGCATGGCCGGATAGAGGCGATGCCCATCGCGGGCCACCCCTTCGCGCATCACCTTGATGAACTCAGGCAGGCTGTAGTTGCCGATGCCGTGACTCTTGTCGGGGGTGATGTTGGTGGCAAACACGGTGCCGATGGGGGTCGGGAACCCTTTGCCGCCAGCCAGCGGTTTGCTCGCCTCGCTGGTGTGACAGGCGGCGCAATCGCCCAGCTTGGCAACATACTCACCGGCCGACATGGCGGGAGCCGCGTGGGCGGCAAGGGCGGGCAGCGCCAGCAGCAGGGCGCTGGCAGTCAGTGACAGGGCGCGGCTCATTGGGCACCTCCCTTGCTCATGGCGACCAGCTCGTTAACGGCGCGCCATGCCTCGTCGATGGCGGCGTGGGCGTAGGGACTCCAGCCCGAATCCGAGTTGGCGATGGTGATGTTGCCGACCGGCTTGCGACCCAGCTCGATCCACTTCTCGCACTGCTCCTCGTCATCAAACAGGGTGTTGGTGACATAGGAGTAGCCGTGGGACCAGCGGTTGACCGTGATGGCGAGGATATCCTGCTCATGGTTGAAACCGGCGCTACCCAGCATCCCCTGCAGCTGTTCGCGGATCATCTGTTCATGCTGCTCGAACGGCATGCCAAGGATCATGGCGCGCCCCTTGCGGGACTGTTCGCGGGCTGATAGGCCGCTGCCCGGCAGGGTCGGCACATAGACCATGTGCAGGCACATCGGCTGATCCGGGCTCTTGGGATGCTCATAGCCACCCATGCTGACCGGATAGTCGAGCTTGACCCGGCTGTAAGGGGCTGCCGGGGAGTAGACCTCGTGCACCCCGAGCTTGACGAAGGCTTGCCAGTTCTTGATCACCACCTTGGTGTAGACCAGCGGAGCCTTGACGTTCTGGCGCAGCGCCTCCTTCTGGGGCTCGGGCATCTCGGGCACCATGTAGGGGATCATCATGTTGTAGCCAGCCATGATCGACTGTTTGGCGCGCACCCGGTGCAGTTTCCCTTCTTTGATATAGGTGACGTCCACTGCCAGCTTGCCATCGGCGAGGCGCACGTTTTTCGCCTGCAGGGCGGTACTGCCAAGGCGCAGCTGCACCTTGTGCTCCGGCAGGTCGAGCTTGCTGTAGTCAAATTTGGCCAGCACCACATCCTGCATGGTGTGACCCGGTGCCACCTGTGGGATGAGCTTGCGCACCATCAGGCGGGTGAGACCGGCGTTGCCATCCGGGAAGTGGAAGATGTAGGGATCGTCGAGCTCGGCCTGCTCCTCGGCATCGAGCGGCGTCAGGTTGAGGCCGCCAAAGCCGGGCAGGGCACAGAGGCGGGCGTCGGCGCAGGCGGTGGCGTCGATGCCGACGGCCTGAAAATCGTTGGTACGTTGCTGGAAGTAGGTGATGGCACGTTCGCTCAGGCCCACCTTGTCGCGCAGGAAAGTGGTGTAGCTGTTGCGGGTGATCCACTCATCCTGCTGTTCGCGGGTCATGCCGCTCAGGTAGTCGGTCTTCTCCTCGTGCAGTGCCAGCAGGGCGGCCTTGTCGGCATCATCGAGCGGGAAGTCACCGATAAACTCCGCCAGCGGACGGCCATTCAGGCGATCGCGCGGGATGTCATCCGCCACGTTATGGCCCGGATCGCCGTTCACTATCTTGTTGACGCCAAAGTGCTTCTCGTCGAAATAGACGCCGCGGCTGAGCCCCAGATCCGGATAGAAGGTCTGCTGGAAACCGGCGGCCAGCTCGTCGATGTTGACCTCCAGCGCCTTGAGCAGACCGAGCGCCACCGGGCTGTAAACCGAGCGCGGTGATTGCAGGGATTCACTGCCGCCGTAGCCCAGCTGCAGGCCATCGGGGGTGGTGAACTCGTTGCGCTTGGCGTGGCCGCCGAAGTCATCGTGGTTGTCGAGCAGGAGGATCTTTTTATCCGCGCCGAGCAGTTGCTGATAGAAGCAGGCGGCGGCCAGACCGCTGATGCCGGCGCCGACGATCACCAGATCGTACTCTCCCTCAAGGGGAACATTGGCAAAGTCATACTGTTTGCCATCGCGGGCGATGCTGTGAGCCGGTTCGAAAGAGCCCGGGTGGTTGCCGCGCAAGCCGGTGAGGGCGGGCGGGTAGACCAGCGTCTTGTCAGCCAGCGCGCTGCCGCCTTCGGCAGCCTTGAGCAGGTTGATGGGGGCGATGCCTGCTGCGATGGTGATGGCGACGCCATTGAGAAAATCTCTGCGTGTGATGCTCATGGCAATCCCTGTTGTTTGAAGCGTTGAAAAAAAGCACAGAGCTGAAATGGTAGCTGGCAAGCAGCAAGGGGACGCAACCTACCGTCATATCCCGGTAGAGTCCATGGCTTTGATAATAACTTATTAAACAAAATGATGAAGCTTGTAATGGCCAAAACAGGGGTAGATGTCTCTACTTTGCATATTTATGAGACAAAACCTTGCCGAATCCATGGAATTAATTTGAACTCATTTTGATTAATTATGGTTTTGATTGAGTTCCTTTTCGTTTTTCATATTTCCAGAGGGCACAAAAACAGTGCGGAAATAGTGCATGTATTTTATGCAGATAGTTCAAATTCCGTTATTTGACCATGAATAATACAAGGTTAATTGTGTGCGGTTCTCTTGCTCTGGCGCCAAGCTGATTGAAATAAAAGCAGGGTGCGATGAATTAATGATCAGCGTGTTTTATGCAGCCGGTTATTGGTCACGGGTTAACAACTGTTACATGCAAACGCCAACCTGGGCACAACATCGAGATTAATTTTTCATGTTGTTCACATAGTCAGGTTTTGTTCAGAATGATGCGTTTTTTTACAACTTTAGCCTTGCGAATATAAAGGACGCTGCATGAAACCTTTTGCATTAAAGAGGGGTTTGGGTGCTTTGCTGTTGCTCGCGGCCGCCGGCATGCTGACTGGCTGTGACATGGCTCTGATGAGCCCCAAAGGGCAGATTGGTCTGGAACAGAAATCACTGATACTGACGGCCCTTGGTCTGATGTTAATCGTGGTGATCCCTGTAATTATTATGGCCGTGGTATTTTCTCGTAAATACAGAGCTTCTAATACCGACGCCAAATATACCCCTGACTGGTCTCACTCCAACAAGATTGAAGCGGTTGTCTGGACCGTTCCCGTCATTATTATCGTTATTCTTGCCACTATTACCTGGAAAACATCTCACGAACTGGATCCTTACAAACCGCTGGATTCCACGGTGAAACCGATTCAGGTCGATGTTATTTCCCTCGACTGGAAATGGTTGTTTGTCTATCCAGAACTGGGTATTGCATCGGTTAATGAATTGGCTTTCCCGGTCAATACGCCGGTCAATTTCCGGGTCACCTCCGATACCGTGATGAACTCCTTCTTCATTCCGCGTCTGGGCGGCCAGATATATGCGATGGCGGGCATGCAGACCAAGCTGCACCTTATCGCCAACGAGCCGGGCCAATATGACGGCATCTCCAGCAGCTACAGCGGTGCCGGTTTCTCGGGCATGAAGTTCAATGCCATCGCTACACCGGATCAGGCTGGTTTTGATGCCTGGGTTGCCAAGGTAAAGGCGTCGCCAAAACAGTTGATCACCATGGATCAGTTCAATGCGCTGGCCAAACCGAGCGAGTTCCATCCGGTGGAGTACTTCTCCAGTGCCGACCCGAAACTGTTTGCCACCCTGATCAACAAGTTCATGGGTGACATGAAGCACGGCCAGCATCAGGGGATGACCCACGAGATGCCCATGGCGCAGGGGGAGACCATGACCCATCAGGGGATGGATCACTCACAGATGAACCATGGCGGCATGGCGCAAGACGAACACATGGATCATGCCGGCCATATGAAGATGGCAATGGATGACAACTCTGTGAAAGCGGGATCCGAGGAATAACGATGTTTGGAAAATTAACGCTCGACGCCATTCCATACCATGAACCCATCATCATGGTGACGGTGGCCGGAATCATTCTGGGGGGGCTGGCTGTCGCCGGTCTCATCACCTATTTCGGCAAGTGGCAATATCTGTGGAAAGAGTGGCTCACCTCGGTGGATCACAAGCGCCTCGGGATCATGTATCTCATCCTCGGCATGGTCATGTTGCTGCGCGGCTTCGCCGATGCGGTGATGATGCGGACCCAGCAGGTGATGGCTTCGGCCGGCAGCGACGGCATTCTGCCACCGCATCACTACGACCAGATCTTCACCGCCCACGGCGTCATCATGATCTTCTTTGTGGCGATGCCGCTGGTGATCGGTCTGATGAACATTGTGGTGCCGCTGCAGATCGGCGCCCGTGACGTGGCCTTCCCCTTCCTCAACAACGTGAGCTTCTGGTTCACCGCCGCCGCCGTGGTGCTGATCAACATCTCCCTCGGGGTTGGTGAATTTGCCCAGACCGGCTGGCTGGCCTATCCGCCGCTGTCGGGGCTGGAGTACAGCCCGGGGGTCGGGGTCGACTACTGGATCTGGAGCCTGCAGATCTCGGGGTTGGGCACTTTGCTGACCGGCGTCAACTTCTTCGCCACCATCATCAAGATGCGCGCCCCAGGCATGACCATGATGCGCCTGCCGGTGTTTACCTGGACGGCCCTGTGCGCCAACATCCTGATCATCGCCTCCTTCCCGATCCTGACCGTCACGGTGGCCCTGCTCACCGCCGACCGTTACCTCGGCACCCATTTCTTTACCAATGACATGGGTGGCAACATGATGATGTACATCAACCTGATCTGGGCCTGGGGTCACCCCGAGGTGTACATTCTGGTGCTGCCGGTGTTCGGGATCTTCTCCGAAGTGGTGGCCACCTTCAGCAAGAAGAAGCTGTTCGGTTACACCTCGCTGGTGTGGGCGACCGTCGCCATTACCGTGCTCTCCTTCATCGTCTGGCTGCACCACTTCTTCACCATGGGCTCCGGCGCCAACGTGAATGCCTTCTTCGGCATCACCACCATGATCATCTCCATCCCGACCGGGGTGAAGATCTTCAACTGGCTGTTCACCATGTACCGCGGTCGCATCGAGTTCACCTCGCCCATGTTGTGGACCGTCGGCTTCATCATCACCTTCAGCATCGGCGGCATGACCGGGGTACTGCTCTCGGTACCGGCGGCCAACTTCGTGCTGCACAACAGCCTGTTCCTGATCGCCCACTTCCACAACGTCATCATCGGCGGTGTGGTGTTCGGCTGCTTCGCCGGTATCACCTACTGGTTCCCGAAAGCGTTCGGCTTCAAGCTCAACGATGTGTGGGGCAAGCGCGCCTTCTGGTTCTGGATTGTCGGCTTCTTCGTCGCCTTCATGCCGCTCTACGTGCTGGGCTTCATGGGCATGACCCGTCGCGTCAGCCAGCATCTGGATCCCCAGTTCCATGGCTGGCTGGTAGTGGCTGCCTGTGGTGCCGCGCTGATTGCCGTGGGTGTGTTGTGCCAGGTGATCCAGCTGGTGGTCAGCATCCGCGACCGCGAGCAGAACCGCGATCTGACCGGTGACCCCTGGGGTGGTCGAACCCTGGAGTGGGCAACCTCTTCCCCGCCGCCCTTCTACAACTTCGCCATCGAGCCGAAGATCAAGGGGCTGGATGCCTTCTGGGATGCCAAGCAGGACGGTTCTGCCTATCAGCAGCCCGAGCACTACGACCCGATCCATATGCCCAAGAACACCGGGGCAGGGGTCATCATCGCAGGCTTTGCCACCGTGTTTGGTTTTGCCATGGTCTGGCACATCTGGTGGATGGCCATCGCCGGCTTCATCGGCATGATTGCGAGCTGGATCATCCACAGCTTCAACGACGACGTGGATTACTACGTGCAGGTTGACGAGATCGAGCGGATCGAGCGTCAGCATTTTGAAAATATCAACAAGGTGGCGTGAAGCAATGGCGACCGACGTTCTACATCACACTCACGACGGTGCCCATGACCATGGGCACCACGATGCCGGTGCCAACAAGGTATTCGGTTTCTGGATCTACCTGATGAGTGACTGCATCCTGTTTGCATGCCTGTTTGCAACCTATGCAGTCCTGGTCAACGGCACCGCCGGCGGCCCGAGCGGCAAGGATATCTTCGAGCTGCCGTTCGTGTTTGGCGAAACCATGTTGCTGCTCTTTAGCAGCATCACCTTCGGTTTTGCCATGCTGGCGATGAACAAGAACCAGCTATCCGCCATCAACGGCTGGTTGCTGGTGACCTTCGTGCTGGGTGCCGGCTTTATCGCGATGGAGATCTACGAATTCCATCACCTGATCGCCGAGGGCTACGGCCCGGATCGCAGCGCTTTCCTCTCCGCCTTCTTCACTCTGGTCGGTACCCACGGTATCCACGTGACCAGCGGCCTTATCTGGATCATCGTGATGATGGTGCTGGTGGCCAAGAAGGGGCTGACCGATCGCAACCGCTCCCGCCTGATGTGCCTGAGCCTGTTCTGGCACTTCCTCGACGTGGTGTGGATCTGCGTCTTTACCGTGGTCTATCTGATGGGGGCAATGTAAATGAGTCATTCCGTTGACAATCACGGCGCCAGCCACGGCAGCGCCAAGAGCTATCTGACCGGCTTCGTGCTGTCAGTCATTCTGACCGCGATCCCGTTCTGGATGGTGATGGATGGCTCCGCCTCCCACGGGACCGTGCTGGCTACTGTGGTCGGCATGGCGGTGGTGCAGATCTTCGTCCATCTGGTCTACTTCCTGCACATGAACACCTCGTCCGAGGAGCGCTGGAATCTGGTGGCACTGGTCTTTACCGTGCTCATCATCGCCATCGTGATCGTGGGTTCCCTGTGGATCATGTACAACCTCAACATCAACATGATGGTCCACTGAGCAGGCTGGCAATGATGATGAAGCAATACCTGCAAGTGACCAAGCCGGGCATCATCTTCGGTAACCTCATCTCGGTTATCGGGGGATTCCTGCTGGCCTCCAAGGGGAGCATGGACTTGCCCCTGTTCATTCTGACCATGGCTGGTGTATCACTGGTGGTCGCCTCCGGTTGCGTGTTCAACAACTACATCGACCGGGACATCGACTGCATCATGGAGCGCACCAAGAACCGTGCTCTGGTGAAGGGTCTGATCGCCCCCGGCGTATCGCTCTGGTACGCCACCGCGCTCGGCATTGCAGGCATTGCACTGCTCTACTTTGCGGCCAATCCGTTGGCCGCCTTGCTGGCAGTGCTGGGCTTCATTGTCTATGTGGGGGTCTACAGCCTCTACATGAAGCGTCACTCGGTCTACGGCACCCTGGTCGGCAGCCTCTCCGGCGCTGCGCCACCTGTCATCGGCTACTGTGCGGTGAGCGGTCAGTTCGACTCGGGGGCGCTGATCCTGCTGGCGATCTTCAGCCTGTGGCAGATGCCGCACTCCTATGCGATCGCCATCTTCCGCTTCAAGGATTATCAGGCTGCCAACATCCCGGTATTGCCGGTGGTGAAGGGGATCCCGGTGGCCAAGCTCCACATCACCCTCTACATCCTGGCCTTCATGGTGCCGACCCTGATGCTGTTCCTCGGCGGTTATGCCGGCTACAAGTATCTGGTGGTGGCCACCGCGGTGAGCGTCTGGTGGCTGGGGATGGCGCTGTCTGGCTACAAGCAGCTGGTGGATGATGCACTCTGGGCCCGCAAGCTGTTCATGTTCTCCATCGTCACCATCACTTGTCTCAGCGTGATGATGTCGGTGGATTTCCAACCGGAAGCAGCTCCCGTGCTGGTGAGCATGCTGCCCTGATAGTGTGACTTGCCCCCCTAAAATGCATGAAATCCAGAGCCGGGAACTTTCCCGGCTCTGTTATTATGGGGCCGCCCCGTCGGGCACTTTTCCCATATATCGGGTGTGGCATGGCAGCTGTCGGCCACCCCGTTACTCTTCTTTTTCTCTGACCTATCGAGGCCATCATGAATGATTTCACCATGACGAGGGGCGAGCGCCGTGCCACCTGGGCGCTCGGCTCCGTCTTCTCGTTGCGCATGCTCGGCATGTTTATGGTGCTGCCGGTGCTGACCACCTACGGCATGTCTCTCGCGGGGGCCTCCGAGGCGCTGATTGGCCTGGCCATCGGCATCTACGGCATGACCCAGGCGCTGTTTCAGATCCCGTTCGGTCTGCTCTCCGACAAGGTGGGCCGCAAGCCCCTCATCGTCGGCGGCCTGCTGATGTTTGCCCTCGGCAGCGTGATCGCGGCGCTGACCCACTCCATCTGGGGGGTCATCCTCGGCCGCGCCCTGCAGGGGAGCGGCGCCATCTCCGCCGCCGTGATGGCGCTCTTGTCTGATCTCACCCGCGAGCAGAACCGCACCAAGGCGATGGCTTTTATCGGGGTGAGTTTTGGCATCACCTTCGCCATTGCCATGGTGACCGGCCCCCTCATCACCCATGCGCTGGGGCTCTCCGGCCTGTTCTGGTTGATCGCCCTGTTGGCGCTAGGGGGCATCGCCGTCACCCTCTGGCTGGTGCCGACTCCGAGCGACCACCTGCTCAATCGCGAGTCCGGCATGGTGAAGGGGGGGATGCGCACCGTGCTGACCAATCCGCACCTGCTCAAGCTTAACTTCGGCATCCTCTGCGTGCATACCCTGCTGATGTCGAGCTTCGTGGCGTTGCCGCCGCTGCTGGAGCGCGCCGGTTTGCCCCGCGACAGCCAGTGGCAAGCCTATCTGGTCACCATGCTGATCGCCTTCGTCAGCGTGGTGCCCTTCATCATCTATGCCGAGAAGCGCAGAAAGATGAAGCTCGTGTTCCAGATCTGCGTGCTGGTGATGCTCGTCGCCGAGCTGGTGCTCTGGCAAAGCGGGCTGCAGCTGTGGGGCCTGCTCGCCGGCCTGCAGATCTTCTTCATCGGTTTCAACGTGATGGAGGCGCTGCTGCCCTCTCTTATCAGCAAGGAGTCGCCCCCTGGCTACAAGGGCACCGCCATGGGGATCTACTCCACCAGCCAGTTCATCGGGGTGGCCATCGGTGGTAGCCTCGGCGGTCTGCTCTACAGTTTGGGTGGCGCCTCGCTGGTGTTTGGCGGCTGCGCCGCGCTGGCGTTGCTCTGGCTCGGGGTCAGTCTCACCATGCAGGAGCCCCCTTACGTGAGCAGTCTGCGCATCGTGCTGCCGGAAGGGGTGGAGGCCAATACGGCTCTGGAGCAGAAGATCCGCGCCTGCGAAGGGGTGAGCGATGTGCTGCTGGCTGCTTCCGAACGCTCTGTCTATGTCAAGGTGGACAGCAAGCGCATCAGCCGCCGGGATCTGGAGCTGCTGGTCATCGACGGCTGGCACTGATCGCGCTAAGCTCGGTTCGGATCTGCAACTACTTGTTTTTGAAAACAGTCTGGAGGCGAAATGAACTGGTATATCTCGGTACTCAAGCAATATGCGGTATTCAGCGGGCGGGCCCGTCGCACCGAATACTGGATGTTCGTGCTCTGCAACGTCGTATTCATGCTGCTGGTGGGGATGGTGGATCGCTTGATTGGCAGCGACAAGGAGATCCTGAGCGCCATCTACTCGCTGGCAGTATTGCTCCCGTCCCTCGCCGTGGCGGTGCGCCGTCTGCATGACACCGACCGCAGCGGCTGGTGGCTGCTGATCGGCCTTATCCCCGTTATCGGCACCCTGGTGCTCATCTACTTTATGGTCTGCAACGGCCAGCAGGGGCCGAACCGCTTCGGCGATGATCCCAAAGCGGGCCCCTCGCAGGGCTTTATCGCCAGCTGACAGGTGTGGTGAAACGTACAAACGAAAGAGGGAGGCATCATGCCTCCCTCTCTGTTTCTGTGACTTGGGCTGATTGCAGGTTCGTTAGCGTTCAATCAGCGGGGCCGAGCGGTAGCTCCACATACCGTAGGTACGTAGCACATCGCGGTAGATGCCGAGCAGCTCACTCTGGCTCACGCTTGCCAGATCCTCGAGTGGTTTGTCGGGGAAGCTGACGCTCACCACCTGCAGCCCGGCCGGGCCGGTCTGGTCGCAGGCGGTTTCAAGCACCGCCTGACCGCGGCGGACATGGCTGGCGGAGCTCACCAGCACCGCATAGTTGATCTGGTGGCGGGCGAGGGCATAGGCGCTGTAGAGACCATTTTCCACCGTACTGGTGGCGTAGTTCTCCTCGATGAGGCGGCTGCGGTCGATGCCGTGATTGGCCAGCCAGTCGGCCATCAGCTTGCCTTCGGTCTGGTGATTTTGCGGCACCCCGCCGGTCAGGATGATGAGCGAATCGGGATCCGTCTTGGCGAGCTTGAGGGTGGCCTGCAGCCTGCCCAGCAGGATCCGGTCCATGGTGCCGTCGGGGTTGAGGGCGTAACCCAGGGTGACGATGGCGCGTTTACCCTCTTTGCTTGCCTTGAGCTGATCCTCGGTCAGCTCGGTCTGCAGCGCCATGGTGGTGACCCGCTGCACCCTTGCGATGATCTTGTCCAGATCGGCGGCGCGTCCGCCGTTGCGATCCGCTACCTTGGCCAGGGCGGTGCGCGACGCCTCCTTGTTTCCTTTCACCAGCTGCCAGATGGCGAGGTAGCTGTTGATGTCGAGGTCATCGGGGGCGACCGCCTGCGCCTGCTCCAGCAGCGAGATGGCGCGGTCGATATTGCCGTTGTAGATCTGGGCGTTGGCCGCCGAGATGAGCAGGTCGGTGCGATAGGGTTCGAGTTTGTAGGCCGCCAGCAGCCGGTTGGTGACCAGCTCCATGTTGCTCGGCATCTTGGCGGTAAAGCCGGCGTGGGAGATCTTGGCCGGCGACTTGTAGATCTGCTGCGCCTCGGCCAGCAGCATGTCCACCACCTGGCGCTTGCTCACCAGGGTATTGAGGTCGCTCTCTATCTGCATCGAGCTTTCGGCCGCCTGCAGGGCGAGGGGGGAGAGAGCCAGCAGGCCGCTCAGCGTCAGGGCGAGAAGGGTCTGTTTCATCTAAGATTCCTCGGTCGGGCTGATTGCCACTGTGCGCCGCCAGTTGGCAGCGCCGAGCAAAGTCGCGTCAATTCAGTCGGTTAGTACCAAAACAGGCGGGCAATATAGCAGTTATCGGGGCGTCAAACTGTGAGTCGGGGCGAGTCGTGGGGGATGAACCGCGTTCCCGGCTGCTCTGCCAAAAGGGCAGGGGGAGCGGTTTTCCCCCTGCCATCGGCAGCATTGGCTCCCCAACCTATCTGTTATTTGGATAGGTTGATTCTCAATCTATCGAATTTTGAGTTAGTTCCACATCGGGGAGACACGCGCTTCCAGCGTCTCCTGCTGCTCTTCGGGCATATCGCTGAAGAAGTTGAGGTGAGTCTGCTCCTCCACTTCACGCACCGACACCCGGTAGTCGGCGATCTTGCTAACGGGAATATCCTGTTGCGGCATGATAAAGGCGATGGCCTGCAGTTTGGCTGGGTCCATCACGATCTTGTAGTAGGCGCTCGGGATCGTCACACCCTGACCGATGGACTCTTCAGAGCCGGTAAAGATGGGGCCGGTGATGACCTGCACATCCTTGCGGGAGACCGCCCATTTGTTGACCTGTCCCTCCAGCACATTCCAGGCCTTCTGATTGAGCTTGCCAAATTGCGGGGTCATATTGCTCAGCAGGAAGCTCTGCAGCATGGTCGTCTTGGTGGACTTCATGTCGGCGGCCGGAGCCTGGTGGCCACGGTCATAGCCCGAGCCCTTGTAGTCGGAGAGGGTGGCGCGATAGGCGACCGGGATCTCCTTGTCTTCGGCGAAGGCATCCTTGCGGGGGATCGGGCCCCGTGCACTTTCAGCCGTCATCCGGTAGGAAACCCACTCGGAGACCTTGTAGTCGTAGTTGTAGCCTGCGGCATAGCCTTCGCGGCAGAGCTTTTGATCCGATTCGGAGGGGAGGCCGAAGCGAACGTGAGCGCCGCACTCCCAATGGGCCGCTAGCAAGGGGCTGGTGCTGAGGGTGAGGGTAATAGCCAGAACCAATTTATTGATTTTTATCATTTTTGTGATGCTCCAGTTTAGTAGGCAGCATCATTTGATACACATCTCGAAGGAGCTTCAATTGCAGCTTGATGACACTTTCCGGATTTGTGACGCCTCGCCAAGATCTGTCGCGTGAATAGTTAATATGTTTTAAATCAGCGCCTTTCACCATGAGATGATGGAGAGTTGATTGAGGCTAAAAACAAGGGGCCCACAGTGGGCCCCTTGGTTTGGTACAAGATTGCGAGGGTCAGTCGGCTCAGGCCGCCTGCTCTCCCTTGTCTGCCAGCGTGCGGGCCAGCAGCGCTTCCGGGTTGTGGATCGCCTCCTTGGTTTTCACGTCGATGACCTCGATATCGGTGAAGCGCTCGCGGTTCTTGATCGCCACGTCGTGGGCGAAGATGACGTAGCGGGCGTTGGCGACATCCTTGGCGGTGATGCGGTTGATGATGCCGTTGGCGCCCTGGGTCTCGACCTTGATCTTGATCCCCTGTTTGGCGGCGGCCTTCTGCAGGCTCTTGGCTGCGAGGAAGGTGTGGGCCACACCGGACGGGCAGGCGGTAATGGCCAGTACGTCCGCTTCCCCTTCCGCTTCAATCACCTGATAGTCGCTATCTGTGGTGGTGACCTCTTCCTCTTCACTCACCGGTTTTTTCAGAATGTTGACGATGACGGCTGTGGTCAGGGCGCCGAGGATGGTGCCGAGGATATAGCCCATCTTGCCTTCCACCACCGGCAGCACAATCCAGCCACCCCAGGGGGCGTGGTTGATGCTGTGCATCATGAAGCCGGTGATGTTGCCGACGATGCCGCCTGCCACGATGGCCGGGATAACGCGGACGGGGTCAGCGGCAGCGAACGGAATGGCACCTTCACTGATACCGATCATCCCCATGATGGCGGCCGCTTTGCCGGATTCACGCTCCTCTTTCTTGTAACGCTTCGGAGACATGAAGGTGGCCAGTGCCATACCGAGCGGCGGCACGCAGATGGCGATACCGACGCCGCCCATCAGCCAGGGCTGGGTGTTGACCTGAGTCTGGGCAAACAGGGTGGCAACCTTGTTGACCGGGCCGCCCATATCGAAGGCGGTCATACCACCCAGAATGGCACCCAGCATCACTTTACCTGAGCCCGCCATGCTGGAGAGCCAGTGGTTCATCCCCTCCATCATGGCGGCGATCGGGGCACCGATCCCCCACATCACGATGCCACACACCAGGAAGGTACCGATCAGCGGGTAGATGAAGATGGAGCCAAGGGAACTCATGGAGTCGGGCAACTTGATCCGTTTGAGCTGATTGACCACGAAACCGGCGATAAAGCCCACCAGAATGGCGCCGAGAAAACCGGTCTGATAGTGCTGAACGGCAATCCAGGAGCCGATCATGCCAGGCGCCAGACCCGGTTTGTCAGCCAGCGAGTAGGCTATATAGCCACCCAGCACGGCGGTAAACAGGGTCAGGCCGGCGATACCCATGGTGGCCATATCCTTGAGGAAGCCCGCTTCCGGCACCGCGCCTTTCCCGCTCAGCATCACCGACAGCGACAGCAATACCCCGCCCGCCACGATAAAGGGGATCATGTGGGAGGTACCAAACAGCAGATGCTGCTTCATGGTGTTGAGGCGATCCTTGAAGGTGCGCTCGGTGGGTTCAACCGGGGCAGTGGCCGCCGGTTTGGCGGTTGGGGCCGGTTTTGCAACGCTCGGGCCTTGCTTGAGCAGAGCCAGCACCTGTTCTGTGGTAGTGGCGGCCTTCATCTGCTCGATAAAGCCCGGCTCCAGCAGACGGGTCGAGAGCTCGGCCAGCACCTCGATGTGGTGGTTGGCACCGCCATCCGGGGAGGCGATCATGAAGATCAGCTCGGTCGGCTTGCCATCTTCGGCACCGTACTCGATCCCTTGCTTGCTGATCCCGATGGCGATGGCGGGGCGGCTGACTGCCTTGCTCTTGGCGTGGGGCAGGGCTACACCCTGCTCGAACCCGGTGCAGTCGAGTTGCTCGCGGGCCCAGACATCTTTGACAAATTGCTCTTGGTCAGAGACGGCGCCATCGCGTGCCAGCATCTGTGCCATCTCGTCGAACAGGGCCTCCTTGCTGGTGGCTTTCAGCTCCAGGCAGATAAGTCTGCCGTTGGTTATTGTGGGTAACATTGCACTCTCCTGGCTCCGTTCCTGAGCTCGCTGGGTGGGGATTGGGTTGACTGGAATATTGTTCTCCCGTTGCCCCCTCGTCGAAATCGGACAAATGTGCCGTTTACTGGATTTTTGTGTGACATCCTCCGCCCTGTGACCCTGCTCGCAATTTACACAGCCTTGGGTTTAACCATGATGAATCAGTAAAACCATTTATAAACAATGACTTGATTTGCCGCTCATTATTAATCTCTGTTTGAGTGACGCCATTCTTGCAATCCTGCAGATGGAGATTTGTGTGAGTGGAACCGCCATGAAAAGTGTGAAGAGAGCGGCAAAAAACAGGATTTGGGTGGGGGGCCCGCTGAGCAATGTCGTGACGAGAGTGAGGGGCGAAGGGAGGAGGAGAGAGTGATGACCAGCCCAAATATTCGATTGGTTCAGCTAAAAGCAATCGTTTATTTGATTGGGCAGTTGGCGGGATCCGGTTGTCGAAACAGGTGATACATTGGCCAAGTGCCGTCAGCCCTGAGTCGCGTTCAACATGTGTGACTCGCCAAAACAAGGAGATATTCTGATGGAAAAACTAGACCAAGAGGTCGACACCATGCGCCAGGAGCTGGAGCGTCAGCTGCAGCAGCAAGCCCACAACAAGTGGCAGGCGAGAGTCGATGCACTGCAGCAGGAGCGCTCCGGTGACTATCAGGAAGAAGAGGTAGGGTAACAGCTCAATTTATCGTGTGAGCCGATAAGAGCCACAGTATGGTTCTGCTATCGGCAACTCTGCGTAATAACGCAACCCCGCAGCGCGTGTACGCTGCGGGGTTGTTTATTTGGGGAACGCGTCAGATTGACTTGCCCTCGGGGAGTGGTCGTCAGATCCGGAACTTGCGCACCACATCCTGCAGCTGGCTTGCCAGCAGGTTGAGGTCGTTGCAAGCCTGAGCCATTTGCTTGGCGCCGGTGGCGACCTCTTCCGAGGCGTTGCTGATATTGACCACGTTGCGGTTGAGCTCCTCGCTGACAGCTCCCTGCTCTTCGGTTGCCGTGGCGATCTGGATGTTCATATGGGAAATGCTATTGACCGAGCTGCTGATCTCGCCAATGGCGGCACCCGCCTCGCGGGCTGTATGAACCGTCTCCGTCATCATATCCTGACTCTGCTGCATGGTGACGCCCGCTTCGTTGGCGCGCAGCTGCAGTTCGGAGATGATGCGATTGATCTGGGAGGTGGAGTCCTGAGTGCGTTTGGCCAGAGTGCGTACTTCATCGGCGACCACGGCGAAACCACGACCCTGTTCACCTGCCCGTGCGGCCTCGATTGCTGCATTCAGTGCCAGCAGGTTGGTCTGCTCGGCAATCCCCTGGATCACTTCAAGCACCATGCCGATATTTCGGCTGTCATCACCCAGCTGGCGGATTACCAGAGCCGTCTCTTCGATGGCGGTAGCCACTTTCTCGATCCTGCCGATGGAGTCATTGACGGTCTCGCTGCCCTGTGCAGCAGTATCGCTGGCGGAGGTTGCTGCGCTGGCGGCGTCGTTGGTGTTGCGGGCAACCTCCTGTACCGTGGCCTGCATCTCGTTCATGGCGGTTGCCAGCTGATTGAGCTCATGCTGCTGAGCCCCCATGTTATTGGCCGATTGCAGTGCCACCGCGCTGATCTCTTCGGCGGCCGCTCCCAGCTGCACCACCGAGCCAGAGACCTCGTTGACCAGCATGCGAAGATTGGATTGCATCTCGTTGAATCCCTGAGCCAGTTTGCCCAGCTCGTCATGGGAGAAGCATTGCATATCGAGCTGGCTGGTGAGGTTGCCTGCCGCCACCTGGCGGGTCTGCTCCAGCAGGGTCATCACCGGATTGCGGATCTGCCGGATCAGCAGCCAGGCCACAATAATCACGAACAACAGGGTTAGCGCACCGATCGTAGTGCTCAGCAGTTTGGCTCGCTCATAGGAAGCCTCACTCTGTTTGGTCAGTTGATTGGCGACCCGATCGTTCTCCTTGCGTAGTTCCAGACCATCCTGCCCGGCCTGTTCAAGTGCTGTGCGGGACTCATTTTTGATCAACGACTGCACCCGAACCATGTCGCCCTGTACGATGGCCGTTTGCAGGTTGTCATGGACGGAGAAGTATTTGGCTGCAGCAGCCTGCAGGTCGGCGAAGATATTGCGATCTTGTTCCGAGACAAAAGGCATAGATCCATACCGTTGTTCGGCGGCAGTGAACTGGTTTTTTGCCGCCTCGAAATTCTGTGTGCTGTTGCTGAGGGAGGTGGAATCCTTACCCAGTGCATCGATCACCATGTTCAGCTCGGCACGGCGAGCATCCAGCAAGGCCACGTGCATCTGGCTGGATGCACGGATGGAGGGAACAATATTATCAGTGACCTCGCTGGCATCACGGTAAATATTGGATAGTTGCGCAGTGGCAAACCAGGCAAACCCCAGCATCAACAATGCGAGAGTGGTAAACGCCATTATCAGCTTTTGCCCTATTGTCATTTTTGTCAGCATATAGCCTCTTGTATCTATCATTTTTCAAGGAAATCGATATGTGAATTTTTATATCGACTACGGGATGTGATACCTTAAAAATAAATCAAATAAAAGCGAGATTAATCACAAGGGAAATGAAATGTTCATTTTCTGGCATCAACCGTGTTTGGCTGACATGCCAAAAATAAATATCAGATCCATCACCAGTCATTTTTTATTATTGATAGAATCATCTAATTATTTTTGTCGAATCACTTTGTACTTTTAAATCCAGCGTGGTCATGGCTATCGAGTTTTGTTGTGGTTTTTCTTTTTAATTCAATGGCTTTGTGTTTTTGGATTGCTGATGGGTATTGGCTGGTTATGTCCATTTGACACTATTTATCTGCTAAGTGAAATGACGACGAGCAGGTTTTGGTAAATCAAAAGAGAACTCTTTCATTTCACTGAGGCTTGCTTCGTGGTTGTACCGTCATGACATATGATGACATCTATGAAATGGCATGAAAAAATGCATCGGCGAGCTATCTCCATGGTGATTTTGGCTCTCATTGGAACCGATAAATAAAAGAGATAAGGAGTGCACTATTATTTTTCTCCCCTCATATTATCCAGATGATCCGGATATCATTCCTGTTTGAGCGGACGCCCAATATTTTCCTCCAGCAGAGTGAGCTTTCTGAATCAGGAGTTAATCAAGCACTGACGGCCAGTGGGAAGCGCAGCAGGGTTGAGTTTAGTGTGAGGTTCAAGGAGCGATGGCGGAGCCGAGCCGCCAAAAGAGAGTAAGCAGAGGAGAGGCATACCGAAAACTGAGCGGTTTTCCAAATAATTCATATGTGTTGTGTGAGGGAGTTGTGTGAGGGATAGGGAATATCAGCCCCTTTTCATTCAGCGCCGGGAGTGCTGGCCTTACCCCGCAGCCCTTCCAAGGTCGTTTATTGCTGCCCGCCATCATTTTGCAACTGCCACTGCTGCAGCTGCTTTTTCAGAGAGCCTTCGCCCGGGGGAATAAAGTCGTCGAGCAAAAAGCAGCGTTGATCGCCCGATTTTTGCAGCTGGAGGGTGACCTCCTGCGGCTCTTGCCGGGTATCTGTCATCGCCAGACGGTAGTGCATGGTCACTGCCACCGCGCTGTCGCTGCTGCTGGTTGCACTGAAGGTGATAGGCTCGACCACATCGCCATCCTGCGCGTTGGTCCAGGGATCGGCATCAATGGCGCACACCTCCCCGTCGGCATTGCACTCGGCCTCGCGGCTCAGCACGCTGAAAAAGTCCGGGGTCAGCAACTCTTTGATCCTGGCCGGATCGGTGTAATAGAAGTTCCGGTGATGCTCCCAGAACGCCTTGGCATGCTTGATGGCAACGCCGTCGTCGCAAGCGGCATAAACCGGGTTGCCCAGCAGTGCCAGCAGCAACAGCGGGAGTGCGGTGCCGGCTTTCATGGTCTGGCTCCTGACCTGTGCCGGTTGACGAGGAAGGGTCATGGCGGTCTCCGGAAAAAGGTGGTGGTTAAACGGGCATCATAGTCAACGCTGGGCGCAGCAAAAGAGGAATGTGGTGAATTTATGCTGCACATCAAGAATTTTGGCAGTAAAAGTCGTATCCGAATGGAGTCTATTTTTCGGCTGGAAACTGCGCAATGAACTGATTCGCAAGAAAAAGGGCCATCGATGATGGCCCCTTCGTTTATTCGGTAATGGCGTTTGCGCCTTAGCTGCGGTTGCCGGCGCGGGCGACCCGCCCTTCGGCCAGCAGCTGGTAGTTGCCGGTGGCGGCCGGGATAAAGGCGGACTGGCCCTTCTCGAGACGCAGCGTCTCATCGCCGCGCTTGAGGATCACGGTTGCATCGATGGCAAACAGGATTTCGGCGCTGGCGGTGGTGAGCTGGTGCTCGCCAGCCGGATAGACGCTGAAGGTGAAGTCAGGTACCGGTACCTCGAAGTGCTGCACCGATCCTTCAACATGGGGAGCAAGCAGGATCTGGTCGTCCGGTTTGGCCTGGCAGCGGGTACAGTCCAGGAGCTCTGCCACGTCGATGTACTTGGGGGTGAGGCCGGCGCGCAGCACATTGTCCGAGTTGGCCATGATCTCGAGGCCGGTGCCGCGTACATAGGCGTGCGGGGTGCAGGCATCGAGGAACATCGCCTGCCCAGGCTTGAGGGTCACCACGTTCAGCAGTAGCGGCGAGAAGAGGCCGACGTCGCCCGGATACTGGGCCGCCAGACTGGTGATGAGGGCAAAGGTCTCCTCATCCTGATGCTCGCTGGCAAAGGCCAGCAGCCCCGCCAGCGCCTCCTCCTTGCGCGCCCCTTCCAGTACCAGCAGCTGGTGGAAGAAGTGCTGCAGGCCAGCTTCATTCTGGCTGGCGGCAAGGGCTGCGGTCAGCTCGGCGATGGCCGGCAGATTGACCCGCTCAAACAGTGCCAGAATGGCCGGGATGGCGCGAAAGCCGTTCATCGCCTGATAGGGGGTAAGGGCAAACACCAGCTCGGGTTTGTGGTTCGGGTCCTTGTAGTTGCGATTGGCTGCCTTGGCATCGATGCCGGCTGCCTCTTCCTTGGCAAAGCCCGCTTCGGCCTGAGCCTTGCTCGGGTGCACCTGAATGGAGAGGGCCTTCTCGGCGCACAGCACCTTGAACAGGAATGGCAGACTGCCAAAACGGGCGAAGGTGGCCTCACCCAGCACGGCGGCGGGGGCGCGCTCGATCAGGGTCGAGAGCTTCTGGGGCTGGCCCGCCACGACTACGTCGGAACAACCGTTGGGGTGGGCGCCCATCCAGAGCTCGGCCTGGGGTTTGCCCTGGGGATTGGCAATGCCAAACAGGGTGGTGAGGGAGTCATGACTGCCCCAGTCATAGCCTTGAATCGGGTTTTGCATCAACAGAAAGGAGGGCAGATCGCTACTGCTCATAAGGGACGCCTCGTCTAGTTTGAAGAAAATCGGGTGCAGAAAAGGGTGGCATTGCTGCTGTGGACCGGACTATAACATGGGCGGTCGCGCGCGCCGCAACCGCTTGCCTCTCTCTTGATCAGGATCACCATGTCTCTCATCTTCAGCCAACTGCTCGACGGAGCCCTGAGCGAACAGGTTCCATTTGACCGAATCTGGTTTGCCAGTGAACAGGGGGTACCCCCGGGTTTCAGCTATCAGGTCAACTTTCCCCGCCTCGAACTGGTGTTCAGCGGCGAGTATCTAAACCAGATCTGGGACCGGGAGGAGGGAGTCAGGGAGATCAGCGTATTGCCGGGACAGGCGCTCTATATTCCCCCCAACGGCTGGAACAAGCCGCTCTGGACCACCGACTGCTCGGTGTTGAGCCTGCTCTTTGGCAAGCGCCAGCTGGGCTTCAGTCTGGTGAGCAAGCGACGGGAAGACCCCGATTTCTTCGATGTGCAAAAGCACAGCATCATGGCGCGAGCGGGCCACGTCATCGAACACATACTGGCGGCGCTCAACGTGCTGGCCGAGGATCCCGGTCGCTCTCCCACCGACGACCACCTGCTGCAGGCGTTGTTGTCGAGTGCTCGGCAACTGCTGATCGCCTCTGCCACAGATCGACCGCGGGGGGCGGATCTCTTCCACGGGATCTGCATCTATATCCAGGAAAATTTTCACCGCCCCATCACCCGCGACTCCATCGCCCACCGCTTCAACGTTTCGGCCAGCCACCTCTCGCACCTGTTTCGCGAGCAGGGCCATATGCGCCTTGCCGATTACATCAGCTGGGTACGGATCGATCGGGCCAAATTCATGCTGAAAAAGTACCGCTTTCGCCTTGAAGAGGTGGCGAGCCGTTGCGGCTACAGCGACGTGAACTACTTCTGCCGGGTGTTCAAGCAGAAGACGGGATTGACCCCGACCCAGTATCGCTCCCTGAGCCAGCCCCAGAACCAGAATCATGAGCTGGCGTGATAAAAACGGGGGCAAAACAGGGGCGCGGTCGGGAGGCTATCGCCACTGTCAAAGAGGCTCTACCTCTTTGGTCTGACATGCGAGCTCGCCATTTTATTATGAAAATGAATGGGCTAAGATGGCCGCGCGCAACAAACAAGTTGATAACAAACGGAAGTTAGGAGATGCCGATGGAAAGCAAAGTAGTTATCCCGACCCAGGGCCAGAAAATCACAGTCGACGCCAGCGGCAAGCTGCAGGTTCCCAACCATCCGATCATTCCGTTTATCGAAGGGGATGGCATCGGTGTTGACGTAACCCCGGCCATGTTGAATGTGGTGAATGCTGCGGTCGAGAAAGCCTACAAGGGCGAGCGCAAGATCGCCTGGATGGAGATCTACACCGGCGAGAAGTCAACTCATGTCTATGGCGAAGGTGCCTGGCTGCCGGCCGAAACCCTCGATTTCATTCGCGAATACTGTGTGGCCATCAAGGGCCCGCTGACCACGCCGGTCGGTGGCGGTATCCGCTCTCTCAACGTGGCTCTGCGTCAGGAGCTGGATCTCTACATCTGCCTGCGCCCGGTGCGTTACTACGACGGCACCCCGAGCCCGGTCAAGCGTCCTGATCTGACCGACATGGTGATCTTCCGCGAGAACGCCGAAGACATCTACGCCGGTATCGAGTGGAAGGGCGACAGCGCCGAAGCGAACAAGGTGATCGCCTTCCTGCAAAACGAGATGGGCGTGAAGAAAATTCGCTTCCCCGAGTCCTGCGGGATCGGCATCAAGCCGATGTCTAAGGCCGGTACCGAGCGTCTGGTGCGTGCCGCCATCGAGTATGCCATCGACAACGATCGCGACTCCGTGACCCTGGTGCACAAGGGCAATATCATGAAGTTCACCGAAGGTGCCTTCAAGGATTGGGGTTATGCTCTGGCCCAGAACGAGTACGGTGCCCAGCTGATCGACGGCGGCCCCTGGTGCTCCTTCAAGAACCCGAAAACCGGCAAGACCATCGTCATCAAGGATGTCATCGCCGACGCCTTCCTGCAGCAGATCCTGCTGCGTCCGGCCGAGTACGACGTTATCGCCTGTATGAACCTCAACGGTGATTACATCTCCGATGCGCTGGCCGCGCAGGTGGGTGGTATCGGTATTGCACCGGGTGCCAATATCGGTGACGGTGTGGCTCTGTTCGAAGCGACCCACGGTACTGCGCCGAAATATGCTGGTCAGGACAAGGTTAACCCGGGTTCCCTCATCCTCTCCGCCGAGATGATGCTGCGTCATATGGGCTGGGTCGAAGCGGCCGATCTCATCATCAAGGGGATGGAAGCAGCGATCCGCAACAAGACCGTCACCTATGACTTCGAGCGTCTGATGGAAGGGGCGACTCTGCGCTCCTGCTCCCAGTTTGCACAGGACATGATCGAGCAGATGTAATGTCTTCTGCTTGCCAGAAAAGACAAAACCGGCGCCTTGAGCGCCGGTTTTTTTTATCTCGAGTGAGTGAAGAGGATCAGATGTTGGCCGCAACCAGATACTTGGCCATCTCCTCGGCCGGGACCATGCCGCCGCCGGTGGCCCACACCAGATGGGTGGCGCGGGCCATGGTTGCCGTGTCCAGTCCCTGCGCGGTTTGCCATGCCGGATCGGCCGCTACACGCCAAGGGCCAGCCATGCCGGCCAGCGCAGAGGGTTCCAGCTTGATCTGCTCATCGCGCGCCAGCAGTCCCAGCAGGTCATACATCTCCTGATCGCTCAGGGTGTAGAAGCCATCGAGCAGCCGCTCCATGGCGCGACCGACGAAGCCGGAGGCGCGCCCCACAGCAAGGCCATCGGCCGCGGTGAGGTTGTCGATACCCAAATCCTGCACCGCAATGGCATCGTGTAGTCCGGTGTGAACCCCCAGCAGCATGCAGGGGGAGTGGGTCGGCTCGGCAAACAGACAGTGGACATGATCACCGAACGCGAGCTTGAGACCAAAGGCCACCCCGCCCGGGCCGCCGCCCACGCCACAGGGCAAATAGACAAACAGCGGGTGGTCGGCATCCACCTTGATGCCCATCTGGTCGAACTGCTTTTTCACCCGCTCGCCCGCCACCGAGTAGCCGAGGAACAGGGTGCGGGAGTTCTCGTCATCGATAAAGAAGCAGTTGGGATCCCGCTCGGCCTCTTTGCGCCCCTGTTCCACCGCAACCCCGTAATCTTCGGCATATTCGACCACGATGGCGCCATGTTCACGTAGTTTGCGTTTCTTCCACTCCCGCGCGTCGGCAGACATGTGGACGGTGACGGTAAAGCCCAGCTTGGCGCTCATGATGCCGATGGACATGCCAAGGTTGCCGGTGGAGCCTACCGCGATGCTGTACTGGCTGAAGAACTGGCGGAACTCGTCGCTAAAGAGCTTGCGGTAGTCATCCTCTTCTCGCAGCAGACCGGCTTTGATGGCCAGCTGCTCGGCATGGGCCAGCACCTCGTAGATGCCGCCGCGCGCCTTGATGGAGCCGGAGATGGGCAGGTGGCTATCTTTTTTCAGCAGCAGTCTACCGGTGACTTCAACGCCGTAACGCTGGTTGAGCGTGGCCTGCATCGCCGGAATGGCGGCGATGTCGGACTCCAGAATACCGTTGCTGGCGCGGGTCTCGGGGAAGGCTTCGCACATGTAGGGGGCGAAGCGGGCCAGCCGAGCGGAAGCGTCCGCCACATTGTTGTTATCGAGCCCCACATAGGGCAGACCGGCAGCCAGAGTGGTGGTGTTGGGGTTGAACCAGGTGACTGGCTCAAGCGCGATCAGGGATTGCACCAGTGGAAATTGCGCTGTGAGCTGTTGTACGTCGATGTTTTTCATAGTGTTCTCGGTCTTGTTACACGATAAAGGAGAGCAGGAAGGTACCGGCCAGCGCCATCAGGGAGGCGACAAAGGTAGCGGTGGTGTAGTACTTGAGCGTTTCGTTCAGGGTGGCGCCGCAATACTGCTTGACCAGCCAGAACAGAGAGTCAGTCACCATGGTGCAGCCAATGGCACCGGAGCCGATGGCCAGGGTCATGATCTCCGGGCTGATGTTCGGATAGTGCACCATGATGGGGGAGACGATGGCGGTGGCGCCCATCATGGCGACGGTAGCGGAGCCCACGGCGGCGTGCAGCACGATGGCAACTAGCCAGGCCAGAAGAATGGGGTGCATATCCAGCTGGGAGAGGATGGTGGCCAGGCTATCGCCCAGGCCGCTTGCCTTGAGCACCCCGTTGAAAGCGCCACCCGCACCGATGATGAGCAGAATGTTGGCGATGGAGGAGAAGCACTCCTCGGTCTTGTTAAGCAGTCCCTCCATCTTCATTTGCTGGCGGATCCCCAGCACGTAGTAGGCGGTGAAGGCTGCGATAAACATGGCGGTGATGGGGTTGCCGATAAACTCCAGCACAGTGTAGAGGTGGCTGGCGTGATCCATGTTGAGCTCGGCCACCGTCTTGGCCAGCATCAGCAGGATGGGCAGCAGCACGGTAAAGAGCGAGGCGCTCAAGGTCGGGAGAGTGGCCTCATCGCGCGCCTTGATGTCGGCAAAGGCATCGGGTACCCCCTTGAACGGGAGCCGGTTACCCAGCAGTTTGAGGAACAGGGGGCCGCCGATAAGAGAGGCGAAGAGGCCGACCGCCAGACCATAGACGATGACGGAACCCACATCGGCGCCCAGCTGATTGGTGACATAGAGGGCAGCAGGGTGCGGCGGTACGATGCAGTGCACGGCCATCAGGGCGGTACAGAGCGGAATGGCCAGCTTGAGCAGCGAGGTGTTGGTCTTGCGGGCGATGGAGAAGGCCAGCGGGATCAGCAGCACAACGCCGACTTCGACAAACAGGGTGATGCCACATACCAGACCAACCAGCACCATGATGACATCCGGCGAGAGCCAGCGGCATCTCTGCAGGGCGAGGCCGATACGCTCCGCCGCGCCCGACACCTCCATCATCTTGCCGAGTATGGTGCCAAGGCCGATGACGGCGGCGAGAAAGCCGAGCGTGCCGCCAATTCCCTCTTCCATGGCGCTGACCATCTTGAGGGGCTCCATCCCCATCAGGGTACCCACATAGAAGCTGGCCAACAGCAGGGCAAGAAAGGGGTGGATCTTGCCCTTCACTATGGTGACCACGATAAGAACGATGCTACTTAGCAAGGTAGCGATGACCCATACCTCTGAACTCATACTGCGCCTCGACATCTGTTGTGTGTGATTGTTTATGCGCTATTGAATGAAAATGAGGCGGGGCTGACAAATGATGAAATCGACCACTTGGATGAGCTGAAGTGATGCAAAATGGCCTTATTGGTCACATTTTCTGTAAATGATGTTGATTGGGTCTTTTCATTGCATCTGGAAAGGGGGCTGCGCGGTATGATGTACGTGAACCGGTGAGAGGAGTTTGAATGTATATCGCGGATCACTACATATCGCGCAACAAGCTGCTGAATGGCTACCAGCTGGCCAAGCTGCACACCTTCGAGGCGGCAGCGCGCCACGGCTCTTTTGCCATGGCTGCTGACGAGCTATCCCTCAGTCCCAGCGCTGTGAGCCACAGGATCAGCGCGCTGGAGGAGGAGCTGGGCTTTCAGCTCTTTGAGCGTTTCCATCGCAAGGTGGTGTTGACGGCGGAAGGGCAGCGGGTGTTCTGGGCGCTCAAGTCATCGCTGGAGTTCATCAATCAGGAGATCCTGGAGATCAGGAATCAGGAGCTCTCGGGCACTCTGACCATCTACTCGCGCCCCTCCATCGCCCAGTGCTGGCTGGTGCCAAGGCTGGCCGACTTCTCAAGACTGCATCCCCAGATCGAGCTGAACATTGTGACCGGCAACGAGAACATCAATCTGCACGGTTATGGCATCGATCTGACCCTCTACTTCGACGAGAAGGTACCGGAGCGGCTCGCCATCCACCATCTGATGGATGAGTACATAGTGCCGGTTTGCAGCCCCGAATATGCCATGCAACACAACCTGCTGGAGAATCCCGGCAACTTGCAGCACTGTCGGCTGCTGCACGATCGGCAGGCCTGGGGGTATGACTCCGATGGTGATGAGTGGGAGAGCTGGGCACGCCACCACGGAGTGAGCCTCGCAGAATGCCGGCTAAATATGGGCTTTGATCGCTCCGATCTCGCCATCATCGCCGCCATGAACCATGGGGGCATTGCCATGGGACGCAAGAATCTGGTGAGCAAGCGGTTGACGCGCAACGAACTGGTGACCCCGTTTTCGGGTCGTGAGGTGAAGTGCGAGCAGCGTTACTACATTGCGACCCTGCCCAATCGCCAGTGTCCCAAGATCCAGGCGTTTATCGAGTGGGCGCAGCAAACGGCGCAAGAGACCGCATCGGCCTGATGAGGCCGGTTGCTGGAAAAACAAAATAGGGGTTATTGGGGGAGGGGATAAACAAGCGCCTTGCAGCGCGGTGCTGCAAGGCGAATAGTCGAAGGATCAGGTGGTTCTTTCCAGATGGTGCTGGTAAATCTGCTGCCACTTGTCCAGCTCGGTCTCATCCCCTTGCTGCTGCCAGAACTCGCAGATGGAGCTGGCAAGCTCGGATGCCATGGCGTGGTCGCCATCGCGGCGGCTCATCAGATATTGTCCAAGCCAGCTTTGGTACTGTTTCATTGCACGATCTCCTTATCAATTTGACGATTGATACTGCGGCTGCGACGGCTCCACACCCTGAACGGGCCCGGTCGCAGGCACCTTGCGCCTTGTCTGCGGATCTCCCTGTTTTCGCCGTTATAAGTGTCAATTCAGACAGATAGCGGTCGAGAAAGGAGCGAAGGTGTCAAAAATTGGCCACTACCTTATCACAAAAAGATGTGAAGATCAGGTTTTGGGGTCAATTGGGTTATAAATCGGGCGAAAATTGAGCCTGATAGCGACAGAAGGGGCCAGAAAGCTTGCGCCCCTATCTTGTCTGTTGCGGGCTGTATGGTTGGAAAATTACTGAGTGAGGCGGCGTGCCTGCCAGTAGCGACTGTTCCAGTAGACATTGTCGAGCCGCGAGCGGATAACCCCCTTGCTGGTGGAGGCGTGGATAAACTCCCCGGCACCGGTGTAGACACCCACGTGATACTGCTGCCAGCCGGTCTTGAAGAAGACCAGATCACCGTGCTGCAGCCGGTAGCGATCGACGGGTTGGCCGATATTGGCCTGGGATTCGGTGGTTCTTGGCAGGTTGACCCCCAGCACCTGGTTGTAGGCGAGCTGGGTGAAGGCAGAGCAGTCGAGCCCGGCGCGACTGGTGCCGCCCATCCGGTAAGGGACACCGCGCCACTGCTGATAGAAGCCGTCGAAGGCGCTGCTCTGGCGCGGGGCCGGAGGTGGCTCAGGCGTACTGGAACAGGCGGCCAGCAGCAGGGTCAGCAGGATGAGCAGCAACGGACGGTACATCGGGGCACATTCTCCAGAACAAACGTGGCAAAACAGGTGCGGCAGGACACGTTCGGCACGACAACTTTTCCATCATAAACAAGGTATTGGTCAGATACCTAGCTACATGTGACAAAAATGGTCGTTTTGTTGCAAAAAAACGCCAGCACGGTGGCTGGCGCTTGGGGTCTGGCGTCACAGGTCAGGAGGTGGGGCTGATCAGCGGCTTGAGCAGCTCGGCCAGCTTGTAGAAGGTTTGCACCCGGGTGGTGCTGGGGCGCCACACCAGCCCGATCTCGCGATAGGGGTGTTCGCCGGGCAGCGGGATGGCCACCAGATCGGAGTTGTCGAGAATACCGGCATCGATGGCCATCTGAGGCAGGAAGGTGGTGCCAAGACCCGCCTCCACCATCTGTACCAGAGTGTGCAGGCTGGTGGCGGCGAACGGGTTGATCTTGCTCTTGTCCCGCAGCCGGCAGGCGCTCACCGCATGCTCGGTGAGACAGTGCTCCCGCTCCAGCAGGAAGATGCTCTGGTTGGGCAGCTCCTTGTAGTCGAACGGGGTGTGCAGACCGGCCGCCATGCTGGCGGGCATCACCATGTGGAAGGGGTCCTGACCGACCGTCTTGCAGTGAAAGCCACCAATCTCGATGGGCAGGGCGAGGATCAGCAGGTCGAGCTGCCCCTGCTCAAGTTGTTTGAGCAGATTGCTGGTGGTGTCTTCCCGCAGCAACAATTCGAGGTCAGGATAGGCCTTGCTGCACTCTTTGAGCAGCTTGCTCAGGAGGAAGGGGGCAATAGTGGGGATGCAGCCGAGGCGCACCGTGCCTTGCATCACCCCGCCCTGATTGAGGCCAAGTTCCATCAGATCCCGCGCATCGGAGAGCAAATTGCGAGCCCGCTCGACGATTTCCATGCCGACCGGGGTCATAATGAAGCTCTTGTGGTCACGCTCCACCAGTTGCAGGTTCATCATGTCCTCCAGCGTCTGGATCCCGGTACTCAGGGTCGATTGACTGACATGACAGGCCTTGGCGGCGCGATTGAAGTTTTTGTGCTCGTCGAGAGCAACCAGATATTGCAGCTGTTTGAGGCTGGGCCAACGTTGCATAGAAAAACCCGATTAATGCTATCTATTTAATTTGATTTACTAATCTACCACCGGGTATATAGTTTGTCGCTTGAATTAGACGGACTTGGCTCTAGGTAGCCCAATCCTGACTGGATTGTTCACTTCACATAAAGAGGAATTGAATATGGTATTGGTAGGCCGTCCCGCACCCGATTTTACCGCTGCAGCTGTTCTGGGTAATGGTGAGATTGTTGACACTTTCACCCTGTCATCCCACATCAAAGGCAAAGCTGCCGTTGTCTTCTTCTATCCGCTCGATTTCACCTTCGTTTGCCCGTCCGAGCTGATTGCCTTCGACCACCGCTATGAAGAGTTCCAGAAGCGTGGCGTGGAAGTGATCGGTGTTTCCATCGATTCCCAGTTCTCCCACAACGCATGGCGCAACACCAAAGTTGAAGATGGTGGTATCGGTCAGGTCAAGTACCCGCTGATCGCCGACGTCAAGCACGAAATCTGCAAAGCCTACGACGTTGAGCATCCGGAAGCCGGTGTTGCTTTCCGTGGCTCCTTCCTGATCGACAAGAACGGTGTTGTTCGTCACCAGGTTGTCAACGATCTGCCGCTGGGTCGCAACATCGACGAAATGCTGCGCATGGTCGACGCCCTGCAGTTCCACGAAGAGCACGGTGAAGTGTGCCCGGCTCAGTGGGAAAAAGGCAAAAAAGGTATGCAAGCCTCTCCGGACGGCGTTGCCAAGTACCTGTCCGAGAACGCTGACTCCCTGTAATCGGGTTCGCTCTCTGCTTGAAAAACCGGTGCCTTGGCGCCGGTTTTTTTATATCTGCAATTCATTGCTCCGATGTTCATAGCACACGGTCATGCGGGTCTTGCTCATTACCCATGGCAGGAGCCCGGGATGATGGTGTCGGGCAAGAGAGCGGGCGCAGTTCCCAGCAGGCCATGGCGCGTCGGGCCGCTATCTGGCGCTGAAATTGTTTCACCTACGAAACTGATATCAAGATTTCCCATCTTAATTTGCAACAATATGAGTCCAGGAGGGGGCAGAAGCGTCGCCGGAATAGGCGATAGTGAAGCGCCGTGTTGCCCCTTATCAGCAAGAGGATCGTGGGCAAGCGGCATGGCTGCGAGAGTTGGGCGGTGCGCAGTGGCTTGCCCGCAGAGAAATGCGAAGGATAAAAAAAGCGCGCCATGGGCGCGCTTTTTTGCGGGAATCAGCGGCTATTCGTCAAAGACCCCGAAGTGCTCCTTGGCGAAGTTGACCCGCTGCTCCACGTTCATCTTCACCTGACCCAGCTTCTCGATGGTCTTGAGGTTGGGCACCAGACCGCGGCCGTTGGCGATTTGAATGGCCAGACCCGGGCGGGCGTTAAGCTCCAGCAGCATGGGGCCGCGGAACTTGTCGAGCACCATGTCGGTACCGATATAGCCCAGACCCGACATCTCGTAGCAGGAGGCCGCCAGCGTCAGCAGGGTATCCCAGTGGGGCACCTTGAGCTCGTAGAGATCGAGGCCGGTATCCGGATGGTGGCGCAGCGGATTGCCAAACTGCACCGCCCGCAGGGCGCGGCCGGTACGCAGGCAGAGACCCACGCCCACAGCACCCTGGTGCAGGTTCGCCTTGCCATCGGAGGCCGAGGTGGAGAGGCGCATCATCGCCATCACCGGGAAGCCCTTGAAGATGATCACCCGGGCATCGGGCACCCCTTCAAACGAGTAGCCGTCGAACACGTCATCGAAGTTGATGAGGCCTTCGACCAGCGCCACGTCGGGCTTGCCGCCCAGCGAATAGAGTCCCGCCAGAATGTTGGAGACATGGCGCTCCAGATCCTGACCGTTGCTGGCACTGCCGTTGGGTTTGTAGAAGAGGCCATCTTCCTGACGCAGGATCACCAGGATCCCCTTGCCGCCGGAGCCGCGCGCCGGCTTGATGCAGAAGCCCGGCCAATCCTTGACCAGCTCGGTGATGCGACCCACGTCGTGCTGGGCGCGGATGGTGCCGATCAGTTCCGGCACCGTTACGCCCGCATCCAGCGCGATACGCTTGGTCTGCAGCTTGTCATCCACCAGCGGATAGAGGCTGCGCGGATTGTAGCGGCTGATGTAGGAGTGGTTGCGCTTGTTCATGCCGAGGATGCCTGCCTGCGACAGGCTCCACGGGGTGGTGTACTTTTCCCAGAACCACATCTGTTACTTGTCCTTACCCGGGGTGGCACCGGAACGCATCTCGTCTACCAGCGGCTTGAAGCGCTTGAGTTCGCTCAGCTTGTAGCCGGTGTAGTTACCCATCAACAGCACGGTCGCCATCAGCACCAGCTGCAGGCCGAGGAAGTTGAAGGTGAGGTGACGAATGAGCTCGTTATCCATGGCCAGATAGGCGATGACTGCTACCAGCAGGGAGCCGCCACCCTGGCGGAATACCTCTTTCGGGCCCTCTTCTTCCCACAGGATGGACATCCGTTCGATGGTCCAGGAGAGGATGATCATCGGGAAGAAGGTGATCTTCATGCCGTCGGTCAGCCCCAGCTTGAAGGCGAACGCCGAGAAGACCCCGATCAACGAGATAACCATGATGATGATGGCTGATATCCGCGCTACCAGCAGCAGGTTGAGCCGCGACAGGTAGGAGCGGATCACCAGACCGGTGCCGACGATAAGCAGGAAGCCCACCAGACCGGTGATCAGCTGGGTCTGGATAAAGGCGACCGCGATCAGCACCGGCATAAAGGTACCGGAGGTCTTGATCCCGACGATGACCCGCAGGAACACCACCATCAGTACGCCGATGGGGATCAGCAGCAAGCCCTTGAACAGGGTCTGCTCTTCCAGCGGCAGGCTGTGGATGGAGAAGTTCATCATCTCTGACTTTTCAAACTTCTGGGCCAGCGCCACGCTCACCGGTTGCTCCTGCTCGATCATCGAGAAGCTTACCTTGGAGTTGTGGCCGCCAGTCACATCCAGCAACGAGCCGGAGTTGTACTCCCACAGCAGCAGGTTGCCAGGACGGCCCTGTTCGCCGGTCTGCGGGTTGAACAGCTTGTAGTCAGTCGGGCTGTTGAACACCTGCAGGTAATCGACCAGCTCCTGACGACGACGACCATCTTCCAGGCTCAGGGCGTGGACGACGCGGGCCGGTACGTCAGCATTGTTGAGCAGCTCGGCGATCAGGTTGGCGCGGCTCTTGTGCTTTTTCAGCAGCTCGGCGTTCTGCTCCTGCTTCTCGATCTCCTTGATGATCTCGCGAGTCAGGGTGTAGCCATCGGCAGAGCGCTCCTGGGCGCGCTCCAGGATCTGCTTCATGGCGGTGGCGTAGGGCTCGCTCTCGATCTGCTTCTCGATAGCGGGCGGCTGCGGATTGGCGGCCGGTTTGGCGTGGGCATCCGCCATCATGTCGACGCGGTAGTAGAGCTCCTGACGGCCGGAGGCGGTGCGGATCGACCACTCGGCGCGCGCATCGCCATCCTTCTCGACGAAGGAGAGGCCGTAGCCGGGGCTGGCGGCGTTTTCGTTCATCAGGGTAAAGCCGGGCTGGGTACCCGGAATGGCCAGGGAGGCGATCACCGGCTCACCGGTGGCTTCAAACTCCAGCTTGGCTTCGATAGACCAGATCTGGCGCTTTTCACCGGGCGTGAGCGGAACGTCCAACGCGATGTGGTGATAGATCGTCATCCCCAGGCCGACAATGTACAGCAGGGCTACCAGCAAATAGAACGGCTTACGGGAAACCATGGATTATTTCACATCCTTGAGCTTGGGTTTGGGTTGGATATATTCGCGGGCCACATCGACCACAGCGATATCTTTCAGGAATTCACGACCCAGCAGCACGGGGAAGGCCATGTCGCTACGATCTTTCAGGGTAAATTCGGCCTTCTCGGTCATGTCGCCGATGCGCACGGTCAGACGTACCACGGGACGGCGGTCGAGATCGTCGGCAGAGGCCTGACGTACCCGCACGTGGCGTACCAGCGGGGCTTCGATCTGGATCTTGTCGTCGGCGTCCTGATGGCTCAGCAGGAAGCGAACCCAGTTTTTGCCGTTGCGCTCGAAAATGGTGATCTCCTGAGCGCTGATGGAGGAGGTGGTCGCACCGGTATCGACCCGGGCCTGGAAGGCGTCATTGGCGGCATCCACCCAGATCCACTCCGCTTCACCCACCATCAGCTTGCCATCGATAGTGTGACCCTGATTGGGCACCGGACACTTCTCGGCAGGTACCGCCATCGGCTTGGGCGGCTCGGAGGGGAGGGCGGCGATCTTGTGATCTACTTGTTTGACGGACTCTTTCATATTGGTGACATCTGTATTGAGCTGAACCAGCAGGTGCTGTTGCTGCACATACTGCTTCTGTTGCTGCTCCATGGATGTTTGCAGGCGCTGCTCGCTCTGGCTCAGCTCGCTACGCAACTCGGCCAGTGTCAGTGCAGGAACCTGGGGCGCTTTTTCCATATTGACACACCCGCCGAGACTGAGCAGGGAGAGCAGGGTCATTCCTTTTAATTTGCTTTTCATGTCATTCATTTAACTGTGCTTCCTGGAATTGGGTCAGTGTAACTTCCACAGCCGCCATCGGCTAGTCTTTGGCCTTTCTGGCAATCAGTACGGCACGTTTTGGTGCCGGATGTCCTTCTACCGTGAGTGCCGGATTGTCTGGATCCAGATAATCACTCAGGGATTCATTAATCATCCAGTCGGTACGACGCTGTTCGTCCGTGCTGGTCATATTTTCATCGACAATTCGCACGTCGGTGAAGCCGCAACGCTCGACCCATAGCTTGAGGGCGGCGCTGGATGGAATAAACCAGACGTTGCGCATCTTGCCGTAGCGGTCGGTGGGCATCAGCACATCATTGACACCGCCGTCAATCACCAGCGTCTCCAGCACCAGCTCGCCATCATCCTTGAGCTGGTTGCGCAGCTGCTCGATGTGCTCGATGGGGGATTTGCGGTGATAGAGCACCCCCATGGAGAAGACGGTGTCAAACGCCCGCAGCTCCGGCAGCTCCTGAATCCCGAGCGGCAGCAGGTGGGCGCGCTGGTCGTTGCCGGCTAAGTGGCGAATCGCCTCGAACTGGCAGAGGAACAGCGGGCTCGGATCGATGCCGACCGCGAGCCTGGCCCCTTCACCCACCATGCGCCAGAGGTGATAGCCGCTGCCGCAGCCCACATCCAGCACATAGCGGCCTTCGAGCGGGCTGATATGGGGCAAGACCCGATCCCACTTCCAGTCGGAGCGCCACTCGGTGTCGATGTGGATGCCGTGCACGGTGAACGGCCCCTTGCGCCAGGGCATGAAGTGGCGCAGCAGGCTCTCGACCTTCTTGCGCTCCCCTTCGCCCAGGCTCTCGGCCGAGCCGATTTCGACCCGGTTTTTCAGCTCGACGTGGTCGGGGGCGACTGCCGGCAGCTTGTTGAGGGCGCGGTTCCAGCGCGGCAGATCGCCGTGCTGGTTATCGTGTTGCCAAGCGTGCAGCTGGGCGGGCAGGGTATGCAGCCAGTGGCTCAGCCGGTTTTTGGCGATCAGTTGATAGAAGTTGGCAAAGTCGATCATGGCTGGGCGTCGCTGGATTTGATGGCAATCATGGAGCCGAAGTTGAAGCACTGGAACCAGAGATCCTGATGGACGAAACCGGCGTCGCGCAGACGCGCCTGATGCACCGGCAAGCTGTCGGTGCGCATCACGTTCTCAAGGGCGGTGCGCTTCTGGCTGATCTCCAGCTCGCTATAACCGTTGGCGCGCTTGAAGTCGAGGTGCAGGTCGATGAGCAGCTCGTTGACCGGCTCGTCCTCGAAGCGGAACTTCTCGCTCAGGATCAGGATCCCGCCCGGGCGCAAACCGTCGTGAATGCGCTGGATCAGGGCAGCCCGCTTCTCGGGCTCGACAAACTGCAGGGTGAAGTTGAGCACCACCACCGAGGCGTTCTCAATCTCGATGTCGCAGATATCCGCCTCCACCAGCTCCACCGGCACCTCGGATTTGAAACCGGAGAGGTGGGCACGGGCGCGCTCGATCATCGGGTGGGAGAGATCCACCGCCGTGATGCGGCAACCGGGCTGGCTGATATGGCGGCGCATCGCATGAGTGGCGGCGCCCAGCGAACAGCCGAGGTCATAAAGTCGACTCTCGGGTTGGGCGTAGCGGGCGGCCATCATACCGATGGCAGAGATGATGTTGCTATAACCCGGCACCGAGCGCTGGATCATGTCGGGAAAGACATCGACGACCTGTTCGTCAAAGCAGAAATCACCCAAACGGGCGATGGGGGCGGCAAATATTTGATCTTTGGTATGCATGCTGGCGCAACCTGACAGCCGGCATATCGGCCGACTGCTTTGTTCAATTGAATCGTTGGGTGGCACCCGTCTGGGGGTGGCTCATCACCTGTTTACGAACGGGGTGGCCGGTCATGAGCTCCTGGTGACCGGTCCTGTTCGTAGGGGTCATCTCCGGACCCTTATCCGGAGCCGAGTCATTTGTTACCACTGATTAACAGTAACGGTGACAGGGCTCCTTGCATGGGGCGCTAGTGTAGAGGATTGACGGCCATTTGTCTTGACGCCGGGCCCCGCCAAACCACAAAAATCGCCCTTTTTTTACTGCGTTTTCGGGGCTCTGCGAGGGTTGCTTGTGCCACTGGTTAAAAGGGCAGCACTCCCTGCCGCGCGCGATCGTTTTCCCCCGGCCAGGGGGCCATCTCTTGCCCCAGCAGACGGCTTACCTGACGGGCCAGTTCGGGGGCTTGGGCGTTGTCGGCGGTGTGGATGTAGAGGTAAAGATCCTTCCCCTCGGCCAGCCATTGGCGCCAATGGGGTATCCAGCTCGGTAAAAAGGGGTGGTTGGCCGCCGGATCCGGCAGGCCAATCAGGCGCACCATGGGGGCGTTGGCGGTGGCCAGCAGATGCACCGGCAGGCGCGGCTTTTTGCCCTGGGCATCAATCAGGGCCGCAGTGGTGGCGGGTACCGAGAAGAGCGGGCGGCTGTCGAGCATCACCCGGTTCACCCCTTGTTCCATCAGCAGCCGGTTCAATGCCCGTTCGGCCTCCCCCTTGGCGAAGAAGTCGGGGTGGCGCACCTCGAGGGCGTAGCGAAACGCCGGCGGCAGCCGTTCGATAAAGGCCGCAAGCCGGGGCAGCCCTTCCGGGCCGAAGCGGGCAGGCAGTTGCAGGGTGAGTAGTCCCAGCTTGTCGTGGAGCGGCGCAAGCAGGTGGATAAAGTCGGCAACCTGTTTCTCTGCGCTCACCAGATCGCTCTGGTGGCTGATGGTTTGTGGAAACTTGAAGTTGAAGCGAAAGTGATCGGGCACCGCATCGGCCCAGCGCTGCACCGTATCGGGGGTCGGCAGGGCGTAGAAAGTGGTATTGCCCTCCACCGAGTTAAAGACGGTCGCGTAGTGGGCGAGGTGCTCGGCGGGCTTGGCGCCCAGACCCAGCAGCTGGCCGGGCCAGGCGGGGTGGGACCACTGCGGCAGGCCCAAATAGAGGCTCATGGCGACGTCTCTCTCTGATCTTGGTGAATTCGGGCCCCTTTTTTTGCCACTTTTTGCCATCCAGAGCAAAAAACTGGTGAAAGGAGGCTGCTGGCCATTTTACCCAAAAGGGGGTTTTCCTCTATAATGCCAGCCCTTTTGTTTTTCAATTTCTTGTGACCCATGCCTATCTACGAATATCGTTGCGACGTCTGTGGCCATGAATTGGCAAAACTGCAAAAGCTTTCCGATGCCCCCCTGACCGACTGTCCGGCCTGTAGCAAGCCGAATCTGGTCAAGCTGATATCGGCGGCAGGCTTCCGGCTCAAGGGAACCGGATGGTACGAGACTGATTTCAAACCGGGTAAGAAAAAGAATCTGGCCAGCTGTGAGACAGACGGTGCTTGCCAGTCGTGCCCGGCGGCCCAAGGTTAACCGTCTCTCTACAATTTCGAAGGAAGAAGTCCATGCGCTCTATCTATTGCGGACAGGTCAATGAGGCCCATGCCGGGCAGACCATTACATTGTGCGGTTGGGTCCATCGTCGTCGTGATCTCGGCGGTCTGATCTTTATCGACATGCGCGATCGCGAAGGGATCGTGCAGGTGTTCTTCGATCCGGACAAACCGGAAGCGTTCGCCCTGGCCTCCGAGCTGCGCGGCGAGTTCTGCATCCAGGTGACAGGTGTAGTGCGCACCCGTCCCGAGTCCCAGCGCAACAGCGACATGGCCACCGGTGCCATCGAAGTGTTCGCTCACGAGCTCAACATCATCAACCGTGCCGAGCCGCTGCCGCTGGACTTCAACCAGGTCAACAGCGAAGAGATCAGCCTCAAGTATCGCTACCTGGATCTGCGTCGCCCCGAGATGGCCAAGTACCTGAAGACCCGCGCCAAGGCCAGTGCCTTCGTGCGCCGCTTCATGGACGAGCACGGTTTCCTCGATATCGAGACCCCGATGCTGACCAAGGCCACCCCGGAAGGTGCCCGTGACTATCTGGTACCGAGCCGCGTGCACAAGGGCAAGTTCTACGCTCTGCCGCAATCTCCCCAGCTGTTCAAGCAGCTGCTGATGATGTCTGGCTTCGACCGTTACTACCAGATCGTCAAGTGCTTCCGTGACGAAGACCTGCGTGCCGACCGCCAGCCGGAATTCACCCAGATCGACGTGGAGACCTCCTTCATGACCGCACCGCAGGTGCGTGAAGTGATGGAAGAGATGATCCGCAAACTGTGGCTGCACATCCTGAACGTGGATCTGGGCGACTTCCCGATCATGACCTTCGACGAAGCCATGCGTCGCTACGGCTCCGACAAGCCGGACCTGCGTCTGCCGATGGAGCTGGTCGATGTGGCCGATCTGCTGACCGCCGTCGAGTTCGCCGTGTTTGCCGGCCCCGCCAACGATCCGAAAGGCCGTGTGGCAGCCCTGAAAGTGCCGGGCGGCGCCGAGCTCTCTCGCAAGCAGATCGACGAGTACACCAAGTTTGTCGGCATCTACGGTGCCAAGGGCCTGGCCTGGATGAAGGTCAACGAAGCGGCCAACGGCATCGAAGGCGTGCAGTCTCCGGTTGCCAAGTTCCTCAGCGACGCCATCGTGCGCGAGATCCTGACCCGTACCGGCGCGGCCGACGGCGACATCATCTTCTTCGGCGCCGACTCCAAGAAAGTGGTTTGCGATGCCATGGGTGCCCTGCGTCTGAAAGTGGGCCGTGATCTGGGTCTGCTGGAAAACAGCTGGAAGCCGCTGTGGGTCATCGACTTCCCGATGTTCGAGGAAGATGGCGAAGGCGGTCTGGCTGCCATGCACCACCCCTTCACCGCGCCGAGCGGCCTGAGCCCGGAGCAGCTGAAAGCCAACCCCCTGGGTGCTTACGCCAACGCCTACGACATGGTGATCAACGGTTACGAAGTGGGCGGCGGCTCTGTCCGTATCCACAACAGCGAGATGCAGGCCACCGTGTTCGATATCCTGGGTATCACCCCGGCCGAGCAGCGCCTGAAGTTCGGCTTCCTGCTGGATGCCCTGAAGTACGGTACCCCGCCGCACGCTGGTCTGGCCTTCGGTCTGGACCGTCTCAGCATGCTGCTGACCGGCACTGAAAACATTCGGGACGTCATTGCCTTCCCGAAAACCACTGCGGCCGCCTGTCTGATGACCGACGCCCCCAGCCTTGCCAACGCAGCCCAACTGGGCGAGCTGGCGATTGCAACCACCGTCAAGGGTGATGAGTAAGCCCTTCCGGGCACCGGAGGTCGCGTAGCGGCCTCCCTGTTCCCCTTGCGTTAGCAATGACGTGTGTTACTGAAATTTCAAAAATATAACGGAGAGTCTCTATGGCAGGTCACAGTAAATGGGCCAACATCAAACACCGCAAGGCCGCTCAGGATGCCAAGCGTGGCAAGATCTTCACCAAGCTGATCCGCGAAATCACTACCTCCGCGCGTCTGGGTGATGCCGATCCGGCCAACAACCCGCGTCTGCGTGCTGCGGTGGCTGCCGCCCTGACCAACAACATGACCCGTGACACCATCAACCGTGCTATTCAGCGTGGCGCCGGTGGTGGCGATGGCGAGCAGCTCGAGACCATCGTATACGAAGGTTACGGCCCGGCTGGCTCGGCCGTCATGGTTGAGTGTCTGACTGACAACCGCAACCGTACCGTAGCCGAAGTGCGTCACGCCTTCAGCAAGTGCGGTGGCAACCTGGGTACCGACGGCTCCGTGGCTTACCTGTTCACCAAGAAGGGCGTACTGACCTTCGTGGGCGCCGATGAAGATGCCCTGATGGAAGCGGCTCTGGAAGCGGGTGCCGATGACGTGGTGACCGAAGAAGATGGCACCATCGAGGTGTACACCACCCCGAACGACTTCGGTACCGTGCTGGATGGTCTGGAAGCTGCCGGCTTCAAGGCCCAGAGCGCCGAAGTGACCATGATCCCCTCCACCGAAGCGGAGCTGGATGCCGAGACCGCGCCCAAGCTGATGCGCCTCATCGACATGCTGGAAGATCTGGACGACGTGCAGGAGGTGTACCACAACGGTTCCATCTCCGACGAAGTGGCAGCGACCCTGTAATCGCTCCCCGCACTTCTTGCCAATGGCAGCCAGATGGCTGCCATTTTTTATTGTCGCAAAGGTGAAACAGACATTACCTTGTTTGTTTCATCAGTGAAACAGCCCGTGGCCAGCATTCATCTCCACGTCCGGCTATCACACTCCGGTAGGCTCTCCGAATTTCCCCCCTTGTCTCTTCCTATTTCTATTCAGCTCTTGTATCAGTGGCTTGCAGATAACCTCGACAGGGCCAGTGTTGTTTGCCTGATGGAGAAGAACAGCAGGGATTGTTCGCGCATTTTGTGCCGGCAGCCCAATCCCGAACCAGGGAAGCCTGTGGTATGGATGACCTGCTAGATGAGAGGGGTAACGGGTTGTCAGGTCGGGGAGGGAGGAGAGTGGGGGGAGTGCGGGGGGATAGCACATATAAAAAAAGCCCGCGCAGTGCGCGGGCTTTCTATTTCTACTCAGGCGAGATTACTTGGACTTCTTCTTGCCTTCGGCTTTGGCTTCAACCGGTGCAGCAGCTACCGGAGCGGCTTCGGTGAAGGGACGGCCGTAGTAGGAGTCCAGCAGAACCTGCTTCAGCTCGCTGATCAGCGGGTAGCGCGGGTTGGCGCCGGTGCACTGGTCATCGAAGGCTTCGATGGACAGCTGGTCAACCTTGGCCAGGAAGTCAGCCTCGGCAACGCCAGCTTCGCGGATGGAGGCAGGGATACCCAGGGTAGCCTTCAGCTCGTCTAGCCAGGTCAGCAGCTTCTCGATCTTGGCAGCGGTGCGGTCACCGGCAGCAGTCAGACCCAGGTGGTCAGCGACTTCGGCGTAACGACGACGAGCCTGCGGACGGTCGTACTGGGAGAACGCGGTCTGCTTGGTCGGGTTGTCGTTCGCGTTGTAGCGGATGACGTTGCTGATCAGCAGGGCGTTGGCCAGACCGTGCGGAATGTGGAACTCGGCACCCAGTTTGTGAGCCATGGAGTGGCACACACCCAGGAAGGCGTTGGCGAACGCGATACCGGCGATGGTGGCAGCATTGTGCACCTTCTCACGAGCGATCGGGTCGTTGGCACCGTTCAGGTAGCTGGACGGCAGGTACTCTTTCAGCATTTTCAGGGCTTGCAGCGCCTGACCGTCGGAGTACTCGTTGGCCAGTACGGAAACATAGGCTTCCATGGCGTGAGTCACGGCATCGATACCACCGAAGGCACACAGGGACTTCGGCATACCCATGACCAGGTTAGCATCAACGATGGCCATGTTCGGGGTCAGCTCGTAGTCAGCCAGCGGATATTTCTGACCAGACACTTCATCGGTTACTACCGCAAACGGAGTGACTTCAGAGCCGGTACCGGAAGTGGTGGTGATACAGACCAGTTCGGCCTTCACGCCCATTTTCGGGAACTTGTAGATACGCTTGCGGATGTCCATGAAGCGCATGGCCAGATCTTCGAACGCAGTGTTCGGGTGCTCGTACATCACCCACATGATCTTGGCAGCATCCATCGGTGAACCACCGCCCAGCGCCAGGATTACGTCCGGTTTGAAGGAGTTGGCCATCTCGGCACCCTTGCGAACCACAGCCAGAGTCGGGTCAGCTTCTACTTCGTAGAACACTTCCACTTCCATATTCTGTGCTTTCAGCAGGCTGACCAGTTCATCAGCGTAGCCGTTGTTGAACAGGAAGCGGTCGGTCACGACCATGGCACGCTTTTTACCTTCCAGGTCGCTCAGAGCGATCGGCAGGGAACCACGACGGAAGTAGATGGATTTCGGAAGTTTGTGCCACAGCATGTTTTCTGCCCGTTTTGCGACTGTCTTCTTGTTGATCAGGTGCTTCGGACCCACGTTTTCGGAGATGGAGTTACCACTCCAGGAGCCGCAACCCAGGGTCAGGGACGGTGCCATTGCGAAGTTGTACAGGTCACCGATACCGCCTTGAGTAGACGGAGTGTTGATCAGGATACGCGCGGTCTTCATCTTGTCGCCGAAGTACTTGATGCGGTCAGCATTGCGGTCCTGGTCGGTGTACAGACCTGAGGTGTGGCCGATACCACCGATGTTGACCATGTCACAGGCCATATCAACGGCGTTTTCGAAGCTGCTTGCACGGAACATACCGAGCAGCGGGGACAATTTCTCGTGAGCAAACTCGTCTTCTGCACACAGCTTGACGCCTTCACCGATCAGGATCTTGGTATCAGCCGGTACAGTCACGCCTGCCATCTCGGCAATCTTGGTCGCCGGCTGGCCAACGATGTTGGCGTTCAGGGCACCGTTGATCAGGATGACTTTACGGACCTTGTCAGCATCTTCTTTGGAGAGCACGTGGCCCTTGTGAGATGCAAAGCGCTCTTTAACCTGGTCGTAGATGGCATCAACAACGATGACCGCCTGCTCGGAAGCACAGACCACGCCGTTATCGAAAGTCTTGGACATCAGGATGGAGGCAACGGCACGCTTCACGTCGGCGGTTTCGTCGATAACGATAGGCACGTTACCGGCACCTACACCGATAGCAGGCTTACCGGAAGAGTAGGCTGCTTTCACCATGCCCGGGCCACCGGTGGCCAGGATCAGGTTGATGTCGTCGTGTTTCATCAGGGCGTTGGAGAGCTCAACGGACGGTTGGTCGATCCAGCCGATGATGTCTTTCGGTGCACCGGCGGCAACAGCTGCATCCAGTACCAGCTTGGCTGCGGTATTGGTGGAGTTCTTGGCACGGGGGTGCGGGGAGAAGATGATGGCGTTGCGGGTCTTGAGCGCGATCATGGATTTGAAGATCGCAGTAGAAGTCGGGTTGGTGGTCGGAACGATACCACAGATGATACCTACCGGCTCGGCGATGGTGATGGTGCCCATCTGAGTGTCTTCGCTCAGAATGCCGCAGGTCTTCTCTTCTTTGTACTTGTTGTAGATGTATTCGGAGGCGAAGTGGTTCTTGATAACCTTGTCTTCGATGATACCCATACCGGATTCTTCCACGGCCATCTGGGCCAGGGGGATACGGGCGTTGTTGGCGGCCAGGGCGGCGGCACGGAAGATCTTGTCTACCTGCTCTTGAGAGAAGCTGGCGAATTCACGCTGTGCTTCCTTAACGCGGGCGACCAGTGCATCCAGTTCAGCCAAATTGGTTACTGCCATGTTTATCTCCTGATTATTTGAAAACTGTTTAGTAAGACGTTGGCAATGCCCGGCAATTATAGTCGCCCTGTCAAGGCGGTATCGTTGCAACAGCTTTTTCACATGCCTTACTAAATCGCTTTCTGAGTCGATTATAGAGCGGGGCTGACTCAGAAAAACTTGATCTGGATCATGTGTAACAAAAGAACAAAAGAAATTTTATTTCATGATCCATGTTTGATGGATGTTATCGGAATGTGCATCCTGAAGGAAGCAAAGTAGATTGTAAATAGATGGTAATAATCGCTTTGTATCAAATGGTTAAATAATCTTTAGCCAGCTTGCAGGAGGTGAAACAGGCACTTCAGGTTATAAAACATGAATGTTGTGGTTACGAAGTCACCATCCAACCTCTCCTGAAACCCTATTTGTTACGAAATTGCATGTTGTTTTAATCCATGACTAATCCAATTGATGGCTGTGACAGCGATCTTTGGGGCATGGCTGCTGGCCGTTCGATGCCATCTTTGCCATCGCAGCAAAGACGATAAGCCAGGATATGGGCGCATAGACAAGTGTTGGGTGGCAATCGAGCCCTTTTGCGCAAGTTGGCACCGGTTTATGCCACGTTGCGACCATGCATTAGCGAAACTAACTAAAAAACCCTGTAAATGGTGAGATTATTTGATTGGTGCCCGCTCTGGGGATGATGTAAATTTACGCGCGAAATTAATGGACTGGCCCGATGGGCCCTGCACACGTTTGGAAGGCGCCTATGGCAGCAATTGACGTCTCTTTGTATCTGAAGTTTTTTGTCGGTTTGTTCGCAATCATCAACCCCCTGGGTCTGCTGCCGGTTTTTGTCAGCCTGACCAGCCATTACACCCAGGCTGAACGGATGAAGACCAACACCACCGCCAATATCGCGGTGATGATCATCCTGCTGGTCTCCATGTATATGGGACAGCTGATCCTCGATGGTTTCGGCATCTCGCTGGCATCGTTCCGTATCGCCGGTGGCTCGCTGATTACCCTGATCGCCTGGTCGATGCTGCAGGGCAAGCTGGGCGAGGTGAAGCACAACAAACAGGAGAAAGGCGAACTGGCGGTGCGTGAATCGATCGCCGTGGTACCGTTGGCTCTGCCATTGATGGCAGGCCCGGGCGCCATCTCCTCGGTCATCGTCTATGCCAGCCAGAGCCATTGGCAGCAGTTGCTCGGCATGTCGGTTGTTGTCGTTGTCTTCTCCTTCTGCTCCTGGCTAATCTTCCGCGCCGCCCCGCTGCTGTTCAAAATCATGGGCAATACCGGTATCAACGTGGTGACCCGTATTATGGGTCTTATCATGATGTCGCTCGGTATCGAGATCATGGTGGCGGGTATCAAGGGTGTCTTCCCCAGCCTGATGTGAGCCAGGTCTGTTTTATGAAAGCCGGTCCTCGTGACCGGCTTTTTATTGGTTGCTTTTTGGACACCGTTTTTTAGAATCGGACGCTTGTTTAAAAAATGAACATGTCGTTGGCATTTTCATTCTGAAAAACAGGCTGGCAGCTGGTTTTTTGACCGGAAAGTAATGATTGTCCTGACAATATCTATTGCAATATCGGAATTGGCAGGGAATTATGCTGGGAGCGGGGTCAATGCCCGCCACTTAAATGAACGCATGGAATGTTCTTGTTGGAGTATGGAAATGACTCATAAAAAAACAATTATTAACACATTGCTGATGGCTGCACTGTTTGGTGGCATCAATATGGCACAAGCTGCCGATGTCCCGGCGGGAACCAAGCTGGCTGATGTTCAGCAGCTGGTAAAAGGCAACGGCTCCGAGCCCGCGACCCTTGACCCGCACAAGACCGAAGGAACGGTCGAATCCAATATCCTGCGCGACCTGTTTGAAGGTCTCGTTGCCTCCGGTCCCAAAGGCGAGATCCTGCCTGCGGTAGCCGAATCCTGGGAAACCAAGGACAACAAACACTACATCTTCCATCTGCGTAAAGATGCCAAGTGGTCCAACGGTGATCCGGTCACTGCCCACGACTTCGAATTTGCCTTCAAACGCGCAGTCGATCCGAAAACCGCCTCTCCTTACTCCTGGTATCTGGAGATCCCGACCATCATCAACGCTTCCGAGATTATTGCCGGCAAGAAACCTGCCGACACTCTGGGCGTGAAAGCGGTGGACGACTACACCTTCGAGGTGCAGCTCGAGAAAGCCATTCCTTATTTTGTCAGCATGCTCTCCCACACCACCACCTACCCGGTACCCAAGAAGGTGATCGAGAAGTTTGGTGACAAGTGGACCCAGCCCGGCAACATGGTATCCAACGGTGCCTATCAGCTGAAGGATTGGGTCGTGAACGAGCGGGTTGATGTGGTGCGTAACCCCAACTACTGGAACAACGCCAAGACTGTGATCGAGAAGGTGACCTATCTGCCGATCCAGTCCACCAACTCCGATCTGAACCGCTATCTGGCCGGCGAAGTGGACATGACTTACCAGATGCCCATCGAGCGCTTCAAGCAGATGAAGAAAGAGAAGCCGGATGAGCTGAAGGTGACTGGCTACGTTGGTACCTACTACTACCAGTACAACTTCAAGAAGAAGCCGTTTGATGACGTACGCGTGCGTACTGCGCTCTCCTATGCCATCGATCGTAACGTGATCGCCGACAAGGTGATGGGTCAGGGCCAGACTCCGGGTTACACCCTGGTGCCGGATTTTGTGGATGGCTTCAAGCCGGTGGCTCCGGAATGGTCGAAGATGACCCAGGCCGAGCGCGATGCCAAGGCGAAAGAGCTGCTGAAAGAGGCCGGTTTCGATGCCAGCAAGCCGCTGAAGTTCGAGCTGCTCTACAACACCGACGACAACCACAAGAAAGTAGCGGTCGCCGTTGCCTCTATGTGGAAGAAGCTGGGCGTGCAGGTAAGCCTGGTCAACCAGGAGTGGAAAACCTATCTGGAGACCAAGAAGCAGGGTCAGTTTGATGTGGGTCGTGCCGGCTGGATTGCCGACTACAACGAAGCCTCTTCCATGCTGGATCTGATGCAGACCACCCACGGCAACAACGACGGCAAGTACTCCAATCCGGAGTTTGACAAGCTGATGGACTCCTCTCGCGATCAGGTTGATGTGGCTGCCCGCAACAAGCTCTACGTCCAGGCTGAAGAGATCCTGGCCAAGGACATGCCGATTGCCCCCATCTACCAGTACGTGACTGCCCGTATGGTGAAACCCTATGTAGGCGGCTACCCGGCCAACCCGCTGGATAACCTCTACAGCAAAGACATGTACATCATCGCTCACTGATTTTCGTTACAAGTCGCATAACAAGCAGGCCCGCCAGACGGCGGGCCTTTATTACAACCGCGACCCTTTGGAAGCAGTACAGGACAGGAATTGTCTATGTTGAAATTCATTTTTAAACGTCTACTGGAAGCGATCCCGACTCTGCTGGTCTTGATCACCGTCTCCTTCTTCATGATGCGTTTCGCCCCGGGTAACCCCTTTAGCAGCGAGCGCTCGCTCCCCCCCGAAGTAATGGCCAACATCGAAGCCAAATATGGCCTCGACAAGCCGATCGGGATGCAATATCTCACCTATCTGGGCAACCTTGTGCAGGGTGACCTCGGTCCCTCCTTCAAGTACAAGGACTTCACCGTCAACGATCTGGTGAGCCAGGCGCTGCCGGTTTCCGCCAAGATCGGTACCTTCGCCTTTATTTTTGCCGTCACGCTGGGGGTCACTTTCGGCACCATAGCGGCGCTGAAACAGAACTCGATCATCGACTATTTGCTGATGTCGTCGGCCATGGCCGGGGTGGTGATCCCGGGCTTTGTGCTGGCGCCCTTGCTGGTGCTTATCTTCAGTATCCATCTTGGCTGGTTGCCGGCCGGTGGCTGGCAGGGTGGTGGCGTACAGTTTATGGTGCTGCCGGTGTTTGGCATGATGATGTACTACATCTCCGCCATCTCGCGGATCATGCGGGGCAGCATGATTGAGACCATGAACTCCAACTTCATCCGTACCGCCCGAGCCAAGGGACTGCCGCTGCGCCATATCATCCTGAAGCACGCGCTGCGCCCGGCCATGCTGCCGGTGGTCTCCTATCTTGGCCCGGCCTTTGTCGGCATCATCACCGGTTCCGTAGTGATCGAAACCATCTTCGGTCTGCCGGGGATCGGTCAGCTGTTCGTTAACGGTGCCCTTAACCGTGATTACTCCATGGTGCTCGGCCTGACCATTCTGGTCGGCGCCCTCACCATCACCTTTAACGCTGTGGTCGATATTCTCTACGCCTTTATCGATCCCAAGATCCGTTACTAATTCGGGAGTGCATCATGGTTGTTTCAACAGAAAAACGCGAAGCCGTCGAGGCATTCGCGCAGAAAGTGGAAGTGGTGGAGGGGCGTTCCCTGTGGAAGGATGCCCGTCGCCGTTTCCTGCGCAACAAGGCGGCGCTCACCAGCCTGATCATCCTGACCATCATCGGTCTGGCGGTCATTGTCGGGCCGCACCTCTCCCAGTACACCTTTGACGATCCCGACTGGGGTGCCATGCAGAGTGCGCCGGACATCGAAGCGGGTCACTACTTCGGTACCGACAGTCTGGGCCGCGATCTCTTTGTGCGTACCCTCTTGGGTGGCCGCATCTCCCTGATGGTCGGCATCATGGGGGCCATGGTGGCGGTCATTATCGGCACCCTCTATGGCGCCGCCTCCGGTTTTATCGGCGGTCGGGTCGACAGCCTGATGATGCGGGTACTGGAGATCCTCAACGCCTTCCCCTTCATGTTCTTCGTCATCATGCTGGTCACCTTCTTTGGCCGCAATCTGGCGCTCATCTTTATCGCCATCGGGGCGGTAAGCTGGCTCGACATGGCGCGGATCGTGCGCGGCCAGACCCTGAGCCTCAAGAGCAAGGAGTTCATTGAGGCGGCCCACGTCTGCGGTGTCTCCAAGTGGAAGATCATCACCCGTCACATCGTACCCAACGTGCTGGGGATTGTGGCGGTCTACGCCACCCTGCTGGTGCCCGGGATGATCATGTTCGAATCCTTCCTGAGCTTCCTTGGCCTGGGCGTACAAGAGCCCATGACCAGCTGGGGTGCTCTGCTGGATGAAGGCTCCAAGTCGATGGAAGTGGCCATCTGGCAACTCCTGTTCCCCGCCGGTTTCATGGTGGTGACCCTGTTCTGTTTCAACTTCCTCGGGGATGGTCTGCGTGACGCCCTCGATCCGAAGGATCGCTAATCAAGGTGGCAAGTGGCTGCCCGCAAGAGCGCGGCCACCCAGCGCTGACAGCGAATCGGATCGACAGGAAAACGTCACGAAAGATCGATAAGGAGTTTTTATGAAATTACTGGATGTAAAAGATCTGCGGGTCGAGTTCAAGACCCCGGACGGCAATGTGGTGGCGGTCAACGACCTCAACTTCTCCCTCTCCGCCGGTGAAACTCTGGGGATCGTCGGCGAGTCCGGCTCCGGCAAATCCCAGACCGCGTTTGCCATCATGGGCTTGCTGGCCAAGAACGGCGTGATCACCGGTTCCGCCAAATTTCAGGGCGAAGAGATCCTCAACCTCCCCGAGTCCAAGCTCAACAAGATCCGCTCCGAGAAGATCGCTATGATCTTCCAGGACCCCATGACCTCGCTTAACCCCTACATGAAGGTGCAGGATCAGCTGATGGAAGTGCTGATGTTGCACAAGGGGATGAACAAGGCGGCGGCGTTCGAGGAGTCGGTGCGGATGCTGGATGCGGTGAAGATCCCCGAAGCGCGCAAGCGGATGGGGATGTATCCTCACGAGTTCTCCGGCGGTATGCGCCAGCGGGTGATGATCGCCATGGCACTGCTCTGCCGGCCGCAACTGCTGATCGCCGATGAGCCGACCACCGCGCTCGACGTGACTGTGCAGGCCCAAATCATGACCCTGATGAACGAGCTCAAGCGCGAGTTCAACACCGCCATCATCATGATCACCCATGACCTTGGCGTGGTCGCCGGTATCTGCAACAAGGTGCTGGTGATGTATGCCGGTCGTACCATGGAGTACGGCAAGGTGGACGATATCTTCTATCGCCCGAGCCACCCCTATACCGAAGGTTTGCTGCGCGCCATTCCCCGTCTCGATACCGAAGGGGAAGTGCTGCCCACCATCCCGGGCAATCCGCCCAACCTGCTGCGTCTGCCCACCGGCTGCCCCTTCCAGGAGCGTTGCCACCGGGTGAGCGAGATTTGCGGCCAGCAGTCGCCAATCCTGACGCCGTTCAACGACGGCCGGGAGCGCGCCTGCCACTGGGTATCGGATGCCATGAACAAGGGGGCCAACTAAATGGGTGCCGAGAAGAAATTGCTGTTGGAAGTGTCTGACCTCAAGGTGCACTTCAGTATCAAGAGTGGCAAGGCGTGGCCATGGGCCAAGCCATCCGATTTGAAGGCGGTCGATGGTGTTACTCTGCGACTCTACGAAGGGGAAACCCTCGGGGTAGTGGGTGAGTCCGGTTGCGGCAAGTCCACCTTCGCCCGCGCCATCATCGGTCTGGTGCCGACGACTGCGGGCAAGGTGGTGTGGCTGGGTGATGATCTTACCAAGCTCGACCAGAATGCCCTGCGTGAGAAGCGCAAAGAGATCCAGATGATTTTCCAGGATCCGCTGGCCTCTCTGAACCCGCGCATGACCATCGGCGACATCATTGCCGAGCCGCTCATCACCTTCTATCCCAACCTGCCACGGGAAGAGGTGAAGGAGAAGGTGCGCGCCATGATGAGCAAGGTGGGGCTCTTGCCCAACCTGGTCAACCGCTACCCGCACGAGTTTTCTGGCGGCCAGTGCCAGCGGATTGGTATCGCCAGGGCGCTGATCCTCGAGCCCAAGATGATCATCTGCGATGAGCCGGTGTCGGCGCTCGACGTCTCTATCCAGGCGCAGGTGGTCAACCTGCTCAAGTCGCTGCAAAAGGAGATGGGGCTGTCGCTTATCTTCATCGCCCACGACCTGTCGGTGGTCAAACATATCTCCGATCGGGTGCTGGTGATGTATCTGGGCAACGCCGTTGAGCTGGGGACCCGCAAGGAGATCTTTGCCAATCCGCTGCACCCCTACACCAAGGCGCTGATGTCGGCGGTGCCGATCCCGGATCCGGAACTGGAGCGCAACAAGGTGATCCAGATCCTGGAAGGGGACTTGCCATCGCCGATGAATCCGCCGTCAGGCTGCGTGTTCCGCACCCGCTGCCCGGTGGCGGGCCCCGAGTGCGCCAAGACCCGCCCTGTGCTGGAGGGGAACTTCGATCACGCCGTCTCCTGCCTCAAAGTAGATCCGCTCTGATTGCGCCGGTCGCAACGGAAAAACGGGGCGCTCATACAGCGCCCCGTTTTTTTGCGTTAAGGGTGAAGATGCCTCTTGGCGTTATCTTTTACCGCTGTTAATATCCGCGCAACAAGGGGAGTAACTTCTCGCCGGTTTGTCGTCATTACGGTGCACCCATTTCCTGCAGTGCACCCGGCAGCCGGGCAGTCGATGAAAATTGGCTGTAAGTGAGACCTTGCCGAGAGGCAAGGTGTATCTGCTCCAAACGCAAACCCACGCCTCTCGGTCGTGGGTTTTGTCGTTTTTGGGAGAAGTGAATATGGGTGAATGGTGGATGTGGACCGGTTTCTTCAGCATAGTGCTGGTCCTGTTATGGATTGACATACGCTTTGTCGGTGGCGGTAAATCCCACAAGGTGTCGCTCAAAGAGGCAGGCATCTGGTCCCTTATCTGGGTCAGCGTGGCGCTGCTCTTCAACCTGGCCATCTGGCTCTGGCTGGATCACAGCGCAGGCCGTGAAATTGCCAACCAGAAGGGGCTGGAGTTCCTCACCGGCTACCTCATTGAGAAGGCGCTGGCGGTGGACAACGTCTTCGTCTGGCTGATGCTGTTCGGTTACTTTGCCATTCCGGCCGAGCTGCAGCGGCGGGTGCTGCTGTACGGGGTACTGGGTGCCATCGTGATGCGGGCCGGTATGGTGTTCGCCGGCAGCTGGCTCATCGAGCAGTTCCACTGGATCCTCTACCTGTTCGGCGCCTTCCTGCTGCTAACCGGTGCCAAGATGCTGTGGGCAGCCGACAAGGAGCCGGATCTGGCCAACAACCCGCTGCTGGGCTGGATGCGTCGTCGCTTCAAGGTGACCGAGACGCTGGAGGGGGAGAACTTCTTCGTCTGGCGTGACGGTGTGCGCTATGCCACCCCGTTGCTGCTGATCCTGGTGCTGGTAGAGGTGAGCGACCTTATCTTTGCGGTAGACAGCATTCCGGCCATCTTCGCGGTGACCACGGATCCCTTTATCGTGCTCACTTCCAACATCTTCGCCATCATGGGTCTGCGTGCCATGTACTTCCTGCTGGCGGGAGTGGCCGAGCGTTTTGCCCTGCTCAAATACGGCCTGGCGCTGATCCTGATGTTTATCGGGGTCAAGATGCTACTGCTGGATATCTTCAAGATCCCGACCGGCATCGCACTGGGCGTGGTCGCGCTGATCCTGCTGGCCTCCATGGGGCTGAGCCTCTGGGTGACCCGCAAGAAAACGGCATAATTGGCAAACAAGCAAAAGGGCTCCCGTGGGAGCCCTTTTTCATGGCAGAGATCTGCTTAGCGCTTGATCTTCTTGGGGTTGGTGTAGCCCCAGATGGTGTACATGTCCGCCAGCAGGGCGCCGTTATACTCCTCCAGCTCCGCCTGTTTCACCTCGGCACTTCCCTGACGACCAAACAGCACCACCTCGTCACCGGGTTTCACCCCTTTCAGGTCGGTCACATCCACCATGATGGTGTTCATGGAGGTCTTGCCGACCACCGGCACCTTCTGGCCCTGGATCAGCACATAGGCCTTGTTGCTCAGGGAGCGGCGATAGCCGTCGGAGTAGCCCAGCGGCAGGTTGGCAAGCCAAGAGTCGCGCTTGAGGGTAAAGGTGCGGTCATAACCGACGGTGTTGCCGGCTGGGTAGTGGTTGACGGAGGCGACCTGGGTCTTGAACGCCATCACCCGCTTGTACTCGGTGTAGGAGGGGATGGAGTCACCGTAGAGCAGGCCACCCGGGCGCACCATGTCAAAGTAGGCATCCGGTACTTCAAGTGTTGCGAAAGAGTTGGCGGCGTGGATGGTGATCTTGCTGCGATCCAGCTTGCCTGCTTCCAGCAGCCACTGGGAGTCCAGCTTGAACTGGGCCAGGCCCATCTTGACGTCCTCTTTCTCCTCCACCGGGAAGTGGGTCATGATGCCGACCGGGGTGATCCCCTTGAGCTTGAGCATGGCCAGTGCATCCTGCTTGGAGTCGGCCAGCCGCAGATCGATGCCGTTGCGGCTCATGCCGGCGGAGTTGAGGGCGATATGCACCGGAATGGTGGTGTGGTGGCGCTGGGCGATATCGGCGATGCCCTGGGCACTCACCAGACTGCCGATCAGCTCCTCCATCTTGTAGGGCAGGGCCTGCTCTACTTCATCCGGGGTGGCAGCACGCACCCGCATCAGACGACCGGTGAAGCCCTTCTCGCGGGCGACACGAGCTTCTTCATTGCTGGCGATACCGATGCAGGGGATACCCGCTTTCACCACCGAGGGAACCAGCAGATCGATACCGTGGCCATAGGCATCCGCCTTCATGATGGCGCAGATCTTCGGCCCTTTGTCACCGAGGCGATCCTTGAGGGTCTGGATATTGTGCTCGAAGGCGCCGAGATCGACTTCCAGCCAGGCATTGCTGGCGGTCTGGACTTCGCCGTTGCGGTGATCGCTGGCCAGCGGCAGGTAGGGGGCAGCAACCGCTTGCCCGGCCAGCAGGCCGAGGGTCAGGGTGGCCAGCAGGGTTTTCTTGTGCATGGTGGTTCCTTTTTGTTGTTCGCGTGAGGATAGTGTGGGTCGAGTTGGCCACATTGGCTGTAGCTCAACGTCAACTTGTTGTTATTATTATGATCTTTGTCACTCTCGGCAGACTTGGACAAGCGATTGAGTCTACCGCAGGCGTGGTTGTTCCGACACTTTTCAGGGGAAAAAAATGGTCAATCTGGAGTTGCGCCTGCCACCGCCACTGGTGTTTGTCTGCTGTGCCGCCGCCATGTGGTGGGTCAGGGGAGAGACACCCCCCGGAATGGGGATGTGGGGCCTCATCGCCCTTTTGTTTGTTGCGGGGGCCATCATGGGCTTTGGCGCCCTGTTTCGCTTCAGGCATCACAAGACCACCGTCAGTCCCACCCGGCCGCATGAAACCCGTCATCTGGTTACCGGTGGCGTTTATCGCATCAGCCGCAATCCCATGTATCTGGGGCTGTTCTGCTGGCTGGCCGCCTGGGGCTGCTATCTCGGGGGAGTCTGGGTCTGGGCTGGCCCAGCACTGCTGGCGCTCTGGTTGACCCGTTTCCAGATCATGCCGGAGGAGCGGCTGCTCAGTGCCCGGTTCGGCGAAGAGTATGCTCGCTATTGCCAGCAGGTGCGGCGCTGGTGTTAAGGCGGTGAGCAGATTGAGGGGAGGGATTGCCGGCGCAGCGGAAGCGTTGCCGGCAGATAAACGGGGTTAGAAATGGTCGCCCTTGTCGTCCTTGGTTGGTTCGAGGCTCCAGCCGGTAGCATCGCTGCTGCTGGCGATCTGGCCCTTCTCCTTCCATAGCTTGATCTTGAGGCGCAGGTTGTTGGCCGAGTCGGCGTTCTTCACCGCCTCCTCCTCGTCGATCACTCCCTCCACCACCAAGTCGAACAGGGCGCTGTCGAAAGTGACCATGCCGAGGGCCTTGGATTTTTCCATCACCTCCTTGAGGCCGCCAAACTCGCCGCGCTTGATCATGTCGCGGATGGTGTGGGTGCCCAGCATGATCTCTACCGCGGCCCGGCGGCCGCCATCGGTGGTCTTCACCAGCCGCTGGGAGACAAACGCCTTGAGGTTGTTGCCAAGGTCGTTGAGCAGCTGGGGGCGGCGCTCTTCCGGGAAGAAGTTGATGATGCGGTCCAGCGCCTGGTTGGCGTTGTTGGCGTGCAGGGTGGAGATGGCGAGGTGGCCGGTTTCGGAGAAGGCCAGTGCATGCTCCATGGTCTCGCGGTCGCGAATTTCCCCGATAAGGATGACGTCCGGCGCCTGACGCAGGGTGTTTTTCAGGGCGGCGTGGAAGCTGCGGGTATCCACGCCAACTTCCCGCTGGTTGATGATGCTCTTGCGGTGGCGATGGACGAACTCCACCGGATCTTCGATGGTGATGATGTGGCCGCCGCTATTGCGGTTGCGATGGTCGATGAGGGCGGCCAGCGAGGTCGATTTACCCGAGCCGGTACCGCCAACGAATAGCACCAGTCCGCGCTTCTCCATGATGGTGTCGAGCAGCACGGGGGGCAGTTTCAGATCTTCGAAGCGGGGGATCTCGGTCTTGATGTTGCGCGCTACCAGCGACACTTCGTTGCGCTGCTTGAAGATGTTGATCCGGAAACGACCGATCTGCGGCAGCGAGATGGCGAGGTTCATCTCCAGCTCCCGCTCGAACTGCTCCTTCTGCTCCTTGTCCATGATGGCCTCGGCAATGGCCGCCACATCGCCCGGGTTGAGCGGTGTCTCATTCAGGGGGCGCAGTACCCCGTTGAATTTGGCGCAGGGGGGGGCGCCGGTCGACAGATAGAGGTCGGAGCCATCCTGTTTGGCCAGGGTCTGTAACATGTCTCGCAATTCCATGGTTTTGCCTCGTCTATCAAGCAGATGCCATTACTTCGAATGTCCTTGAGTGTACAGCGTCAGGCGCCGGTCAGTTTCTCGCGGAAGACAAAAAAGACGGCGCCCAGAATACAGAGCCCAGCCCACAGGTAGTCCCATTTCAGGTCTTCTTTCAGATAGAAGATGGAGAAGGGGACAAACACGGTGAGGGTGATCACCTCCTGCAGGATCTTGAGCTGTCCCACAGAGAGCACGGTATGGCCGATGCGGTTGGCGGGCACCTGCAGCAGGTATTCGAACAGGGCGATACCCCAGCTCACCAGGGCGGCGATGATCCAGGGTTTGTGATTCATGCTCTTGAGGTGGGCGTACCAGGCGAAGGTCATGAAGACGTTGCTGCACAGCAGCAGACCGATACTGGTGAAAATCGGGTTCATTGGGTTCTCCTCGCAAATTCGGCGCATTTTATCCCTGAACCGATAGTTTTCATACGCGGCGGGGCAGGGTATTTTTAAGCAATCAGGATGAGCCGTGCGAGGTTGGTGCGGAATGGGCAAGTTATACAGGATTGTGCTGTTACTGTTGTTTGCCACAGGGTGGGTCAATGCGATGCCGACGCTGACGGTCGCGACCGATGTCTGGCCCCCCTTTCGCATTTTGCAGCCAGATGGTCAGCTGCAGGGGATCGATATCGAGATCCTGCACCGGCTGGAGCAGGAGAGCGGCATCCGGCTGCAGGTGAAACGGATGCCCTGGGGGCGGGCGCTCAAGCAGATGCAGACCGGACAGGTCGATCTGATGATTGGGCTAGCTCATACCCCGGAGCGGGCACAATTTATCGATTATTTGCAACCGGCCTACTACCAGTGCTGGCCCGCCTTCTATGGCAAGCGCGAGCAGGTGGCCCGGCTCGATCAATACAGTCACCTGCTGGGCGTCAAGGTGGGATTCGTGCTCAACTCCGCCTACTTTGAACCGTTCGACTGCGACATCCGGCTCGACAAGCACGGGGTCGCTACCGAGGATCAGCTGCTGCGGATGGTGCAGCGCGGCCACCTGCCGCTGATGATTGGCACCGACTGTCAGGTTGATTACGCCCTGAGCCGCGAACCGGCCCTTGCCCTGGCCAAAGCCCCTTACCGGCCAGCCCGTCCCATCACCCTGTATCTCGGGATGAGCAAACGCTCGCCCTATCAGGATCTCAAGTTGCCGTTGGCGCAGGCGCTGCAAACGCTGGTGGTTAACGGCGAGATCCAGCAAATCGCCAGACCCTATCAGCCTTGACCTCGGGTGGCACGGCGCTGTTATCATTCCCCTTCTTGATTCTCCTCTGCGGCCAAGATGGCCAGCCAGGGGGAGAAACCCTCTTTCGTTGCGGGGAACCTGCTTGTATCTCTCACTTGTTGCGCGTCAGCAGCGCTGGCAGCAGCGCTGGCTGCTTGGCCTCTTGCTGCTGACCCTGCTGCTTTTTATCTTTTCCCTCGCGTGGGGTGAATTCGTGCTGCTGCCCTGGCAGCCGCTGGGGGAGCTTGAGCAGCGTATTTTACTGGAGCTGCGCCTGCCGCGCGCCCTGCTGGCTCTCTTGGCAGGGGCGGCGCTCGCCTGTGGCGGCGCCGTGCTGCAGGTGATGCTGCACAACCCGGTGGCCGAACCCGGTCTGCTTGGCGTCTCGAGCGGAGCCGGACTGGCCGCCATGGTGGCGATGGCGGTGGCCAGGGCGCTCGGCGTCTATCTGCCCGGCTGGGGGCTGTCGCTGGCAGCCTTTGGTGGCGCCCTGCTGGTGACCATGCTGCTCATTCGGTTGGCGCGCCGCGCCCGGCTCGGCCATGCCAGATTGCTGCTGTTTGGTGTCGCCATCGGTATTCTCACCAATGCCGCCATGACCTGGCTGCTCTATTTCGCTGACGACAGCTCGCTGCGCGAGTTCATGTTCTGGATGATGGGCAGCCTCTCCTATGGCAGCCAGCAGCTTGGCTGGTGGTGGCTGCTGTTGCCGCTCACCCTGCTCTGGCTCTGCCGCCAGGGCAAGGTGCTGCAACAGTTGCTGCTGGGGGAGATCCAGGCCCGCCTGATGGGGCTGGATGTGGACAGGATGCGGGTGCGGCTGGTGCTGGCGGTCTGCCTGCTCACCGGACTGGCGGTATCCCTGTGCGGCGTCATCGGTTTTGTCGGGTTGGTGGTGCCCCATCTGCTGCGGCTCTGTGGCGGCAGCGATCAGCGCTTTTTGCTGCCCGCCTCGGCGCTGGGCGGCGGGGCCCTGCTGCTGGCAGCCGATCTGGTGGCACGCTCCGCCTTGAATGCCGGCGAGCTGCCCATCGGCGTCATCACCGCCTCGGTCGGTGCGCCGCTCTTTATCTATCTGCTGCTGAGACAAGATGCCCATGCCACCTCGTGATGAACTGCGGCCAAGCCTTCCCCTGCTGGCCGCGCAGGGGCTCACCGTCGCCGACCGGCTCGCCCCCCTCGATATCGGCTGGCAGGGCGGCCAGCTGGTGGCTTTGCTCGGCCCCAACGGCAGTGGCAAATCGACCCTGCTTGGCGCCCTGGCCGGCATCTTGCCGGCTGGCGGGAGTGTGCAGATCGATGGCGAGCCGGTCGCGGAGCTGAGCTGGCCGGAGCTGGCGCAGCGGCGCGCCATGTTGCCCCAGCGCCAGCCTCAGCTGTTTCATATTCCGGTGTTTCAGGTGCTGAGTCTGGGGCTCGCCGAGCCCCCCCCGGCCAGCAGGCAGAACGAGGCGATCACCGCCTTGTGTCAGGCGCTGGAGCTGGATGGCTTGCTGGCGAGGGATTTCAGCCGGTTGTCGGGAGGTGAGCAGCAGCGGGTGCTGATTGCCCGCACCCTGTTGCAGGTGTGGCCGAGCCTCAATCCGGCAGGCAAGGTGCTGCTGCTGGACGAGCCGCTGGCAGGGCTCGACCTGCATCATCAGCTGGCGCTATTGCGGTTGCTGAAAACCCTGGCCGGGCAGGGCTTGCTGGTGGTGCTCGCCATCCACGATATCAATCTGGCCATCGACTGGGCCGACCGCATTCTCTGTCTGCAACAGGGCACCGTGGTGCGCGAGGGGGGCGTCGAGCTGGTGGATGAGGTGCTGCTGGAGCAGGTATTCCAGATCCGTACCGACCGCATCGAAGCGGCGGGGCGGGTCTGGTTTATGCCGACGCTGTGAGTGACGGAGGCGCCGACAAGGGCGCCTCTGCATGTACTCTCTGTTTGCCTGTATTGTCCTGTCGCCGCTCCCTGCTTCACGATTTCCCACCTTGTACCGGTTGCCAATTTATCCCCTTGATCGGAAGTTGCTCTCTGCCGGGTTGCCGCGACCAATCGGGAGCAGCCTGAGTGGTCAATGGCTCGGTATAAGTAAAAACTTGGTCATGTAGGGAAAATCCATAAATTAAATTTATACCCATCGTGTTGGCAGTGAGTCGGCCGTTTGCAGGCGGTGGCGGCCCCTGTGAGCGGGTTGCCCGATCTGACCAGAGGGATTGTGCGAACGGATAAGGTTGGCAAGGCAAAAAAGAAGGGCCGGATATCACGGATATCCGGCCCTTTGTGTATCTCGGGTAACGCGGGTTAGCGCGCCAGCTTGCTCAGGCGTACCTGCGCGGCTTCTGCCAGCATGGTCAGCAGGGTTTCGGTGTCGTTCCATGACAGGCAGGCATCGGTGATGCTCTGGCCAAAGGTGGCGGCGCAGCCGTTCTCCACATCCTGCCGCCCTTCCACCAGGAAACTCTCGGCCATGATACCGGCGATGCCGGTGCGGCCGCGGCGCAGCTGATCGCAGATGTCTTGCGCCACCAGCAGCTGGCGACGGTGATCCTTCATGCTGTTGCCGTGGCTGAAGTCGACTACCAGCCGCTCCGGCAGGCCCACATCGGCCAGCGCTTCGCACGCTTCGTCGATGCTGGCGGTGTCGTAGTTGGGGCGGTGGCCGCCACGCAGGATCACATGACCAAAGGGGTTGCCGGCGGTGCGGTAGATGGTCATCTTGCCGTCCTTGTCCGGGGAGTAAAAGATGTGGCTGTGGCGGGCGGCGCGCACCGCATCGATGGCGATGCGGGTGTTGCCGTCGGTGCCGTTCTTGAAGCCGACCGGGCAGGAGAGGGCGGAGGCCATCTCGCGGTGTACCTGGGATTCGGTGGTACGCGCGCCGATGGCGCCCCAGGTGATGAGGTCGGCAATGTACTGGCCGGTCACCATGTCGAGGAACTCGGTGGCGGTGGGCATGCCGAGCTCATTGATATCGACCAGCAGCTTGCGCGCAAGTTTCAGCCCTTCGTTGACATCGAAGCTGCCATCGAGGCGCGGATCGTTGATGAGCCCTTTCCAGCCGACGATGGTGCGCGGCTTCTCGAAATAGGTGCGCATCACGATGCAGAGGCTCTCTTTATACTGCTCGCGCAGGGCGTTGAGGCGCTGGGCATATTCGCGGGCGGCCGCAGGATCGTGGATGGAGCAGGGGCCGACAATGACCAGCAGGCGCTGATCTTCTCCGGCCAGAATGGCCTCCACTTCGCGACGGGCATCCAGCAGATTCTGGGCAACGGTGTCGGTGATCGGAAACGCGTGGGCAAGCTCGCTCGGAGTGATCAGTGACTCCAGGCGACGGGTGCGCAATTCATCTGTGTGAATGGACATACAACTCAAGTCTCGAGTGGGTGGTGTCAGCCGCAGGGGGCGAAAATGCAAAGGGATAAAATAAAGCAAAAGTCCACCGATTGAAACCTTGGGGGGCTCTGATAGGATGTGAAGCCAAAATCGATTCCAAATGAGGTAGATAGCGTGGCAAAGCCAGGGGCAACCGGGGTCACCCGCATCATCAATGCAGCCGGTTACAGCATGAAAGGACTCAGGTCAGCCTGGATCAACGAGGCAGCGTTTCGGCAGGAGCTGATGCTGATCCTGCTGTTGATGCCGCTGGCCTTCTGGATTGGCGACTCCCTCAACCAGATCCTGCTGCTCATCATCATCAGCTGGCTGGTGGTGATCGTCGAGGTGCTCAACTCCGCCGTCGAGGCGGTGGTCGATCGCATCGGCCCCGAGCATCACGAGCTCTCCGGCCGCGCCAAGGATTTGGGCTCTGCCGCCGTCTTTATCGCGCTGGCTCTCAATGCGCTGGTGTGGGGGGCGCTGGTGGGGCGCAATCTGTTGGGATTGTGGTAAATCAGGCCCATTGCCTATCGTCTCCTCTCCCTTTGGGAGAGGGCTGGGTGAGGGAGACCCCTTCTCCCGCGAGGGGAGAAGGGAGCGAACACGATTTAGGCTCTGCAACATAAAAAAGCCCGTCATCACGACGGGCTTTTTGCTGCGCAGATAAGGGTCTATCAGTGGAGGATGCGGGCACGGATAGTGCCGTTGATCTCCTTGAGCTTGGCGAGCGCCTTCTCGCTGTGCTCGGTCTCCACGTCGATCACCACGTAACCGATATGGCTGCTGGTCTGCAGGTACTGACCGGCGATGTTGATCCCCTCTTCGGCGAAGATCTGGTTGATCTGGTTCATCACGCCCGGCTGGTTGCGGTGAATGTGCAGCAGGCGGCTGGAGCCTTTGTGGCCCGGCAGCGACACTTCCGGGAAGTTGACGGCAGAGAGGGTGGAGCCGTTGTCGGAGTATTTGACCAGCTTGTTGGCCACCTCCAGCCCGATGTTCTCCTGCGCTTCATGGGTGGTGCCACCGATGTGCGGGGTCAGGATGACGTTCTCCAGGCCACGCAGCGGGCTTTGGAACTCCTCGTCATTGGACTTGGGCTCGACCGGGAAGACGTCGATGGCGGCGCCGGCAATATGGCCGCTCTTGATGACGTCAGCCAGCGCGTCGATATCCACCACGGTACCGCGGGCGGCGTTGATGAAGATGGCGCCCGGTTTCATCATCCGCAGCTGCTCGGCACCGATCATGTTCTTGGTGGAGGCTGTTTCCGGCACGTGCAGGCTGATGACGTCAGACATATTGAGCAGCTCGACCATGCTCGGCACCTGAATGGCGTTACCCAGCGAGAGCTTGTTCTCGATGTCGTAGTAGTAGACCTTCATGCCGATGCTCTCGGCGATGATGCCAAGCTGGGTGCCGATATGGCCGTAGCCGATGATGCCGAGCTTCTTGCCGCGCGCTTCCACCGAGCGGTTGGCCAGCTTTTCCCACACCCCGCGATGGCACTTGGCGTTCTTCTCGGGAATGCCGCGCAGCAGCAGCAGGATCTCGCCCAGAACCAGCTCGGCGACCGAGCGGGTGTTGGAGAAGGGGGCGTTGAAAACCGGAATGCCGCGGATCTGGGCCGCTTCCAGCTCGACTTGATTGGTACCGATGCAGAAGCAGCCGATGGCGACCAGCTTGCTGGCGGCGTCGAGCACCTTCTCGGTGATCTGGGTGCGGGAGCGCAGCCCGATGAAATGCACGTCACGGATCTGCTCGATCAGCTCCTCTTCGGAGAGCGAGGTCTTGAGATACTCCACACTGGTGTAACCTGCGGCACGAAAGGTCTCTACGGTGTTGGGGTGAACCCCCTCCAGCAGCAGTACCTTGATTTTATCCTTGTCCAATGAAAACTTGGCGGTCATGACGATCCCTCTGTATGTGCAAACGTAAGTGCAGATTTGGTGTGCGAAGAAAACCGTAAAGTAGCAAAAACGTTTGGGAGAGGGAATATTTGTGACGAAAGTCAAATTCTTTGAAGTTATCAACGATTGTTGTAAACAGGGCTTTGCAACTTGTTGAGGAATAAATAAAAACGGCGCCATGAGGCGCCGTCTTGCATCCACGGGGGGATTACTGGATAACCACGCCATCCGGGGTGCCGATCACTACCACGTCTGCGCCACGGTGGGCGAACAGGCCGTTGGTGACCACGCCAACGATGGCGTTGAGCTGTACTTCCAGCCCTTTGGCGTCGGTAATGGCCATATCCTTCACATCCAGGATGTGGTTGCCGTTGTCGGTGACCACGCCTTCACGCCAGACCGGATTGCCGCCCAGCTTCTTGATCTCGCGGGCCACGTATTCGCGAGCCATGGGGATCACTTCGACCGGCAGCGGGAACTTGCCCAGCACGTCGACGGTTTTGGTGTTGTCGATGATGCAGATGAACTTGTCGGCCACGGCGGCGACAATTTTCTCGCGGGTCAGGGCTGCGCCGCCGCCCTTGATCATGTCGCGGGTGCCGTTGATCTCGTCGGCGCCATCCACGTAGACGGAGAGGGCATCGATCTCGTTGAGATCATACACGGTGATGCCGAAGCCCTTGAGGCGTTCGGTAGAGGCCACGGAGCTGGATACCGCCCCCTTGATCTCGTCCTTCATGGTCGCCAGCGCGTCGATAAAGTGGTTGACGGTAGAGCCGGTGCCCACCCCGACGATGGTGCCGGGAACCACATACTTGAGCGCAGCCCAACCGGCCGCCTTCTTCATTTCATCTTGAGTCATGATCGTTCCTTAAGAAAAAAGCGGGCGCATTATATCCAACCCCGTAGCCCGTCGCGACCATGTTGCTCACGTTCCGGGGCAAAAAGGGGCAGGAAGTAAATCGTTTGCCTGTTTATTCTGCGTTTGCGCGCACAGAAGGGGAGCTAGCCCCCCTGTTGGTAGCCTGCAACCGCTTATTCAAAGCGCCAGCAGCGGCTCGGGGTTATGATCTGGGGCAGCGGCACATCCCACACCTCCTGCGGTACCGCATCCACCTGCTGACAGTCGTGGGCAATGCCCAGCGGCTTGGGGCCCATCCTGTGCTCATGCCAGATGGCGAGGGTGCGATCGTAGTAGCCGCCCCCCATGCCGAGGCGATTGCCGTCGCCATCGAAAGCGACCAGAGGGGTGCAGATGAGATCGAGGGTGCTATGAGGCACCACCTGCTGCATATCCAACTCGGGCTCTTCGATGCCGTAGCGATTGCGCACCATGGGGCTGGTGGCGGTGTAACGCAAGAAGAGCAGGTGACCGGGGGTAAAGGGGTGGAGCACCGGCAGATAGACCTCTTTCTGCTGGGCCCACAGCCAGTGGATGGCGGGCAGGGGATTGATCTCCCCGTCATTGGCCAGATAGAGGGCAATACGCTTGGCAGCGAGGATCTCGGGGTGCTGTTTGAACTGGGCCAGCAGCTGTTGGGCTGCCTGCTGCTGTTCGAGCGGACTAAGGCTCTTTCTGCGTTGACGTACCAGTTGGCGAAGAGATTGACGTTCGGGCTGGGACTCTTGCATGGGGAACCTCCGGGCTGACTGCAATGGACGGCAGGGCGTACATGGCCCTTACCTTAACATATTCTCTCGTGGGGACGGGGTGAAAAGCGGGTACCGGCGAGGGCCGGTACCCACAGGATCAACGCTGGCGCATCTGGTGTTTGACAAAGACGGCGACCAGCGCGGCCAGTGCCAGCGCCATCGGGTAGAAGCTCATGCTCACTACCGCCAGCGGTGACAGGGCGAAGATGGAGCCCAGCAGCAGCGCCTGTGCGCCCCAGGGGATGAGTCCCTGGATCACGCAGGAGAAGATATCCAGCATGGAGGCGGCGCGGCGCGGGGTGACGCCGTGATGTTCGGCCAGATCGCGGGCGACCTTACTCGCAACGATAATGGCGACGGTATTGTTGGCGGTGCAGAGGTTGGTGAGGCTCACCACCCCGGCGATGCCGAGTTCGGCCGCTTTCTCGTTCTGCTCGCCATGGTGGCTGCGGGTAAAGCGGGCAATCAGGGCACCGATGCGATCGCTGATCCAGGCCAGACCACCCTGACGCTCCATCAGGGCGCCGAGGCCGCCGATGAGCATAGAGAGCAGGAAGATCTCCTGCATGCCGGTAAAGCCCTGATAGATATCCTTGCTGAACTGGCCGATGGCGTAGCCATTGATCATGCCGACGGCGCCTGCGGCGACAATGCCGATCCCTAGCACCACGAACACGTTCATGCCAGAGAGCGCCAGACCGAGGATCAGCAGGTAGGGCATCACCTTGAGCAGGTCAACGGCACCGGCCTTGGCGGGCGCCGCGCCGACGGAGCCGAGCGCCAGATAGAGCAGGATCACCGCAATGGCAGCAGGGGCGGCAATCTTGAAGTTCTCGCGGAACTTGTCCTTCATCTCGCACCCCTGACTGCGGGTGGCCGCGATAGTGGTGTCGGAGATGATGGAGAGGTTGTCGCCAAACATGGCGCCGGAGAGGATGGTGCCTGCCATCAGCACAGGATCGATACCGGCAGCCTGCGCCACGCCGAGGGCCACCGGTGCCACGGCACCTATGGTGCCCATAGAGGTACCCATGGCAGTAGCGATAAAGGCGGAGATGAGGAACAGCCCGGGCAGCAGCGCCCAGCCGGGGATAAGCGACAGACCGAGCGCCACGGTGGCGTCAACGCCGCCAGTGGCCTTGGCCACGCTGGCAAAGGCGCCCGCCAGCAGATAGATGAGGCACATCGCCATGATGTTGCTGTGGCCGACCCCTTTGAAGAAGGTCTCCAGATTGCTGTTGAAGCCCTCTTTGCCAAGCAGCAGCGCCAGCATCACGGCTGGCAGGGCGGCAACAGGGGCGGGCAGTTGATAGAAGGCGAACTCGACCCCTTGCAGGGTCAGCCAGGTACCGGTACCGATAAAGAGTGCGAGAAAGACCAGTAGCGGTAGCAAGGCCCTGGCACTGGGTTGGGTCTGGATCATGTGTTCCTCTGAAATTGAACAATGACCTCCTGTCGTGAACTGCTTTGTGCCTTTATCGGATCGGGATAGGGGGAAAACAGCGCGGGCATCCTGCCGCATCGGGGGGCCCACAGTAGTGAGTCAACCCCGCCCGGTCAAGATAGACGTCCAGATGGATAAGGTTTTTTGTCGGTCGATTTGGCTGTTCTGATTAAATCCGTTAAATATTCGGATTTAAACGAAAAGTCTGTCTATTTATCGGTGTGGTCAGCTGGCGCACGGCGGGCTTTTCAAAGCAGACGCAGGCTGGTAAAACGGTCTCTTTCCATAATTAAAAGAGATGAGAGGGTGGAGATGGACAATCCGATCCGTGTGGCCGTGATGGGCTGTAATGGTCGTATGGGCAAGGTACTGCTGGAGGCGGTCACCAACACCGAAGGGGTGGTGGTTGGCGCTGCGCTTGAGCGGCCGGGGTCGGCGGTGATCGGTCTGGATGCGGGCGATCTCAACGGGCTGGGTCATCTGGGTGTGGCGATTAGCGACAGCCTCGACAAGGTGCGCGACCAGTTCGACCTCATCATCGACTTCACCCGTCCCGAGGTGACTCTGGCCAATCTGGCCTTTGCGCTGGCCCACAACAAGCAGATGGTGATTGGCACCACCGGTTTTGACGAGGCAGGTAAGGCAGCCCTTAAAGAGGCAGGCAAGCAGATCGGTATCGTGTTCGCCTCCAACTACTCGGTCGGGGTCAATCTGGTGTTCAAACTGCTGGAGCAGGCCGCCAAGGTGATGGGCGACTATACCGACATCGAGATCATCGAAGGCCACCATCGCCACAAGGTGGATGCGCCGTCCGGTACCGCCCTCTCCATGGGCGAGGTGGTGGCCAAGACGCTGGGCCGGGATCTGAAAGAGTGCGCCGTCTATGGCCGCGAGGGGATCACCGGCGAGCGGGACCGCAACACCATCGGCTTTGCCACCATCCGCGCCGGCGATCTGGTGGGTGAGCACACCGTCATGTTTGCCGATATCGGTGAGCGGGTGGAGATCAGCCACAAGGCCTCCAGCCGTCTGACCTTTGCCAACGGTGCAGTGCGCGCCGGCAAGTGGCTGCGCCAGCAGGGCGCCGGTCTTTATGACATGCAGGATGTGCTCAATCTGAAGTAATTCTTCCGCTTTCTTCTGTCTGATTATCCTGTCTGACCAAACCCCGGCTTGCCGGGGTTTTTGCTGTTTGCTGAGCAGAAAGTTACACAAACAATGGTTAGTGCGCTTATTTCGACTCAGTCTGGCAAAAATAGTCATTTCATTTTGTTCGCTCCTTTTGTTGCCTTGAAATGTCATCACAAGGTAACAATCTTTGGTGCGTTTACGGCGTCCTCAGCCATTTTTTCACATCACTTCAAATAGACTAAAAATTCAAACACAGAAAAACGTTTGCTGATTTTTGTGTCAACAAAACTACACGCAAAAGGTACGAATACGCATTTTGGTTTTTCTTGTGGTGTTTTTTAATGTGTTGTTTTTAAAGGGCTTAAGATTGCATCTCGTCTGTTTTGTCGTGGTTTGCGAAGGTTTTGGGTCTGGTTTCAAATTTTCTTTTGCTGTAGGGGCTTGAAAAGCAATTGAGTGCATAGATAATGGGTAATGTTGCCTTTTTATTGAATTTAGATGCATTTCTTCTGAGAAAAGACGTTGAAATGCCACTTTTTTTAAGTAGAATGCGCCCAATTTGCCAGAAATCTGCCGGGTTCGAGTCCAGTCCAAGGCCGGAACCGAGCCCGCAACACCCAGGTAAATTGCTGAATTTAAAGCTAAATAACTGGAGGTTGTCTTGAATCACACTGCATTGCTAGTGCTGGAAGATGGAACTGTATTCAAAGGCGTGTCGATAGGCGCCGAGGGATGTTCCGTTGGTGAAGTGGTTTTCAATACGTCGATGACGGGCTATCAGGAAATCCTCACCGATCCCTCTTATTCCCGTCAGATAGTCACCCTCACTTACCCCCATATAGGCAACACCGGCACCAACAGCGAAGATGAAGAGTCCAGTCAAATCCATGCTCAGGGATTGATCATCCGGGACCTTCCGATACTTGCCTCCAATTTCCGCAATCAGCAATCCCTCTCCGAATACCTCAAGTCTCACAATATCGTTGGCATCGCCGACATCGACACCCGCAAACTGACCCGCATCCTGCGCGAGAAAGGCGCCCAGGCTGGCTGCATTCTGGCCGGCAAGCAAGTCGATGAGGCCTATGCCCTCGAACAGGCCCGTGCCTTCCCCGGTCTGAAGGGAATGGATCTGGCCAAAGAGGTCACGGTTAATGAGGCGTACAACTGGACCGAAGGGAGCTGGCAGCTTGGCAAGGGGCACGTCACCCCGGCTGCCGACCAGCTTAAATACCACGTGGTGGCCTATGACTTCGGCGTCAAGCGCAACATCCTGCGGATGCTGGTTGACCGTGGTTGCCGCCTGACTGTGGTACCGGCCAAGACTCCGGCTGCCGAGGTACTGGCGCTGAACCCGGATGGCATCTTCCTCTCCAACGGCCCCGGCGACCCCGAGCCGTGCGACTACGCCATCGAAGCCATCAAGACCTTCCTTAATACCAACACGCCGGTGTTCGGCATCTGTCTGGGTCACCAGCTGCTGGGTCTGGCCTCCGGCGCCAAGACCATCAAGATGAAGTTTGGCCACCATGGTGCCAACCACCCTGTGAAGAGCCTCGATGACAACACAGTGATGATCACCGCCCAGAACCACGGCTTTGCGGTAGATGAGAACAGCCTGCCGGATTGCCTGCGCGCCACCCACGTCTCCCTGTTCGACGGGTCGCTGCAAGGCATCCATCGCACCGACCGTCCGGCCTTCAGCTTCCAGGGTCACCCCGAGGCGAGTCCGGGCCCGCACGATTGTGCCGGTCTCTTTGACCACTTTATTGAATTGATTAAGCAGTATCGCGCCTAAGGAAAAGAGGAAAGAGTTTCATGCCAAAACGTAACGACCTTCAGAGCATCCTGATCCTCGGCGCCGGCCCCATTGTCATCGGCCAGGCCTGCGAATTTGACTACTCCGGCGCCCAGGCGTGCAAAGCCCTGCGCGAGGAGGGCTACCGCGTCATTCTGGTCAACTCCAATCCGGCCACCATCATGACCGACCCGGAGATGGCGGACGCCACCTACATCGAGCCCATCACCTGGGAAGTGGTGCGCGAAATCATCAAGAAAGAGCGCCCGGACGCCATCCTGCCCACCATGGGCGGCCAGACTGCACTCAACTGCGCACTGGCGCTGGAGAAGCACGGCGTGCTGGCCGAGTTCGGTGTCGAGATGATCGGTGCCACCGCCGATGCCATCGACAAGGCCGAAGACCGCTCCCGTTTTGACAAGGCGATGCGCAGCATCGGCCTCGAGTGCCCGCGCGCCGGCATCGCCCACAACATGGAAGAGGCGTGGGGTGTGCAGCAGATGGTCGGCTTCCCCTGCATCATCCGTCCCTCCTTCACCATGGGTGGTTCCGGTGGCGGCATCGCCTACAACACGGAAGAGTTCGTCGAGATCTGCGAGCGCGGTCTGGATCTCTCCCCGACCAAAGAGCTGCTCATCGACGAGTCGCTGATCGGCTGGAAAGAGTACGAGATGGAAGTGGTGCGGGATCGCAACGACAACTGCATCATCGTCTGCGCCATCGAAAACTTCGACCCCATGGGTATCCACACCGGTGACTCCATCACGGTCGCGCCAGCCCAGACGCTGACCGACAAGGAGTACCAGCTGATGCGCAACGCCTCCATGGCGGTGCTGCGCGAAATCGGCGTCGAGACCGGCGGCTCCAACGTCCAGTTCGGTATCAACCCGAAAGATGGTCGCATGGTCATCATCGAGATGAACCCGCGGGTGTCGCGCTCCTCCGCGCTGGCCTCCAAGGCGACCGGTTTCCCCATCGCCAAAATTGCCGCCAAGCTCGCCATCGGTTACACCCTGGACGAGCTGATGAACGATATCACCGGCGGTCGTACTCCGGCCTCCTTCGAGCCGGCCATCGACTACGTGGTGACCAAGGTGCCGCGCTTCAACTTCGAGAAGTTCGCCGGTGCCAACGACCGTCTGACCACCCAGATGAAGTCGGTCGGTGAAGTAATGGCCATCGGCCGCAACTTCCAGGAGTCCCTGCACAAGGCGCTGCGCGGCCTCGAGACCGGCAAGGCGGGCTTCGACCCCATGGTGGATCTGAACGCCCCGGACTCCCTGACCCGCATCCGTCACGAGCTGCAGGATGCTGGTGCCGAGCGTATCTTCTACATCGCCGACGCCTTCCGCGCCGGCCTCTCCATGGACGGCATCTTCAAGCTGACCAAGATTGACCCCTGGTTCCTGGTGCAGATTGAAGAACTGGTGAAGCTGGAAGAAGAGGTAAAAGAGCGCGGCATGGCCGGTCTCGATGCCGACTTCCTGCGCGCCCTCAAGCGCAAGGGCTTTGCCGATGCCCGTCTGGCCAAGATCCTCGGTGTGGCCGAAGGGGAAGTGCGCAAGCTGCGTGCCCGCCACAACATCTTCCCGGTCTACAAGCGGGTCGACACCTGCGCCGCCGAGTTCGCCACCAACACCGCCTACATGTACTCCAGCTATGACGAAGAGTGCGAGGCCAACCCCACCGACCGCGACAAGATCATGGTCATCGGTGGCGGCCCGAACCGCATCGGTCAGGGCATCGAGTTTGACTACTGCTGCGTACACGCGGCGCTGGCCCTGCGCGAAGACGGTTACGAGACCATCATGGTCAACTGCAACCCGGAGACCGTCTCCACCGATTACGACACCTCGGATCGCCTCTACTTCGAGCCGGTGACCCTGGAAGATGTGCTGGAAATCGTGCGCATCGAGAAACCCAAGGGCGTTATCGTCCAGTACGGTGGCCAGACCCCGCTGAAGCTTGCACGGGCACTGGAAGCCAACGGCGTGCCGATTATCGGTACCAGCCCGGATGCCATCGACCGCGCCGAAGACCGCGAGCGCTTCCAGTCTGCCGTCGAGCGCCTCGGCCTCAAGCAGCCGGAAAACGGCACCGTCACCGCGCTGGAGCAGGCGGTCGTGGTGGCCGAGCGCATCACCTACCCGCTGGTGGTTCGCCCCTCCTACGTGCTGGGTGGCCGCGCCATGGAGATCGTCTACGACGAGACCGACCTGCGTCGCTACTTCGCCGAGGCGGTGAGCGTCTCCAACGAATCGCCGGTACTGCTGGATCGCTTCCTGGACGATGCCACCGAACTGGACGTGGATGCCATCTGCGACGGTACCGATGTGGTTATCGGCGGCATCATGGAGCACATCGAGCAGGCCGGTATCCACTCCGGTGACTCCGGTTGCTCCCTGCCGCCCTACACCTTGTCCAAGAAGATTCAGGACGAGATCCGCGAGCAGGTGCGCAAGCTGGCGCTGGAGCTCGGCGTTATCGGCCTGATGAACGTGCAGTTCGCGGTCAAGGGCAATGATATCTACCTCATCGAGGTGAACCCGCGTGCCGCCCGTACCGTGCCGTTCGTCTCCAAGGCGACCGGTGCACCGCTGGCCAAGATTGCCGCCCGCGTGATGGCCGGTCAGAGCCTGAAAGAGCAGGGCTTTACCAAAGAGATCATCCCGCCCTACTACTCGGTGAAAGAGGTGGTGCTGCCGTTCGCCAAGTTCCCGGGGGTTGACCCGCTGTTGGGGCCGGAGATGCGCTCCACCGGTGAAGTGATGGGTGTAGGCAGCAGCTTTGCCGAGGCCTATGCCAAGGCGCAGCTGGGTGCCAACCACGCCGTACCGAAAGAGGGTCGTGCCCTGCTGTCTGTTCGTCACAGCGACAAGGCACAGGTGGTCGATTTGGCCGCCAAGCTGCTGGAGCTGGGCTACGAGCTGGATGCCACCCACGGCACCGCCGTCGCGTTGGGCGAAGCGAGCATCAACCCGCGTCTGGTCAACAAGGTGCACGAGGGTCGCCCGCACATTCTCGACCGCATCAAGAATGGCGAGTACACCTACATCGTCAACACCGCCGAAGGGCGGGTGGCCATCGAGGACTCCAAGCAGCTGCGCCGCGCCGCCCTGCAGAACAAGGTGGCGTATACCACCACCATGAACGAGGCATTCGCGACCTGCATGGCCATCAGCGTTGATGCCACTGCCAGCGTCAACTCGGTGCAGGAGCTGCATGAGCGAGTGAACAACCGCTAATGCTCTGCGCGCGAGCCACACTCGTACCGCATAGATGACAAGCCCCCGCCAGCAATGGCGGGGGCTTTTTTATAACGACGGGTTGGGTGCTGCGAGGACTGGATTTATGGGGCGAAGAGCGTAACTACCGTAAATCAGGCTGCGGCTTGCGGCTGCGTGGACGGGGCAGGGCATGCCACAGCTTGCGGGCCGTGACCAGAAAGGGGCGCAGGATTAGCGCACCCAGACGGCTGTAGCGCACATTGTCTTTCGGGCCGACCCCGAAGGTGAGGGGCTCTGGCTGGTGGTTGGTGACGTAAAGAGTGCCGAACCACCAATCCCACAGCGACAGGTTGATCCCGAAGTTGTGGTTGAAGTGGCGGGGATCCCGGCTGTGGTGGATCTGGTGCTGGGCCGGGCTGTTGAAGATATGCTCCAGCCGCGGGCCAAACGACAGCCAGATATGGCTATGGCGCAAATTGGCGGCCAGCGAGTTGAAGATCAGCACCAGATAGCCCACCCCAAACAGGGTGTAGGGGCGCACGGAGCCGCCGCACAGCCAGTAGAAGGCACCGGAGTAGAGGGCGAGCGCGCTCCCCTTGAGCAGGATTTCAGAGAGCTTCTCCACCAGATGAATGCGGCTGGCTGACGGCGGCACCAGCACGGTGGCACTGTGGTGCACCTTGTGAAACTCCCACAGCCAGCGGCTGTGAAAGAGACGGTGCAGCCAGTAGTGGACGAAATCGCTGACCAGAAATACCCCGAGGCCATAAAGCATCATCAGCCAGCTCGGCTCGGCCAGACGGGGACGCTCACCCCACAGACGGGTGAGCGCGGAGGTAATATCCGTTGCCTGCAAAAGCCAGGGGTTGAGCAGAGTCAGGATCGGCACGATCAGGGCCACATGGAGCAGGGCACGCACCAGATAATACTGGTAATCGAGCAGGGCTGAGGGATGCAGCCAGATGGCCCGGCCGCCAAGAAACCGGGCGAAACTGCCCGCTGCCGGGCCCTGCTGGTGCCGACGCACACGGTAGAGGAGATAGGCAATGAGGCCGGATATCAGCAGGAAGGGGAGCCCAAGCCGCCCGTTGAAATCAAGCAGTCCGGTCAGGCAGTGCCAGATCGGAGTGAGCAGCCACTGCTGCACGTAAGCAAAGAGATGGGCGAGCGTATCCATAGGGTCCATACCGTGAGCATCCTGGCGGCGGCATTCTAAATGTAAACAACTCTCGATAAAAGCCCATGTCTGTTGTCGGGTCATACCTGTTGTCGGGTTATATCTGGGGGCGTTCCTGTTGCGGCAACCCCTGTCTGGTCGGGGAGAGGGGCGAGGCGATGGGACTTTAGCCTTGTGGATCAATTCTCTACAATGAGCCATCATGTGTGCGCCCGCCGCCTGGCGGGTTTGCCTCCAGCCTCAGTACCGGATATCCGATGACGCTCTCTCTCTTTTCTGTTTCCCCCGCCATGCGCACGCTGGCGCTGCTGATCCCCTTGCTGCTGGCCGGTTGTGCCAGCGATCCCGCTTCTGTCCCGGCGCCTGGCGACACAACGGGCGCGACAGTGCCCGCCAAAAAGGCGACCCCGCCAGCCATGCAGCCGCGCAAGCCGGCGGACATGAAGAGCCGCATCGTGAGGTTTCTGCCCCGCCATGTGGTCGACAAGCAGGGGTGGGCCAACGATGTGGTGACGGCGCTCACTACCCAGGGGGTGACAGTCAATGACCACAACGTCTGTACCGTGCTGGCGGTAGCGGAGCAGGAGGCGACCTATCAGGCCGACCCCGTGGTGCCGGGCCTTGGCAAGATCGCTTGGAAGGAGATCAACTCGCGGGCGGCCAAGCTGCTGATCCCCGAGTTTATGGTGCGAGCCGCGCTCTCCATCAACTCGCCGACCGGCAAGAGCTATGCCGAGCGCATCGATGTGCTTCGCACCGAGCGGGAGATGAGCGAAATTTTCGAGGACATGATCAGCATGCTGCCGATGGGCAAGACCCTGTTTGGCAACATGAACCCGGTGCATACCGGCGGCCCGATGCAGGTGAGCATCGCCTTTGCCGAGGCCAATACCCGCGGTTACCCCTATCCGGTCAAGGAGTCCATCCGCCACGAAGTCTTTACCCGCCGCGGCGGTATCTGGTTTGGTACCAAACATATCTTCGGCTATGAGGCGGAGTACCCCGATACCCTCTACCGCTTCGCCGACTTCAACGCCGGCTGGTATGCCAGTCGCAACGCCGCCTTTCAGGCCGCTGTCAGCCGTTTGAGCGGTACCACGCTGGCTCTGGATGGCGATCTGATCCGCTATGACTCCGACCTGCCGGGCAAGACGGAACTCGCGGTCTATACCATCGCCAGCCGGATCAACATGAGTCAGCAGGCGATCCACCAGAGCCTGAAACTCGGCGATACCGCCGAATTTGGCCAGAGCGACCTCTATCATCGCGTGTTTACGCTGGCAGACCAGAAAGCGGGCAAGCGGCTACCCCGCGCCATCCTGCCGGGCATTCAGCTGAAAAGCCCCAAGATCACCCGCAACCTCACCACCGCCTGGTTTGCCAAGCGGGTGGATGACAGGGAGCAGCGCTGCGTGCGGCAGATGGCGACCATTCGCTAAGAAACACAACAAGGGCGGCCAATTGGCCGCCCTTGTTGTTTTCGCTGTTTACCGCTCTTCAGCTTGCCGCGTGATGATCTATTGGCATTTTGGACCACTCTGCTGAGCATGGCCACCTCATGAGGTACGGGACGCCTCACAGGTGTGAAGTCCATTTCAACGCTGTTGTCTGATGTGCAATGGCCACGTGTTAACAGTGGGTTCAACAAGCTTGTGTGATCTATGCCATGACTACTCTGCCCGCGCCTGCATTGTTCTGTTTGTTACCCAGTGACGAGATAGTTCAATCGCAAAACCAGATTGAATTGAACTTTTTTATTCGGTTTTTTAAGTGGGTGGTGGGGGGTAGGCTAGTCTCAACTGCGAAGCGAAGGGTTTCGCCGTCATTATGACCACAATGAGGATCTGAAGATGGACAAACACGCTAGCGGGGCCGGTCAGTGCCCCTTTGCCCACGGTGCCAATACCTCTGCCAGCCAGGAGCATCAAGTCTGGTGGCCCAATGCCCTCAACCTCGACATCCTGCATCAGCATGACCGCAAGACCAATCCGATGGATGAGACTTTCGATTATGCCGACGCCTTCAACAGCCTCGATTACGATGCCCTCAAGGCCGATCTGCATGCCCTGATGACTGACAGCCAGCCCTGGTGGCCGGCCGACTGGGGCCACTACGGCGGCCTGATGATCCGCATGGCCTGGCACTCCGCCGGCAGCTATCGCGCAACCGACGGGCGCGGCGGCGCCAACACCGGCAACCAGCGCTTCGCCCCCCTCAACAGCTGGCCAGACAACGGCAACCTCGACAAGGCGCGCCGTCTGCTGTGGCCGATCAAACAGAAGTACGGCAACAAGATCTCCTGGGCTGACCTGATGATCCTGGCGGGCAACGTTGCCTATGAATCCATGGGGCTCAAGACCTTCGGTTTTGCCGGTGGCCGCGAGGACATCTGGCATCCGGAAAAAGATGTCTACTGGGGTTCCGAGAAGGAGTGGCTGGCACCGAGCGGCAGTGAAGGGAGCCGTTACAGCGGTGAACGGGATCTGGAGAACCCGCTGGCGGCGGTGATGATGGGGCTGATTTACGTCAACCCGGAAGGGGTGGATGGCAACCCGGATCCCCTGAAAACCGCCCACGATATGCGCGTCACCTTTGCCCGCATGGGGATGAATGACGAAGAGACCGTGGCGCTCACCGCCGGTGGTCACACTGTCGGCAAGGCCCACGGCAACGGCAGTGCAGCCAAACTGGGGCCTGCTCCCGAAGGGGCCGATGTGCACGAGCAGGGGCTGGGCTGGATCAACCACGAGAGCCGCGGTATCGGCCGTGACACTGTGACCAGTGGCCTTGAAGGGGCCTGGACCAGCAACCCGACCCGCTGGGACAACGGCTACTTCAAGATGCTGCTGGGCCACGACTGGTGGCTCAAGAAGAGCCCGGCCGGTGCCTGGCAGTGGGAGCCCGTCGCCATCAAGGAGGAAGATCGCCCGGTTGATGTGGAAGATCCCTCCATCCGCTGCAATCCCATCATGACCGATGCGGACATGGCGCTGCGCTTTGATCCCGTATACCGGGAGATCTCCGAGCGCTTCGCTGCGGATCAAGCGCTCTTCTCCGACGCCTTTGCCCGCGCCTGGTTCAAGCTGACCCACCGCGACATGGGGCCGCGCAGCCGCTATCTGGGGCCGGAAGTGCCGGGCGAAGTCATGGTCTGGCAGGATCCGGTACCGGCGGTGGATTACCAGCTCTCCGATAAGGAGGTGAGCGAGCTCAAGGCCAAGCTGCTGGCCTGCGGCGTGGCGCCGTCAGATCTGATTGCAACCGCGTGGGACAGTGCCCGTACCTTCCGTGGCTCCGATTATCGCGGCGGTGCCAACGGAGCCCGCATCCGCCTCGCGCCGATGAAAGCGTGGGAAGGCAACGAACCGGCTCGCCTCGAGAAGGTGCTCAACGCCCTGATCGCCCTGCAGGCCACCCTGAGCAAGCCGGTCAGCATTGCCGACCTGATTGTGCTGGGCGGTAGCGCAGCGGTGGAGCAGGCGGCCAAGCTGGCCGGCGTTGATATCGTGGTCCCCTTTGCGCCGGGCCGCGGCGATGCCAGCGCCGAGCAGACCGATGCCGAGTCGTTCGCCTTCCTCGAGCCAGTGCACGATGGTTTCCGCAACTGGCAGAAGGGGCACTACAAGGTGCAGCCGGAGGAGATGCTGCTCGACCGTGCCCAGCTGCTGGGGCTCACCGCCCGCGAGATGACGGTGCTGGTCGGCGGGTTGCGGGTGCTTGGCACCAACCACGGCGGCTCGGCCCACGGCGTCTTTACCGACCGGGTCGGGGTGCTCAGCAACGACTTCTTCGTCAACCTTACCGACATGGCCTATAGCTGGCAGCCGACTGGCCGCAACAGCTACCAGATCGTGGATCGCCAGAGCGGCGCGGTGAAGTGGACCGCTACCCGGGTTGATCTGGTGTTTGGCTCCAACTCGGTACTGCGTGCCTACGCCGAGGTCTATGCCCAGCAAGACGGCAAGGAGAAGTTCGTCCGCGACTTCGTCAAGGCCTGGGTCAAGGTGATGAACAACGACCGTTTCGATCTGAAATAAGTCGCTTCAACCCCAATGAGAACGCCAGCCGCAAGGCTGGCGTTTTTATTGGCGGCAACAGAGAGAGTGAAAAGGGGCATTTTGTGGCCCGATCACCCTTTGTCATCAGATCGGAGGGGGGCCGTTTGTCGACACTTTCGAGCGGATGAAGGCCGCTTTGCTCTTTGGGTCGCTCCCTTGCTGGCTGAATAGCGCGAAATTAATAAACATTTTACTTTATTAATTCGGCGCTATCCGGGCTGCTGTCGCCTCCAGAATCGTGTCACAGCACTGCTGGTGGCTTTGAACCTGCCCGGAAAAGGCTGCCCGATCTCTCTTTTATCCCGCGCATCTACCGCTCAGATCAGAAACTCATGGCCAGCCCGACCGAATAACCGCGGGTATTGTTGCTGAACATATAGCGGGCGACCAGCCGGGTGCGGCTGACGATGATGTGGTACTTGCTGCTGTCGATCTCAAGGCCGAGCCCCAGCGAGTTGAGGGCATTGAAGCCGAGCAGCCCACGCTGCTCGCCGAGGTATTCGGTACGGGCGCCCTCCATCACATAGCGCAGCGGGCGATCGAGCAGGGTCCAGTCAAACACCGGCGCCCGGCGGCGCAGATAGAGGCCGAGGTTCTCCGCCTCGGCACTGCCACGCACACTTTCCGAGGTATTGCCGAAGCTCTGCAGGTGCTGGTAGGAGTAACGCAGCTCGGCATCGATATCCTGAGTTTTGGAGAAGAGCTCGTAGTCGACCATCAGCGAGCCACCCAGCCCGTACATGTTGAGCTGGCCGTTTTCGAGAAAATCGAGGGAGTAGCCTTTGGTACGATCGAGCAGCCAGTTACCGATGCGAATATCGCTGGCCATGGTGCCCAGCGAGACATTGGCGATGGGGCGCAGTACCCAGTGGCCGCCCTGTTTATCCCTGTGCAGGGAGAAATCCCAGCCAACGCCGCCCGAGGCAGTGGCGCTGTTCCAGCGGGTGGGGATGGTGCGGCTCTCGCTGCCGTTGCTCATCACGAACTGGGGATCGTAGCGGCTAAAGCCGAGGGCCCCCTCCAGATAGATAGGGAACGATTCGCTCATCGTCGCGCCACCGCCCAGCTGCGCCATGCTGAGGGCGGCCGACTGGCCACTGCCGCTGCCGAGGGAGAGATCGCTGGCGGTGATATCCGGCACCACGGTAAAGCTCATCAGGGAGAGCACGGCATTGGCGCGCTGCTGCGCCCACTCTTCATCCTGGGTTGCGCTCTGGGCGGCGTTGCCGAGCATGGCCAGCATAAGGGGCCACAAGGTCGGGAAGGGTCTGAACATGCGTCTTGCTCCTGCACGGCGACATCCTGTCACTCTGGCTCTACTGTAGCGAGATCTGCTGCCGTTGGCGCGCATCAGATGCTGCGATTGCCACTGCAATCCCGATTTTTCTCAACAGAGGCAAGGGGTTGCCGCCAGCGGCAGCCCTTTGCAGTTTTGCCGCTAAAGGTTGCCTGTCCGCGGCCGATACTCCATATGAGATCGTGTGGAGGACAAGCCGTTGGACGCTTGGAAGTTGGGGTTGATCAGCATATCGGTGAGTATGCAGGTACAGGCTGGGGTGACCGAATTCGGTGCCGGTCTGGATCAATCCGTCTGGCGTTTGACCTCCGATACCCAGATTGAGTGCCGCCTTGAGCACCCGATCCCGAACTGGGGAACGGGGGCCTTTGTCAGCCGCGCCGGGCGCAAGATCAATCTCGATTTCGAGCTCAAGGGGAAACGGCCACAGGCCAGAACCGAGACGGTGAGCCTTGGCATCATGCCGCCGGCCTGGCGCCCCGGTATTGCGGGGCGGGAAGTGAGCCAGCTCCACTTCTATCAGCAGTTTGATGGACTGGTTGAGGGACAGACCGCCTGGACCATGCTCGACGAGCTGGAGGGGGGCAACATGCCCACTTTCCAGTACCGGGACTGGTATCGCCAGAACCGGCCGGTGCGAGTGTCGCTCTCGTCGGTCAACTTCCGGGTCAAATATCAGGCGTTCCTTGACTGTCAGAGCGGGCTGCTGCCCTACAGCTTCAACGATATCGCCTTTAGCGTGCTCACCTACGACAAGAACAGCGATCAGCTCTCCATCTCATCGAAACGACGGCTGGCGATGATCGGCGAATATATCAAGGCGGACAAGAGTATCGATGTGGTGGTGATCGACGCCTACAGCGACAGCTACGGCGGGCGCTGGACCAACCAGAAACTCTCGGAAAAGCGGGCCGATGCCATCAAGAAGGTGTTCGTCGATCTGGGGCTCGATCCCGGCAAGATCTCGGTGGAGGGGCATGGCGAGAAGCAGCACGTTGCCTCCAACGAAACCGAGCAGGGGCGTGCCAAGAACCGGCGGGTGGTCATCAGCATGGGGCGCAACGGCGAGATCTAGCCCGGCAGCCCAAGCAGACAAGTATAAAAAAAGAGCGCCAGCGCGCTCTTTTTTTATCCTGCCATCGGGCGTTTTTACCCGGGCCGCTTAGAAGCTGTCGCCAAGGCCGGTGCCGGCATCTTTCTTGGCAATCAGTTCAATCTTGTAACCGTCCGGATCTTCGACGAAGGCGATGACGGTGGTGCCGCCTTTGACCGGACCCGGCTCGCGGGTGATCTTGGCACCGGCGGCGCGCAGCGCTTCACAGGTGGCGTAGATGTCGTCCGCTTCCAGCGCGATGTGGCCGTAGGCGGAGCCCAGTTCGTACTCGCTCACCCCCCAGTTGTAGGTCAGCTCGATCACCGCTTCATCTTTCTCGTCACCGTAGCCGACGAAGGCCAGGGTGTACTTGTACTCGCTGTTCTCGCTCTTGCGCAGCAGCTTCATGCCAAGGACGCGGGTGTAGAAGTCGATGGAGCGTTGCAGATCGCCGACACGCAGCATGGTATGCAGAATTCTCATTGCTCAGTTCTCCGGGTTGGTGATGTGTACTGCTTTCAATCTCGGTTGTGAAGCTATCAGCTCTCGGGATAGACCTTCTCTTTGTACTCGCACAAGTCCTCGATGATACAGGAACCACAGCGGGGCTTGCGAGCCAGACAGGTGTAACGCCCGTGCAGGATGAGCCAGTGGTGGACATCCAGCTTGAACTCGGCGGGCACCACTTTAAGCAGCTTCTCCTCCACCTGATCCACGTTCTTGCCCACCGCAAAACCGGTGCGGTTGGATACCCGGAAGATATGGGTATCGACGGCGATGGTGGGCCAGCCAAAGGCGGTGTTGAGTACCACGTTGGCGGTCTTGCGGCCGACACCCGGCAGGGCTTCCAGCGCTTCGCGATTCTCCGGCACCTCGCCGCCATGGCGCTCCAGCAGGATGGCGCAGGTCTTGATGACGTTCTCGGCCTTGGTGTTGAAGAGGCCAATGGTCTTGATGTACTCCTTGAGCCCCTCCACCCCGAGATCCAGCATTGCCTGCGGGGTGTTGGCCACCGGATAGAGCTTGTCGGTCGCCTTGTTGACGCTGACATCGGTCGCCTGCGCCGAGAGCAGCACGGCGATCAAGAGCTCGAACGGCGAATTGAAGTTGAGCTCGGTGGTGGGGTGGGGATTGTGCTCCCGCAGTCGCTCCAGTATCTCTCTGCGTTTCTGGTTGTTCATGCAGCCTCGCGTGGTGTCATAGCTGGGTCGCCCGGGCACGGACGGGGGGCACATTGCAGTGAGCCACTGTGGTCGCCTGCTTGCGGTCACGCCACTCGTTGATGGCGTTCTTGGCGGCGATCAGCAGCCCCAGTCCGATAAAGCCGCCCGGCGGCAGAATGGCCAGCAGCAGGCTGGCATCGGCGTGGAACAGCTCGATGCGCAGGGATTTTGCCCACTCGCCCAGCAGCAGATCGGCGCCATCAAACAGGGTGCCCATGCCGATGATTTCGCGCATGGTGCCAAGCACCAGCAGCACCAGAGTAAAACCCAACCCCATCATCAGGCCGTCGAGGGCCGCCAGCAGCGGCGGGTTCTTGGAGGCATAGGCCTCGGCGCGGCCGATGATGATGCAGTTGGTGACGATGAGGGCGATAAAGATGCCGAGCGCCTGATAGAGGCCATAGGTGTAGGCGTTCATCAGCAGCTGCACGCTGGTCACCAGCGAGGCGATGATCATTACGTAGACCGGGATGCGGATATCCTTCGGCACCCAGTTGCGCACCAGCGAGATGGCGAGGTTGGAGCAGACCAGCACCGCCATGGTGGCAAGGCCGAGCCCCAGCGCATTGGTAAAGGTGGAGGAGACGGCGAGGGTAGGGCACAGGCCCAGCACCTGTACCAGCGAGGGGTTGTTCTTCCACAGCCCCTGTACCATCAGCTCCTTGAGCTCGCCCTTGCGGCTTTCCAGCTCGGCGATCGGGGCGGTGCCCGTTTCAATCTGTTCCATCTGTGTCATGACGGGGTCGACTCCGGTTTATTGTGCGGCCGGACAAGCCGGGGCGTTGCTGAGCAGTTCCGGGTGCTCGTGCTGCAGTTTCAGCAGGTTTTTCACCGCCTTGACCACAGCACGGGGGGTGATGGTGGCACCGGTAAAGGCATCGAACTCGCCGCCATCCTTCTTCACTGCCCACTCAGATTCATTGTCGGCGGTCAGGGATTTTCCGGTAAAGCTGTTGATCCAGTTTGATTTTTTCAGCTCGATCTTGTCACCAAGGCCGGGGGTCTCTTTGTGAGCGAGCACTCGCACCGCGCTGACGGTGCCCTTGGCATCAAAGCCCGCCACGATACGGATGGCACCGCTGTAGCCGTCCGGCGCGATCGCCTCCAGTGCATAGCCGGTCACCACGCCATTCTTGCTGGCGGTATAGAGGGCTTGTGGCTGATCGCTGCCCAGATACTTCCTGCTGGTCACCAGCTTGCAGCTGGTCACCAGATCGTTGTCATAGCTGCCGGCAGGCAGCAGCGCCTCCAGCGTCTGCAACTTCTCCAGCTGCTGCTGGTGGGCGATCTTGTCCTTGGTCAACTCGTTGGTCAGCACCACCAGAGCGGTGCAGCCCAGCGCGAACATGGCCAGGATCAGGCCATTCTTGCGCATGCTCTTTAACATGTCCGGGCTCCGTCAGCTGTGATGGGGAAAGAGGGCAGAAACATCATTGGCGACGGGCTCCATACACTTTCGGGCGAGTCAGGCTGTCGATAAAGGGTACGCAAAGGTTGGCCAGCAGCACGGCGAAGGCGAACGCATCCGGATAGCCGCCAAAGCGGCGAATGATGTAGACCAGCACCCCGATCAGCACGCCATAGACCAGGCGGCCGCGCGGGGTGGTGCAGGCGCTGACCGGATCGGTGGCGATAAAGAAGGCCCCCAGCATGGTGGCGCCGCTAAAGAGGTGGAACATCGGCGTAGCGGTCGCATCCGGGCTCATCAGGTAGCCGAGGGTCGCCGCCGCCAGCAGGGAGCCCAGAATGGCGGTCGGGATGCGCCAGTTGATCACCTTCTGTTGTAGCAGGAAGAGGCCGCCCAGCAGATAGCCGAGGTTGACCCAGCTCCAGCCGATGCCGCCCCAACCCTCGAACAGCGGGCCGCTCAGGATCTCGCCGGTGGTGAGCCCCTGAGTCAGGCCGGTTTTCAGGGTATCGAGCGGGGTCGCCATGGTCAGCCCATCCACCCCCTGCTTGAGCTGGGCCATGCTGTAGCCGTCGAGGCTAAAGCCGGTGAAGATGACCGAGGCCGCATCGCCAAAGCCGAGGCTGTAGGCGCGTACGCTCTCCGGCGGCAGCCAGCTGGTCATCTGCACCGGGAAGGAGACCAGCAGCAGCACGTAGGCCACCATGGCCGGGTTGAACAGGTTCTGACCCAGCCCGCCGTAGAGCTGTTTGGCGATGATGATGGCGAAGGCAGTGCCCACTACCATCATCCACCACGGCAGCAGCGGCGGCAGGGATAGACCGATCAGCACGGCGGTGAGGGCGGCGCTGCCATCCATCAGGGCCGGTTTGACGGGGCGGCCCCGCAGCTTGAGCACCAGCGCCTCACTCACCAGCGCGGTCACCAGCGCAATCAGGATCTGGATAAAGGAGCCCCAGCCGAAGAACCAGGTCTGGGCCAGCAAGCCCGGCACACAGGCCAGGATCACCAGCAGCATCAGGGTTCGGGTCTGTTTGCGGTTATGGGCAAACGGCGCAGTCGCGATATTGAACATGGATTAGTGCATTACCTCGTTGTTTAACGATGGGCCAGCGAGCATCAGCGCGGCTCGGCGTCGGATGATGATCCCTCATCCGGGGTGGCCCCACTGGCCCTGGCCGCGTCGGCAGCCAGTTTTTTCGCCTTGGCACGGGCGACGGCAGCGGCGATGGCTGCCTTCTTCGGGTCAACGCTCGCCTCGGCAACGGCCGGTTCGGCCACGGCCTCGCTCACCGGCTCGGCGAGTGCTTGCTCACCGCGAGCCCCTTCTGCTGCCTGCATTGGCTCACCCGGTTCCGCAGCCTGCTGGGCCGCCTTCTTGACCTTGGCGCGGGCAATGGCTGCGGCGATAGCGGCTTTCTTGGGATCGACCGCTTCGCTGGCCGCAGATGGCTCATCGCTTTGGGTTGCAGCTGTTTCGCTGGTGCCTGCGGTTGCAGTCAGAGAGTCCTCAGCGCTGTCGCTCTGCTGGGCTGCCTTTTTGGCCTTGGCGCGGGCAATGGCCGCGGCGATAGCGGCTTTCTTGGGGTCAACCACTTCGCTGGCCGCAGATGGCGTATCGCTTTGGGTTGCAGCCGTTTCGTGGGTGCCTGCGGTGGCAGTCAGATCGCCCTCAGCGCTGTCGCCCTGCTGGGCGGCCTTTTTGGCCTTGGCCCGAGCGATGGCCGCGGCGATCGCGGCCTTCTTGGGATCGACCGCTTCGCTGGCCGCAGATGGCGCATCGCTTTGGATGTCTGCGTCGGTTGTCGCGCTGTGATCTGCGCTTACCGACTCACCACTGGCTTCGGCCTTTTTGGCCTTGGCACGGGCAATGGCGGCGGCAATCGCTGCCTTTTTCGGATCGGCCTCTGCTGAAGGCTGGCTTTCGGCCGCGCTATCTGTAGCAGGAGCATCGCCAGCCTGAGCCGCTTTCTTGGCCTTGGCACGAGCAAGAGCCGCGGCGATGGCCGCTTTCTTGGGATCGCTGGATGGGTCAACCGCCTCGGCGGATTGCGGCGCAGCAGCTGTTTCGCTGTTTGCGCTCTCCGCCAGCTTGGCAGCGCGGCGCGCTTCCGCTTCCCGTTTGCGCGCTTCGCGGGCAGTGATCACCGCGCTGTTGTCGGGCACGCCCTCTGAGGTGGCTGCAATAGCGGTGATGGGCGCATCCTGCTTGGCCTTGATACGGGCCAGCGCGGCGGCAACGGGATCTTCCCCGCCAGCGGCAGTCATCGCCTGCCGGCGCTGGGCGGCGGCTTCGGCGTGGCGCGCTTCGCGGGCCGCTTTCTCCCGCTCGAAACGGGCCTGCTTGGCTTCGAAACGCTGCTTGGCGCGCTCGGCTTTTTCGGCCTCGGCACGGGCTTCGCGAATGTCATCCTTGGCGATCTTGTAGTACTGCACCAGCGGGATCTCGCTCGGACAGACCCAGGCGCAGGCACCGCACTCGATGCAGTCCATCAGGTTGAGTTTCTCGGCCTTGTCGTACTCCTTGGCCTTGCTGTACCAGTAGAGCTCTTGCGGCAGCAGGCTGGCCGGGCAGGCATCGGCACAGGCGCTGCAACGGATGCAGGCCTGTTCCGGGCCGGGGGCGGGCAGCTCGGCTTGCGTCGGCGCCAGCAGGCAGTTGGTCGCCTTGACCACCGGCACCATGGCGTGGGGCAGGGTAAAGCCCATCATGGGGCCCCCCATGATCACCCGCTGATCCGCCTCCGGTTGCAGCTCGAAACGCTGCAGCAGCCAGCGCACCGGCGTACCGAGGCGCACCCAGGCGTTGCCGGGCTTCTTGAAGCTGTCGCCGGTGAGGGTGACGATCCGCTCGATCAGCGGCTCGCCGTCGATAATGGCGCGCTTGATGGCAAACACGGTGGCGACGTTGAGCACCATGATGCCGATATCGACCGCGCGCCCGCCTTTGGGCACCTGACGGCCGGTCAGCAGCTCAATGGTTTGCTTGGCACCGCCCGAGGGGTACTTGGTCGGCACCGTCTTGACCAGCACATCTTCGTCGGTGGCGTGACGGGTCAGCTCGGTGATCGCCTCGGGCTTGTTGTCTTCCACCCCGATCAGGGTCAGCTTGGGTTTGAGCAGGTGCTTGAGCACCCGGATGCCATCCATGATCTCGTCGGCGTACTGCTGCATCAGCCGATCGTCGGTGGTGATATAGGGTTCGCACTCCAGCCCGTTGACGATCAGGATCTCGGTGAGCTGGCCGCGGCCATCGAGCTTGCTGTGAGTGGGGAAGACGGCGCCGCCAAGACCGGCAATGCCCGCCTGCTGGATGCGCTCGAGCAGTTCGCCCCGCTCCAGATTCCAGTAATCGGGTTTGCCGTCGAGCTCGCCCCACTCATCCTCGCCATCGGGGGTGAGGATGACGCAGAGATCGTCAAGCCCCGAAGGGTGGGCGACCGTGTGGTTGGCAATCTCGGTGATGGTGCCCGAGGTGGAGGCGTGCACCGGCACCACCCGCCCTCTGGCGTAACGGGTCAGCGGTTGACCCTTCTTGACCTTGTCACCCACCTGCACCAGCAGATCGCCGGCGGCGCCTGCGTGCTGGCGTACCGGAATGATCAGGCGCGGCGGCAGACCAGCCTGCTCGACCGGGCTCTGGCTCGATTGCAGTTTGTTGTCGGCGGGGTGAATACCACCGTGAAAGTCCCAGATATTCCCGGCTTTGATGCGTTCAAGTAAAGACTGCATGGTTACTCCACCAACTTGACCGGAATCTTGCCCGGAACATGCACGTTATTGAGATCCCACTTCCAGTTATCGACCGTGGTGGGCACCGGGATCATCTCGATGCAGTCGGTCGGGCAGGGATCGACACAGAGATCGCAACCGGTGCACTCGCTGGCAATCACGGTATGCATCGCCTTGGTGGCGCCGACAATGGCGTCCACCGGGCAGGCCTGAATGCACTTGGTGCAGCCGATGCACTGATCTTCGTGGATAAAGGCGACCTTCTTGACCGGCGCTGCGGCTTCGTCGCTGCCGCCCAGCGGCTGGGGTTCGACCCCCATCAGGTCGGCAATCTTGCGCATGGTGGCCTCGCCACCGGGTACGCACTTGTTGATCTGATCGCCGCCCGCAACCGCCTCGGCGTAGGGTTTGCAGCCGGGATAGCCGCACTGGCCACACTGGGTCTGGGGCAGCAGGGCATCGAGCTGATCGACGATGGGGTCTGCTTCCACATGAAACTTGACGGCGGCAAAGCCCAGGATAATCCCGAACGCCAGCGCCAGCAGGGTCAGCACCAGAATGGCAAAAAGAATATGGATCATGGTTATATCTTGATGAGGCCGGTAAAGCCCATAAAGGCCAGAGACATCAGACCGGCAGTGATCATGGCAATGGAGACCCCGCGAAACGGCGCGGGCACATCGGCGGCGACCAGTCGTTCGCGCATGGCGGCAAACAGGATCAGCACCAGGGAGAAGCCGGTGGCGGCGCCAAAGCCGTAGATCACGCTCTGCACGAAGTCATGACGCTCGTTGATGCTCAGCAGCGCTACCCCGAGCACCGCGCAGTTGGTGGTGATGAGGGGCAGGAAGATCCCCAGCAGGCGGTAGAGGGTCGGGCTGCTCTTGCGCACCACCATCTCGGTAAACTGCACCACCACGGCGATCACCAGAATAAAGGCGAGGGTGCGCAGATAGGCGATCTCCAGCGGCACCAGAATGTAGTGCTCCACCAGATAGGAGCAGGCACTGGCCAGGGTCATCACGAAGGTGGTGGCGAGCCCCATGCCGATAGCGGTTTCCAGCTTGCCCGAGACCCCCATAAAGGGGCAGAGGCCGAGGAATTTCACCAGCACGAAGTTGTTAACCAGCACTGTGCCGATCAATAAAAGCAGGTATTCAGTCATCGAAGGTCGGGTATCCGGTTTGAAGGCCGCAACATTATCTGATGTTAGGACACGTTAAACAACCGCAAGGCCGCATGGTTATTATGCAACTGGATAATTTAGACGGGGTTTTGGGGTCAGATCGCGGCACTTTTACTCATGGTCATGCGAGGCTGTAATCCCGGTCTGGCCAGCAGAGCAATGGCCAGGCCGGGATAGCCGTAAGGTGTTCAGGCTGGATGCGTGCGCAATAACTCCCCGTAATAATCCGGCAGTGCCGCAAACCCGGTCAGTTCTCCTTGCAGCTCTGCCAGTCTGGTCAGTTTCATGGCCGCTCTGAAACTTGCCGCATTCAGCTGTGTCAGAGGGTGGAGCAATGAAATAGAGGGCCCCAGCTCCAGCAACCAGTAAGGATTCACATTCCCCTCGGCCAGCGGTGTACCAGTCTGCTCTTCGGTCAGTTGTTCCCTTCGCAGTTTCCGGCATGTCAGCACAGGCCAGACCCGTGTGACTTCCCGTGTCTTGCCATCTGCTGCAAGGGTAGCTACGGCCAGATAGCTGATTTCGTTCATCAGCTGATCATCGTAACGAGTGGCGATAGTTTCTGCAGGGGTGTGATACCAGCGGGCAGAGCCATCACGAAATGCATCGAAGTAACTCGGCGAGCGGCTGTTTTCCGGTGCGGTCGGAATGATCAGGGTGAGATCATGGTGGCGGACCTGCTGCATCCCCAGGGTGGCAATCCGGCTGGGCTCTTCCAGATAGAAGTGGCCCGAGCGGATGGCAGGATAGCGAAACTCTTCCCCCGATTTACCCAGCTTTTGCTCAAGGAAGGATTGCAGCCAGCAAGAGCCGCTGTGATCCTCTGCTGGCAACAGGGCAAAGGCACCGATACCAATCCTGTCGAGCTCCTCCTGATAGGGATTTTTCGTTCCGGGTTGCTGGCTCATAAAGCCCGGATAGAGCGCAAAAGCGCCAAAGGTGGGTCGGCTTGGTATCGGGTCATCCTGTTGCTGATAGAGCAGGGCATCGCGATAACGGTGCATCTGGTTGATGGCATCATCGGGCACCCTGTCTCTCGGATCATCTTGAGTGCCATTATCGACCCGGTACTTGGCATCAAACAGCCAAATAAAAGTGTCGCCACTGCCAGTGGTGGCTTCGATCAGAATGTCCGGCTTCTGGGGAACCAGCAGGGAGTGAACCGGCTTGTTGGTCTTGTGAAATCTGGGTTCATGGGCCAGCTTGAGCCTTACACCGTCTGCTGCACGAAGGTACTCCCAGCAGTATTTCATCCCCTCGGCCAGCCGGGTATCCCAACCATCCCTGGTGAAGTTAAAGGCAGGTGTTTTCACCTCGGTAAATCCCAGCGTCAGGATAATCCGGCGTACTTCGAGCACGCACCAGAGCTCGTAGAGCTGATCCATGCTGCGCACGCCGGCCACGGCATCATTTCCCAACGCATCGAGATAGAGGCGCAGTTGCTGCCAGACCCGGTAAACCGCGCTATAGCCGCTCTTTTGCTGCAGTACCAGAGACTCGCGTTGTAACACTGCCGCCGGACCTATCTCCTGCATCAGGGGGTGAGCCAGCGCCTGATCCAGCGGTTTGCTCCATGCCTTGAGGCGGTCAAAAAAGGCTCTGGACAGCAGGGTGCGATCGCCCTGTTGGGTCAGCTGTTGCAGCATCCTTCCGGTGCGCTCCAGCACAAACTTGATAAAGCGGTTTTCCGGGGTATCCGTGGTCAGTTGTTTACGTTCCACCCGGTATCTGCGCTCGATACCGTTATCCAGATCCTGGCGGATCTGTTCGGCCTGCTTCGGGCGTGGCGGGCGCTTCATTCTGGCGGCCAGCAGATATTCGGTCTTGCTTTGCAGCCTGCTGTGGGGTGCATTGATTATCTGGCGGATCCCCCGCTCAAGGTCCTTGTGCAGGGCTTCGAAATGGGCAAGCCAGAGCAGGGGGAACGGTTCGGCCTTGCGCTGGCTGCGGCCCCCTTGCTGACTGGTTGCGCTGTTCAGGGTAAAACGCCAGTAGGGGTACTGCTCATCCAGCACCCGATGGATCAGCGGCACATCCCGGCGGATATCCAGCTTGACCGGATAGACCTCGAACCAGAGCGTCAGCTGAATGCGAGCAGCTTTTCCTGCAGCCGATTTCGGTTGATAAGAGAAGGGGAGTGCAAGTGTGCCTACATCGTTGCCGGTATTGAATCCCCCCAGCAGCTCCTGCGATCCATGCCTGCTTTTGAAGCGAAACGACTCGCAGATCCGCTGCAGATGATGCTCCAGCCGCGGCGCATCACTTCCCTCGCTAACGCCGTGAAGAAACTCCCATTCGAATTCGTAAAAGCAGTTCTCAAACAACAGGGGGGTTGGCAGTACCAGAGCGGAGAGCGCCTGATCATCAGGCAGCTCCAGCGGGCAACCATCAGCTTCAGCCAGAGTGATGGAAAGGGGCTGCGAGAAGCGCACAACTGGCGGTTCGTATCTGCTCGGGCTCGCTGGCAGGCCCGATTTGTCGCGCTCCTGTTGATGATGGGCGCGGGTAGCTTGTAACTGCTGATAACGATCCCCGACCGTCTTCTCATTGGCATAGATCCGCAAAATCCAGTCACGGCTCAGCAGGGTAAACAGGCACTCCATCACAACCCCCTTACGGCCAGAAGCTGGTAAAGCACTGCCGTGCTAACCGCTCTTTCATCCAGGCGAGTTTCTTCTTGCTGCGGCAGGGGACGAGCGGCGGTTCTGCGGGGGCGGAATCTTCACCGGCGGCAGCCACCTTGCAGTTAAACAGGTCAGGGCGTGTCCCCTCCCAGTGCTCGGTAAATTGTTCTGCCAACACCTTTTCCAGGTCAGTCAGCAGGTCGCCATCAGCCGTCTGATGGCTGCGCAACTTGTCGCTATCCCCCTCAATGCGCGGCAAGACCTTGCACATCATAAAGTCATCCCAGATGGCGACCAGTTCTGCGGTATTGGCGGGGCGATGGGCCAGCAGGGCCAGCATCAGCTCGTTCAGGGCGCGATAGGCCAGTTCGAACGGGCTCAGTTGCAGCACCTCGTTGACTGCCTTCAGGAAGGCGACGCTCTCTTTACTGTATTTTTCCAGTGCGGAGACTTCAGTAATGGCGCGCCCCTCTGACCAGGTCGGATAACCCAGCCGTTTTGGCTGCAATGCCGGTGCAAAGTAGGCATCGAAATCGTTGGGGAAGAACTCGTTAAAGTCGAAGGTGAGGGCCCTGTCGATCACCTTGCGGGAAAAGCCGTGGGTGGTTTCGTCCATATTGACGGTACCGGCCACCATCAGGTTGAAGGGGATAGCGATACCGTGCTGGCAGAAGCTGGCCCAGATCTGCTGATGCAGTGAAACATCGAGGTCCAGTCCCAGTTTTTCCGCAAGTTCGGTACGCGCGTTCTGATCCAGTTGCTGGCTAAGCGTATCTGCTTTGAGCAGGGGATCGCACTGGTAGACATAGCTGTAGTCCACCCCTTCTTTGTCGTTAAATGCAGTCAGTTCGGGTGAGGTATACCAGTGGCGGGTCTCCAGTACCGAGAGATAGTCGGCGAAATATTGTTCAACCGGAGCCAGGTTCATCTCGTCTAGGCAGAGCCAGAAGGGGGGAATATGGTCCAGTTGTTCCTGGCTCAGACCAATCTTGCCATCGGCTCTGACTTTGCCAATACGCTCGTAAATATGAATCCAGGCTTGGGTAATAAAATGCAGCACCGGCGTTGATACATACTCCTTTTTACCACTGATCCTGGAGATATAGCCCAGCAGGTCAGAGGGTTCGTGCCAGTCAGGTCGTACAGGTACCAGGCAGTAATTTTTCTGGCCTGGATAGTCCTTGACCTGCTCACGAATAAAACGGGTTTTTCCTGTGCCAGAAATACCGGCAAAAAGTAAAAATGGTTTATGACAGGAGATGGGTTTATTTATGAAGTACTGATTGAGAAATAATTCGTATTTTTTCACTCCCGAGGAGTACATCCCATTTCCCGCAGTGTTTAAATCTTTCCAAAGATCGCTTTTAAGTAAGGTGTTTATTAGTTTTTCACAAATGCCAACATCTGAAACCGAATAAAATCTGGGGAGTGATTCATCAATAGATGACACTACTTCATCAGCTTTAACAATACTCTGCTCCGAGTATTTTTTTATAGTGCTAGTGCTAAGGTTTTGTTTCGCAAGCCAGTTTTCGAAAAGCACTTTTAGTTGAGGGGTAGAAGAAGAGGGCGATTTTTTATTTTCATATTCTTTGAATCCCGATGCGACTTTTTCTAATGCCGACTTTAAATATGAGTCAACAAAAAAAGTGTTTGATTCAACGCCGACGTACTCTTCATCTAATAGATAGGCTATGAATTTAGATATTACTTTTGTTATTGCTTTCGTTTGGCTGCGACCTATAGAACTGATGCTTTTCAACTCATCGATATCTGAAGCTTTTCCATAAATTGCGCGATATGATTTTTCTTCGTATATATTTAAACTGTTTTTTTTGCTTGGGACAGAGCCCCAAGCATTTTCAATCTGATTGTAGTTTTCCAACATGAATTGAAGAAATGCAATCAGCGTCTCAGGTTTTATGGTAAAGCATTCATCTTTCTCATTATTGAAGCTGATGACAAAGGATTCTTGACATTGAACCCTTTGCTTATCATAACGCATTGATTTTTTGCAAAAATCTTCAAAGCTCATATGATGGCCTCTACTATATTTTCAGCAATCTTCCTGATAACGGGTACCGCGACTGAATTACCAAATTGCTTGTAGGCTGGAGTTTTTGCTGTAGGAATAACAAAATTTTCAGGATATCCCTGTAATCTTGCACATTCTCTGGGTGTCAATAGTCTCGGGTTTTTACCTTCCTGAGGAATTAGGCATTCTTTACCATCTTTACCATATCTTGCGACCAGTGTGTTTGATGGCTTATCCAGATTTGCTGTAAAGGCTGTAAAGCCTGTTCCTCTATCAAGGTTTCTCTCTGTTCTTTTTATATGTCCTTGCCAGAGAGCATCAGAAATAGTGAATCTTGCGTCTGGAGTCGGCTCCAGAATAGACCTGAGTGGTAGAGGTTGACCGTCAAATTCAGGGAATTTGAAGTCGATATTCAGATCATTGCGAGTGCATACCATGTAGCAACGTACTCTACGTTGTGGTACTAGCGATGATGAATCGATTAGTTCATATTTGAATGTATAACCGATTTCCTCTACGGACCTTTTGATTACATCAAAGGTTCGACCTTTATCATGTCTGGTAATATTTCTAACATTCTCCAGAAAGAGAACTTTAGGTTTTTTTACTGATGCAATACGCATCACATCAAAGAAAAGAGTGCCTTGAGTTTCACATTTGAAACCATGTTCTTTGCCGACAGCATTTCTAGCTGATACACCTGCACCACTGAACGGTTGGCAGGGGAAACCTGCAGCAAGAATATCATGTGAAGGGACTAGTGTATTCAAATGCTTGTCACTAATATTATCATTTGTGAAAGCTGTGATATCACCAAATGGCAGTTCGCCATAATTATTGAGATATGTTTGCTGTGCAGATTTATCCCATTCACTGCTAAATGTACAAACTCCCCCCAGGCTTTGCAGGGCTGTTCTAAAACCACCAATACCAGCAAACAAATCTATAAAAGTAAAAACGTTTTTATCTGATGGTGGACTTACCACAAGAGAATGCAGAGTTGTTTTCAGCTCGGACGGGCTCGCAATCAAATCATGCTTGGTGAGTTCCGAGATGATGATTTCTTTGTTGATTTTTGCTGATTGGCATGCCAGTTCAGTGTCAGATGCAATGGCGTGCAGCCATTGATGAATTAATGCTCGTGGGTCACTTCCTGTGGGGGTATGTTCATGTGCCAGGGCGCTTAATGCATCTTCATATTTTTTCAAGAAGGTTTTCACAGAGATAACTCACTTATTTCTTAGCCATTTGTAGGCATAATCATCAATAGTCAGTGATTGAACTGGTTTTTTATACAGTATTTAATGCGACATCACAAGCGAGGCGACATTGTGACAGATATCGTGAAGCCCCAAAAGCGTAGCGAGATGATGGCCGGTATTCGTAACCGGGATACCCGTCCCGAGAAGCGGGTGCGTGCCATGTTGCATCATGCCGGGTTTCGCTATCGCTTGCACAATACCGCCTTGCCGGGCACGCCGGATCTCTGGCTGGCTCGCTACCGTGCGGTGATCGAGGTGAATGGTTGTTTCTGGCATGGTCATGATTGTCATCTCTTCAAGCTGCCATCGAGCAGAACCGACTTCTGGCAAGCCAAGATCGCCAGCAATCGTGCGCGAGATGCCCGTCATCTGGCCGAGCTGGACCAACTGGGTATCCGCCGTCTGATCATCTGGGAGTGTGCCCTGAAAGGGCGTCTGCGCCATGATCCGGAACGACTGCTTCTGGTTATCAGCTGGTGGCTGACCAGTGGCATCAGTCATGGCGAGATTGCCGGTGGCCGTGAATTGCAGATCGCCATGGATCATTCCCGTCCATGTAACTGACCGGATAGCACTCTCGGGCCAGCTTCCACCGCGTGTGAAAAGTAATTATTTTTTGTTGCCAAATCAGTAAGCTGTTGTCGCCTGTTACTCGTTTGAAAATCGCCCTGGTTTTCGGTAAGAGAGCGCGGCAGTAACAACCACAGGGAGGTGGTGATGGATCCGGTTTCCTATCTTTTTTCGGCTTATCTCAATCTGGTTCAGCAGCAGATTTCAGATATCTATGGCACCGAGCTTAAAACGGTTGCGGTGCAGTATGAGGGGGAATCAGTACCCTTCTCGTTTCAGCTCTGGCAGATCCAGCAGCAGAGTATCTGTCGCCCCTACGAGCAGGATGTTCGTCGCTTTAGCCAGTGCACGGTCAAGGCTTCGGCTCTGTTTCACAAGCTGTGCGATGACCTGACCCGGCAGGATGACAGCAGTTGGCAACTGCCCAAATATCGCGGCATGTATTGTTCGGCCGCCGTCAGCTACAGGCCGATGATTGCCGAGATTGGGAATGCCAAACAGAGTCCGGCCAAGCTGGCAGAGCGGGCCTGCAATCAGGCGATTCTGGCAGCGATGGATAGCGAAGATGAAACCCTGCTGGCCCAGCGGGACAAGGCATGTGCCGCAGTGCGCTGATGGAGATTTATCGCGCCCGCCAAGTCGTCGGAGCATCTTTGCGCGCCATACCACAGTCGCGGGTGGTTTGGCCCGGTATGATGGAGGGGCTAGCGGGGCGTTCCTGTATCTGTGATGTCTATCGCAAACGAGCGGGGATGCAGTTGGCAAGGCGGACAGCCGGGTTGGCTGGCTGCATGTTTATCACCACCGGCCGTGTTGCCGGCATCAGCACCAGGAGGGAATCATGATCAGCCATATCGACCATCTGGTATTGACGGTAAGTGATATCGAGCGCGCCGTAGCGTTTTACAGCTCGGTACTCAATATGGAGGCCATCACCTTCGGTGCGGGGCGCCGGGCGGTGGGGTTTGGCAACCAGAAGATCAATCTGCAACTGCTCGGGCAGGAGCCACGTAACCGGGCGCAGGTGGGATCGGGGGATGTCTGCCTTATCACCCGCTGGCCACTGGAACAGGTGATGACTCAGCTGGCCTGCCACGGGGTGGAGATTGTCGAGGGGCCGGTGACCAAAAGCGGGGCTTGCGGGGCCATCGAGTCCATCTACTTCCTCGACCCGGATCAGAACCTGATCGAGATAAGTCGCTACCCCTGACTCCGCCGCGACAGAGGGGAGTTGGGTTGGCGTATCAACCGCTGGCCCCGGCCGCTGGTCGGGGCGCATCTTTTCCTCGTTTGCCTCTTCCGGTACTCCCCTGTCTCGCCACTGCTGGCTCTTTTATTGGCCATGAAATCGGGCAAACCCCGTTTGCCCCATAACCCCTGATGCGGGGCCTTGCGCTGTGAGCTGGCCCGCAATTGTGTCGCCGGTGCGCTGGAGTTGGCGATAATCCGGCGTGCTGTGGCGGGCGATGTGGTAATGTGTCGCACTTTTTTGCCGGATGGGCCGGCATTGGCCTCGTTGAAATTGGAGCCGTATGCAAAAAATCGACGTAGTGGAGAGGGTGATGCCGCAGATCATGTGTCCGGCATGGCCGACGCACGCAACCGTACAACAGGATGGGGTTCAGCCCCTCTGGCAGGTGACTCATGCTGGCTAACGAATCCATGCGCCTGAACAAATACATCAGCGAGAGCGGCATCTGCTCGCGCCGCGAGGCCGACCGCTTTATCGAGCAGGGCCACGTCTTTATCAACGGCAAGCGGGCCGGGATTGGCGATCAGGTGCAGGTTGGCGATCTGGTCAAGGTGAACGGTCAGGTGATCGAGCCGCGCGAGGCGGACAGTCTGGTGCTGATCGCCCTCAACAAGCCGGTGGGCATCGTCAGTACCACAGAGGCGGGCGAGAAGGACAACATCGTCGATTTCGTCAACCACAGCACCCGGGTCTTCCCCATCGGGCGTCTCGACAAGGATTCGCAGGGGCTGATTTTCCTCACCAACCACGGCGATCTGGTCAACAAGATCCTGCGGGCGGGCAACGATCACGAGAAAGAGTATCTGGTGACCGTCGACAAGCCGGTGACCGACGAGTTTGTGCGCGGCATGGCGGCCGGGGTGCCGATCCTCGGTACCGTCACCAAGAAGTGCAAGGTGAAGAAAGAGGCACCGTTTGTCTTTCGCATCACCCTGGTGCAGGGGCTGAATCGCCAGATCCGCCGCATGTGCGAGCACTTCGGTTTTGAAGTGACCAAGCTGGAGCGTATCCGCATCATGAACGTCAGCCTCAAGGGGCTGCCGGTGGGCGAGTGGCGCGATCTCACCGACGATGAGCTGATCGATCTGTTCAAGCTAATTGAGGACTCCTCCTCCGAGGTGAAACCGGCCAAAGGCGACAAACCGAAGGCGGCCAAGGCTCCTGCGGTGCAAACCGCCAAGCCGGGGCAGGGCAAGAAGCCGCGCCGCGATGACGATCACGAGATTGGCGGGCGTCCCAATGTGCCGGGCCCGGAAGCCTTCGAGAAGAAGCTGCCGGTGGGCAAGGGTGGCGCGGGAAAAGGTGCTGCCAACAAGGGCGGCGCTGGCAAGGGCAGTGCAGGCAAAGGGGCACCCGGCAAGGGTGGCAAACCGGCCGCAGGCAAGCCGCGCACTGCTAACAGCGGACGGCAGAAGAAGGGGCGCTGAGTTCCCCCCTGAGTGGCGTCAGCCTATCTTGTCATTCCCAATACGGTTATCCCCAACACTGTTATCTCCAACACACCGGCCTCAGGCCGGTGTGTTGCTTTGGGCCGCAGCGCTGGCCGGGTGGGGCGCCGAAAGGGTTGGCTCGCTGGCGGTCGGTAACCCCATGACGCGAGGGTAGTGGCGCGGGTCGAGGCGCAGCACCAGCAGGCTCATCAGCAGCAAGGCCCCCAGTTGCCACTGCCAGGCGGCGGCGAAGTCACCGAACAGGTGATAGAGGCTAGCCGCCACCCAGGGGCCGGTGGCCGCCAGCATAAAGCCGAAGCCCTGCATCAGGGCGCTCAGGGTGCCGGCGCGGCGCGGGTCGGGCAGGTGATCGAGCGCAATCACCATGATCAGCGAAAAGCTGCCGCCAAGACCGGCGCCGCACAGCATGCACCAGAGAATGGGGGCACTGGCTGGCGCCAGCCAGAGGCCGCCAAATCCCGCCAGCTGCATGGCGATGGCAAGCCCCATCCATGGCCGCCGATCCAGACTGCGCGCCGCCAGCAGCGGCAAGCCGAGGCCGCTGGCGGTCTGCGCCAGTGCCAGCCAGGCGACCAGCTCGCCTGCCTGCGCCGCGTTCCGCCCCTGCGCCATATAGGCGGGGGCCAGCCAGGCCACTACGATGCCGTAGCCACTGTTGATGATGCCAAAGCAGACGATCAGCAACCAGCTGCGGGGCAGGGTGATCAGCCGCTGCTCGCCGTGGGGAATCGCGACTGCCGTGGTGCTTGGCAGACGCACTTTCCACCCTAGCCAAACGAGGGCCAGCAGCAGCGGCAGGCTCCAGAGTGCCAGCGCCTGCGACCAGTCGAGGCTGGCCGCCAACCGTGGCGTGAGGCTGGCGCCGAGCGCGCCGCCCCCCATCATGCAGGCTGAGAAGATCCCCATCACTTGCGGCACCTTGCGGGCAAAGTGCTGCTTGATAAGGGCGGGCAGCACCCCCTGCACCAGCGCCGAACCCAGGCCGCAGAGCGCGGCTGTGGTGATCAGCAGGGTTCCGCTCTGGGCATCAAAACGCAGGGCACTACCCGCCGCGAGCAGCAGCAGGGCCAGCCCCAGCAGGGTGGTAGCGCTGGCAAGGCTGCGCAGGCGCGGGGTGAGCAGCACGCCGACCCCGATCAGCCACAGCGGCAGCAGGGTGAGCCAGGCCAGGGTATCCATCCCGAGCGACAGGGCGCGGCCAATCTCGCCGCTCAGCGGGCCGATGGCGGTAAGAAAAGGGCGCAGGTTAAGGCCAGTCAGGATCACCAGCACCAGCAGGGCGGTCTGGCCTGCGGGTTGAGCCGCATTTTGTTGATTCATCGGGTGCTGTTTCCGGTTCTGGGAGAGACAGGGGGCATTCGGGACACAGATTCATCGGAGATGAACATGGCTGATCACCGTCAAAGGAGGCAAAAACGCCAGCCTAGCGGCGAAACAAGCCATTTGGAAATTAAATGATAAAATGATTTTCAGTGGTTTTATAAATGGAGAAACCCATGCTGGATCCCCTGTTACTGCGCAGTTTTGTCGCCATTATCGACACCGGCAGCTTCACCCGGGCCGGTGAACGGGTCCATCTGACCCAATCCACCATCAGCCAGCAGATGCGCAGGCTCGAACAGCAGATCGGTTGCCCGCTGCTGGACCGCTCCGGTCGGCAGGTGGTGGCGACGGCCGAGGGGGAGCAGCTGCTGGGGCTGGCCCGCCGCATTCTGGCGCTGCTGGCGCAGGCCGAGGAGCAGGTGAGCGAGGGGAGCATATCTCTCAGCCTCGGAGTGCCGGAGGATTTCGCCGCCGGTGCCATCACCCCGGTGCTGGCCGCCTTTGCCCGCGACTACCCCGAGGTGCGGCTGGAGGTGGAGAGCGGCCTGAGCCACCACATCTGGCAGCGCTTTGCGGCGGGGGAACTGGATCTGGCGCTGGTCAAACAGGTGCGCGGCCAGGGCTCGCCGCTCGCCAGCTGGCGTGAGCCGCTGGTGTGGGTCGATAGTCGCGACTGGCCAGCCAAGGGGCGTGATCCGCTGCCGCTGGTCGCCTTCCCGAGTGAAGGCCTCTATCGCCAGCAGATGACCGAGGCGCTCGATGGTCTGGGGCGGCGCTGGCGTATCGCCTATGTCAGCGCCAGTCTCGCCAGTTTGCAGGGGGCGGTGAGCGCAGGCATTGGCGTGAGTTTGTTGCCCAAGCGGCTGATGCCGGCCGATCAGCTGGCCCTGACCCAGTGGCCCAAGGTGGCATCGGTGGAGCTGGCACTCCATGCGGCAAAGGATGGGGGCGAGCCGCTCAGCCGCCTGAGTTCGGCCCTGATCGCCCTGTGCGACGAGGTGATGGGGCCGCAGTGAGTGGCTCTGTGGGGAAAACTTCTGTGGGGAAAAACTGACGTCGGAAAGATAAGGCGGAAAAAGTGCGGGGAGGGATCAGTGATCCTTCCCCTCCGCCAGCTTGCGCTCGTAGTCATTTGTTACGATGGCCAGCGCCGCCAGTACCAGCTCGGGGGCCAGCTCATTGGTTTCCAGCAGTTCGATAAGGTCCACCGCGAGTTTCACCTCGGGCGGGGCAGTTTCCAGTGACATGGGCAGAGTTCCGGTTGCGGAAAGAGGGGGGATTATACAGGGGCGCCGCCGTTGGCCGAAAGCGCCCGCTCTGTCGGGCTGTGAGGCATGAAGGTCACAGGTGCTGGCGCATCTCCTTGTCGATCTCCTCGCGCAGGGCGATGAGCTTTTTGGCGTACTGCTGTAACTGCAGATCGCTCTCGCTCAGCGGCTGCCACTGGGGTACCGGGGTCGGTTTGCCCTGCTCATCCATCGCCACAAAGATGATGATGCAGTGGGTGGTCTTGTGGCGCTCGGTCTCGGTGGGGTGGCGGCTGTAGACATCCACCGCCAGATGCATGCTGGTGGTGCCGGTGTGGATCACCTGAGCGTGCACCTCGACCAGCTGGCCAATCTGGATGGGGCGCAAAAAGCGGATCCCCCCCACATAGACGGTCACCGCATAGCCGCCGCACCAGCCGGCGGCGCAGGCATAGCCCGCCTGATCGATCCACTTCATCACCATGCCGCCATGCACCTTGCCGCCGAAATTGACGTCGGAGGGTTCGGCCAGAAATTGCAGGGTCAGTTCGCGATTGGGCACAGTCACATCCTTATTGCCTGAAGAGTTTCCCTGAGCTTTGCCCCATCAGCCTGCCCGGTCAAGGGTTCATCCCCGATTCAGGGGGGCGGGGTCACTATCTGGCTCTATTCATCCCGATTTCACTTTTTTGACCCGCAGGAGTGACACCATGAAACAGATGCTGGAACAGTTGCTGGGGGCTGGCAAAGGCTGGCTCAACGAAGGCGGAGACAAGCGCAAGGGGCAGATGCAGGGGGCGCTGGCCGGTGGTGCGCTCGGTCTGCTGCTGGGCAACAAGAAGATGCGCAAATATGGCGGCAAGGCCGCTGCCGTGGGCGGCGCCGCGGCCCTCGGCGGGCTGGCCTACAAGCTCTATCAGGATTGGCAGGCCCAGCAGGCGGCGCCCGCCCAGCCGACCCATCCTGTCAGTACCTTGGAAGGCAATGCGCTGGATGCCCGCTCGGCGCTTTTGGTGCGCGCCATGGTGGCGGCAGCCCGGGCCGATGGCCATATCGATGGCGCCGAGCGCCAGAAAATTCAGGAGTACCTGACCGAACAGGGCCAGAGCGATGCCGCCCGCTGGATTGACGCCGAGCTGGCCCGTCCCCTCGACCCTCACGCACTGGCGCGGGAAGTGACCGATATGGAGCTGGCCACCGAGGTCTATCTTGCCTCCCTGCTTGCCATCGAGGTGGATCACTTTATGGAACGCGGTTATCTCGACGAGCTGGCACGCGCCCTCAAGCTCGATGACAACCTCAAGGGGAGCATCGAGCGGCAGGTGGCCCAGCTTAACGCCCCCGCCTGATACCCCTCACCGCCATGGATTGCCGATAACGCCCCGCTCAAGGGGCGTTGTTGTTTCTGCGCTTTGGTGATCACCTCTCTGTTGCCAACTGCCGGTTTATCAGGCCTGCAAGCTGGTGGAGCGCCTGCTCCAGCTGTTCGCTCCAGGGATGGGAGCTGTTGAGGCGCAGGCAGTGGTTGTGCTGCCCCTGACTGGAGAAGAGGGCGCCGGGGGCGATGGAGAAGCCGCAGTCGAGCGCCATGGCGTGGAGGGCGCGGCTGTCGAGGCGGGGCGGGAACTCCAGCCAGAGAAAGTAGCCGCCATCGGGGGAGGAGATCCGCACATCGCCCGGCAACAGACGCTGCAGCGCGGCCCGCATCTGCTGCTGGCGCTGGGCCAGAGTGTGGCGCAGGCGGCGAAAGTGGGCATCGACCCCGCCCTGGCGCAGCATTTCGGCCAGCGCCAGCTGGCTTGGCACATTGGTGGAGAGGGTGGACATCAGCTGTAGTCGCTGGATCCGCTCGGCATGGGGCCCCGCCACCACCCAGCCGACCCGAAAGCCCGGCGCCAGACACTTGGAGAAGGAGCTGCAGAGCAGGCTGTCACCGCGCTGATCCCAGTGCTTGATGGGCTTGGGGCGCTCGCGGCCGAAGTAGACCTCGGCATAGACGTCATCCTCCACCAGCGGCACCTTGTGGGCGTTGAGCAGTGCCATCAGCCCCCGTTTGTGCGCATCTGGCATGGTGTGGCCCAGCGGGTGCTGCACATTGCCCATCAGCCAGCACGCCTTGATCGGCATCTGGTTGAGGGCGTCTTCCAATAGCGCCAGATCGATGCCCACCCCCGGGATCACCGGGATCTCCACCGCCTTGAGCTTCAGCCGCTCGATGGCCTGCAGGGCGCCATAGAAGGTGGGGGACTCCACCACCACCCAGTCACCGGGCTCGGTCAGCACCTGCAGACTGAGGGAGAGCGCTTCCATGGCGCCGGTGGTGATGATGATCTCCTGCGGGTTGATGGCAACCCCGTCGCTGGCGTAGCGCTGGGCGATGGCGCGGCGCAGCGCCTCGTTGCCGGGGGGCAGGTCGGCCACCGTGCTGAAGGGGTCGAGCTTGCGCATACAGCTGGCCAGCGCCCGCCCGAGTTGGGGATGGGGGAACAGGGTCGGGGCGGCCACCGACATGCCAAGGGGCACCAGTGCCCGCGATTTGCTCGCCTGCAACACCTCGAACACCAGATCGTTGATATCCACCGAGCCGCTGTAGTGGGTCTGGCTCGGGGTGTGGTGCGCCACCTTTGGCGAGGCGGCCTTAACGTAGTAACCGGACTGGGGGCGGGCGAGGATCCGCCCCTGACTCTCCAGCAGTTGATAGGCCTGCAACACCGTCATCGGGCTCAGGTTATGGGTCTTGCAGCTCTGGCGGATGGAGGGGATGCGCTCCCCCGGTTGCCAGATGCCGTCATCGATCTCGCGGCTCAGGCGTTCGGCCAGTTGTTGGTAAAGAGACATGATCTGGATCAACTGTTATAGGTGCTATTCACTATAACTGCATCTGTTATAGGTGTCATGACCCGTGGTGTACTTGTCCTGCATGAAACGTGCAAGGCAAATACAACAAAAGAGAGTGACGCATGATCAATCCGGATGACGTGGTCAGCCTGTCGCGCCTGCAATTTGGCGCCACGGCCCTGTTCCACTTCCTGTTTGTCCCCCTCACCCTGGGGCTGTCCTGGATCCTGGTGATCGCCGAGTCGGCCTATGTGATGACCGGCAAGGTGATCTATCAGGACATCACCCGCTTCTGGGGCAAACTGTTTGGCATCAACTTCGTCATGGGGGTCACCACGGGGATCACCATGGAGTTTCAGTTCGGCACCAACTGGGCCTATTACTCCCACTACGTGGGGGACATCTTCGGTACCCCGCTGGCCATCGAGGGGCTGATGGCCTTCTTCCTCGAATCGACCCTGGTGGGGCTCTTCTTCTTCGGCTGGGACAAGCTCTCCCGCGGCAAGCACCTGCTGGTGACCATGCTGGTGGCGCTCGGCTCCAACCTCTCGGCGCTCTGGATCCTGATCGGCAATGGCTGGATGCAAAACCCGGTGGGGGCCGAGTTCAACCTGCTGACCCAGCGCATGGAGCTGGTGGATATTGCCGCCGTGCTGCTCAACCCGGTGGCGCAGGTGAAGTTCGTTCACACCGTTGCGGCGGGTTATGTGGCTGCCTCCATGTTTGTGATGGGGGTGAGCAGCTGGTATCTGCTGCGCAAAACCGAGGTGCAGTTCGCCCTGCGCTCTTTTGCCATCGCCTCCGGCTTCGGGCTGGCCGCCATCCTCTCGGTCATCGTGCTCGGGGATGAGTCTGGCTATCGCACCGGTGAGGTGCAGAAAGTGAAGCTCGCCGCCATCGAGGCGGAGTGGCATACCGAGCCGGCGCCAGCGTCATTCACCCTGTTCGGCTTTCCGGATCAGCAGGGGGAGACCACTCACGCCGCCATCAAGATCCCGTATCTGATGGGGATCATCGCCACTCGCTCCCTCGATGAGGCGGTGACCGGTATCAAGGATCTCAAGGTACAGCACGAGGCGCGCATTCGCAGCGGTATGGTGGCGTCCGGTGCGCTCGAACAGATCCGCGCTGGAAACGACTCGGCCGAAAACCGGGCGCTGTTTGCCAAGCACGGCAAGGATCTTGGCTACGGTCTGCTGCTCACCCCCTATGCCAGCAATATTGCCAAGGCGGGGGAGGCGGAGATTGCCAAAGCGGTGGAGGACTCCATCCCGCAGGTGGCGCCGCTCTTCTTCGGTTTTCGCCTGATGGTGGGGCTGGGGGTCGCGATGCTGGGGCTGATGGTGGTGAGCTTTGTCCAGCTCTGCCGCAACCAGCTGCAGAGCTCGCCACGCCTGCTCAAGACCCTGCTCTGGAGCATACCGCTGCCCTGGATTGCCATCGAGGCGGGCTGGTTTGTGGCCGAGTTTGGTCGCCAGCCCTGGACCATCAGCGACGTGCTGCCGGTCTCGGCCTCGGTCTCCCTGCTTACCCCGGGCCAGCTCTGGTTCAGTCTCATCGCCATCTGTTCCATCTACACCCTGTTGCTGGTGGTGGAGCTCTTCCTGCTGCGCCGGGTGATCCGCAAGGGGCCCGCCATTCTCCACACCGGCCGCTACAGCGGTGAACAACCCGAACTTGCGAGGATCGCCTGATGGATTATGCAACCCTGAAACTCATCTGGTGGGCGCTGCTGCTCTTCATGATGGTCGGCTTTATCGTGATGGATGGCTTCGATCTCGGCATCGCCATGCTGCTTCCGGTGGTCTCGCAGGATGACGACGACCGGCGGCTGGTGATCAACAGCGTGGGGCCGGTGTGGGAGGGCAATCAGGTGTGGCTCATCGCCGGTGCCGGCGCCCTGTTCGCCGCCTGGCCGCTGGTCTATGCCGCCGCCTTCTCGGTGCTCTATATCCCCATGGTGGTGCTGCTGCTCGGCCTCTTTCTGCGCCCGGTCGGCTTTGACTACCGCAGCAAGCTGACCGACCCGCTGTGGCGCCGCTGGTGGGATCGGGCGCTGGTGGCCGGCGGTCTGATACCGACCCTGATCCTCGGCGCCGCCATCGGTCTGGTGATGCAGGGCTTGCCGTTTCGCTTCGACACGGCGCTGCGCCTGCACTACGGCGCGTTCGACTTCCACTGGGGCTGGCTGCTCTCGGTGCTGGCCACCGCCATCACCTTGCTGCTGCTGCACGGCGCCAGCTTTTTGCAAGCCAAGGTAACGGGGACGCCCGCGCTGCGCTCACGGGGCATCGCCATCCTGCTGGCACCGCTGGTGACCTTTTTCTACCTGCTTGCCGGCTGGCATCTGGTGGATCTGCAGGGCTATCAGCTGACCGGTCTGGCGGGCCAGCCCTTTGACGGCAACGCCGTGCTAAGCCCGCTGATGAAGGGGGTCACCCCCCATGTCGCCGGCTGGCTGCGCAACTACCACGAGCAGCCGCTGCTCTGGCTGGTGCCGGTGATTGGCGCGCTGGCGCCACTGGCGAGCGGCATCGCCGCCTGGCTGGAGCGCGGACGGCTGGCTCTGGTGGCAAGCGCCGCCGCCTGCATCGCCATGCTTGGCTCGGTGGCCATCTCGCTCTTCCCCTTCGTGCTCCCTTCAACCCTTGATGCCGAGAGCAGCCTGACCCTGTGGGATGGCACCTCCAGCTACAAGACGTTGGCCATCATGTTCGGCATCGTGCTGGTGCTGATGCCGGTCAACCTCGGCTACACCGGCTGGGTCTATCGGGTGGTGCGCGGCAAGCTCGACCGGGCCCGCATCAAGCGCGACGGCCATCAACTCTACTGACCATAAGGAGGACTCCATGTGGTACTTCACCTGGATACTGGGGCTCGGCTTTGCCCTGTTGCTGGGCTTGTGCAATCTGCTCTGGCTGGAAGCGCGCTGGGAAGCGGCTGACCGCGACCAGAGCTGATCTGCGGGGTTGACCCGCATGCCCGGTCGGGCTGCCAGTTGCGCCGCCCGACCACCCTGCCACTTCACTGACAGTCGCGAACTGTCACTCAACCGACAGGTAATCAATATGAAACAGACATTGAAAGCGGTGGCGCTGGCCATCGGCTGCGCCCTTGCCGCCGCGCCGGCGGGTGCCGCCAGCCAGGGCGTACAACTGACGCCACTGGACAAGAACTTCACCCTGCAGGTGCTCGGTAGCGGCGGCCCCATCTCCGACGATCAGCGCGCCTCCTCCAGCGAGGTGATCTGGTGGAAGGGGAAATCCCGCATCCTGATCGATGCCGGTGGCGGCGTCTACCTGCGCTTCGGTCAGGCGGGGGCCAAGCTCGAAGAGGTCGATTTTATCGGCATCACCCACTTTCACACCGACCATGTGACCGACCTGCCCGCCCTGCTCAAGGGGGCCTACTTCTTCGAGCGCAGTGACCCGCTGGATCTGGCGGGGCCCGAGGCGGGTTCGGCCTTCCCCAGCATGAGCGGCTACTTTGACGCCCTCTTCAACAAGGAGAAGGGGGCCTATGCCTACCTGAGCGGCTTCAAGGATGGCACCGATGGTCTCTTTCCCATCACCCTGATTGATGTCCCCTATCGGGGGCCAAAACCCCACACCGTCTATCAGCAGGATGGGCTGACCATCACTGCGCTCGGCATCCCCCACGGGGACGTGCCCTGTCTGGCCTACCGGATCCAGAGCGCCGAAGGGAGCATCGTCATCTCGGCGGATCAGAACGGTTCCAACCCCGCTTTCCTCGATTTTGCCCGGGGCGCCGACATTCTGGTGATGCCGCTCGCCATCCACGAAGGGGCCGATCCGGTCTCCGCCTCGCTTCATGCCAAGCCATCTGTGGTGGCAAAAATTGCCGCCGAGGTGAACCCCAAGTTGCTGGTGCTCAACCACTGGATGGGGTTGGGGCTGAGCCGCAAGAGCGAGGCGCTCGACATCGTCAAGTCGCAGTTCCGCGGTCAGGTGATTGCCGCCCGCGATCTCTCCAGCTACCCCGTTTCATCCGTCAAGGAGTTCACTCATGAGTAACCCAAGCAGCAACAAGACCAACAAACTGACCCTCTCCATCGCCATGACCAGCCTGATTGCCCTGACCCCGGGGCTGGCGCTGGCGGCCACCCCGAGCGATGCGCCGGTGAAAGCCGCCCCCAGCGAACAGCACGGCGGCAAGTGTGCGGCGGGCAAGTGCGGCACCGAGAAGCGCTTTGAAAAGCAAGCGCTCGACAGTGACCCACAGGGGCGGCTGGTACGCGCCCGCGATGGCAAGTGCGGCGTGGCGGGCGAGGGGATTGATGACGACAGATCCGGTTCCAACAACGGCAGCAAGATGACGGAGGGGGTATGCGGCCAATAAGCTCCCGCAGTCGGGGGATCGGGCTGCGGCAGGAGCATCTGGATGCGCTCTGCTCCGGCCCTATCCGCCCCGGCATCGATTTTCTCGAGCTGGCGCCGGAGAACTGGATGGCCATCGGCGGCGCCAGGCGGGCGCAGTTGCATCAGCTGGCCGAGCGGTACCCGCTGGTGGCACACGGCCTCAGCCTCTCCCTCGGCGATTGTCAGCCCCTCAACCGAACCCTGCTCAGCCAGATCCGCACCTTTCTGGATGAGTTCGGCATCGATATCTACAGCGAGCATTTGAGCTTTTCCCGCGACCAGCAGGGTTATCTCTACGAACTGCTGCCGGTGCCGCGCCAGTGGGAGAACATCCCCTATCTGGCCGAGCGGATCGCGCAGGTGCAGGAGGCGCTGGCCCGCCCGCTGGTGCTGGAAAATATCTCCTACTACCACGGCTATGACCACGAGATGCCGGAGGAGGATTTTCTCGCCGAGCTGGTGGCGCGCAGCGGCTGCGAGCTGCTGCTCGATATCAACAACGTCTTTGTGAACAGCCGCAACCACGGTTACTGCCCCAAGCGGATGATCGCCGGGCTGCCGGGCAGTGCGATCCGCTATTTCCATATCGCCGGTCATCTGGAAGAGGCGGACGGCACCTTGCTGGATACCCATGGTCGTCCGGTCTGTGAGGAGGTGGTGGCGCTGGCCCGTTATACGGTGCAGACCCACGGCCTGCGCCCCCTGCTGCTGGAGCGGGATCACCATCTGCCACCGCTGGCAGAGCTGGAGGCCGAGCTGGCGCGGGTGCATGGCGCCTGTTGCGAGGCGATCGACCATCAGGTGCGGGAGGTGCGCTATGGATAGACGGTTATCTCTTATTACATCGCCCAAAACGGCCCCGCAGCGGATGCAGCAGCAGACCGCCTGGCTGGCGAGCCGGGTGCGGCTGCCGCAGGATGGCATCGCCAGCCACTATGCCCGCAGCGTGCGCGCCAACGTGGAGTCGGTGCTGGAGAGCGCTTTTCCGCTCACCCACGCTCACTGGGCGCCGGTGGACAGAGGGCAGCTGGTGGAGGGGTTTGTCATCGCGCACGGCGCCGTGGCCCCCGAGTTTCACCATATCGCCACCGAGTTTGTCCGCTATGTGCAGCATCGCCACGGCGAGGGCTCTCTCAACTGGCCCAGGCAGCGGCTGGCGCTGCTGGAGTATGAGTGGGCCTGCCTCTGTGTCGAGATTGATGAAGGGGTAGTGCCGCAAGTGTTGCCGGGGGAGGAGGTAACGGCGGAGAGTTCGTTTGTGCTCAATCCCACCCTGCAACTGCTTGAGCTCCCCTTTGCCATCCGTCGCAGCGGCGTAGTGCCGACCCAGCAGGGCAACCACTTCTATGGCCTGTTTCGCAGCCCGGAGCATCAGGTGGTGACCCAACGGTTGCGCGAATGGGATGTGGCGTTGATCCAGCTGCTGCAACAGCAGCCGGGGATCACCCAAGCCGCGTTCCAGCAACAGGTGCAACAGGTTCGCAGCGACTTTGATCTGATCAAGTGGGCACGCCATTTTTACCGGCTGGGTCTGCTGACCTTGTCCGTTGGCGAGCGCCAGACCGGCGCGCCCTTGCCCCCATTTAACAAACACCAAGGAGAATTTCCATGAACAACACCCTGATCCAGTGGTACGAGCGGGCGGTGGCCCAGTGCAAGCGGCTCGATTTTCTGGCCCTGCTGGCTATTCGCCTCTATCTCATTCCGGTCATCTATGTGGGGGCCCACTCCAAGGTGATGGGCTTTGCCGGCACCGTCGCCTGGTTTGGCGCACCGGTCTCGGAAGGGGGGCTCAACTTGCCGTTCCCGACCCTGCTCGCCTTTCTGGCGGCGGGCACCGAGGTGCTGGGCTGCATCTGCATCGCCCTTGGCCTCTTTACCCGCATCATGGCCATTCCCACCATCTTCCTGATGAGCGTGGCGAGCGCTATGGTGCACTGGAAGCACGGCTGGGACGCCATCGCCACCGGCAGCATGGAGGCCACCTTGCGCCTCAACGGCTTTATCGAGTGGCTGGCCGCCAATTTCCCCGGTCGCTACAACTACATCACCGAGCTCGGGGATCCTGTGATGCTCAACAACGGGATGGAGTTTGCCGCTACCTACTTCGTGATGCTGCTGGTGCTGCTGGTTTACGGCGGGGGCCGCTACGTCAGCCTCGACTACTGGCTCAAGCGGGCGGTGACCGGCAAAGCAGGCGTGCAACAGGCGGCATAAGGCTTGCCCACGGATAACAAAAACCATAACGACAGAGCGTGAAAAACAGCGAGCGGCCGGGGGCCGCTCGCTGTTTTTGTGCTTTGGGGGGCGTCAGCTACTACTGGTAGCGGCCGACCGCGATGGGGGACTCCAGCTCAATCTGGCCAAGGCGCTCGGCCCACTGGGCGAGCCAGGCTTCCCGCTCTTCTTGCGAGACCCGCACCGGGGCATAGCAGATATGGGGGCGCAGCACGTCAAAGCCGACAAATTGCAGGATCCCGCGCTGGATGGGGCGCAGCACCCCGTCGATATCGCCGTTGAAGCCATCGGGCAGATAGGTCTCGGCAGGGCCGCCGGTGGTCAGGCTCAGCAGTGCCCGCTTGCCGCGAAACTTGCCGCTCTCGTAGATATGGCCCTGACCGTAGACCCGTCCCATGGCAAAGACTCTATCCACCCACCCCTTGAGGATGGCGGGCAGGCCAAACCACCAGAGCGGAAACTGGAAGATCAGCAGATCGGCCGCCTCCAGCTTTTGCATCTCCTGCTCTAGCTGCGGGGCAAAGCTGCCCTGCGCGGTGGCAGCCAGCTCTTCAAGCTGCAGCTTGAGAAAGTCGGGATCGTTGGCGATGGTGAAGTTGCGTCGATCCGAGACGGGCTCAAAGCCTATAGCATAGAGATCGCTGGTCATCACGGTGTGGCCCGCCTGCTCCAGCGCCCTGATGGCGTGGCAGAAGAGGGCTCCGCTGAAACTTTTGGGTTCGGGATGGGCATAGACAATAAGCACCTTCATAACAGACTCCGTGGCAAATGATGCGAGGGTGACAGGCTTGGTTGCTGAAACAGTTGCCGGGTTGACGCTGTGTCACAGCATAGAAGCCTGCCGCACCGATTGCAGCAGGCGCCACGCCCTTGCGTGACGCCTGCTGGCGCAGCTTATGCCTGACAGGCGGCGAGCCGGAGGGTTTCGCGGCGCTCGCTGACATGGGTTAGCCCGTAGGCCAGCAGCACGATAAGGGCGCCGATCCAGGGGGTGTGCATCAGGCCGAGGTGCTCTACCACCAAGCCACCGACTACGGAGCCGAGCGCAATGCCGACGTTGAAGGCGGCGATATTGAGGCCCGATGCCACATCCACCGCCTTGGGGGTGTGCAGTTCGGCCTGCTTCACCACCAGTACTTGCAGACCCGGCACGTTGCCGAAGGCAAAGGCGCCCCACACCAGCACGGTGAGCACCGCCAGCACCGGGTGCGGCGCGGTGAAGGTCAGGGCCAGCAGCACCAGCGCCAGACCGGCAAACAGCAGCTTGAGGGCGGGCAGGGGGCCCATCTTGTCGGCCAGCTTGCCGCCCCAGATATTGCCGACGGCGACCGATACCCCGTACACCAGCAGGATCAGGCTCACCGAACCGGCGCTAAAGCCGCTCACCTGCTGCAGGATCGGGGCGAGGAAAGTAAAGGCCGTGAAGGCGCCGCCATAACCGAGGGCGGTTTTGGCGTAGACCAGCAGCAGCGGCTTGTTGGTCAGTACCGAGAGTTGCTCGCGGATGGTCGAGGCTGCCCCCTTGGGCAGGTTGTTCGGGATCAGCAGCAGGCTGCCCACCATGGCGACGAGGCCGAGCAGGCTTACCGCCAGAAAAGTTTCACGCCAGCCAAAGACCTGACCAATCCAGGTGCCGAGCGGTACGCCGGTCACCAGCGCCACAGTCAGGCCGCTGAACATGATGGCGATGGCGCTCGCAGCCTTCTCTTTGGCTACAAGACCTGTGGCGATGGTGCTGCCCACCGAGAAGAAGACCCCGTGGGCCAATCCGGTGAGGATGCGGGCCACGATCAGGCTCTCGTAACCCGGGGCCTGCCAGGCGAGCAGGTTGCCGGCGGTAAAGAGTGCCATCAGCCCTACCAGCAACCACTTGCGCGGCACCTTGCCGGTGAGCGCCGTGAGCACGGGGGCGCCGATGGCTACGCCAAGGGCATAGAGGCTGACCAACAGGCCCGCCGAGGGGAGCGAGACATTGAGCTGCTCGGCTATGGTGGGGATAAGCCCCACAATCACAAATTCGGTGGTGCCGATCGCAAAGGCACTTAAGGTAAGGGCAAATAACGCCAGTGGCATAACAACTCCTTGGTTAGGGACTCCCGACGGGAGAATGGCGCCAGTATGCCTAGGCGGTTTGTTGGCAAAAATGATAGTGACAGCAAATTACTTTTGCCAAATCAGCAGCAATGGCGATGAGTCGGAGGGGAATGGGAGAGACAAACGTTGCCGCAAAGAGGGGGAAGAGATATGAGAGCGAAATGACTGGAGAGCAGAGACAAAGCGTGCTGAGCGAGTAGGGTACAAAGAGGAAACGAGGACGGGGGAAATGGAAGGCGACAGGGTTGGCTGAACCTGCTGTGCGTGCGGGAGTGAGTAGAGTGAGATTAAAGGGCAGAAAAGCGGGAGGCATGATACCTCCCGATTTTGCTGAACAATGTCGCTGAGCGTTATTGGCTCCCTTCTCCCCTTGCGGGAGAAGGGTTGGGGATGAGGGTGAGGGGATAGCTCGTGGTTGCAATAGGCTCGTGAGGGTTGCCGGTACTCGCCGTCGAAGCGAGAGAGCCTATGTATCTTTTTCTGTTTAATCCCAATCCGGCGCAAAGTCCGGGTTGGCGCAGCGTTCGCCCCGCTCCAGGGTAGCGATGGCGGCCATCTCCTCGGCGGTGAGCTTAACCTTGAGGGCTGCAAGGTTAGCGGCGAGATTCTCCCGCTTGGTGGAGCTCGGGATCACAGTCATCTCCTGCGCCAGCAGCCAGGCCAGCGACACTTGGGCCGCCGAGACGCCGTGGCGCTGGCCGATCTCCATCAGCAGCGGCTCGGTGAGCACCTTGCCATAGGCGAGCGGCATATAGGCGGTGATGGCGATACCGTGGGCTTTGCAGAACTCCACCACCTTGCGGTTTTGCAGCAGGGGGTGGATCTCCACCTGCTGGTGAGCGATGGCGCCCGGCCCCAAAATCTCGATGGCCTGTTTGAGTTGGGCCACCGTGAAGTTGGAGACCCCGATCTCGCGGGTCAGGCCCCAGGCTTTAGCCTCGGCCAGCTGCTCCAGATAGACAGCCATCGGCACTTCATCCTTGGGGGAGGGCCAGTGGATCAGCGCCAGATCCAGATAGTCGGTGCCCAGTTTTTCAAGGCTCACCTCAAGGCTCGGGATCACCTTGCCCGGGCCAAATTCGCTGGTCCACACCTTGGTGGTCAGATAGATATCCTGGCGGGGCACGCCGCTCTCGCTCATCAGCTGGCCCACTTCGGCTTCGTTGGCGTAGATCTGGGCGGTGTCGATATGGCGGTAGCCAAGTTCCAGCCCCAGCAACAGAGAGTCGCGCAGGGGTTGGCCGGTCAGGCGAAAGGTTCCAAGACCCAGGTTGGGCATCTTCATCATGCTACTCCTCAAACGGGTTGCAAAGGGCGCTCAGTGGCGCGGCGGATCAGGCGTCCAGCGGCTGATAGCGGCGAATAGTGCTGCTGGCAAACCAGGGCTCGGCCTTGGCGACAAACTCGGTAAAGTGGGGCTGGCCCTGATGGGTGGTAAGGGCCGCTTCGCTCTCCCACACCTCGTAGAGCATCCAGCTGTGGGGATTGTCCAAGTCCTGATGCAGCTGGTAGCGCTGGCAGCCAGCCTCCTGCAAGGTGGCCGCAATCAGCGGCTCAAGGGCGGCACGAAACTGGGCGGCATATTCGGGTCTGGCTTCAAGCTGGGCAATCACAATCACGGGTGATGACATCTGAACCTCCTTGGCAAAAACGAAGGGTCAGTATGCCTGCCGTGACTTGCCGGAAACAGGGTTAATGGCGCAGCAGTGAATTGAGAGAGGCACAGCAATCGGGGGCCGTGGCCCCCTATTATCAGGTGCTGGCTTATCAGGCGCCGGCGGGTTCCGACCAGACGGCAAACTCATTGCCGCTGGGCTCAACGAAGTGGAAACGACGGCCACCGGGAAAATCGAAAAGAGGGCGGTTGATGGTGCCTCCGTGTTGGCTCACCTTGGCTTGGGTCGCTTCAATATCTGCGCTGTAGAAGACCAGCAGGGCGCCGCCCTGAGCTGTCAGGTTACACTGATCCGCCCGATAGAAGCCGCCATCCAGCCCCTCATCGGCAAAGGCGCAGTAGTCGGGGCCGTAATCGACAAACTTCCAGCTAAATACGGCCTGAAAGAATGCCTTGGTCGCGGCGAGATCTCGCGCAGCAAACTCCACATAGTTCAGTTTTTCATGAGCTTTCATAAAGTTATGCTCCCTGCTGATGTATTGGGCATGATGGCAGAGATAGCTGCACCAGCCTACTGACACCTCTTGCGTTTTTTCTGGTCTGCTTCTCAAGAGAGCGCAGCCACGATATGTGGCTTGAGCAACAAGGCTGCGGATGTGCTGAAGGGAATAAAAAAAATCAGTGGGACCGGATCCTTGCTGCGTTGGAAGGTTCGCCAACTGCAGTTGTGGTGGCGAATTATACGGTAGCCGAGCAGTAGACTATGGATGAAAACAGTCAGAGTAAAAATGACGATAGATTCCAGCAATTGAAGACTCCATTCATGTAAAAGGTGGGTTGTACAGGTATGGATTCGTCATGTCTAGACCCGTATGGGGATTCATTTTCGCTCAGCTTGTTCTTGTAACCGTTGGTGTGGTTTTTGTTCCAGTTGCTCCCACGGGGTCAGTTTAAGCTGCTTGCGCCGTAGCCAGAGCCAAGATGCCATGGTAAAGCCGAAGAATCCCGCAAACAGGGTTGTGTGGCGCAGGGCAAATAGCAGATCCATCGCCATGGGTTGCCAGCTGAAAAACCACATCGCCATGCCCCAGGCAAGACCAATGCCGACCCCGAATACCAGAACGTTGGTCAGCCAGCCCTCATAGTGAGGTGGTTTGACGGGATAACCAAATCTGCGCAGCAGCCTGCACAAAGGGGGATTGTAGTTGGCATGCCATACTCCTTTGTTTGCCAGCTCCTGATGGGCTGCTGCCAGCCGCTCTTCAAATGTCATCGTGTTCGTCCTTGTTTTCATTAGGGTTCATACGAATCAATACGGTCCCATTCTACCGGCAAACACCGAGCAGAGTTTGAGCTGGCCATCACGTTATCTCTCGGTTGTGGCAGCCCGAATACATCAGGCAACGCTTGCCAATACAGAGCGGCTACGCCTATAAAGGCCCATTACTCTTGTCCGGATAACAGCAATGAAGACCCATTCTGATGAACTGACCCTGTTTGTGGCGGTGGTGGAGGCGGGCAGTTTTCGCCAGGCGGCTGAGAACCTCGGTATGGACAACTCGGTGGTGAGCCGCGGCATCAAACGGTTGGAGGAGAAGCTTGCCACCGTTTTGCTCAATCGCACCACGAGGCGGGTCAGTCTGACCGAGGAGGGGAGCTGGTTCTATCAGCGGGCAGTGAAGATCCTGACCGAGATGAGCGAGGCGGAGGGGCTGCTGCTGATGCGCCGCGAACAGCCGGAGGGGATATTGCGGGTCGATGCGGCCACGCCTTTTATTCTGCATCGGCTGGTGCCCATTATCGGCGAGTTTCGTCGTCGTTATCCGGCCATCGAGCTGCAACTGCACAGCTCGGAGGGCTTTATCAATTTGATGGAGCGGCGGGTAGACATGGCCATCCGTATCGGCGAGCTGAGCGACTCCTCTTTGCGCGCGCTGCCCCTGGGCCGCTCTCGGCTGCGGCTGCTGGCCTCTCCCGGCTATTTGAGCGAGCGTGGCACCCCGCGCCAGCCGGCAGATCTGCTGAACGGCCACGAGCTGCTCGGCTTTTTGCATCCCGATCACCTCAACCACTGGCCGCTATTGAGTGCCGAGCAGGGGGATCGCTTCCCCATCACTCCCAGCCTGCGTGCAAGCAGTGGGGAAACCTTGCGTCAGCTGGCGCTGGCGGGGCAAGGGATCGTCTGTCTGTCGGACTTTATGACCGGGCCAGATCGGGCGAGCGGGGCGCTGGTGGAGGTGCTGGCACGCAGCAACAGCGGCGCCTCGCGTCCCATCAATGCGGTATTTTACTCCGATGCCCAGCGCGATATCCGGCTGCGGGTCTGGCTCGATTTTCTGAAAGAGCAGCTTGGCAGCCATACCCTCTAGCCGATGAATGGCATTTATGGCCGGATAGACAAACGGCCGACATAGGGTCGGCCGTTTTGCGGGAAGGTGGGGGGAGCGGTTTAGCGCGGCAGCTTGCCAAAGACCCGGCTAAGCAGGGCGCCGCCGATGACGGGGGGAACGGCCAGCAGCAGGGTCCACTGCCATGAGAGCCCGCCCAGGGTAGCGGCCAGAACGATGGTGGTCAGGACCACCAGTTGGGCGACCATCATCAGAAAGGTGCCTTCGCGGGGGGTCAGTGCATTCTCTTCTTGGGCGGTGCGGGTGCTGGTCGGTTTCATGATCTCATTCCTCTTATTGAGCCTGATATCACTAAGCAACCGCCGTTCCATCTTTTTTAATGTTAATAATCAATAGGTTGTGTTTTTTATCGTTATTCCTGTTATGAGAGCGCTAGCAAAATGATTCGCAAAATGAAAACGCCACCTTGCGGTGGCGTTTTCATTTGGATGAGAGGCTGGCAGGTCAACGAATGCGGTATTGACGGATCTGCTCATCAATCGCTTTTGCCAGCTCGAACAGCTCGCGACTGGCGGCATTGCTCTCCTCTGCATGCTCGCGCTGATGCTCAGCCACCATGGCCAGTTCGTCGAGGGCGGCCTTGGCCTGCCCCATCTGCTGATGCTGGGATTGGGCCAATGCACTTATCTCGTTGATCTCGAGTGCCGCCTGATTGATCTGGCTGGTGGCATCGATCAGTACCTCCTTGGCCTGACTCATCCGGTTGTATCCCTCTTCGCTCAAGGTGCGCGAGTCGGTCATCGAGTTGCTGGCCTGGCGGGTACCCTCCTGCAGGCGCAGGATCAGATCCTGTACATCCTTGGTCGCTGTCTGTGTTCGCACTGCCAGCTGGCGCACCTCGTCGGCCACCACGGCAAAACCACGCCCCATGTCGCCTGCCCGGGCCGCTTCGATGGCGGCGTTAAGAGCCAGCAGGTTGGTCTGGTTCGAGACGTCGCGAATGAGGTTCATGATCTGGGTAATGTCGTTGCTGTCCTTGACCACTTCGTCGAGCAGGGTAGAGGAGGTGCTGATGCTGCTGCGCAGCGTCTCAAGCCGGTTGGCACTCTGGGTGACATCCTGCTCGATGGTGCGCATATGGCCGGCGATATGGTGGGTCACCTCGTTGACCCCCATGGAGCGGCTGGCTATCTGTTCGGCATTATCCCCGATGAGAGCGACCACGTTGGTCAGCTCCTGAATGCTCTGTGCTTGCTGGCACGCTTCACCCGCCAGCGCTTGCGCTTGATGCAGTGACTGGGAGGATTGGGCCGACAGGGCACTGCCCGATTGCTGGAAGCGGTAGAAGCTCTGGTTCAGGCTCTGGATCAGCCGGTTGAAGCTCTGGGCCATCAACCCGAGCTCCGACTCGTCCGAGAAATCGAGGCGGGTTGCCAGATCCCGGTCAGCAGTGATGTGGTGCATGCCATCGGCGGCTTGGCGAATGGGGCGGCTGATGGAGTGGGCGAGCCAAGCCGACGCCAGCATCGCTAGGGTGCCGATAGCGAGCGAGACCATGATGATGAGCTGGCGGGATTCATGCAGTCCCTCCTCCAGCTCAGCGCCGTTGATCTCGCCGATCAGCACGCGGTTGAGCGCCGGTATGTAACGCACCGCGATAAGGTAGGTTTCACCATTCTGCGAAAGGGATTGGACGGCAACCTGTTCATGGGCGTTGGGAATGAGCTGTTTTACGGTGTCGAGAAACGCAGCCTGATGGTGGGCCGCGCCCTCCTGCTCCTGATCAGGGTGGATTTCGATGGAGCCATTCATGTCGGCCAGATAGACCTGACCGCTCTTGCCGATCCGGTAGCTGCTGATGAGCTTGCGCAGTGAATTCATATTGATGGAAGTGCCCGCCACCGCCAGCGTCTTGCCTTCGGCCGTGACCGCGGTGTTGATATAGAGCGAGGCACGCTTGTCAAAGTCCGAGATATCGAGGTTCAGCTCGTAGGGGTGCTTACGTTTGAGAAAGCCATAGAACCAGTCATCTTTCAGATCTGACTCATGCAGCTGTTTCTGGGCAGTGGGGCCGCCGCTGAAGTTGATCAGGGTATTGGTCTGGAGCGGCGCGATAAAGACATTGCCGCCAATGCGCTGCTGCAGTGCCTGAAAGTAGTGCTCCATCTTGGGCCACTCTGCTGCCGGCATGCCCTGAGCCAGCCAGTCGATGACGAAGCTGTTGCTGGCCAGTGCCTGTGCTTCGGTCAAGTGGTGGGTCAGCTCGGCAGTGAGCTGGTTGGCGATACGATCCACGCTGCTTGGCAGCTCATAGCGCTCGACCCGCTGCTGCGCCTGAGTGTGGGAGATCTGTTCCAGGATCAGGGTGATACAACTGATGGCGATGACCATCAGTATGGCGACACCGGAGAGGATGCGGGTTCTGATCCCGAGTCCTGACCAGAGGAAGTTAAGTGAAAATCGGTTTATCGCTCTGTCCATAATCCCTAGCTCCTGTAAAAAACAGGTCGCAGATGCGACCCAGAAGCAAATTATAGATAAACAACTCAATTAAGTTGTGCCGAGTGCATAAGTGAATATCGACAGGGGATGGAGAGGGGAGATAGAGGTAAAAAGAGAGGCCGACATTGCTGTCGGCCTCTCACGTTTTTCATCTCAAGGCTGTGTCGGTGACCCGATCACTCCTCTTCTGCCCAGCGGCGTGAACGCTCGACCGCTTTCTTCCAACCGCTGTAGCGTTTGGCACGATCGTCGCGGTCCATCTGCGGGATGAACTCGCGGTCCACGCTGAACTTGTCTTCCAGCTCGTCCGAGCTTTTCCAGAAGCCGACGGCCAGACCTGCCAGGAAGGCGGCGCCCATGGCGGTGGTCTCGATACGGGTCGGGCGTACCACCGGGGTGTGCATCATGTCGGACTGGAACTGCATCAGGAAGTCGTTGGCCACAGCGCCGCCGTCTACTTTCAGGGCTGCCAGCTTGATGCCGGAGTCCTGCTGCATCGCATCCAGCACATCGCGGCTCTGATAGGCGATGGATTCCAGCGCGGCACGGATGATGTGGTTGCGGTTGGCGCCGCGGGTCAGACCGACCATGGTGCCGCGTGCATACGGATCCCAGTAGGGAGCGCCCAGACCGACGAAGGCCGGTACCAGATAGACGCCGTTGGTATCGCCAACCTTGGAGGCGAAGTAGTCGGTGTCGCGGGCATCGTGAATGATCTTGAGCTCGTCACGCAGCCACTGGATGGTAGCGCCGCCCATAAACACCGCACCTTCCAGCGCGTAGTTCACTTCCCCTTTCGGGCCGATGGCGACTGTGGTCAGCAGGCCGTTACTGGAGCGAACCGGCTCGGTACCTGTGTTCATCAGCATGAAGCAGCCAGTGCCGTAGGTGTTCTTGGCCATCCCTTTTTCGAAGCAGAGCTGGCCGAACAGGGCAGACTGCTGGTCACCGGCGATACCGGCGATAGGGATGCGGGAGCCGCCGCCACGGGTGGTGTAGCCATACACCTCGGAAGAGGGTTTCACTTCCGGCAGCATGGACATGGGGATGCCCAGCTCGTCCAGCATGCGCTGATCCCACTTCAGGTCGCGGATGTTGTAGAGCATGGTACGGGAGGCGTTGGTCGGGTCGGTGACGTGCACTTCACCGTTGGTCATCTTCCAGACCAGCCAGGTGTCGATGGTGCCGAACAGCAGTTCGCCGTTCATCGCCTTTTCACGGGCACCTTCGACGTTGTCGAGGATCCACTTCACCTTGGTACCGGAGAAGTAGGCGTCCAGCACCAGACCGGTGTTTTCACGCACGTACTCTTCCAGACCGCGCGCTTTCAGCTCTTCACAGATGGCCGCAGTACGGCGGCACTGCCAGACGATGGCGTTGTAGATGGGTTTGCCGGTGGCCTTTTCCCACACGACAGTGGTTTCACGCTGGTTGGTGATACCGATGGCGGCGATCTCTTCGCTGCGAAGGCCAGTCTTGGCCAGCACTTCGGTGAAGACGGAGGATTGGGTTGCCCAGATCTCCATCGGGTCGTGCTCTACCCAGCCCGCTTTCGGGTAGTGTTGGGTGAATTCGCGCTGGGAGGTGCCAACGATATTGGCATCCTGATCAAAGACGATGGCGCGGGAAGAGGTAGTACCCTGGTCCAGAGCGACGACATATTTCTTTTCAGCAGACATGATGTTCTCCACGTTTTTATTTTCCACGTTTTTACACGTTGGGGAGGGGCGCTCTTAGGCGGCGGCCTCTTCTTTGGCGGTTTGGGCAGCTTGCTCGGTGGCGGCAACACGGTTGCCAGGTACACAGGGAGCCAGCACTTTGACATAGAGGGCAGTACCAATCTGGGCACCGACGATGGGGCCAAGGATGGGGACCCAGAAGTAGGGGTTGTCACGGCCACCGGTCATGGCCACATCACCCCAGCCGGCCAGGAAGGCGAACAGTTTGGGGCCAAAATCACGAGCCGGGTTCATGGCAAAACCGGTTAACGGGCCGAGGGAGGCACCGATCACGGCGATCAGGATACCGATCAGCAATGCGGCGGCAAAGCCTTTGGGGGCACCGTTGTTGTTGTCACCCAGCGCCATGATGCCCAGCATCAGGACAGCGGTGATCACCAGCTCGACGGTGAAGGCTTGCAGGTTGGAGATGGCGCCATTGGGATAGGTAGAGAAGATCCCGGCGGTGCCGAGGCTCTCGACGCTGCCGCGCACCACGTTGTGGGTCACTTCCCACTGGGTGAACAGGTTGCTATAGAGGAAGTAGACCAGCGCGGCGAAGCAGAAGGCGCCGGCGATCTGGGCGATGATGTAGGGTACGACTTTGCGCTTGTCAAAACCGGCGAAGGTCATCAACGCCAGGGTAACGGCCGGGTTGAGGTGGGCACCCGAAATACCGCCGGTCACATAGATCGCGATGGCAACGCCCAGACCCCAGGTAATGGAAATTTCCCACTGCCCGAAGTTGGCTCCCGCCAGTACCAGTGCGGCGACACATCCGACGCCGAAGAAGATCAGCAGGCCGGTTCCGATAAACTCGGCGATGCACTCGCCAAGCAGGGTATTGGGTCTTTGTATGCTCATAAGTATTCCTTAGGTATCCACCCGTAGAGGTTTGATGTTCCGTTTTATCTTTATTGTGGCTATCCATTGCGACCGAAAACGTTTCCTTGTTCTTTATTCTTCTTGCGCAAACGTTATGTTCGTTTTCGCTCGTTCTCGGACGTGAGAGAAAATAAACCTTCCCATAAATTTCACCATCCCCCCGCCATGGGAAATGTGGACAAGATCCCACTCATTGCTAAGAAAATGTGACGTAAAGCAATATGTAATCTCCATAATACCCCCTATGGGGTAGTCGCTAACCCTTGCTGTACAAGGGATGACGCTTGATGAGTGTTTTCTCATTTGGAGCTTTTTTTGTAATAAAACTGCAATATTTGAGCATGCATCACAGAACTTATGAGCGCATATGAGCACAATTGGCTCGCTTACGAATCAATGGACTCACCTGATTCGTCTGACTGTTCAAGGGCACCCTCAACAGCCCATAACAACAATAAGGAAGCAGAACATGCTTAGTCTCTTCAGGCCTGCGGCGCACATCGACAGGCTCCCGGCCGACAAGGTCGACCCCTTCTACAAACGCATGCGTTGGCAAGTGTTCTTCGGGATCTTCTTCGGTTACGCCGGCTACTATCTGGTGCGGAAAAACTTCAGTCTGGCCATGCCCTACCTGGTCGAGCAGGGTTTTTCCCGCGGAGATCTCGGCTTTGCCCTCTCCGGGGTGTCCATCGCCTATGGTCTCTCCAAGTTCCTGATGGGGAACGTCTCTGACCGCTCCAACGCCCGTTACTTCCTCTCTGCCGGCCTGCTGCTGTCAGCTGCGCTGATGTTCATGATGGGTACCATGCACTGGGCCACCTCCAGCATCGGCATCATGTTCGTGCTCTTGTTCCTGAACGGCTGGGCACAAGGCATGGGCTGGCCGCCCTGCGGTCGCACCATGGTGCACTGGTGGTCACAGAAAGAGCGGGGCGAAGTGGTCTCGGTCTGGAACGTGGCCCACAACGTGGGTGGCGGCATGATTGGTCCGCTGTTCATTCTCGGGATGGGCTGGTTCAACGACTGGCGCAGTGCCTTCTATGTCCCGGCAGCCGCTGCGGCGGCCATCGCGGTGATCGCCTTCTTCGTAATGCGCGATACCCCGCAATCGGTCGGCCTGCCTCCTATCGAAGAGTACAAGAACGATTTTCCCAAGGATTACAACGAGAGCCACGAGCAGGAGTTTTCCGCCAAGGAGATCTTCGTCAAGTACGTGCTGCACAATAAACTGCTGTGGTACATCGCCATTGCCAACGCCTTCGTTTACCTCATTCGTTACGGTGTGCTGGACTGGGCGCCGACCTACCTGAAAGAGGCCAAGGATTTTAGCGTCGACAAATCCTCCTGGGCTTACTTCCTCTATGAGTGGGCTGGTATTCCGGGCACCCTGCTGTGCGGCTGGATCTCTGACAAGATGTTCCAGGGCCGCCGTGCGCCGGCCGGTATCCTGTTCATGGTGCTGGTAACCCTGTTCGTGCTGGTCTACTGGCTCAACCCGGCTGGCAACCCGACCGTCGACATGCTGGCACTGGTGGCCATCGGCTTCCTCATCTATGGCCCTGTCATGCTGATTGGCCTCTATGCCCTTGAGCTGGCACCGAAGAAGGCGGCCGGTACTGCGGCTGGTTTCACCGGTCTGTTTGGTTATCTGGGTGGCGCCGTGGCGGCCAACGCCATGCTGGGCTACACCGTTGACCACTTCGGTTGGGACGGCGGCTTTATGGTGCTGACCGTATCCTGCGTGCTCTCCATTATCCTGCTGGCGATGACCCTCAAGCACGAGAACCTCGCCGTGGCAGCCAGAGCCGAGGTTCATAAGGCATAAAACGTGATCCTCAGCTTATTGATCCCCAAGGGGATCGGGTAAACTGCCAAAAGGCCCCGCACCTGCCGGGGCCTTTTTTCGTCTCATCATCGGAGTGCAAGCGTGAAGCAAACCCAACGACATCTGGAGATCCTGGACGTCCTGACGCGGCAGGGATTTGTCTCGACCGACGATCTGGTGACCCATTTTGATGTCAGTCCCCAGACCATTCGCCGGGATCTGAACGATCTCGCCGAGCAGAACAAGATCCGGCGCCATCATGGCGGTGCCTCCCTGCATTCGAGTACCGTCAATACCGCCTACAGCGCCCGTAAAGTGATGCAGCTCAAGGAGAAAGAGCGTATCGCTCGCGAGGTAGCTGCCAATATTCCCGATGGTTCGTCCCTCTTTATCGATATTGGCACCACTACCGAAGCCATTGCCCGCGCCCTGCTTGATCACCGCGAGCTGCGCATTGTCACCAACAACCTCAACGTGGCCAGCATTCTGACTGCCAAGGATGACTTCACTGTCATCATCGCCGGTGGCGAGATCCGCAACCGGGATGGCGGCATCGTGGGGGAGGCAACCCGCGACTTTATCGGCCAGTTCCGCATGGACTATGGCGTCATCGGCATTTCGGGCATCGACAACGACGGCTCCCTGCTCGATTTCGACTATCACGAGGTGAAGATTGCCCAGGCCATCATCGCCCACTCCCGCCAGGTCTTTCTGGCCGCTGACCACACCAAGTTTGGTCGCAACGCCATGGTCAACCTCGGCAACATCAATCAGGTTCACGCGCTCTTTACCGATCAGGAGCCGCCCGAGAAGTTGACAAGGTTGATGGCCCAGCATCAGGTTGCCTGCCATATCTGCTGATATAGCGCCTGTGTTGTGGAGTTCAGGTCGCCCTGTCGGGCGGCCTCCCTTTCGTTATTCCCCCCCTTTGGGGTATTGCCTTCCTGCTCTTCTCCCCTTTGTTTTTTGAATGTCATTGCCATGGTATTGGCAACCCCTCCTTTCATTGCCCAACGCGAAGCGCCAAGCCTGTTTGGCTGCACATTGTGATCACACTTTTACAACTAAATGTTCGTTTGATGTTTTTTTATGTTCTAAAATGAGCGAAATCAAACATTGCTGTTATAGCAATCATAAAAATGAAAGTAGGTGAACATGAGCGAACATTATGATCTGGTCGTCGTTGGTGGCGGCATCAACGGGGTAGGCATTGCAGCTGATGCGGCAGGACGGGGTTTGAAAGTAGCCCTGTTCGAGGCGCAGGATCTCGCCTCAGCCACCTCTTCCAACTCCAGCAAGCTGATCCACGGTGGTCTGCGCTATCTCGAACATTACGAATTCCGGTTGGTGAAAGAGGCGCTGGCGGAGCGGGAGGTGCTGCTCGGCATGGCGCCCCATATCGCCCGCCCGATGCGTTTTCGTCTGCCGCACCGCCCGCATCTGCGTCCGGCCTGGATGATCCGCGCTGGCCTCTTCCTTTATGACAATCTGGCCAAGCGCGACAAGCTCAAGGGCAGCTGTGGCGTGCGCTTCCTGCCGCAAGATGGCCTCACCGCCGGTATCAACAAGGGGTTCGAGTATTCGGACGCCTGGGTCGACGATGCCCGGCTGGTGGTGCTCAATGCCATGATGGCGCGCGACAAGGGTGCCGACGTGCAAACCCGCACCAGCTGCGTCAAGGCGGAGCGCGGCTCAAAGCACTGGACCTTGACTCTGGAGCGGGAAGGGGGCGAGCAGTTCAATGTCACCTGCCGCGGTCTGGTCAATGCGGCCGGCCCCTGGGTCAAGACCTTCTATGACGAGAGCCTGCACGAGAAATCCCCGCGCGGCATTCGCCTTATTAAAGGCAGCCACATGATAGTGCCGCGCATCCATGAGCGCGAAGAGGCCTACATCCTGCAAAACGAGGACAACCGCATCGTCTTCGTTATCCCTTATCAGCAGGACTACTCCCTCATCGGCACTACGGATGTGGAGCACAAGGGCAGTCCGCGCGAGGCGAAGATCAGCGACGCCGAGATCAACTACCTGTGCAAGGTGGTCAACGCCCACTTCACCCGCCAGATCGCCCCCAAAGACGTGATCTGGACCTATGCCGGGGTGCGCCCGCTGTGCGACGACGAATCCGACTCGCCACAGGCGGTGACCCGCGACTATACCCTCGAACTTTCCGGTGAATCCGATGGTGCGCCGCTGCTCTCGGTATTTGGTGGCAAGCTCACTACTTACCGCAAGCTGGCGCAGGCTGCCTGCAACAAGCTCAAACCCTGGTTCAGCCAGATGGGGGATGACTGGACCGCCAGCAGCCGGCTGCCCGGTGGCGAGTTCGACTGCTCGGTTCGCGAGCTGGCACGCGCCTTTGCGCTGGAGTTTGACTGGCTCGATGATCGCAGCGCCCTGCGTATCGCCGAAGCCTATGGCGCCCATGCCCGGCTCTGGCTCAAGGAGCCCCGTGGCCAGCACTTTGGTGCCGGACTATACGAATCTGAGGTGCGCTACCTTATCGAGCGGGAGTGGGCCTGCACTCTGGAAGATATCCTCTGGCGTCGCAGCAAGCTGGGGCTGCGCCTGTCCGATTCCGAGCAACAGCAACTGGGTGAGTGGCTGGCACACCATCACCACTGCCTGCGCAAAGCAAGCTGAGTCCTCTGAAGGGCGGCCCTGCGTCGCCCTTCCCATAACTGCAATAAACCTCTGATATAACAACTACCTACACACAATAATAAAGAGTGTCACATATGAAAAAACTCACCGTCTCCCTCATTGCGCTAAGCCTTGGGGCATCCCTCTCATTACCTGTTCTGGCCGTCGATGAAGGCAAGATAGTGATTGCTCACCGGGGCGCTTCCGGCTACCTGCCCGAGCACACCCTGGAGTCCAAGGCATTGGCCTACGGCATGGGTGCCGATTATCTGGAGCAGGATCTGGTGATGACCAAGGATGACCAGCTGGTAGTGATGCACGATCACTTCCTCGATGGCATCACCGATGTGGCCGAGCGCTTCCCCGGCCGGGCTCGCCCGGATGGGCGCTACTATGTGGTGGATTTCACCCTGGACGAGGTGCGCTCCCTGCGCATGACCGAGCCGTTCCAGCTGGTGGATGGCAAGCAGGTGCCTGTCTATCCGGCGCGCTTCCCGCTGTGGAAGTCCAGCTTCAAGATCCACACCTTCCAGGAAGAGATCGAGATGATCCAGGGGCTCAACAAGAGCACCGGCAAGAACATCGGTATCTACCCGGAGATAAAAGCGCCCTGGCTGTTCCGCCACGAGGGCAAGGACATCTCCAAGGCGGTACTCAAGGTATTGAAGCAGTACGGCTACACCAGCAAGAACGACAAGGTCTATCTGCAGTGTTTCGATACCAACGAGCTCAAGCGCATCAACAGCGAGCTGATGCCGGCCATGGGCATGGATCTCAAACTAGTGCAGCTGATGGCCGAGACCGACTGGAACGAGACCATGGTCTATGACGCCAAGGGCAAGGCAACCCCCTACAGCTATGACTGGATGTTCAAGCCGGGCGCCATGAAGGAGATCGCCAGCTACGCCGAGGGGATCGGCCCGTGGAAGCCGATGATAGTGCCGGAGCCGGGCACCCTGGGCAAACCGACCTTCACCGGCATGGTAAAAGAGGCCCACGCGGCCGGCCTCAAGGTGCATCCTTACACCTTCCGTCAGGATGATGGACAGATCCCGGCCTATGCCAAGGACTTTACCGATCTGCTCAACATCTTCCTCTATCAGGCGGATGTGGACGGGGTGTTCAGTGACTTCCCCGACAAGGCGGTTGCCGTTATCCAAGCCCATGAAGGGACACGGAAATAGTTGGCAAAGTGCCATTTGAATTCAGAGCGGGGCCAGATGGCCTCGCTTTTTATTTAGCGGGAGCCGCAAGGGAGTGTGCGCGGTGTCAGAAAATAGCCAAATCACGTCATCGCGTGCCGGATCTGCATCATTTTACGTACTTTTTACGTTGCAGAGCGCTGGCATGAAATCGGCAGAGCGGTTAGTCTAGCGGCGTTGAACCAACCCCAAGAGGTACAGATGAAAACCGTATTGCGTTTTAGCCTGCTGGGCGCCTTGTTGCTGGGTGGCCATGCCTTCGCCGCCGAGCCGAAAAAATTTGATATCAGCATGTTCCCAGCCGCTGACGTGAATCAGGAACGTGTGGTGATCCGCCTGCCTGAAGTCGAGAACGAAGCCGACATGATGGTCGAGCTGCAGGTCGGCAAGAAGATGATGGTTGACTGCAACGTGCCGCGTTTTGCGGGCAACCTGGAACAGCACAGCGTCAAGGGCTGGGGCTACAACTATCTGCAACTGGGTCAGGTCTCCGACCCCATCAGCACTCTGATGGCTTGCCCGGATGGTCAGAAGAAAGAGACCTTCGTCCAGATCTATGGTCAGGGTTTCTTCGTGAACTACAACTCCAAGCTGCCGTTCGTGATCTATGTGCCGCAGGAGTACGAAGTACGCTACCGTTTGTGGCGTGCCGACAACCTGGCACAGCCGGCCATGATCGAGTAACGATCTTTGCACCAAAAGTTCAGCTGGTTCACCTGACGAAACAAATAAAGCGCCGTATGGCGCTTTATTTTTTGCCCGATTTATCTGAAAACAGCCCAGCTATGTTTACGAAATTTTACATAAGCCTGTTATTTATCAACGATTTTTGTGTGCTTACCCGCAAAATTGGTCCTGTCTGACGGATAATGCAGCTTCGATGAAAGATATTTATTAACATAGTAAGAAAATTGATTTTGCACTCGGCGATGGCCTGATGATACTTGCCCGCAAAGGTCAAACTAACCAGAAAAAAGAGCATTATGAGCTTCGAATCAGACAAGCGTTTCAACGACTTCAAACATTTTCCCCGTGGCCTGCGTCGCAGTGGCGAATTCACTGTGGCCGAAGCGGATAGTCTGGAAAAATACGGCACCGCCATGCTGTCACTCTATCAGGGCACCCTTGCCCCCCGTGACGATGTAGAGGCAGCCTTCATCGAGCAGGTTAAATCCGGTGCTGCCGGTGCCAACCCCCACGCCAAGGTATGGTTCAAGTACCTCAAGGTGATCGGGCCCAAGCGTGTTCACCGTCTCTGCACCGTCGTTGGCGGCGCCAGCGAAGAGAGCAGCGGTGGCGGCAGCTTTGATGTCGGCGGTGGCAGCGGCGGTGGCAGTGACGAGTCCATCGATTAATGGATACCGAGCTGCTTCGGACCTTTATCGAGGTGAGCAAGACCCGGCACTTTGGCCGGGCTGCTGAAAATCTCTATCTGACCCAGTCGGCGGTGAGTTTCAGGATCCGCCAGCTTGAACAGCAACTCGGGGTCAGTCTGTTTGCCCGTCATCGCAACAACATCCGTTTGACAGCCTCCGGTGAGCGTCTGCTGCCCTATGCAGACGCCATCCTCCATACCCTTGGTCGTGCCAAACAGGATGTGGCGCTCTCGCCAGGTTTCAGCCAGCAGCTGGCCATCGGTGCTCCCGCCGTCTTCTGGGAGCTCGATTTCAATGACTGGCTCAACCACATTTATGCGCTGGCGCCCGGCTTGGCTGTGCGGCTGGAAACGGCTTCCCGCGAGCACCTCTGCCGTCAGTTGCTGGAGCGCTCCCTCGATCTGGCCCTGCTCTCCGAGCCGACCAAGATCGACGAGATCGCCCTGCACCCCATCGGGGAGCTGGTGTTCGAGCTGGTGAGCCGGGATCCGGCGGCCAATGCCGACAACCTGATGCAGATGCCCCACATCCATCTCGACTGGGGCACCAGCTTCGAGCCGCAGCCGAGCAGGCTGCAGAGCCTGCAAAAGACCCCGGTGCTGCACTCCAGCTCTGCCAGCATGGCGCTGCAATTCGTGCTGGCCAACGGCGGTGCCGCCTATCTGCCGCGGCGCATGGTCAGCCCCTTCCTCGAGAAAGGGGCGTTGCATCTGGTAGAAGGGGGGCAGCCGCTGAGCCGTCCGCTCTATCTCGCCTATCTTGAGAAATCAGATCGCCGCGAACTGATCGATCAGCTGCTGATGCTGCCGCTCGGTTGGCACGACGCCGAACTGCGGCTCGCCGCCGAATAGCTTCTGCTTTATCTTCCGTTACAGCCCACCTCCCGGTGGGCTGTCTATTTCTGGCGCAAAGGCGGGGGAGAGGTCACGTAATTGACGCAGAAGGGTTGGCGTCATCTGCCGGTAATTGTACCTTTTCAGGCTCTTTGTCTGTCAGCCAGTTACAGGGATGCGATTTACAGGGATGAAGTGCACATGATCGACTTTAGTCACCCCGAATGGCGGGCGTTGGCGCAACAGCTGCTCGAGTGTTCGCCAGCGGTGATCCGGGGCCGGCAATGGCAACCGCTGATTGGTCTGCTCAAGGATAACCAGCTGCTGCTTGCCCACGGCAACCACAGCTATGAATTGACCCCGGCCGGGCGCCGCTATCTGACTCGCGAGCTGATGCTGGCGGAGATCGCCACGGCGCCGCCTGCGCCGGAGGAGTGGCTGCACGGACAGGGGTGGCAGCTGGGGGAGCTGGTCAATGAACGGGTGCTCGCCGCGCTCTATCGCAAGAGCGAGGTGAACTTCACCCCCAACGAACAGATCGACTTCGAAGACAAGGGGATCCGGCTCTGCGCCGATCAGTTGTTGCGCCTGCGCGCAGCCCAGCCGTTCAGCCTCTTTTTCAGCGGTGGCACCCTGCTCGATGCCGCTCCCTGGCTGCAGGTCCTCGGTGAGATAGCGCTCCCCGAGCGTACCCTGGCCAGCCTTGGCAAGATCCTGTGGGGGGAGGGGGAGCTGTTGCAGGTGATCACCACCGACAGCGTCGGTGCCTTTGCCGAGCTACAACTGCCTGCCGGTACTCTGCTGGTGTGCGCGCCCGCGACTGCCCAGCTGGCGCTGCAGCAGGTGATCGCTGCCCTGCCGCCCAATGTGCAGTGGAGCCACCTGACCTCGCTCGATCCCGCTGGGGTCGACAGGGTGGTGGCGCTGGCCCAGCGCTTGAGCCGTCCGCCGAGCTGGTGGCTGCCCAGAACACTGGTTCCCATTATTACCACCTACGCAACCCCGCTCGGGGAAGCTCGCCACTGGGAACCGAGCCGGATCCCCAAATCATTGTTGGCAATTTGTAACGGTTTGGTTGAGTCCAATGGTGCCTTATCGGCCGAGGTGTGCGCCCTTGCACCCGAGTGGCATGCCGTTGGTTGAAATCCCCGCCAGAGCAGGCCAAAAAGCGGTTTTCCCCCACGGAACGCGATGATATAAAGAGTTGACGAAGCGCTCGCGGATGAGCGCTTTTGTTTACCACGCCGCTTTGCCACCCAATGAACTCAACGGAATACAGGGAATACCATGTTTGAAAAGGTTGTTGCCGCCCCAGCGGATCCGATCCTGGGCCTGACCGAAGCCTTCCGCGCCGACTCTCGCAGCCACAAAATCAATCTGGGGGTCGGGATCTACAAGGATGAGACCGGTGCCACCCCCATTCTTCACTGCGTCAAGCAAGCCGAGCAGAAGCTCCTGACCGACGAGAAGACCAAGAATTACCTCGGTATTGAAGGCAATATCGAATATGGCCGCATCGTGCAGCAGCTGCTGTTCGGGCAGAACTCCGCGCTGGTCGCCAGCGGCCGCGCCAAGACCGCCCAAGCGCCGGGCGGTACCGGTGCCCTGCGTATCGCTGCCGAATTTGTGGTACGCAATGGTCTGGCCAAGACCATCTGGATCTCCGATCCCACCTGGGCCAACCACGTCAGCGTGTTCCAGGCTGCCGGTCTGACCGTCAAGTGGTACAAGTACTACGACGCCGCTACCAAGGGGCTCGACTTTGCTGCCATGCAGGCCTCGCTGGCTGAAGTGCAGGCTGGGGATCTGGTACTGCTGCATGGCTGCTGCCACAACCCGACCGGTATCGACCCGACCGCCGAGCAGTGGCGTGCACTGGCCGAGCAGAGTGCTGCTGCCAGCTGGTTGCCGCTGTTTGACTTCGCCTATCAGGGCTTTGCCCGCGGTATCGAAGAGGATGCCGAAGGTCTGCGCATCTTCGCCGAGTGCCACGACGAGCTGCTGGTGGCGAGCTCCTTCTCCAAGAACTTCGGTCTCTACAACGAGCGGGTCGGCGCCTTCACTCTGGTCAGTGCGACCAAAGAGATCGCCGACGTGGCCTTCACCCAGGTCAAGACCGTCATTCGTGCCAACTACTCCAACCCGCCGTCACACGGCGCCGCCGTCGTCACCGCCGTGGTGAGCGATCCGGCCCTCTATGCCGAGTGGGTGGAAGAGGTTGCGGCCATGCGCGTGCGCATTCGCGAGATGCGCGAGCTGCTGGTGGAGAAACTGGCTGCGCGCGGCGTGAACCAGGATTTCAGCTTTATCCGCGAGCAGAACGGCATGTTCTCTTTCTCCGGTCTCTCCAAGGATCAGGTTGAGCGTCTCAAGAGCGAGTTTGCCATCTATATCGTCGGCTCCGGCCGGATCAGTGTGGCCGGTATCACCCGTGCCAACATAGATCCGCTTTGCGATGCCATCGCCAAGGTGCTGTAACGCCAGCCGTTAACCGCACTACTGAAAAAGCCCGTCACGCCAGTGACGGGCTTTTTTGATCCAGCCGGGTGAGCTGTTCAGCGAACGCCTTGCAACCAGCGGCGCAGCTGAAGCACCAGCAAGGTGAGGGCGCCACCCAGCAGTGCGGTGAGCACCGCCAGCAACATGCTGCCGAGCAGGAAGGGGGGAACAAGAGTTGCCGCTTCCTGCTCCAGCCAGTGGAGCGTCCAGGTGAGGTGGAAGGGCTCCGGCGTCTTGTGCAGCACCAGACAGCCGGTGCGATAGGCATAGAGGTACATGAAGGGGAGGGTGAGCGGGTTGTTGAACCAGACCGCCAGCAGCGCCAGCGGCAGGTTGAGGCTGAACGCCAGCGCCAGCCCGACCGCGATGAGCGAATGCATCGGGATGGGGAACCAGCAGGCGAAGATGCCGGCCGCCACGGCGCCGCTCAGGGCGCGGCTGCCCCCTTGCCAGAGGGCGGGCGCGAGCAGTCGCTCACCAAACAGGGCAAACCACTTCTGCTTGCGCAGGGTATCGGGATCGATCTTGAAACGGGAGAACCAGCGACTCAGCATGGGCGTGCCACCTTGCGTTTTTGCCACTGACGCACCGTACTGATGCGCCAGAAGGTGCGGATCACGGCGTAACCTATGAGCGAGCTCAGCAGGGCCAGCACCAGCGAGCCCAGCAGGAGCGGCGGCGCGACGGTTTCAAATACCGATACCAGCCAGGCCCAGGTGAACTGGATGTCGACATGTTGCGAGGTTTGCCCCAGCAACTGGCAACCGACCAGATAGGCGCCATAGAACATGGGGGGAATGGTCAGTGGATTGGAGAGCCAGACCAGCGCCACAGCGAGGGGCAAATTGACCCGGCAGGCGATGGCGAGCCCGGCGGCCAGCAACATCTGGCAGGGGAGCGGCACCCAGGCCATGAACAGCCCCACGGCGAAGGCTCCCGCAGCCGAGCGCCGGTTGAGATGCCAGAGATTGGCATCGAGCAGCAGGCGACCAAAGAGTCGCAAGTGCTTGTGTTCTTTCAGGGTTTGCGGGTCGGGCATCCAGCGTTTGATGAGTCGTTTGGGCATATTGAAACCTTGCTAAATACTTGCACCATGGATCTGCGTCTGTTGTCGTTTGCCCTCGGGGCAAGCTCCTCACTGCTCTGGCCATGGTTACCTTCACTTGCATGGGGGGGCCTGTTGCTGTCCCTGCTGGTTCCCCTTGCCTGTTGCCGTGCGTGGCGGCTGCTGTTTCTGCTGCTTGGCATCCTCTGGATGCAGGCCACTCTCTCGTATCACCTGGCCTGGCTGGAGCTGCTTGACAAAAAAACGAGCCATATCATAACCGCACAGCTGCAAAGTGCAGAGTCCGAAGGGGAGAAATTTGTCCGGCTGATCCTCAGTGTCCATGAACTGGATGGTCGGCAGCTCCGTCCGTCCCCCCTGATCCGGGTCAATGCCTATCAGCAGCTGCCCCCCCTGACGGCGGGGAGTGAACTCACACTGGTGACTACTCTCAAGCCGGCCCACGGCCTTGCCAACGAGGCGGGGATGGATGGTCGTCGCCTGCTGCTCGGCAAGGGCATTACGGCTACCGGCAACCTGCGGCGGGTGATCCATATCGCGCCGGTGGCGCCCGGACTACGCGAGCGCTGGCTGGCGGCGGCCAACGAGAGCTGGCGAACTCTTTCGCAGGCCCCCTTGCTGGCGGCGCTCACCTTCGGTGAACAGAGTGGTATCACCGATGAGCAGTGGAGCCTGTTTCGCGGCAGCGGGCTGACCCACATCATCGCCATCTCTGGCCAGCACATCGCGCTGGTGGCGGTACTCGGCTGGTGGCTTGGCCGTTTGTTCGGGCTGCGCGGAGCGATCTGCGTGTCGCTGCTGTTTGCCGCCACTTACAGCTGGCTGGCGGGGTTTGCTGTGGCGACCGAGCGAGCCCTCATCATGGTTCTGGTCTGGAGTGTGCTGCGCTGGCGACGGCGGGAGTGGCCGGCCTACCGCATCTGGCTCTGGGCTTTTGTGGTGCTGACCCTCTGGGATCCCTTTGCCCTCTACTCGGCCGGTTTCTGGCTCTCGTTTCTGGCGGTCGCTATCTTGCTGCTGGTCGGTTACTTCCATGAAAAACCAACCCTCTGGCAGATCCAGCTCTGGATGCTGCTCGGTTTGCTGCCGCTGCAGTTGGCGCTGTTCGAGGGGATTGCGCCGCTCGCCATGGTGATCAACCTGCTGGCGGTGCCGCTCTTTTGTATCGTCATTATCCCGCTGGCGCTGATCGGCGTGCTGCTGGCACCGCTCTCTGGCGCGCTCGCCTACGGCCTGTTCTGGCTGGCAAATCTCGGTCTGGAGTGGGTGCTCATCCTGCTCGATATGCTCGCCTCCCGAGTCCAGCTCTGGTGGCCACTGCCGGGCTGGTGGCTGCCGGTGAGCACGCTCTTGCTGTTGCTCTGGTTCTGCTGGCAGTGGCGGGTGGCCCGCTGGCTCTTGCTGCCGGGGCTGCTGGCCCTGACGCTTTTTCTCTGGCCGGCGCCGCCGCGCTGGCAGGTGCGGGTGCTCGATGTGGGGCAGGGGTTGGCCGTGCTCATCAGCAAGGGGGAGCGCGCCATCCTCTATGACACCGGCGATCGCTATCCCGGTGGCTACAACATGGCGGATACGGTGATCCTGCCCACCTTGAGCCACCTTGGCATCAGGGTCATCGATCGCCTCATCATCAGCCACAAGGATCGGGATCATGCGGGCAACCGCAAGCGGCTGCTCAGCGCCCTGACGGTGCGCAGCGAGCTCTCCTCCTACCCTTTCACCCCGTCAACCACCCTCTGTCAGCGCGGTCAGGCGTGGTCATGGCAAGAGCTGCAGTTTCGCGTGCTCTGGCCAGAACAACCCGGGGCAGGGCACAACAACGATGGTTGCGTGGTACGCATCAGTGATGGCGAGCGCAGCGTGCTGCTGAGCGCCGATATCGAGCGGCAGGCGGAGCAGCATCTGGTGGCACTCGAGGGGGGCAGGCTTGCCAGCACCCTGCTGGTGAGCCCGCACCACGGCAGTCGCACCTCCTCCACCCCGCCTTTTGTCGCCGCCGTGGCGCCTCGTTACGTGGTGCACAGCGCCGGCTTCATGAACCAGTGGGGCTTTCCTCGTCCCGAGGTAGTCGCACGTTATCAGGGATCGATCCAGTGGGTGACCGGTCTGGGCGGGGAGGTAGTAATTGCGCCGGTCGCAGATGGTATGCAGGTCAAAGCCGAGCGGGATCATGGCCCCTGGTACCGGCAAGCTGGCAACTGGTGGCAGCCGAAAGTATGGGGAGATCGGCCAGACCCATCACTTTGAGCGGAAGTGTTTCTGCCACTCGTTTTTCCCGCTGGCGCCCTCTTGCACCGCCCATATTGTTGCAAATTTATACGGTTTAAATGGAATTCAGTTTTACTGGTGAAACAATCAAGGGTCGGCAAGTCGAGCCTTGTGGGCCAGAGTGACCAATACTGGGTGGCCGAATAGCCCCGCAGTGATATTGCTGGTCGGCCGCGGCCTGTATGGCGCCGGGATGCAGAGGCCGTGAGGATGCCGGGTTGGTGCAAGGGTAGCCCGCGTGCGCCGTGGCACGGCCGGCCGTCATATGAAAGGGCGAATATGCGGGATAATCGGGGCGTGATGAAGGCATCTCATCCCTGATTTGGGGGCCGAATCCCTGCTATCTGTATGGTGGCGCTTGGTGGATGTCTACTGTTTGGCTAGAATACCCCGTCATTTCCATTACCAACGGCTATTCATGCAACAAGAAACTTCACAAGGTAGCTGGCCAGTATTCAAGCGCCTGCTCGGTTATGTCCGTGACCGCAAGCTTGGCCTGATCGGCGGCATCATCGGCATGCTGGGTTATGCCGCTGTCGACACCACCTTCGTCTACTCCATCAAGCCGCTGATCGACCAGGGGATCAACGGCAACGATCCGACCGTGCTCAAGTGGATGCCCTTCTTCGTTCTGGGCATCGTGGCCCTGCGCGGTGTCGCCAACTTCCTCTCCAACTACTGCATGGCCTGGGTCGGCAACCACGTGGTGATGCGTCTGCAACAGCAGGTGTTCAATCACATGGTGGCGATGCCGATGAGCTTCTTCGACCGCCAGAATACCGGCCACCTGCTCTCCAAGGTGACCTATGACGCGAGTCAGGTCTCCTCGGCGGCGAGCACCACCCTGGTGACCCTGGTGCGGGAAGGGGCGACCGTGGTCGGCCTGCTCGGCCTGATGTTCTGGCACTCCTGGCAGTTGTCGGTGATCTTCCTGGTGGTGGGCCCGCTGGTGGGCATTATCATCGGCCTTATCAGCCGTCGCTTCCGCCAGATCAGCCGCCATATCCAGCAGGCGGTAGGTGATATCACCACCTCCACCGAGCAGATGCTCAAGGGGCACAAAGAGGTGCTGATGTTTGGTGGCCAGAAGGTAGAAGAGAAACGCTTCTTCCAGGTCAGCAACAACATGCGCCAGCAGACCATGAAGATGGTCGCGGCTGATGCCATCGGCAGCCCGGTAGTGCAGATGGTTGCCTCCATCGCGCTGGCCGCTTTCCTCTATGTGGCCACTGTCGACAGCGTGCGCAGCACCCTGACTGCCGGTACCTTCACCGTCATGATCACCTCCATGATGATGCTGCTCAAGCCGCTGAAAAGCCTGACCGACGTCAACAACCAGTTCCAGCGTGCCATCACCGCCTGCCACAGCCTGTTTGGCCTGCTCGACACCGAGCCGGAGCAGGATACCGGTACCCGCACTCTGGAGCGTGCCCGTGGCGAGATTGAGTTTCGCAATGTCACTTTCACCTACCCGACCAAGGACACCCCGGCGCTGCACAACGTCAGCTTCAAGGTGGAGGCGGGTAAATCGGTGGCGCTGGTGGGCCGTTCCGGCTCAGGCAAGAGTACCATTGCCAGCCTGTTGACCCGCTTCTACGACATCGATCAGGGGGAGATCCTGCTCGACGGCGTCAACATCCGCGAATACAAGTTGAGCGAGCTGCGCAAGCAGTACGCGCTGGTCTCCCAGCATGTTCACCTGTTCAACGACTCGGTGGCCAACAACATCGCTTACGCCGCGGAAGAGAAATACAGCCTCGACGAGATCAAGCAGGCCGCCCGTATCGCCCATGCCGACGAGTTCGTCAGCAAGATGAGCCACGGTTACGACACTGTGGTTGGCGAGAACGGTGCATCCCTCTCCGGCGGTCAGCGCCAGCGTGTTGCCATCGCCCGCGCCCTGCTGCGCGATGCGCCGGTTCTGCTGCTGGATGAGGCCACTTCGGCCCTCGATACCGAGTCCGAGCGCCACATTCAGGCGGCTATCGATGAGCTTTGCAAGGCGCGTACCTCGCTGGTGATCGCCCACCGCCTCTCCACCATCGAGAAGGCGGACGAGATCCTGGTGATCGACGAAGGCCATATCGTCGAGCGTGGCAACCACGCAGCACTGATGGAGCAGCGCGGCACTTATGCCCAGCTGCGCGCCATTCAGTTTGGCAATGCAGGAAACAAGGCCTGATGCTGGAACGGCTCTGGTATCGCAAAAGTGGCTGGCGCTGGTTGCTGGCCCCTTTTGCCCTGCTGTTTGCCATCATCAGCGGCACCCGCCGCTACGCCTATCGCCACCGCTGGCTAAAGGGGTATCGCTCCTCCTTGCCAGTGATCGTGGTGGGCAATATCTCGGTGGGCGGCAACGGCAAGACCCCGGTAGTGGTCTGGCTGGTGGAGCAGTTGCAGGCACGCGGCTATCGCCCCGGGGTGGTGAGCCGTGGTTATGGCGGCAAGGCGCCCGATTATCCCTATCGGCTCGATGCCGCCAGCACCACGGCGCAGGCCGGTGATGAGCCGGTACTGATTGCCCGGCGCTGCGGCTGTCCGGTGGTGGTTGCCCCGAAACGGGCCGATGCGGTACGACTGCTGGAGCAGAGCGGCGAGGTGGACATCATCATCACCGACGACGGCCTGCAGCACTATGCGCTGGCCCGCGACATCGAGCTGGTGGTGGTGGACGGAGCGCGCCGTTTTGGCAACGCCTGCCTGTTGCCGATGGGGCCGCTGCGCGAGCCGGTCACCCGCCTCAAACGGGTGGACGCCATCATCTGCAACGGCGGCGAACCGGGCAAGGGGGAGTACACCATGCAACTGGTCGCCGACACCCCGCGCCGGGTGCGCGACGATGCACCGCTTGCCGTCCCCTTGTCGGGGCCGGTCGATGCGCTGGCGGGGATTGGTCATCCGCCCCGCTTCTTTGCCACCCTCGAAGGGCTCGGCTATCAGCTGGAGCAGCAGGCCGCCTACGGCGATCATCACCCCTTCGATCGGGATGAGCTGGTGGGGCGCTTTGCCAGCAAGCCGCTGCTGATGACCGAGAAGGATGCGGTCAAGTGCCGCCCGTTTGCCCTCGATAACTGGTGGTATCTACCGGTCAGCGCCGAGTTGCCAGCCTCCCTGCTCGACACCCTGCTGCACAAGCTGGGGACGAAGGGGAAGGGCGCTGCCAGGGCGCAAGATTAATCTCTCTCGCCTCGGCGGGGGAGCAGGGGGTTGATATGCCCCGCATGGAATAGCTGGTTGCTCGACATCCATCGCTGGCGTGATGAATCCGCCAGCGCGACATCGTTGAAGGAGTATCGTTTTGGCTTTGGACATCAAGTTGCTCGACATCATCGCCTGCCCGGTCTGCAAGGGTAAGCTGCACTACAACAAGGCCGTGCATGAGCTGGTCTGCCGCTTTGACAAGCTGGCCTATCCGCTGGAGGAGGGGATCCCGGTGCTGCTGGAGAACCGCGCCCGTCCGCTTAATAGCGACGAGCTGCCGTCATGAGTTTCGTCGTCGTCATTCCGGCCCGCTACGCCTCCACCCGGCTGCCGGGCAAACCGCTGGCTGACATCCATGGTAAGCCCATGGTGCAGCACGTGGTGGAAAAAGCGCTGCAATCCGGTGCCGATCGGGTGATCGTCGCCACCGATGACGAGCGGGTGCAGCAGGCACTGCTGACCACCGGCGTCGAGGTGTGCATGACCTCTCCGGATCACCAGTCCGGCACCGAGCGTCTGGCCGAGGTGTGCCGTCACTACGGTTTTGCTGCCGATACCATCATCGTCAATGTGCAGGGGGATGAGCCGCTCATTCCGCCCGCCATCATCCGTCAGGTGGCGGACAATCTGGCCGCCGCCACGGCGCCGATGGCGACCCTGTCGGTGCCGATCAGGGATGCCGAAGAGGCGTTCAATCCCAATGCGGTCAAGGTGGTGACTGACAAGGATGGCTACGCCCTCTACTTCAGTCGCGCCACCATCCCGTGGGATCGGGATCGCTTTGCCAACAGCCACGAGCAGATTGGCGACCACTACCAGCGCCATATCGGCATCTATGCCTATCGCGCCGGCTTTATCCAGCGTTATGTGGACTGGGCGCCGAGCGTGCTGGAGCAGGTCGAGGCGCTGGAACAGCTGCGGGTGCTCTGGTACGGGGAGAAGATCCACGTGGCGCAGGCGCTCGAAGCGCCACCGGTTGGTGTCGATACCCAGGCCGATCTGGAGAAGGTGCGAGCCTTCCTGGCGGGCTGATCCGGCAGGCTGAAGATAAGAAAAACGGTGTCGCAAGACGCCGTTTTTTGTTTTGAGTATCTCGATAATTATCTGATTACGAACACTATAAATGCGCTTTATCAAACTTTTGGCGTGCATGGTTTGCCAAAGCGGCGAGTTTGGTTATGATGCAAGACGCCCTGTTAACCCTAACCGGGCGGCCAAAACGAGATAAAAAACGGGGTGTTTGGGTGATAAATGTATTCCTGGTCGATGACCATGAGCTGGTGCGTACAGGGATAAGACGCATTCTGGAAGATGTTCGCGGGATCAAGGTGGTAGGCGAAGCACAGAGTGGCGAAAATGCAGTTGCTTTCTGTCGTCAGCACCATCCGGATGTGATCCTGATGGACATGAACATGCCGGGTATTGGTGGTCTGGAAGCGACCCGCAAAATTCTGCGGATCCGCCCCGATGTGCGCATCATAGTGCTGACCATCCACTCAGAAAATCCTTTCCCGACCAAGGTAATGCAGGCTGGCGCCGCCGGTTACCTGACCAAGGGGGCCGGGCCGGACGAGATGATTCAGGCGATCCGGTTGGTGCACTCCGGTCAACGCTACATCTCCCCGGAGATCGCCCAGCAGATGGCCCTGAGCCAGTTTGCCTCGGCGGACGAGAACCCCTTCAAGTCCCTCTCCGAGCGGGAGCTGCAGATCATGATGATGATCACCAAGGGGCAGAAGGTGACCGATATCTCCGAGCAGCTTAACCTGAGCCCGAAAACGGTCAACAGCTACCGTTACCGCCTGTTCAGCAAGCTGGGGATCAACGGTGACGTGGAGCTGACCCATCTGGCCATTCGCTACGGCATGCTGGATGCCGACACCCTGTAAGCGGGGGAGTGTGGTCACCAAGGCGGCATTTGCCGCCTTTTGCTTTTTAGCCCCCTTTTGCATTTTCATGAGTGGGCGCAGTATGCTCTCCCCCGTCTTTTTGCCTTCATCCGTTGAGTCGAGTTGCCGATGACCCTCTCTCCCGAGCCCCTTTTTGACAGCAAAGCTTTTCTCGCCGCCGTGACGCACCAGAGCGGCGTCTACCGCATGTATGACAGCGGCGGCACCGTCATCTACGTGGGCAAGGCCAAGGATCTGAAAAAACGGCTCGCCTCCTACTTTCGGGCCAATGTCGACAGCATCAAGACCCGTACTCTGGTGCGCCAGATCGCCGATATCCAGGTCACCGTCACCCACACCGAGACCGAGGCGCTGATCCTCGAGCACAACCTGATCAAGCAGTACCAGCCCCGCTACAACGTGTTGCTGCGGGACGACAAATCCTACCCCTGGATCATCATCACCGCGCATCAGCATCCGCGCATCGGCGTCCATCGCGGTGCCCGCAAGATCAAGGGGGAGTACTTCGGCCCGTACCCTTCCGGTGGCGCAGTGCGCGAGAGCCTGCACCTGATGCAGAAGATCTTTCCGGTGCGCCAGTGCGAGGATGCAGTCTACGCCAACCGCACCCGTCCCTGCCTGCTCTATCAGCTCAAGCGCTGCGCTGGCCCTTGCGTGCCTGGACTGGTGAGCGAGGCCGAATATGCCCAGCAGGTTGAGCTGGCCAAGCTGTTTCTGGCGGGCAAGAACCAGCAGGTGATCGGCGAATTGGTGGGCAAGATGGAGTCCGCCAGCGGCGATCTGCGTTTTGAAGAGGCGGCCCGCTATCGGGATCAGATCCTGGCGTTGCGCCGGGTCACCGAACAGCAGTCGGTGAGTGGCAACGTGCTGGACGAGCTGGATGTGGTGGGGGTCGCCTTCGAACAGGGGGCGGCTTGCATTCACGTGCTCTTTATCCGTCAGGGCAAGGTGCTCGGCTCGCGCAGCTACTTCCCGAAAGTGCCGGCCGATACCCAGCTCGACGAGGTGGTGCAATCCTTCCTGCTGCAGTTCTATCTGTCGGGGCAGGGGGGACGGCAGATCCCGAGCGAGGTGCTGCTCGACGTGGCGTTGGAAGATGAGAACGTCATCGCCGAGACCCTGAGCCAGACCGCCGGCTACAAGGTGCGGGTGGTGAGCCGTACCCGTGCCGAGCGGGCCCGCTTCATCAAGCTCGCCTCCATCAATGCCGAGACGGCGCTGCGCTCGCGGCTTGCACACAAGAGCACCATCACCGCCCGTTACGACCAGCTGGAAGAGCTGCTGGAGCTGGAGCGCCCCATCGCCCGCATGGAGTGTTTCGATATCTCTCACACCATGGGGGAGCGCACGGTGGCCTCTTGCGTGGTGTTCAACCGGGAGGGGCCGCTTAGCTCCGAATATCGCCGCTTCAATATCGACGGCATCACCGGCGGCGATGACTACGCGGCGATGGAGCAGGCGCTGGAGCGGCGCTTTGGCAAGCAGCAGGAGCCGGACAAGGTGCCGGACGTGCTCTTTATCGACGGCGGCCTCGGCCAGCTGCGCCGCGCCGAAGAGATCCTGGCGCGCCAGCTGGAGTTCCTCGGTGGCAAATATCCGCTGCTGGTGGGCATTGCCAAGGGGGTCACCCGTAAGGCGGGGTTGGAAACGCTCATCATGGGGGAGAGCCACGAAGAGTTGCATTTGCCGGCAGATATGCCCGCTTTGCACCTTATTCAACATATTCGCGATGAATCCCACCGTTTTGCCATTACCGGCCACCGGGCACGGCGAGCCAAAGCCCGCACCAGCAGCACGCTGGAGGATATTCCGGGAGTGGGGCCGAAGCGGCGTCAGGCACTGCTCAAATATCTGGGCGGCCTGCAGGAGGTGAAAAAGGCGAGTGTGGATGAACTGGCCAAGGTGCCCGGCATCAGTCAGGAGCTGGCCCAAGCCATCCACGATGGTCTGCATTCGGCCTGAGTGTTGAATGACACTGTTTTTTTCATGAGATGATTAACTGGGAACATTCGCTAACTCCTTGATGCACAAGAGCCGTGACGCAGGGGGGCCGTAAATGCCATAATGGCGCGGTATTGCGAAAGGGTTGATGGATTAAAAAAGACCAAGACGGGCGTCAGTGCGGTTGCATCGCAAATCGGCTTTGGCGCACTATGTAGCGACGTACAAGAAGTGGCTGAAAATAATGACAAACATACCTAACATGCTGACGTTTTTCCGGATTTTGCTCATTCCCGTCTTCGTCATCCTGTTCTATCTGCCTTACCAGTGGTCCTATCTGGCCGCTGCCATCGTCTTTATTCTGGCCGCTGCCACCGACTGGTTTGATGGCTATCTTGCCCGCAAGCTCAATCAATCCACCGCCTTCGGTGCCTTCCTCGACCCGGTCGCCGACAAGATCATGGTGGCCACAGCACTGGTCATCATCGTCGAACACTACAACACCATCTGGGTCACCATTCCCGCCATGACCATGATTGGTCGCGAGATCATCATCTCCGCACTGCGCGAGTGGATGGCTGAGCTCGGCAAGCGCTCTTCGGTGGCCGTGAGCTGGATTGGCAAGTGGAAGACCATGATCCAGATGGTGTCGCTGACCGGTCTTATCTGGCAATACAACGTCTGGATGGTGTGGCTGGCCTACGTGCTGCTCTATGTCGCTACCGTGCTCACCTTCTGGTCGATGTTCCAGTACATGAAGGCAGCCTGGAGCGATCTGACCCATCACTCCAGCTTCTGAGTTATCAGGCAGTAACAGGCCGTTTCTCGCAATTTCAGACAAGAAACGGCCAAAGGCGCTAAAAGTGTGCAAAAAGGGCAAAAAACGCCCGAACGATCAGTTAATTAAATATTTCTGGTTGACTGGGCGGGGAACATCGCTAGAATGCGTCCTCGTAGTCAGGCAGTCAGCCAGACCAATGCGGGAATAGCTCAGTTGGTAGAGCACGACCTTGCCAAGGTCGGGGTCGCGAGTTCGAGTCTCGTTTCCCGCTCCAAATTCAGACAATAGAGAGCCAACTCTCTTTTGCATGGCGCGTTAGCAAAGCGGTTATGCAGCGGATTGCAAATCCGTTTAGTCCGGTTCGACTCCGGAACGTGCCTCCATATTGACAAGCCCGCGGCGCGAGCTTGATACCGATTACGGTGCCCGAGTGGTGAAATCGGTAGACACAAGGGATTTAAAATCCCTCGACGTTCGCGTCGTGCCGGTTCGATTCCGGCCTCGGGCACCATTAAAATCAAAGAGTTATGAAAGGCCACTAGAAATAGTGGCCTTTTTCTTTTGCCTAAATGGCGACAAAGTGGCGACAGCGCTTTTTTAAGCGGTTCACCCTTCCTGTAATGTTGAGCAACAGGATCTTCTTGTATGATGCCGCTCTGCCTGACGGCGCACTTCATGCGGCGCCTTTCCCTGGCCATGTCTCGGTGCGTTGTCAGGCAGAATGAGAAGTGCCCCACATTGTGGGGCACTTCTCGCATCCAGACATCACTCCGGCAGCTCTGCAAGCTTCACTTCGAGTTGCAGGCGGTTGGTGTAGCCCTGATCGGTGAGGTCGTGCACCACTTGGGTGAGTAGCCAGTCGGCCTCGTCGATTTGTGGTTTGAAGCCCCTGACCGTGGTGGGTTGTTCTGGGTAGAGTTCGGGGCGGCCTCTGGCCAGGGTGATCTGAAACTCGGCCACGCCGCGTTGCAGCTTTTCCCATTCAGCCCGAGCGGCACGCATGGCGTTGCTCTGGCTGGCGTAAACGTGGCGCAACTCTTTGACGTTCTCACTGTCGCCAACCAGCAGCTCGTTCTCCTTCTTGTTGACCACTACGCCCGGCGGCAGCGGCCGTTCCTCCTTCGGTTTGGTCTTTCGCTTGCGCTTCACCTCTATTTTCTTCTTCTCGGCAGCTTTGTTGTCTTGCCAGTAGGCGATGACACCGGTGTAGGCGTCGCGGTCGGCCACCGAGAACTGGTGCTGATCGCCGTCCTGGCGGGTGATGGTGATGGCAGGGAGTGGCTTGCCGCTGGCGGTGGTGCCGTTGCCCGCCTTGATGAACATCAGACGGCCTGATTTGACGGTGGCGATGGCATCCTGCTCGGTGGCCAAGCGGGTGAGAAAGGCCAGATCGCTCTCGTTGGTCTGGTCGATGTGGTCGATCACCATCCCCTTGAAGGCGTCGCCTACGCTCGGGGTCAAGCCATAGCGGGCGGCCAGCTGCTCCACGATGGCGCCGATGGTCTCGAAGTGCCAGCTGCGTTCGCGCAGTTTGTTCATGCCGCCGCGAAGGTCAGCCGACTTACCCCTGATGGTGAGCACATCCGGCGCGCCACCGTGTTCCACCTCGTCAATTTTGAAGGTGCCTTTATCGACCAGGGGGCCGCCTTGCCAGCCTATGCTGGCTTGTAGGGTGGCCCCACGGCGCGGCATGGCCAGCTTGCCGTCGCTGTCATCGAGGGCGATTTCGATGGTGTCGGCAGAAAAGCCCCGGTTATCGGTGATGGTCATGTGCATCAGGCGCGGGCGCAGGGTGCCCGAGACATCGCTGCCATCGACCTGCACCTGATAGGCGGGGGCCGGATGCTGTTGGCGCATGGCATCCAGCTGGCTGGTGATACCAAGGTTTTCAGCCAAGCGGGTACCGAACTGGTCGAATGCCCCCATCAGAGCAGCCCCCCGAGTTTGCCGCCCACGGTGTTCAGCAGCTTGCCAACGCCCAATCGACCGAGCAGGTTGCCCGCGGTGCGTCCGAGCAAGGTATTGCCGAGGGAGCTGTCGTTGTCATCGACCCGCTTGAGCTTGATGCTGAACTCGATTTTTCGGGTGCTGCCATCCTGGAAGAACTCGCTGCGGGTGGTGCTGATCCCCTCGATCACGAACAAGCCGCGCATCACGCCATCCCCCTGGATCAGGGGGAAGGCTTGGCCGCTGTCGCCCATGCTATTGAGCATATCGAGGGAGACTGGGCCACCGGTGAGCTCTGGATAGAGCACCCCGCTTAAGTTACTGAGTTCGTCATCAGGGCCGAGGTACTGATATGAGGGGCGGGCGCCGACCCGGTTATTGCCCGGGTGGCGCCATGATTTTTCGTCTTGTTGGGATTGGGGGGCCACGGTCGAGCGCATAAACACGAACCAGCCCAGGGTCATCATCATGGTGCTTGCTCCTTAGTTGCGGTCGGTCAGGGAGGCGCGGCCACTGGCTGCTGCCTGCCGTTCGCGTCGGTCCAGCTCGCGGCGCACCTCTTGCGCCACATCAGTGGCTGATTGTCCCGGCTGTTGCACGATGCTGATGGGAGCGTTGATCTGGGTGGTGCTGTTGCTTCTGGCCAATGGCCGCACCGGGGTGACAATGCGCGGGCCATAGCCCGAACCGCCCGCCATGGCAGGGGTGTTGTAGTTTCCTGTGAGGTATCCGGACGGATTGACGTTGGTGGTGACCGAGCCGCCCCCCTTCATCCAGTCCGGCAGCAGGTCGGTGAGGGCTTTGATCTTGTTCTTCAAGCTCTCCCACTTGGCACTGATGCCGCCAATCAGGCCGTCGATGATGGCCTTGCCCTTGTTGGCGGCGCCCGCAGGCAGGGTATCGAAGAAGGCCCAGATCTCGTTCCAGTGCATGATCAGCATGCCGATGGGGCTCCATGAGAAGAGCTCTTTCAGGAGTTCCCAGAAGGCAAGAGCAGGGGCCTTGCACTGGGCCCATAGGTCGCTGAACCACTTGGTGACCCCATCCCAATGTTTGTAGAGCAGGTAGGCCCCGGCCGCGATTGCCACAATCCCCATGATGAACCAGCCGATCGGGGTGGTGAGCATGGCAATCCCGAGCCTGACCATGCCCATGGTCAGCGCCTTGATGAAGGTCAGCAGCGGGCCGCCATAAACCAGCAGGGTTGAAATCCCCATCTTGATGGCAGCCAGTGGCCCCAGCAGACCGGCCACAATCAGCAGCAGCGACCCGCCAGCGGCAGCCGCTACGGCGGTGACTGCCGCAATACGGGTCAGGGTCGAGGTGAGCTCTGGGTTGGCCCGCATCCAGTCGCCAGTGACCTGAATGATCTCGGTGACGCGCTGGATAATGCCGCGCAGTGGGCCGTTTTCGGTCTCCATCATCTGGATCCCTACGTCATCCCAGGCGGAGGTGAGGTTGTCCAGGTCGCCGATGGCGTTATCGGCCATCACCTTGGCGACCTTGCCCGCTTCCCCCCGGGTTTGCTTCAAGGTGGCGATCAGCTCCTGCAGCTTGCCGGAACCGGCCTGCTCGGTCAGCACGGTCAGGGCGGCAAATGCCTCTTCGCCGGCGATGGCCTTGAAGTAGCCCGAGCGGGTGGCGTCCCCCATCTTACTGGTTTTCTGGTAGAGCTCGTCCAGGATATCTGGCAGCGAGCGCAGGTTGCCCGCCGCATCGGCGGTCTTGACGTTGAGGGCAGCCAACGCATCGTTCGCCGCCTTGGGCGGAGAAGCCAACCGGCCGAGAATGGCGCGGATGGCAGTCCCGCCCATGCTGCCCTGAATACCTGCATCCCCCAGCTTGCCCGCCATGGCGGAGGCGGTTTCAAGGTCGACCCCGAGCCCTGCCGCCACCGGCCCCACGTATTTCATGGTTTCGCCCAGCATCTGCAAGTCGACGTTGGCGCGGGTGAAGGTGCCGACCATCACATCCCCCAAGCGGGTCATCTGGTTGGCCGGCAGCTTGAAGCCGGTCAGGATGTTGGACCCGATGTCAGCGGCGGCAGCAATCTCGACGCCGCCCGCCTTGGCGATATCGAGCACCCCGGGCATGGCGTCACGGATTGCCTTGGGGGTGAAACCGGCCATGGCCAAAAAGCCTTGGCCTTGCGCCGCTTCGCCCGCCGTGAAGGCGGTATTGGCGCCGAGCTCCCGCGCTTGGGCCCGCAGGGCGGCCAGTTCGCTGCTCTCTTTGCTCAGCCGGGTGATCGCCTGCACCTTGGACATATCGACATCAAAGCCCATCGCCTTGCTCGCGATATTGGTGCCCTTGTAGATGGCGGCGGCCCCGGTGGCCATGCCCGCAGCGCCATAGCCCGCTAGAGTGCCGCGCATTGACATGGTTTTGTCGTAGTTGGCTTTGATCTGGTTAATGCGCTTTTGCTGGTCGGCCAGTTGCCCCAGCTTGGCCCGCTGCTGGTCGAGCTGGCTGTTGGCGGCGGCGAGATCGCTCTTGAGCTGGCGCTGGTGCTGGCCCAGCTGTTTGGTGTTGATGCCTGCCTCGCTCATGGCCCGTTTCAGGCTGCCGTGACGGGCGACCATTTCCCGCTCTTGCTGGGAGAGGTTGCGCACCTTCTGCTTGGCTTGCTCCATAGCCCGGGTCATGGCCTTGGTCGGTTGCTCGACCTTGGCGAATTGCTGGGCCATCTGCTGGGCGTCGCGCTGGGCTTGGGTCAGCTGGGCGCGGGTTGCGCCAATCTGCTGGCCGAGGGTGCGATAGCCATCAATCTGGCCGCTCTGGGCTTCCAGCTCCTTGATGCGCTTTTTCGTGTCGACCAGGTCTTTGGCGGTGATGCGGCTCTGGCCGCTGGCTGCCTTGAGGGGGGCGGTGAGCTTGTCGATCCCGTTAAGCAGGATTTGAAGTTTGAGAGGGTTCATTGTTGTTCTGCCCCGTTGATGCGGTTGTGAGTCTCAACGAGGCGTTGGTGCCAGCCCATCAGCTCGCTGATCTCCATGACCGCCATCTCGGACGGCGGCCAGTGGGCGATGATGGCCAGATCGGCCATCACCTCGTCTACGCAATGAGGTAGGCCATTCTCTTCGGTACCAAAAAAGCGCTTACCTCGCTGCCCAGTTGCATCAGGTCAGCCGGATCCATGTTGCCAATCTCGGCTTCGGTCAACATGGGGGTGGTGATGCGGGGCAGCAGTTTGGTGAGGGCGTTGACGTCCATCTGCACCACATCGGTCATATTGAGGCCGCGCATTTCGCCCGCCTTGGGCTTGCGCAGCTGGATCTCGGTGAGGGTAGTGTCGCCGCGCTGGATGGCTTGGTCGAGGGTAACGGTTTTGTTTTCCATGGTGTCGGTTCCTGGTGATGTGGTGAGGGCGGCACTTATTGGTTGGATAAGGACCGCCCATTGGATGAGGGAAGGGGTTATAGGCCGAGGGCTTTACGGTGTTCGGCCATGCGGTCGACGCCATCGGGGCCGATCTCAATCATGTTGATGAGGTCGATTTCATGGATCACCTGACCGTTGATGGTCTCCTTGTAGTAGGTGTTGACCATGCCGACCTTGGCCTGGGAGTTGTCACCGGCCTTGAGGGTGCCGCGGTCGAGCTCTTTGAAGCGGCCACGGCAGATGATCTCGACGGGTACCACCTCGGCGGTGTCGTCGCCCTGCACCGAGCCGGCAAAGCGCACCATGGTGCCGTCGGCCTTGGGTTCCCCCATGCAGCGCAGCAGGGGCTCGCCATAGCCGCCGAAGGTGAACGAGACATCGAGGGCGCTGTCATCGAGGCCCATATCGATGTTGACGGCGCCGCCCATGCCGCCGCCGCGATAGGCTTCAAACTTGCGAGTCAATTTGGCCGGGGTGAAATCTTCCGCTTCACCCACCCAGTTCTCGCCGTTGAGAAAGACGTTCAGGCGTTTGAGTTTGCGTGGCAGTGCCATGGTGGCTCCTTATGCTGCGGCCGCGACGCGGGCGCCGAAGTCGATCAGGTAGTGGTCGGTGATGCGCTGGATGAAACCGAGGTCTTCGAGTGGCGGCACCGGGGTGTAGTTGTAATCAATGCGCAGCTTGCCCGCCTTGAGGGTGTCCTTGTCGTTGAGCTCCTCGTTGTACCAGCAGTCAAACCCGAGCAGATAACCGCCGTTCACCAGCTCGCGCCCCTTGGCCTTGATCCCTTCGACGATGTCTTTGACCAGGGAAGGGTGCAGCGGCTTGTCGTTGGCCCACATGTGGGCCTCTGCCATGGTGTCAGCCAGGATCTGGGCGGTGCGGGTGTAGTTCTCGAAGGCGAACAGGGGATCGTCTGAGCAGGTGCGGTTGCCCCAGTAGCGAAAGCCGTCAGAGCGGATCAGGGCGGTGACTTCGTTGGCGTTGAGCAGGCCGACCTCGGTGTCGGGGTCTTGCAGATCCCAGAACAGGTTTTTGGTGATGCCATCGACCCCGGTCACACCGACGTTCGACAGGGTCTTGTGCCAGCCAATCTCTTTGTCGATGAGCGCCCTCATGGCTGCGGCCTTGAGGCAGGCATCGAGCTTGATGCTGGCATTGGTGGCAATGTCCCACGCCGTCCAGTCGGCATGCACCAGCATCAGCTCACGGCTGGAGACATTTTCACGGTAGGCCAGCGCAGCCTCGACGGTCTCGGCGATGGTCGGTACATAAGCAAAGGCGCGCAGCTTCTTGGCCATGCCCGCCAGCGCAGTGGACACCGGCAGGGTACAGTTGTCCGGCACGCAGAGGATGCGCGGCTTGACGCCGGTAGCCGGGGTGGCCCGCTCCAGTGCTTTGAGGCCGGTGTAGCTACCATCGGGCTTGATGGTGCCGATGATGTTGCTGGTGAGGGCTGCTGCATCCGCGCCTTTAGCCACGCGCACGGCGATAACGATGGTGTTGACGGTGTCATAGATGGTTTGCAGCGAGCGTTTCAGGTTCCCCTCGCTGCCTGCCTTGGCGATGGCCGCTGGCAGGTTGGCGATCAGCACAGGCTTGTCGAGGGGGAAGTAGGTGGCGTCGGCGTCTTCGCTGGTGCAGACCATGCCGATCACCGCCGTGGCGACGGTGCGGATGGTACGGGTACCCTCGGTCGCTTCGACGACGCGCACGCCGTGGTGGAATTGGTCCAGTGCCATAGGTTCTCCTGTTGTCCGGACGGAGCATTCTTTGCGTAGGTAATGCAGGTGATGTGAACAGGGTCAGGATGCAGGGGCAGGGGATCGCAGGCGAGCGGCGGCCAGTGTATCTGGCTTGGATACACTGGATGGGCGGTGACAATGGGGTTATGGGCGGCAGTAACGAAACACCCCGCACATGGCGGGGTGGTGGTTGGTCAGATGACCTTTTCCGGTTCGGTTGGCCATTGTGGCTTCTCAGGCCAGCCTGGTTGTTCTGGCACCAGCGTCAGCTCGTAGCGGTAGCGTTGCCAGTCGGCCAGCAGCTGGGTGTGCTCCGGCTTGGCGTAGCCGCCATCGACAGCTGGCTTGATGATGGCAATTTGTTGGTTGGCATTGGCTATTCTGGCTGATTGCTCGGTCTGGGCTGCTTGCAGCTTGGCTTGCTGTTCAGCAGTTTCATCTTTGACCCAGCCATCATTGGTCCACTTGTCATAGGGGGAGGACGGTTCTAGCAGCGTGTACTGCTCCAGCAGCTCCCCGATTGCGTTGACAGTGACAGGTTGACCTGTCGATTTGTCATACACTACGACGCCGCGCAAGTCTGTTACGAGCTGCCATCCCGTGTCCAGCCGCACAATGGCTTTACCTTCTGCGCTGGCAGGTGGTGCATCGTGATAGGCGCCTGCTGGCAGGCCAGTTCCCTCCGATACCCACACATCAGACTGCCCAAGATACTCCGCAGTTTCAGGGGCTGCGATATAGGCCATGGTATAGCCGCTTGTCTCTGCCCACCCATCATCACCCCATGTGGCTCTCTGCTCGTTGTTATGCTCAGTCATTACCCGACCCTCATAATTTTGTGAAACGCCGCGCTGCGAGAGCGGACGCGGAATGTTGCAAGTCCAGAACTGCCATTCGGCGTCAATTGCTGAGAGGTTGTGAAGTATTGCCCTGAGCCTACTGTCGTGGTTTCGTAGTCAGTGGCTTGTTTGTCTATCGGATACGCCCCCTGATAGGAGTTAATAGGGGGCGTAACTAAAACACCAGATGTGGCACTGGCCGCATAAGTGTAAATGGATGGCAGTTGCGTTGCCGCCTGGTAACTCAACAGTTGGCGGCCAGGATCCACACCTCTTCCGTTATCCCACCCACGGATAAACTCGGCGCGAAGTTCAGGCATCACGCCGCTGGGGTAAAGCTGAGCCGCGAACGGGTACGTTGTTTTATTAAACCCCTGCCCTGCACACGACAAAAACACCATGCCGCAATCTGGCCAGATGTCCTGTGGCATCTGTGCCAGCGGCCAGTCGATAGGCACACCAATCATCGGTGCGCCGTATTTGGTCAGGCCAAGTGCCGCCAGCACGGCCTTCATCACTTTTGGTGTTACAGCGAGATTGTCTTCACCTGCCAGCGCTTTTTGCAGGTTGGCGTACTGGGTAAATCCTTTTTCCAGTTCGGTGGCGTCAGGGTGATCGCGGCTCTCCTTGTGCGCCTTCATCACGTCATCGACATATTTGCGGGTTGCCAGCACCACGGACGGATCAATCTTGAGCTCGACGGCGCTGGTATCGCTGACGATCAGCACCATGCGGATGGTCTGGGTGCGGCCAGAACCTTCCGACAGTTGGGGCTTGTAGGTGTCCGGGCTGTTGGCAATGGCGATCAGAGCGCCAGAGTCATCGAACAGGCCCACCTCGCGGATCCACCATCCGCCGACGTTCTCGGGAATGAGCTGCTCTGCTACCAGCTGAGCCGGGTTGAGTGGGTCTTGAAACAAGGTATTGAGAGGCGCGCGGCGTTGTTCCCGCACCAGGGCGGTCTGTGCCGGGTTCGGGGTGACCGGCTGGCCGTTGCCGTCGCCCACCGCCATCTGGGTGATTTTGAGCGGTACGCCCAGCGCGATGGCGTTGGCGATTTTGGCCTGTCCCGCATGGGTGGGGATGGCGAAATAGATGGCGCTCATTAACTGGCACCTCCTGTCTGTTGCGGGTGAATGGTCAGGGTGTCGAGGGTGTGCAGCGCGCCGCCGTGCCACTGCTGGCCATGGATCTCGATGGCCTCGGGGCTGTAGGGGTAGATGGTCAGCTCGTCGCCCAGGTAGCAGGCGGCCCCCAGATATAGCGGGCCACGGGTTTCCATGCTGATGGCCAGCCCCGTCAGATGGCGGGTCATGGGTTTGGCGTCGGCGATAAGCCGTTCAAGCTCCTGATACATGGCTTCGGTGATGCCCGTGTCGAGCACTCCGATATCTAGCTTGAAGGTGCCCGGGGTGGCGTACGGGATCTCTTGCCACCACTCCAGCACCCGGATCAGATAGCCGAGCGGTTCCACCACCCGGCGGATGGCTCCGATGGTGCCCTTGCGGCTGTGGACGAAGTAGCTGTTGGCGATCACCTGGCGCTTGGTGGACTCTGGCCACTTGTCATCCCAGCGATCGACGCTCCAGCTGGCTGCCAGATAGGGCAGCAGGTGGGCGGGGCAGGTCCATGGTGACCAGAGCGAGCGAAACGGGATCGGTAACTGCATCGCTTGATCACCGGTGGCGGCCAGATTGCGCTCGGAGCGGCTGGTGCTGGGCGGCAACAGGGTATTCATGCGGCCAGCTCCACGGTGAAGGCGGTGCAGTAGGCGGCCTGGGTTGGGCTGGGGGTGATATCGGCCCAGTCGATCAGGTCGACCTTGCTGACCCCCTGCACATGTAGGGCTGCATCGATGGCAGAACGGGGGACTTCGACCCCGATGCGTCGGCGTGGGTTGATAAAGGCGGCGAGCCGGTCGCGGGCGGTCTGCAAGATCACCTCTGCTTCGGCGCCCTGGCTGCTGACGTGCAACCGAGCGGTGATGGTGTAGTGAAGAATGCCCGCGCTTTGCACGGTAAGGCGGTCGCCCACCGGGCGCTTGTCTTCGTGGCTCAGGGCTTTGTCGACCTTGGCAATCAGCGCTGCGTCGGCGGTGCCGTCCCCCTCAGTGCTGAGGATGGTGACGATGGCCACGGCGCCCGATGGGCTGGAGCCTTTGGCGTCTGCCACCTTGCCATCAGCCGAGAGGGCGAAATACTCATAGGCCCCGGTCGGGCCGGCTACGCTGAGACCATCCCACGCCATCAGGGCACGCAGGATCAGCGCTTCATCATCCTCCATGATTTCTGGTACCGGCGGAGTGGCACTCGGGTCACTTTGCCGGATGGTGAGGCGTTGCACATTCCAGTTGGCCACCAGATTATCGAGGTCGCTCCCCTTGGCCCACGCCAGCATATTGGCCACGGCGGCATCGTTGATGCGCTGGCGCAAGATCAGCTCCCGATAAGCATTCTCCTGCAGCAGCTTTGTGATGGGCTCGGATTCGAGCGCCAAGGTGGCGGTGACGCTGGCTTGCTGGTCTGCCGGGTAGAGGCTGACTAAATAGGCTTTGCGCTCGGCGAGGATGGTCTCGTAATCGAGTAGTTCGATCACGTCGGGTTGTGGCAGTTGGGAGAGGGTAATGGTGCTCAACTGGCGGCTCCTGTGGGGATGGTTATGGAGGCACTTTCTGTTTTGGAGTCGGGCGTGCCGCCATCCTTGCGCTGCCAGGTGAGCTCGATGGTGAGGGCGCCATCCATGCCGCCGCCCAGCACATCGACACGGGTGACTGTGATGCGCGGTTCCCAGTTGATAAGGGCTTGCACGGTGGCGGCCATCAGGCGCAGGCGGGTGGCCTGATGCTGGGGCATGTCGATGAGGTAAAAGAGCTCGCTACCGTAGTCACGGCGCATCACCCGCGAGCCCACCGGGGTGATCAGGATGTCGCGCACCGACTGAATGATGTGGTCGGTGGCGCTGATGGCGCGACCATTGGCGGCATTCATGCCGAGCCAGTTCATACTGGGCCCCCTGATGTGCCGCTGCCCGGCATGGTGTCTTTGTGTTTGTGGGTCGTGACTTCTATACCGCCGATGGTTGCGCTGGGGGCGGTAATCTTGCCGCCTGCGCTGATGGTGGTGCCAACCTTGAGCTCCTTGGTGCATTCGACCAGCGGGGCGATCAGCTTGATGGTGACGGAGGCCGAGATAGTGGCTGACTTGATGCCGGTGGCGTTCAGTTCCCCAGTTTTTGGGTTGTACTCGATGACTGCGCCATCGGCGTATTCGGTGCGGTCGAGATCTGGGTTGTCATTTTCGGCCAACGGTTCGGGGTACTGGTCAGCATTGAGGCGGCCGACGATATAGGCATTGCGCAGATCGCCGCTGACGGAGAGCAGGATCACCTGCTCGCCCAGGCTCAGGCGGTGGCGGGTGCGGTTAGCCCCGGCCCGTTCTGTGGTGTAGGGCCGCCAGTTGGTGGTGATCTCGCCGGTTTTGACGCGACACTCCCCAGAGCGCACGGCGGTGACGGTGCCAATGCGGATCAGGTTGTCGATCAGGCGTTTGAGTTCGGTTGGGGTCGGTTGCATGGGGCCATTGTTTTGGGCAATGGCCGGGAAGGCGAGGGGAGGTTAGTGTGTAGTTGTATTACACAATGGTTGTGAGTATTAACCCATATTATATAGGTTGGAAGTTTCTAGCTAATGAATTAGGTAGTCTTGCAAACTCTCCAAGTATTAAGTCATCATATTCTAAATTTAAAATCTCATAAATTCTTTGGTATGTTAAAGTACAAGCCCAATCAAAATTAGACATTTTATGTGCTGAATGCCTGACATTGTATTTGCTTACAAAATCAATGAATTCTTGCGTTGGTATGTCTATGCGTTTTTGAAGGTTCTTGTATTCTTTAGAGTCAATATGCACGCAACTGTTTCTAATTTTATTTAGTTTTTTACATGCTTCAATGCTCCAGTCATTATTGCCGGAATTTTCTTCAACAGATCTTAAGCGAGCGAAGAATTGTTTTTCAGAAGAAATGTTATTTTTCTCAATGTACATTTCTAGTGCTGATTCTATCGCAATGTGATAAGAGAGAATTTTGGATACAACATCACGATAAATAATAGGTATGCCCATTCCAATTGTTCCTAGGTCTATTGGCGTTCCTTCAGACATGATTGTCTCCTGTTATTGTAGAAACTATGAACCATTATCTGTTGATACTGAGGTTACCCACAGTTCAAAAGTTATATAAATATCGCATAAAATTTACTTTGTCTATGTATTCCCTACAGGTAAAACATGAACATTGATCAAGTTCACATTTCAGATTTTCATCTGACTATTTTCTATTTGGCTAAAGATATCAACACCATGTTTTCAATTTTTTGGATATCCTTGGTACCAAAGCCTAATAGTGTTCTAGTGGGATAATTGATCTCGAAACCTTTGATTCGATCTTTTAAACCATATTGGTGGATGGTAGCAAGGCGGTTGGCCGAGCCGACAAACTCGACCATGGCTTGATGTTCGGTGCTGGTTGCCTTGAGCCAGCGGGGGCTGACCAGATGCTGAAACATCTTGCGGCGGGTGGCACCGCGCTTTTTCGCCAGCTTCTTGAGCGGCTTGCGCGGGGTCATAGGGCTGTCATCCGGCTGGATGTTGGCCCTGATCCGTTTGCTCTGGCTGGCGCGCAGGTTTCGGGCCAGTTCCCCCATCAGTTGCCGGCGGGCGGCCGGTGTCATGCCGGCCAGCAGAGCATCGGCCCAGCTGACCAGCCGGTTCAGGTCGTCGGTGGCCATGGCTGCGGTTCCCCGTTGATAAAGAGCTCCCAGGTGATGCCGTCATAAGGGTCTTCCGGTGGCTCTGGCAGATGTTCCCAGCCTATCCCCTGTTCGTTCTGCCATACCTTGACCCGCTCGGTCAGCTTGACGGTGATGATGAGATCCATCAGGTCGTTGGTGAGGTATTCGGCCTCGAAAGTGATGCCATCCTTGCGCAGCTCGTCGTTGGTCATCAGCTCGGGTTGGTGTTGGCGCAGCCAGGCCAGCAGCGGCACCATGATCTGATCCGGGTGACCAGCAAAGTCTTCAATACCGATGGTGAGGGGGTATTGCCACTCGAACGAGAGGGAGCGGGCACCGGTGCTTTCGATATTGCCCGGGGCGATAAAGATGTGCAGCTTGTCCGGGTTGATTTTGAGATGCGGCACGCAGCGGGTCAGCACCTCACGGATCTGTTTTGGCTTTTCCATCTTCACTCCGTTGTTGTCGTGTCTGACAGGTGATGAGGCTATCGACCTTGGCGGCGCAACTGGCCCAGGCGGCCTCGGTCTGGCTCAGTTGGTCGAGCAAGTCGCCGTTATTGAGTGGCGCCGCCGGCGGCAGCTGGCAGGGGCTCGGGGCTGGACAGGTGAGCCTGATAATCTGCGGCGCCGGTGAGGGCGGGGCGCTGGAGCAGCCTGATAACAGGATCAGGCAGAGGGCGATCAGCCCAAGCCTTGAGTTCGGCATTTTCACGTTTGAGCCTTTTGATGGTGTCGGCGCGGGTAGCAGCAGCCTGCGCCAGCTGGTCGAGCTGGCCCTGCAACTGCTGCGCCGCTTGTGCCTGGGTGGTCAGTTCTCGGGTGAGGGTGGCGATGGCGGTCTCTTTAAGCTGTTCGCGCCGCTCGGCCTCTTTGGTTTTCTCTTCGGCTGCCTTGAGACTGGTTTGCAGGGTGGTGACGTCCCCTTTGGCCTTGGCCGCCGAGCGGGCTGACCAGCCCCAGCCACCAAGAGCGACAGCCAACGCCAGTAGCAACCAGCTGAGGGGCGAGCCCAGCAGCTCACGCCACATTAGCCACCTCCTGCAGCTGATAGACCTTGGAAAAGTGTGCAAACCACTTGGCCAGCTTGGTGTCGTAGTCGTTCTCCTTAAACGCCGGGCCGTTGTATCGGCGGGCGAAGTCCGCCCACTTTCGCCCCTGCAGCGCTTTGTGCATGGCGGGGTCTTGCTGGATAAAGCGGCACAGGGCGGTGAGGTGTTCGACCTCGCTGCGCTGCATGGCCGCCTGCCAGTCGCTGGCAGAGGCAAAGCCCAGCGGCTGCCAGTGGTAGCCCATGATCTGGAACATGCCCCAGCTAGCCGACTCGATGGCCGCATCCCGATGCAGGCTGATGGCCAGTTGCAGACGCTCCCACTCGGCTGCGCCGCCCGCATAGCCGCCGCGCTTTGGGTTGACCAGGTTGGGGTAATGGGCGGCCAACTGGTCGGTGGCCGCCTTGCCCTGATGTTTGGTGAGCTGCTTGTAGAACACATGCCGCTCGAACAGCACCACCGGGCGCATGGCTTGGGTGAAGCCTTCGCCGATGCTCTCGACCTGGGCAACGGTAGCCATGGTGGCCAGCGGCACCGCCAGAAGATCGGCGCCGGCCTGCATGTGGTTGATGGTCAGCTGGTTGCCGCGTTCACTGCCGAGCAGGGCGGCCAGGGTTCGCGGGCCCGCCTGACCGATGGCGGCAATCATGTAATCCCGCTGGAAGGCTATCAGCGCCTGCTCGGTGGCCTCACCAAACCAGCCATCGACTGCCACCGGATAACCGGCGGCGGTGAGGCGGCGTTGCAGGTCGGCCACAGCGGTGCCGGTATCGCCTTTTTTCAGGCTCATGGTTGGTACCTCCGGTAAATATCCCGGGCATGGTCGGTGCTGGACGGTTTGCCCCGGGGCAGCAGGTGGTGCACCGAGCCGCGGGTGTTGAGCACGGCGCACAGCAGGAAGAGGGCGAGCCCGAAGGCGGCCGGATCTGGCACTGGAATGCCGCCGAACAGAAAGCGCAGCGGAATGGAGCCTGACAGCACGCAGAGCAGCCACGCCAACCAGGCGGGCAGGGCGCGATATTCGCCACCTTTGCGGTCAAACAGCATGACCCGCAGGAAGATGGCGGCGCAGATCAGGGCGTAAAGGGCGGTGTAGATAAACACACCGGTTGGAGTGGTCGGGATCATGGTTGCCCCCTTTTGTTAAACAAGGCTTCAAGTAGCCGATCCTGATTGCGCATGATGAGTTGCAGCAGGCGCACCATCATGGCGGAGGCGATCAGCGAGCCGATCGCATTGCTGACCTGGACGCTGGCGGGCAGCAGTACCTCCAGCAGTTGGCAGGTAAAGCCGGCCAGCAGCAGGCCGCTGATAAACGAGGCGACAAACAGGGCAATCCGGCGCAGGCGTCCCTGCTCTTCGGCGGCCGAGATAAACAGCACCGCGCCGGTGAGCGCGCCGAGCACGACTGACGGATCCACCCCGGGCAGGGTGAACAGCAAGGCCAGACCGGTGAGGGTGCTGGTTGCGGCGCTGGAGGAAATCGGTTCTGGCATCGTGCTCTCCTATCGTTTGCTGCCGCAGTGGCGGGCGAGTTGAAATTCGTGGATGGTCTGGCAGTCGGCGCAGCGTTCGCAGCCCCGGATCGCCTCTCGGCGCTCTTGCGGGATCGGGTCGTCGCAGTCGATGCAGTAGTGGGGGCCAGTGCCCGCAATGCGGGCGGCATGGATGCGGGCAGCCAGTTGTTGCTCGCTGATGTTGGCCAGTCGTTCGAGTTCGTCGTCGAGGCGGCTCATGTCGGTGTTCTCTTTTGTCGCATGACAGTCAGTCCCATAGCTGGATCAGCGGCGCTTCGGCCTGCGTGGGGGCCGCTGGCATGTTGATGAGGGTGCCGGTTGGCAGGATGGGGCCGAGCGCGGCCAGCCCAGGGTTAAGGTTGAGCACCTGCTCGGTGATGCCTGCGGTGTAGCCGTAGTGACGAAACAGGATGAGATCGAGGGTGTCGCCCTGCAGGCTGCGCAGTTGCATCAGATGAGCTCCACCGTGGTGTGGGTGGTGCCGATGATGTCGCGGATGGCAAAGCGGGCGTCGCGGTAGAGGTCATCCGAACTTATCTCTTTGGCATCGGCCCCTTTGATGCCGTCACCGGTGGCGCTGTAGTCGGTGTAGCGCTCCAGCAGGTTGGCGCGGGTCATGGCGTAGACGGCGCGCCGGTAGCTGTGCAGGTATATCGATTCGCCATTGATGGGCTCGGCGGGGACGGCGGCCAGGGTGGCGTGGCCTTCACTTTCTCGGGCGCTGCGCCACTGGGCCAGATCCCGGTTGACGCTGGTGATGGCGTCAATCACCGCATGGGTGAGGCGGGCGGTGGTGACGGTGCCATCGAGCCGGACGGTGTCGCGCAGCGCGCAAAGCGAGATCGCCGGCCAGAAGGGGGCGCTGGTGATGTCGCCCTCTTCTGTGGCGGCCGGGGTCGGGTTGGTGGCTAAAAATCCGGTGCTCATGGTGCTCCTGATGTGAGGTGGCGCCGCATGTTGGGCGGTGGTCGGGCCGTCTGGTATGCCGCTGGCATTCGTCAGGCCCGAGCCGCCCAGGGTGCGGGGTTCGCTCGGTTAGCTGGCCTCGCCGGGGGCGGGGTCAGGCTGTTCGGGTGGCGGTGATTCGGATTGGGGCTCAGCGCCTGGCTGCGGTGCCGGTTCATTGGCGGGCTGGCCGGCGGCGGCTTTATCCTTTTTGATCTCGCGCAGCAGATCTTCCAGCTCTCGCTTGATGCCCACCTTGTCGTGCAGTTCGATGGCGCGGCGGTAGTGGTCGGCCGCTTGCTCCTTGAGCCCTTCGGCATAACAGGCACGACCCACCGCCTTGTGCAACTTGGCGCGTACCTGGTCGAAGATGTCGCAGTCAGCCAGCATGCTCATGTAGCTGCTGAGCAATGGCAGGGACGGGCCATTACCCGCCTCTTGCAGCTTGATGGCGGTATCGGCCACCTCTTCGGCGATGAGGGTGGGGGCGGTGCGTTCGTACTGGTCCGGGGTATTGAGGCCGTGGCGGATCACGTAATCAGCCATCGGCAGGGCACCTGCCAGATCGCCGGTGTCGAGGTGCCAAAGCATCACGGTCACCATGACGTCATCCTGACCGCCGCGATCGGCGGCCAGCAGGCCATCAATCCACGGTGTGTAGGTGGCCAGCATGGTGCGTTTGGCGTCAATCTTGCGCTCGAGGCTCTGAATGCCCTTGAGGGTGCGACGGTGCTCGGCCAACTGCATCAGCTGGAGTTCGTACTGGTTGGCGGCGGCGCGATCCTGCTCGGGATTGGCCGCCCCTTGCTGGGCGGCCATGATGCGGGCGGTGTGTCGTTGTGCAGGTGTCATCGTGGCTCCTTAACCGCCTGCAGGCGCAGGTTTGGCGCCCAGCGTGATGTTTTCTGCGACGGCGATGCAGTCGTAATCCTCGACCACGTAGGCATCGTTGGAGGATTCCCAGTTGACGATGCGGTCGAGGCTCGGCTGCTCTTCCAGATGGCGACGGCGGCCGCCGATCTGCCAGTAGATGGAGAGGTTGTCGAGGCGGGTGACGATCAGGGTGTCTTCCGGGACGAAGGGGACGCGGATCGCCAACAGACCGCCAATCTGCTTCTGGCTCACCAGTACCTGACCGGCCAGCTTGTTCTGGTTGTCCCGGGTCTCGTTGAGGATGGGGAAGTATTTGTCGGCCAGCAGCTTGCGACCGCAGATCACCACCAGATCGGTATCGTCCTGGTACCAGGGTTTGATCTTGCTGTTGACCAGATCGAACACTAGGGCGTCGAGGTTGCCGTAATCCCCCTCTTTGGTGTCGGCTTCACTGTTGGGCTGGTAGATGTAGATATGGCCGGTACCCGCATCCCCTTCGCTCATCACCTGGGCGGGAGCATCATTGCGGGTGTGCTCAATCCAGCCGATGTTGACGTCTTGCAGCATAGGGAACTGGACGCGATCGGTGTCTTTCGCGGCAAGTTTGCCGTTCCAGCCGATCATGATGCGGTCCAGGCCCTGGCGCTTGACGATGGCATCGCGAATGCGGATCTGGAAGTCTTTGAACTTGGCCCAGGCATCAAGCTTGGCGTAACCGATGCTGGTGTCGTAGTTGGTCTTTTCGCACTCGTATTTGGTGTTTTGCAGTCCGGTCGGGTCGAACGGGACGCGGGCCTTGCCGCCACTGGTATCGGTGCGAGAGGCGATGGTGCCATTGATGCCGATGCCGACCTTTTCCCCTTTGAGTTCATCCACCGGCACGATGTTGATCATGCCGAGGAAGTCGACGGACTCCTGCATTTTGGTTTCCAGCTTTTGCTGGATGCTGGGCTCGACACTGAATTGCACCATGGCCGAGCTGACGGCATTCAGGCTCGCCAGTTGGCTGGTGTACTGCTCGAATTGCTGACGGGTATCGTTGCGCATTATCGGGGTCCCTTAAAAATCGGTGTTGGTTGGCTTGGTGCCATCGTCACCGGTGGCAGGCTGGCGCTTGTGGCTGAAATCTTCCTGGCGCTCGAGCTGGGTGGTCAGGTCGGCCAGGGCGTTGGCGGTCTCCGTTTGCCGGGCTGTCAGTTCGTTGAACTTGGTTTGCAGGTCGGTATCGAGGCTGGTCACCTCTTTGGCCACGGCTTCGACGGCCTGATGCACCTCGCTGAAATCGGCGGTCGATTGCTGCTTGTGACTGGTGAAAATGGCGCTGATCCGTTCCAGCAGGCCCGGGCCTTTCTCTTGCTCATCTTCAAACTCGATGACGGTTTCGAGGGCTTCGGTAAACAGGCACTCCGGATGGTATTTGCGGTCGGCCAGCGGGTTGACCGCGGCCTTGCTGCAGAACTGCAGCATTTCGGTGCCAAGGCTTGCCGGGCTGTCGGTGACGGCCAGCCCCATCATGTAGGCCCCTTTTTCGTTCAGGTTGGGGTGGATCTCGATGGAGGTGTAGACCTTCTGGCGCTTCTTGTTCAGCGCGATCAGCTCCGGCGTCGGGTCAATCTGGACGAACAGGGCCAGCCGCTGTTCCCCTTCGATAGTGACCTCTTCGGTCTTGGCGGCAGTGATGTCGCCGTACATCTTGAACAAGCCGTTGGGGTCGAGGCCCCGGATATGCTCCATATTGACCCGTGCGCCATAGGTGGCCTGGTTGTAGCGCTGGGCCATCTGCTCAATCCATTCGCGGGTGATGGCGCGACCGTCGGTGGTGCCCCCCTCAACCGCAACACGGAAGAATTTGGACTTAGGCATGTGCTGGGATCCCTTTGGTAATTGGGTAGTAATGTCGCGGTTATGGTCTGGGTGAGCGGCGGGATCGTGCAATCCGGGGCCAGTGTGTGGTGGTGCTACACACTGGCAGTGGGGCGTTTGGGGTAGTAGCGGCTGGGTAGACTGGCGCCATGACAACAGCACCCATCATCTTTCCCCATCTCGACCCCAGACGGCAGGCCATGTACCTGTTCTTTCAGGGGTACCCGCTGCGCGCCATTGCCGAGTTGCTGCAAACGCCGGAGGGTACCGTCTCGACCTGGAAGAAACGCGACGGCTGGGAGGACATCAAACCGATAGACCGGGTGGATAGCGCCATCGAGGCGCGCATGATCCAGCTGGTGATGAAGGAGACCAAGAGCGGCGGTGACTTCAAGGAGATTGACCTGCTGGGTCGCCAGCTTGAGCGCATCGCCCGGGTCAACAAGTACAGCAACGGCGGCAACGAGGCCGACCTCAACCCGAAGGTGGCCAACCGCAACAAGGGGCCGAAGAAGGCGCCCGAGCGCAACGTGGTGGAGCCCGAGCAGCAAGAACGGCTCATCGAGCGGTTTGAGTCGACCATGTTCGATTACCAGCGGGTCTGGTATCAGGCCGGACAGGAGTACCGGATCCGCGACCTGCTCAAATCGCGCCAGATCGGGGCGACTTACTTCTTTGCCTTCGAGGCGTTCATTGATGCCCTGGTGACCGGGCGCAATCAGATTTTCCTGTCAGCCAGCAAGGCGCAGGCCCACATGTTCAAGCAGTACATCATCCAGTTCGCTAAGGAGGAGGGGGTTGAGCTCAAAGGTGACCCCATGGTGCTGCCAAACGGGGCACACCTTTACTTCCTTGGTACCAACGCCCGCACCGCCCAGAGCTACCACGGCAACATCTATATGGATGAGTATTTCTGGATCCACGGCTTTCTGGAGTTCCGCAAGGTGGCGTCTGGCATGGCGATGCACAAGAAGTGGCGCCAGACCTACATTTCCACCCCTTCCAGCCTTTCCCATCCCGCTTATGGATTCTGGTCTGGCGCCAACTTTAACCGCGGCAAGGCCAAGGCCGACCGGGTCGAGATTGACCTGAGCCACGCCAACCTGTCTGCCGGCAAGTTGTGCGCCGATGGGCAATGGCGGCAGATCGTCACGGTGGAGGACGCGGTGCGCGGCGGTTGCAACCTGTTCGACCTGGATCAGCTGCGCAGTGAGTATTCCGAGGATGAATACCGCAACCTGCTGATGTGCGAATTCATGGATGACACCGAGAGTCTGTTTCCGTTGGCAACGCTGCAGCGCTGCATGGTCGACAGCTGGCTGGTGTGGGAGGACTACAAGCCTCACACCTTGCGGCCGCTGGCCAACCGGGCAGTGTGGATCGGCTATGACCCGGCCAAGGGGGGCAAAGGTGACAGCGCCGGCTGCGCGGTGCTGGCCCCGCCACTGGTGCCGGGCGGCAAGTTTCGGGTGTTGGAGCGCCACCGCTGGCAGGGGATGGACTTTGACGCCCAGGCCAAATCCATTCGCGCCATCTGCGATCGCTACAACGTCGCCTATATCGGCATCGATACCACCGGGATCGGGGAGGGGGTCTATCAGCTGGTGAAGCAGTTTTACCCGGCGGTGACCGCCATCCAGTACAACCCCAACGTGAAGATGCGGATGGTGATGAAGGCACAGGATGTGATGAACAAGGGGCGGCTGGAGTTCGACAGCGGCTGGACCGACTTGGCCCAGGCGTTTATGAGCATCCGCCGCGCCGTGACCCAAAGCGGCAAGCTGCCCACCTTCGAGGCCAGCCGATCTGATGAGACCAGCCACGCCGATATTGCCTGGGCAACCATGCAAGCTCTGTTACACGAGCCCCTTGAGGGGCAGACCGGCACCAATTCCGGCTTTATGGAGATTTACTGATGAGTGAGCAGATCAACTCGCCTGCCGGTGTGCAGGCGTTTACGTTTGGGGAGGCTATCCCGGTGTTGTCCCAGCGGGAGGTGTTCGATTACCTGGAGTCTATGCATAACGGCCGCTGGTATGAGCATCCCCTGAGCCTGCACGGGTTGGCGCGGGTCTATCGGGCGGCGGTGCATCACGCCTCGGCCATCCAGGTAAAGCGCAATATCTTGCGCGGCTGTTTTATCCCTCATCCCAAACTGAGCCTGGCCGCCTTTACCGGCTTGGTAATGGATTATGAGATCTTCGGCAATGCTCACCTGCAGCGGGTGCGCAACCGGCTGGGTGGCACGCTGCGCTATGACCAGATGCCGGCCAAGTACACCCGCCGCTCTCTCGACCTTAACCGCTACTGGTGGGTGCCAAGGCCTGGGGATGAGGTGGAGTTGCCCGCCGGTGATGTGGGGCATGTGATGGAGGCGGATGTGAATCAGGAGATTTATGGCATACCCGATTACGTGGCCAGCCTGAACTCGGCACTGCTCAACGAGTCGGCCACCCTGTTTCGCCGTCGCTACTACGAGAACGGCAGCCATGCGGGGTTCATCCTGCACATCAGCGATGCCCTGCAGAACGAGGGCGACATCACCGCGCTCAAGACGGCGCTGAAAAACAGCAAGGGACCCGGCAACTTCCGCAACCTGCTGCTATACACCCCGGGTGGCAAGGCGGATTCGGTGAAGCTGATCCCGGTGGCCGAGATTGCGGCCAAGGATGATTTCCTGTCCATCAAGGGGGTGAGCCGGGATGACCAGCTGGCGGCCCATCGGGTACCGCCACAACTAATGGGGGTTGTTCCGAACAACACGGGCGGGTTTGGGGATGTGACCAAGGCGGCCCAGGTGTTTGACGTCAACGAGATCGACAGCATGAAAGCAAACTTTGCGCAGTTCAACGAATGGGCAGGGGAGGAGATAATCCGATTCACTTCTTATCGACTGTCAGATCTGACAGTGCAAAGCTGAAAACCTTGGCTATCTTCAAATTGGAATTCCTCCAAATTCCTCCATGATTTAATTCAAAGCCTCCTATCTAGGGGGCTTTGTTTTGGCTGAGCTCCCATCCAGCCAGGGCTCACCAGTCACGCTACAGGCCAGCGTCGGCCAACCCTTCGCCCATCACACTCCCGAGATCCTTCACGCGCACCTGCGAGCATTGAGCGGAGCCTCGAAAGGCCCCTCAACACCCAGCGCGCGCAATCGGGACCCCGCCTCGCCTGCGCGCTTTATGTGTGGAAAATCATGCAGGTGAACGACTGGGGGCGGGTAGCAGCTCCCCGCACCAGCACTGGCCGCGTGCGAGGCGCGGGATCCTTGTTGCGATCCTTCACAATCTTTCAGATCCTTTCATCCTACCCAGAGGTTGTCAGAATATGCGTAATCAACAAGTTGCGCCGTACCCCCTAAGTCAGCGCATTAAGGGACATATGTGATAACTATGTGTTCGCTGACATATAATGCAGCACCAAAAGATGAAATTAAAAATACAGTCAGCGAACCCCATTTTATTAATCTGAAGGAGAGTTCGCCTGACTTTACTCTTGTCCATTCTTTCTTTAAGATTTTTTGACTTTCAATTACTATTTTTTTTGCATCTATCTCATTTTCTTCAATCGATTGCTCATGAGCAAAATCCCTAAGTGTGTTTAGCATGTATATAAACTTAGAGTGTTCTTTAGGATTCAATCTTAATTCTATTTTTGTAATAAGGGCGCTCATTTTCATTATGTCATCTTGCCTTTCGTACATATACTCTAAAATATTTTCTTGGCTCTCACCTTCGTGTTCTTTTCTGGATATTACGGCAAGGAGAGTATTTGATATGGCTAATAGGTCAGATATTTCATCCCGGAGTGAATCTATCCATACCTGCCTAAATTCGGATGTTTTTTGGTCTTTAGACAAAACGGTGGCAATGAAAGAAATACTGCCTGCAATTATTGCTGCAACTATGGGTCCCAATACTGTTAGGTATTCTTTAGATATCAGCATTATTCATTCCATTTATGTTTTAAATATTTGATTCGACTAACGTTATTTGCAGGGAATTCAACAATGTTATTGTTGGGTAATAATATGACGTAGCGTTCATTACTTTGGATTAGTAGCTTTCCTGAGATGGATTGCTGATTTACGTTTGAATATATTGTGATTTCGCGCTCGCCACCAAAACCGGCTGTTTTCAAAAAGCCAGAGTATAAAGTATTGTTAAACATGAAAAGAGAAATCATTAGTACAGATGCTCCTGCCATACACAGCGAAACACCTCTTGTTAGCGTAGGTTTAAATACGGTTAAATTTATTGCGAATGTCATTAAGAATATAGCAGCGATGGCTTTTATATTATTGATAACCATGGTTGGCTTGTAATCTAAATGCACCCGTAATGTTTCGTTTATTATGTTTAAAACTACGAATTCTTGGTATTTAATGATTAAAGTGATGATGATGCAAATAATGACTGATGTTATTGCTGACAACAATATAGCTTTGAGAGTGCTGACATATTCTAACTCTTCCATTATATATTTAATCTGATATGTGGAATCTTTAATTTTTAATAAAGACAATAGCAATGAAATGACTTGATCAGGAAATGCCAATGAAGCTGAAAAATATTTTGCAAGTGAATAGGTGAGCAGAAAGGTCAATGATGCCACTAACAATATAAGCAAGCTGATGATCGTTACTGTTGGTCGTAAGTACGGAATGCCTTCAACGGGAACTCTGAAACCATTAACCAAAGCATATTTATATACGGCCAGCTCACTTAGGAACCCTAATACGCTTGAGCTCCCGAGAGCTGTCAGCAGAAAACCAATTGCAATTTTAAGCGGCAATGAGTATGACAATGCTTTAGGTATATACGAACTTACTTTTTTAAAATTTTCGACTAGTTGGTTCATTCATCGCTCTTTTCTACTCTTGGTAAGAGTAATTAATTGGTGACAACGAATATTTTACACAACTAAGGTACCCGTTTGAACTAGCCCGGTCACATTTACCAACTCGTTGGCATCGGCAGGTGGTGCAGGTGGGGGATCAACCTGTTCCAGTCACGGTTGCTGTGTGTGGAGGGCTGCACATGGCGGGCCTTGTCGACTAAGATGCGCTGGGGGCGGCGGCTAGGGCCAGCGGGTATTTGTGGATGATGGAGTAGTAGGTGCTGGCCTCGCGGTGTTTGGCCACCTCGAGCAGGGGATAGATGCAACTGCCCCATTATGTCATCGACAGCGCACAACAGCGCGACACTAAGCAACCCACAATAATACGGGATACGCCACAACCACCCCACCCAGCAGCACAACACCGCCGGCAGGGTAACGGTTCTACACAAGGAAGGGGACGTTAATTTCGGCAGGTAACATACACAACAGCAGACAAGCCTATAGGTGTTGAGCTATCCCTACAGGCTTGATGTCTTCACTCACTCCAATATTCTTCAACCACTACGTTGCCAGCGAGATCAGTTTGGCGAATGCTCTGCCTGTTGTTGAGGCCGTTAAGGGTGACTTCGTCAGTATGAACAACCTTGCCGACAACGGCTCCATCTGCGTTAAGCACTGAATAGGTCACAATATCGGTTTCTCCCATCGAACCTTTTGTACGAGAGCTTTCCCTCTTCAGGGTCTCGCCTGGCTGCAGCTTTACTCGATTTTCCACATATCCTCCTGATTATTAGGTGTGACAGATAAGCATTTGAATCATAGCGTTTGAATTTAGCCTACTTATTGATCCCTTTCACAATGATTGAACCTTAGGTGAAGCCGGAGCCAAACGCCGAACGGTGATCCGCTTTTGGTGGCTTGCTATACTGTGTATTCATACAGTAATGCAGAGATTGCCAGCATGTTTGCTCAACCCGCTCCAGATGCTCCCTTGTTGGAGCTGCCCCTGTTCCTCTCCCCGGTGGCCTGCGGCTTTCCGTCGCCGGCACAGGACTACACCGAGCAGACCATCGACCTTAATCAGCTATGCGTTGCCCACCCGGCGGCCACCTACTTCGTGCGGGCGGCCGGTGACAGCATGGTCGACCACGGGATCCGCGATGGCGACTTGCTGGTCGTCGACCGCAGCCGCAATGCGCGCCACGGTAGCGTGGTGGTTGCCGCGGTCGATGGCGAGTTCACGGTCAAGGAGCTGCAGCTTGATCCCACGGTGGCCTTGCTCCCTGGCAACCCTGCCTATCGGCCCATCCATTTCAGTGAGGGGCAGGAGCTGGAAATCTTCGGGGTGGTCTCCTTTATCGTGCACCAGGTGGATACCCCATGAACAAGCTCAACGCCGTCGCCCTGGTCGACGTGAACAACTTCTACGCCAGTTGCGAGCGGCTGTTTCGGCCCGACCTCAAGGGGAGGCCCATCGTGGTGCTCTCCAACAACGATGGCTGCGTGGTGGCCCGTTCGGCGGAGGCCAAGGCGCTGGGCATCAAGATGGGGATTCCCTATTTCCAGATCCGTCAATTCTTCGAGGCCATGGGCGGGGTCTGGTTCTCCAGCAACTACGCCCTCTATGGCGACATGTCGAACCGGGTGATGACCATTCTGGAGGGGATGGCCCCGGCGGTGGAGGTCTACAGCATCGACGAGGCCTTTATCGAGCTGAGCGAGTCGTGGGCGGGCGACCTGGTGGCTTATGGCCGCCAAGTCCGCGAGCGGGTGCAGCAATGGACCGGGTTGACCGTGGGGGTCGGCATCGGCCCCACCAAGACGCTCGCCAAGCTTGCCAACTACGCCGCCAAGAAGTGGCCGGCCACCGGCGGCGTGGTGGATCTGCGGGATGAAGCGCGGCGCGCTCGGCTGATGGCGATCACCCCGGTTGACGAGATATGGGGCATTGGTCGGCGGCTGTCGGCCAAGCTGGAGGCTCAGGGCATCAAGACGGTGGCCGATCTGGTCGCCGCCGAGCCCAAGGCACTGCGTCGCCGCTATGGCGTGGTGGTCGAGCGCACGGTGCAGGAGCTGCGGGGGATCCCCTGCGCCGAGCTGGAACAAGAGGCACAGGCCAAGCAGCAGATCATCTGCTCGCGCTCCTTCGGCGAGCGCATCACCCTGATAGGCCCCATGCACCAGGCGCTGGCCGGCTACATGGAGCGGGCCGCCGAGAAGTTGCGGGGGGAGGGGATGTGTTGCCGCCATGTCACCCTGTTCATTCGCACCAGCCCGTTCAGCGACCGGGAGCCCTATTACGGCAACCAGGTAAGTACCAAGTTGGCGATGCCCACCCATGACACCCGGGCGCTGCTGGCCCTGATCCCCGAACTGCTCCCACGCATCTGGCGCGATGAGCAGCGCTACCAGAAAGGGGGAGTGATGTTGGCCGATTTCACCCCTGCTAACATGCAGCAGGGTGACCTGTTCGCCGACCAGTATCCATCCCAACGCAGCGAGGCGCTGATGCAGGTCATCGACAAGATCAACCAGGGGCGGCTGGGGAAGGTCTACTTCGCGGCTCGTGGCCGCGACACCCGGGAGTGGATGATGAAGCGGGAGCAGTTAAGCCCCCGCTATACCACTGCGCTCGACGAGCTGCCAGTGGTGAAGTGATCCATTTTTGCTGGTGCATAAATGCAAAATGTAGCCATCTTGTTGTTCGCCCACACCCTGAATTCGTCAGCCAAGACTGCGAACCAGCTGGTGCTGAGTTTGGTGGGGTCGCAGAGGCCAGAGGGGCGGCAACTGGTTCTTAAGGGATTGGGGGCACAATAGCGCCCCCTTTCGAAGTATTATCGCAGCACAAAGTACGCGACTTTGTCAGTGTAACAAACCAAACGTGCGCAACTCGAGCTTCTCGGATACACACCTGGCTGCAAAATTACTCGAATTAGAGTATTCACCATAAAATTCTCCTTATATTTGAATAATAAAAAAGAGAGGCAGAGCCTCTCGTTGGTGTCACGCAATGTAGCGCTTAACTTGTTATAACAAATAAAATGTGAAGTGTACGGAGAATAGAGGGCTGCGACTGAAAACACGCTCAGTCACAGGGCGGCGGACTAGGTAGACCTGCAGGTGGCCTATCCCTTGATGCTGATCTCCACTATCTCGGCTTGGCTATCCAGCTTGGTGGTTTGGGTATCCAGAATGTGGCAGTCGAGAAGCAACTTACCAGCAATCACACGGGCCTGTTCCTTGTCGATGTTTTTCATGGTTACTCTACTGCTTCAGTTTGACGGTGGTTATCTACTACGTGGTGCAGTGCTGACTTGTACATGGGATTTAGCTGTGCCGTGGCATCCCGGTTGGCGCGATCGGTTGGGCTACTCGGCGCTATCCAGAGGGTGCGGCCGGTGACGGCGCAGCGGATGGTGCCGCCGATGTCCACGGGCGTGAGCTCCTCCACGATATGGCGGCGGCCAACAGGGCTGCCATCTGTTGAGTACACCGGCACGGTAGGGTGGTTGGCTCTGGTATGAAACGGGTTTGGCACCTCGTCGGTGATGGCCGGCAGGGCCAGCGCTGTTCGAGAATGCAGGTCACCCGATTATCCAGGCGGCGGTACTCTTTGCGGCTGACAGTATGTTTGTTGTTCATACCCACTCCTCGCTGTCGTCGTTCTGTTCTTGCAGCCACTCCGGGATGTCCAGCTTCTCCAGTTCTGCCCACATGTGTGACTGATAGGGCTGCGGCAGCATCTCGATCCAGCGGTGTGTCCCAGTATGGCCTTGTGCCTCATAGACCTTGCCGCATAGCTCAATCAGCATCGGCCAGTCCTCATCCCCCTCTGGTACCGCGTATTCATCAGGCAGGTCCTGTTCGGCAGGCTGTAGCCCCTCCGGCTGCCAATCTGGTTCGCTTGGTAACGATCGGCACGACTGCAGCTGGCCGTTCTCCTGCCAAAGGGTGAAACCGTCCGAGCTGACACAGGCTCCAGCCCGCAATCGGTCGATAGAGAAGGGTGATAAACCCCATTGTTCCCTCATGATCTGGTCTGAGAAGGCATCAGGATCTGGTCGCGTACAGTTATTGTCAGAGCTCCAAGGTGCCGGGCTGTCGCCCGTCTTAACCCCAACCCCCCTCGCTGCAATCTCGTCTGTTCTATTGGCAACATAGGTACCTGCAGGCATCACTTCCCACCCTTGCAGGCGGGTCTTGATGCCAAGGCGAGCGGAGGTAATGCCCATCAGTCGCTTGATGTCTTCTCCGTAGCTGTTGGCCTGCTCCTCGATAAGGTGGGCCAACTTGATCGGGTGTTCGGCACGGGTCGCCAGTGCGCCGCCCATGGCTTGCAGGTAACAGCGAAAGATGCCGTTATCAGCGGCAAAGCGGGCTGCCTCAAAGCGCGGGTCTTGCAACACAGGCTTGGGCGGTCCCACAAGATCGCCATTCTTCTTGGCGTTGCTGATACGGCGCAGCTCGCGCCATACCCCGACCGGGGCACCGCCGATCTGCTGGAAGGTACGGATCCCCCACCAACTGGCCCACGCGCAAGCATGTTGGGCGCCCACGTCTGCCGGGGTACCCGATTCGTCATCCCCATCAACGTGTTCGCCATCTATGTTCTTGGCGATATAGGCGGCGAGATAACCGGTAGCATCGCCCTTGTCAGGGTCAACGATTTTCCAGTCAAAGCGGGGGGTTATGTCGGTAAAGGAGGCCGCCTCTGGCGTGGAGCGAACCAGCTCGCTCTTGTCGTCGGTCAGTGCGTAGTGCTGCAAGGTGCCGATCACTTTGTTGCGATCGCTCGGGCGCATAAATAGCAGCATGTGCCAGTGCGGGGTTCCGTCATGGTGCGGTTCGCAGACCCGAAAGCCGTAAACAGGTAAATCATTTCGCTTGAGTGAGGCGCGGGTCAGGCTCCACAGCTTGGCCAGATAGGAACAGGTTTCGCGCGGTGTTGCGCCCTGGTACTTGTCGTTCTCGATGGTCTTGCCGTTACGGCCGGTCTTCCAGGCATGGAAGCTGCTCGGGGCCGTCCAGGTAAAGAACACCCCCACATGACCCTGTTCCTCGGCGTAGTCCTCAAAGCCGCGCATCCTGGTCATCATCTCTTTGCGGCGGTTGATCGGGTTGGAAACGCTGGCCTCCCAGCAATCCTTCATCGACACGACCAGGCCATAACGCTCGTTCACCACTTCCGACTCGCCCAGCCAGCGCATCATGGCCCGCTTGCGTTCGCGCACCACCTTCATGGTGGCGTTCGATACATAAGCCGACACGCCCTTGCGCACTTTGCCGAGCAGGATATTGATGTGCTCTTGTAGCCTGTCCCAGCAGCGGTTGACGCGTTTCTCCCACCACTTGGCAGAGAGCAGGCGCACCATCACGCTCAGGATCCAGTTATCCCGCACCTCGTCGGATTTGAACTTTGGCAGCTCGCCGATAAACCCCCACTGGTCTGCAGGCTGGCGCATCAGCTCCCAGGTCTGCAGCAGATCCGGCTCGGCGCCCTCTTTGATGCCCTGCTCGATGTGCTTGTAAATGGCTGCGGTCTGGTTGGCGAACTGGTGGGCAATCTGTTTGCGGCCGGTGTCATCGCGCATCTGTTTCGGATCGACCGGGATAGCCTGGAGCTGCATCCGCACCCACTTGGTTCGCTCCCTCAACCAGATGTTGGCAGAGCGGCAATGACTAAAGCTGCCTTCTTTGCGGCGGCGGATGTATTGCTTGAACAGGTTCTTGGTCAACTCGGGGGAGAGCCCATCGAGCAACTGCATGGCCCAGATCAGATCGTACTGGCCGCGGTCACCAGCAAAAGCGGCGTCAAAGTTGACGCCGAGCAGAGAGTTGCAAAGGGTATCGATGCGCTGCCGCAGCGTTCTTTTCGACAGCGGCAGGCGTTTGGTCTTGCTGGTCATGCAGAGAGATAACCGGATAGCTGTTTAATGTGGGATTGGCAGCCGCGAACGCTCATTTGGGCGTGCTCTTTCAATCGGCGAGCGGCCGCACACTGGCGCAGCAACTGCCTGATACTGGCGTGGGGGCGGGCAGGTAGTCGGCGCGCATGGGCCAGCTCCCGCTGATAAAGGCGCAGCCGAGCCGCGTCTTCCCGGTAGGTGGCTTGCCAGCGATCTTGCAGGAGCGTGAGCTCCCATTGCAGTCCATGGCTCATTTGATGATCTCCCCCTGTCCATGCAGTGGTGCGCACTCGGCCCACCACTCGGCAATTTCCCGGGCCAGCGCCAACTCCACATTGGCAACGGCCAACCAGTAGACGGTGCGCATTGCGCCGAGCGCCAGCAGCTCGGCCACCGGATCCCGGTTGCCTCTGGCATCGCTGCCCGCAGCGATAAACTCGGCACGGGCGGCAAACCAGTGGGTGGTCAGCTGGCTGACCGGTGTGGTGGGCTGTATATGAGCAGGGCCGGCTTCGCTCTGCTCTTGTTGGGCGTCCAGCTCAAACAGTTCGAAGTTGCTCATCGTATGCCTCATCTATTGCCTGAAAGTCCGGCTCATCGATGGCGATATGGCCCGCCTCGATGCGGATCGAGATACCGAGTTCACCACCACAGCAGAGCGGGGCTGTCGGCAGCAGTTTCGATTCGTTCTGGGCCAGCCACTCTTTCAGGCTGGCCAGGGTGAACAGCGTGGTGCTCATGCCTCGTCCCCCATCACCAAATCGTCATCGAGCAGATCCGCAGGCTTGCTGGTCACCACCAGTTGCACCTGGATGTATTCATCCCCCGAGTAGAGTGCGCCCAAGGCGATGCGGTTATCCTCGGCGCGTGCGGCAAACATCTCGGCCAGTAGACCCTCGATCACCTTGGGCGCCTGGCTGGCAATCTTGATGGCGTCACTCATGGGCGGGCCCTCCGGTTGAGGTGGTGAAACAACTGGTGCCAGCGCAATGACTGTTGCGCCTGGACTAACAGGGATTTGCCCTCTGACCCCCGATAGGTAAAAGAGGCAGGGCGAGCTTTGGCGGTCAGCCGTTGCTGGAGGAGCGGCAACTCTGCCAGCGCCTCTTGCTCTGATACGGGATGGAATAGCTTGTTCATGCCTGCACCTCTGGCGTAGCGATGCCGGTCAGCAGCCAGTCGATGTGCCGTTTCAGCTCCGGGTGGTTGGCAATCAGCAGGAACAAACCGCCGCCAATCTCGCGGTATCCCAGCTCGTAGTTCTTGAGCGTGGTGGGTGGAATACCCAGCAGGTCGGCAAACTTCGGGCGGCTCAGCTTCAACTGCTCCCGCAACTGGCGCAGGCGCTTGGCGGCATGGTGGTTGAGCAGATTGATTTGGGTCGGTTGTGCGGTCATGGTCAGGCTCCTTGTTGAGGTGTGCAGGGGTTGATGCGGCTGAACAGAGAAGCCCAAGCCAGTGCGGTGGAACGCTCGAGCAGCGCCACACCGTCGGGGTGTTGGCTCAGACGGGCGCCATATCGGCCCGTCAGCTTGCGTTGCTGGATGCGAAGGTTGCGCAGTGCGCAGGGGATCGCTAAAGTTGCCATGTCGACTTCCTCATACGTTGTTGATAAAGGCCCGCTTGGAGTTGCACCTCCGTTAAGCGGGCTTTTTAGTGCCCGATGGATCTCGGGCCTGCTTGGCCAATCTGGCCAGCGACATGCACTGCATGATCCAGTTGCTGGCGCTTGGCCTGTTCTCTCTTCTTCCGCTCGGCCAGTTCTGCTGGCATCACCTTCACCGACGGGTGCCACACCTTGGGGTCGCACCCGCTGTGAAACAGCGACTGATAATCCAGCGCAATCACCGCAAGGCGGATCGCCTCACGCTGCTGATAGGGCAGGGCTGAGAGGGTCGCCATCATCAGCGAATCCCACGGCTGGCGGGCGATGGTGCAAATGGCGACGCGCTTGGTCTTGGGCGCATTAAGCCAATCACCGTCGAGGTTTGAACCCGCCCGATTGAGGTGCTCCCGCAACAGCGCAATGCCTGCGGTATTCATCAGCACCTGCTCCTCGGCGGTCAGACCGGCGATGTTGCGGGGTTCGTGTTGGGTGTGTTGCATGTTGGTTTCTCCTTCACCTGGGCGCAGAATCTGGCGGCCAGTGAGGGGATCACTGGGCCACCTCTTTCACCCTGCGCGGGACAATGGGCAGCACAATGGCCGGATTGGGCATGGCACTGGGGCTGATGGTTGCAATGATTTCGAACCCCGCCTTGAAGGTGTGGCCGCAATCCACATTGCTGCATTGATAAGTGGCGATGCCGCAAAGCGGGCTCATCCGAATGGATGTGCGAGTGCTGGCGCGGGCACCACAGTGGGGGCAAATCAGTCTCATGGCTTCTCCTAAGCCCCGGCCGCCATGCGCGCCATATCCAGCGCACAAGACAGAGAGGGAATGGCTTGGTATTTGTGCTCGATCTCGGTGATCAGCAGGGCGAGGTTGCCCATGGCCGCTGTCGCCGCACCGACCAGAGCATTGCGCTGCCCTTTGGTGACGCGGCCGCTCTCCACCACTGTCAGCGCCTGCGCGCCGAGTCCTGCCACCTTGGCCGTGGTGTCAATCACCTGATGGGCCAGGCTCGGTCTCTTCTCCGATTCGGGGATGGCAATGGCAGTCAGGCCACAGCAGAACAGGGCGCCATCGAAGAGGGTTTCATCACCCTCACTTGCCTGGGTGATGGCAATCAGCTCGACTACGGTCAGCTCGTGGGGCTGGTCGGGGTTTAACTTGTTGCGCAGGGTCTGCGGGTTAATGCCTGCCTGGTTGGCGAGTTCGGCCACGTTGTGGTTCGCCGCAAAGCGCTGGCAGGCACTGACCCAGTGCGGATGTTTGCTGCAAGTTTGTTCAAACATGGTCTTCATCCCGCTGCTTGCGCGACACTCTTGGTGTGCGCACAGGTTTCGAGATGGGTTCCAGACCCGGCTGATTCATGGCCTGCTGGGTGTAGAGCACTAGGTTGATCAGCACTTTTTCAGCACGGCCCTGCTTGGGCATGATGGGAATGCGCCCGGCTCGCACGTAGTTCTCCACCGTGCGCTGGGTCAGGCCGGTACGCTCGGAGAAGCTCTCGACCGTGCAAACCGGGGTGTCTATGTGGATAGGGGCTATGATCATGGATGGTTGCCTCCTGCGAGTTCAGTTACGCGCGATCTTGCGCGGTGTTGTGCTGATCGGCTTTCAACTTGCCACCGGTCAACACCTCTATTTGGTAGGCTCGGCCTTTGGGGATGGTGTCTCCCCAGCGAGATACAGCCGGCTCTGAGATGTTTAAAGATCTGGCTAACTCTGCTGCGCTTCCGAAGTAGCTGATTGCGTCCTCTTTTTTCATAACCTTCCTTTTCGACCTTAAGTTAGGATGAACGTGAGGCTAACTTAACTTCGGTAAAGGATCAACCTTTTGTTCGGATTGCCGAGGTTAAGCTAGAGCGATGACAATTAGTGATCGCATTTTCAGTAGACGAACGGCTCTTAATCTGTCGAAGACGGCGCTTGCCAAAGCCATTGGTGTGAGTGACGTTTCTGTCGGAAAGTGGGAGTCCGGTTTGAACCAGCCGAAAGGCCGCTATCTCAATGACTTAGCGGCAGCGCTGGGGGTTACCGTTGACTGGCTTTTGGGTGGTGGAAGTGATGGCTCGGAGTTGCTTACAAGTGAGCCGATCCCTGGATATCACAACGTCGAACCGGCAGTGATGCTGCCGGGCAAGCGGATCCCGATTCTGAGTTATGTCCAAGCGGGCAACTGGCGGGAGATGTGCGAGCAGGCCACAACCTTCGATGGCAACGTTGAGTTCGTATCTGCAAGCGGCGAGATCGGCCCGTTTGGCTTCGGCCTTTGGTTGCGTGGCGATTCTATGTTGCCGCAGTTCAAAGAGGGAGATTTGATCATCGTTGACCCCGACGAAGCGCCGCAACCCGGGGATTACGTCGTGGCCAAGAACGGTAGTAACGAGGCTACTTTCAAAAAGTACCGGCCCCGCGGCATCGATGAGAACGGGCAAGAGGTGTTTGAACTGGTCCCCCTCAACGATGATTACCCCACCATGCACTCCGATCGGCAGCACATCCAGATCATCGGCGTGATGGTAGAACACAGAATATTTAGAAAAAGACAAGCAGGGCGCTAATGCGCCCTGTTTTTGCATCCATTGCCAGCTTATAGCCAAACCAAGATGACAAGAACATTGGTCGACATGCTTGGGCTGACAAGACGTTTTAGGGAGAAAACATGTCGGAGTTTAATGATGTGCCAATGTCATTTGGTTACAAGCGCAATAAGCAAAAAGCCCTGATCAGCCTCCACGGTATTTTGAGCGGAATCACAGCGGATCAGCGTCTCAATGATACTGAAATTCTCTTCATGGCTACTTGGTTGAAATCGGATTCCGAGTTCAAAAGGGATGGCGATTTCCTCGATATTCAAGACCTCATCCATGACGTTCTCGAAGACGGTGTTATCACTGCAGATGAAAAAGAAGACTTGCTGAACCTACTCAACGATGTATTGCAGTACAACGAAATTGAGCATGACAACATGGATGCGTTGGTTAACATGCTGCTTGGTTTCCTACAGGGTATTAGTGCTGATAGCAACATTGTTGAGCAAGAAGTACTCGCCCTCAGTTCACTGTTGCTTAAACATCGTGACCTCTTGGCCTCATGGCCTGGTAGTCTGCTGTTCAACCGCCTAAACGATATTCTGGCCGATGGCATGATCACTGAAGAAGAACGAGAAGACCTGTTGGAGCTTGTAAAACAGATCTCTGGCCAGCGCTTCACTGAATCAGGTCTAGCTGCAGGAATGGCGACCGAGTTTTTTGCAGATGGAGATGTTAAAAGTCTCCAAGGTAAAACAGTCTGCTTCACCGGAAAGTTCCTCTCCGATACCCGTCACAATCTTGAGCAGCAAGCAAAGATGCTTGGCGCTTCCCCAGTGAAGGGGGTTACTACGCATCTTAATGTACTGATCGTCGGAAGTCTCGCCAGCCGTGATTGGATGTTCACCAGCCATGGACGCAAGATTGAAGCCGCCATCAAGGCAAATGAAAAAGGATGTGATATTCAAATCATTAATGAAGAAGACTGGTTACGTATTAGGGGATCGCTAGTAGATTAATATTTATATTATTGAGAGGATAGTATGTTATTTGATGGAAAATTCATTGAGCATGTTTTAGATAATCCATATGTGGGCATTCCTGAAGCTTGTAGGAAAATTGAAATTCATCTTGAAATAATAAATAACCCTGAAAGTTGGACTGAGGAAGAACATGAGGTCTTATGGGAGGGGGCATCATTTATTAACTTGGTGATGCAAGAGAAAGGGCATGATGATGAAGGGCTTACTTTCCCTGAAGCTACATCTAGCATTAACGAGAATTGTGTAAAGCTAAAATCTTACCTCGGTGAGGTACAAAGTAAATATAACCAGTACTTACTGAAAGATAAAATAAGTGAATACACCCAGCGTTATAGTGATGTTTTTAAGAAAGTATTCGCATATGAGTTCTCTCAAGGTGACTTGGAAAGAGTGCAGCTGTTAATAAATGAGTTGAGAGCACATATATCTGAAAGTAACAGCCTAGAGCAAAAGCATCGTCAGCGCCTTTTAAAAAGGCTAGAGCATTTACAATCAGAGCTGCATAAACGGATATCTGACCTTGATCGTTTCTGGGGACTGGTTGGAGATGCTGGGGTTGTGCTTGGTAAGCTAGGTACTGATGCAAAACCAATAGTAGATAGAATTAAAGAAATTGCTGAAATAGCATGGAAAACTCAGGCTAGGGCGGAAGAACTACCAAGTAGTTCTTCGAATCCAATGCTTGGTAAGTCTGAGTAGTATTAGATGTTTTTATATTGACACTATATTTTATGTCAGTTGATAAATGAGATGGTATCGGTTAATAACTGATACCTCTCAAATGTTTTATAAATTAATTATTGCTATCTTCTCTATTACTCGCACTATCCCCAGTTGGGTGGGAGTCTGAGTTTCTAGGGGATGTACTAGTGGCCAACAATAATTGGGCTGGTATCAGGGGAAATGTCCTCATTTTCATGCCTATGTCTTCTGCAGCGTTGCCGAGCAGCGGCTGGACTGGACAGATCAGTCGAATTGAATGCAGAGTTTGGCCTATGTTCATTCCTTCATGTTTATTGCAGCTTCGATCAAACCCTGCTAACAGTTGCTTATGTGCTGTATAAAATCACAGTTATCTGTGAGAGGGAACTATGGCAGTAAGAAAACAAACATCGGGAAAGTGGCTGGTCGAGATCTATCCGAAAGGTCGGCCAAGCAAGGAAAACCCCAACTCCCCCCGGATCCGCAAGCAGTTCGCCACGAAGGGTGAAGCACTGGCGTTCGAGCGTTTTGTGCTGGATCCGGACAAGGGCAAACCTTGGCTGGAAGGGCAGGGGGAGCCAACCGATGGTCGGCGTCTTTCCGATCTGGTGGAACTCTGGTTCGGTCGCCATGGCCAGAGTCTGCGCGATGGTGAGGCTCGTAAATCCAAGCTGCTGACGGTGTGCCACGCTCTCGGTGACCCGCTGGCGGTTAACTTCACCGCTCGCGATTTTGCCGCCTACCGTGAAGCTCGACTCTCGGGCGATATCACCGATCGACGCGCCATCAATCAAGAGAAACAGGGCGTCACTCCCAACACGGTTAACCGCGAACATGCCTACTTGCGTGCAGTGTTCAACGAACTGAAAAGGCTAGGGGAGTGGCAGGGGGAAAACCCCCTCGATGGACTGCGAGCCTACAAGGTGGCCGAGGCCGAACTTGCCTTCCTGTACCCTGACGAACTCAAGCGCCTGCTGGCTGCCTGCGCCGAGAGTCCAAACCCCGATCTGCTGCTGGTCGTGAAACTCTGCTTGGCCACCGGCGCACGCTGGTCTGAGGTGGAAGAGCTGACCCAGTCTCAGGTATCCCCCAACCGCATCACCTTCACTCGTACCAAGAGTAAGAAGAGTCGCAGCGTGCCCATCAGCCCCGAGCTCTATGCCCAGTTGCCCAGAAAGCGTGGCCGCCTGTTCAGTGACTGCTATCGTGCTTTCGAGATGGTGGTCGAACGGGCAGGGTTGGAACTGCCACCCGGGCAAAATACCCACGTTCTGCGCCATACCTTCGCCAGCCACTTCATGATGAACGGCGGCAACATCTTGGTGCTGCAGAAGATCCTCGGTCACTCCACCATCGCTATGACCATGCGGTATGCACACTTTGCCCCTGATCACTTGGAAGATGCTGTAAGGTTGAACCCATTGGCTATGCTCAGCTCAAAATGATGTCGCCTCTTAAATAAGTTCTTTTATATCAGCACCTTGTTTCACCCTGTATTACAGGGTGTTGACTTCCCTGTGTTACAGGGTAATCTGTCTCCCTGTAATACAGGGTATTGGTGCTCTGTGTGAAACAGGCTTGGGCCTGCTTCTTGCCCAATGTGATAGGAGATGATTTATGACGATGATGACTGACGAGCAGCTTCAGCTTTTGGGGGCTACTTTCGGGGCTTATTCAATTGTTACTGAACGGGAAGCTAATGGTGACCGTAGTGTGACTTTGGACTCGGATGAGAGATTTGTTTTGTCGCAAAAACTTGCACTGACAAGTATCAAACGGCGTGGTGGAGCGATAGATGATGGCTTGTCTGACCGCCATTGGTTTTCTGTCCTTAATCCTCAGAATTTGATGGAGTCGTTTGTACTTGATATACCAATAGTGTATCCAAAAAGTGCTGGAAATGAGTTGCGTTTGTATATGCAAACGACCAGAGGGTATGCGGGAAATACAGGAGATTATTTCATTATTTTCAGTAGGCCACGTGACCAATACCCAACCGTGGGTTTTATCTCGCCTGCATTTTGGGCTCAATTTTGGGACGGTCTAAACCAAGCATCGCAAGTATCGGGATTGATGTCGGTTCTTGCTGCACAAGATAATGAGGATCTTTCATATCAGCAAAATATCATGTCTTCACAAGCTGGAGTCCCTGTTGAGCAGGTTCGTACTGTTTATACGCGAGACCCGCTAATAGCGAAAGCTGCTATCGAGCAGAGTAACTTCACTTGTGAAGTAGAACCACTACATCAAACGTTTCTCTCTCCTGTAACGGGACGAAATTTCATGGAGGCCCATCACCTGATACCGATGTCAGAGCAAACAGCTTTCCAATTTAGCCTGGATCAACTAGGTAACATTGTTTCGTTGTGTCCGTGCTGTCACAGAGCTATTCACTTGGGAGACTCAAGTGTAAGGAGACAGTTGTTGTCGATTCTCTTCAATAAGAGAGAGAACGTTCTTCAACAAATGGGCGTTAACTTTGAGAGGTTGTGTGAATTGTATGGGGTAGGTAGCTGATCACTTTGGTGGTGTTTGGAAGTTGAGGGGCCTATAGTTGTTCGCTGTAGGTCCTCCAACCATAGCCTTCGGAAATCGACAGTCGGATTGCGTTAGAGTGGCGACAAAGTGGCGACAAAATTTTAAATGGGTGGTCATTTTTGGCTGTTATTGGTTAACTAACTCTTTGATTTTTATGTAAGTACTTGTTTTCTCATGGGGCTGAATCAGATTTAAAATCCCTCGACGTTCGCGTCGTGCCGGTTCGATTCCGGCCTCGGGTACCATTAAAATCAATGACTTACAAAGGCCGCTAAAAATAGCGGCCTTTTTGTTTTGTCCGAATGTCGCCAATGTGTCCACTGCACTTTTCGGTTCGGCTGCTCTATTTTTGCGATCAGCAATCTGCACATCCTTTTGCGTGGCATCGTCCAGCCTGTTGACGGGCTTTATCTGACAGCTTTCTTTGGTCATGACCTCTGGCACAACTTTGTGCTGTTCGATGAAATAAGAAGGGCCCCACCATGTGGGGCCCTTCTTGCTTGTGTGTGCAGAACACCCCGGTTGTCAGGAGCTTTGCTCTGCGCTGGTATCTGTGGCGGCCACGACTGGGTTGCGGCGGCGCAGCAGGCGTACCAGCGGGGGTAGGGCGATCACCACGATGGCTAGCACCAACAGAGTCTGGCTGATGCTGCTGCTCCACAGGATGGCGGTGTCGCCATTGCTGATGGAGAGGGCGCGGCGCAGGTTCTGCTCCAGCATTTCACCCAGCACGAAGCCCAGAATGAGCGGTGACATGGGGAAGTGCATTTTGCGCAGCAGGTAGCCAAAGACCCCGAGGCCCACCATCAGCAGCAGATCGAAGGTGGTGCTGTGCACCGCATAGACTCCCACCGCCGAGACGCTGGCGATGGCGGGCACCAGAAACCAGAGCGGGATGGAGAGCATACGGGTGAAAATACCCACCATGGGGATGTTCATCACCAGCAGCATGACGTTGGCCAGCAAGAGGGCGGCGATCAATCCCCACACCACATCGGGTTGTTCGGTGAACATGGTGGGGCCCGGGGTGATGTTGTAGAGGGTCAGCGCCCCCATCATCACCGCCGTGGTGCCCGACCCCGGCACCCCCAGGGTCAGCATGGGGATAAAGGAGCCACAGGCGGAGGCATTGTTGGCCGCCTCTGGCGCCGCCACGCCGCGAATGTCACCTTCGCCGAATTTGGCATTCGGGCCGGCCAGCCGCTTCTCGCTCATATAGGTGATGGCGCTGGCGATGGTGGCGCCAGCCCCTGGCAGAATGCCGACGAAGAAGCCGATGGTGGAGGAGCGCAGCATGGTGCCGGTGCAATAGACCAGCTCCTTGAAGTTGAACAGCATCCGCCCGGTGGTGCGCACCAGCTTGCCGCCGCCGCTGGTGTGCTCCAGCATCAGCAGGATCTCGCTCACCGAGAAGAGGCCGATCACCACCACGATAAACTGCACCCCGTCCGAGAGGTGCACGCTGTCGAAGGTGAAGCGATAGATGCCGGTATTGGCATCCACCCCGACGGTGGCGAGCCCGAGCCCGATCAGCGCCGCCATAAAGGACTTGAGCGGGTTCTGGCTCATCATGCTGCCAAGGCAAGCAATGGCGAACACCATCAGGGCGAAATACTCAGCCGGGCCGAAGGCGAGCGACCAGCGCGCCAGCGCCGGGGCGAACAGAATGATCCCCCCGATGGCGAGCATGGAGCCGACAAAGGAGCTGACCGCCGAGATGGAGAGGGCCACTCCTGCCTTGCCCTGCTGGGCCATGGGGTAGCCATCCAGCGCGGTCATGATGGCGGCGGCATCTCCCGGTACGTTGAGCAGGATCGAGGAGATCCGCCCGCCATATTCGCAACCGATATAGACGGTGGCGAGCAGAATGAGCGCCGATTCGGGGGGCAGTTTCAGGGCAAAGGCCAGCGGCAACAGGATGGCGACGCCGTTGATGGGGCCAAGGCCCGGCAGCAGGCCGACCACGGTGCCGACAAAGCAGCCGATCAGGGCAATCACCAGATTCTCCGGTGTGAGTGCCACCGCAAAGCCCTGGGAGAGGTACATCCAGGTATCCATATTGACTCCTTAAGAGAACCAGACGCCGAGGGGCAGGGTGACATCCAGCAGCCTGTCAAAGGCGAAATAGAGCACCAGCCCGCCGACGATGCCGGAGAGCAGGGCGGCTTTGGCCGAGGCGCCAAACAGGCGCCCCAGCACAAAGGTGAGCAGGGCGGTAGCCAGCGGAAAGCCCAGCCACTCGAAGCTGGCGCCGTAACCGGCCAGCGCAGCCACCATGATGGCGAGGTGGCGCAGGGTACGCAGCGGCGGCCAGCTGACGGTGTCCGGCTGGCGGCGCAGCAGCAACAGGGCACAGAGAGCCATCAGGCCGAGGATCCCGAGCGGAAAGGGGCGTGGCCCCAGCGGCTCATAGCTGTATTCGCTCTGGTACTGCCAGGCGAGGGAGGCCCCCGCCAGACAGAGCAGCAGCCAGATGGCGGCAAAGATGCGATCGCTCATGGCTGCGACTCCTATTTGGCCAGACCGAAGGCCTTGGCCTGCTCGCGATATTGCGCCACCTGGGTCTTGACGTAGCTGTCGAGCGCATCTCCGGTCAGGTCAAACTCGAACAGGCCGCGCAGATCCCGCTGCGCCTTGAAGGTATCGGTCTTCACCAGCTGATCGAAGGTCTCTTTCCACCACTGGTATTCGCTGTCACTCACCTTGGGGCCGACATAGAAGCCGCGGATCACCGGCCACTCCAGGTCATAACCCTGCTCCCTCGCGGTAGGAATGGTGGCCAGCTTGCCGGGCAGCCGCTCTTTGGCGAACACCGCCAGCACCCGCAGCTTGTCGCCACCGATATAGGGCACCATCTCGCTCAGATCGCCAGAGACCGCCTGCACATGGTTGCCCAGCAGTGCAGTGACCGGCTCGCCGCCCCCTTCAAAGGCGACGTAGCGCATCTTGTGCGGATCAACGCCCGCCTGCTTGGCCAGCAGCGCCGTCTTCATCCAGTCCTGACTGCCGATGGAGGCTCCCGCCCCGATGACCACACTGTTGGGGTCGTTTGCCATGGCGTTCACCAGATCCTTGAGGCTCTGATAGGGGGCATCGTGGCGCACCGCGATCATGCCGTAATCGGTTCCTACCGCCGCCAGCCAGCGCACATCATCCACCCCGTAACGGCCAAATTTCCCCTGGGAGAGGTTGAGCAGGGAGCCGCCGGAGAAGGCGACCACAGTCCCCGCCTCGGCAGGGCGCTGCGCCACGATGGCGTTGTAGGCCACGGCACCGACCCCGCCCGGCATATAGGTGACCCGCATCGGTTTGTCGATGGTGCCGGTCTCCTGCAGGCTCACCTGCAGCAGCTTGCAGGTAAGATCGAAACCACCGCCCGGTTTGGCCGGTGCGATACATTCGGTACGGCTCGGGGCGGTGGCACTCTCGGCCGCCTGCAGCGGCAGGGCGCCGAGCAGGGTCAGCAGGGCGAGGGCATGATGTGTGCGTTGCTTCATGGTTGTGTGCTCCATCTTGTCGTTGTTTTTTCTCGGTGTGACTCCGTCGATGGACGAAGTGATGCGAAATTGTTAAAACAACAACCTTTCATTCACCTTTCAATCGCTGACCAATTGGCGGGAGTGTGACCGTGATCGCACCTTGTTCCGCTCAGGCAGAGTGAATGGATGCAGTTGCAGCACTGTGGTTGCACGCCGTCGTTAAGAACAAGGGGATAGGGATGCGCTTGCTGTTGGCAGAAGACAATCACGAACTGGCCCACTGGCTGTCGAGGGCACTCACCAGCGCCGGTTTCGCGGTGGATTGGGTGGCTGATGGCGCCCGGGCCGATCATCTGCTGCGCCACGAAAAATACGCGCTGGCGGTGCTCGATATCGAGATGCCCAAGCTCGACGGGCTGGCGGTTCTCGGCCGATTGCGCAGCCGAGGGCAGGGGTTGCCGGTGCTGCTTCTCACCGCCCGCGGCGCGGTGGAGGAGCGGATCTGCGGCCTCAATGCCGGTGCCGATGACTATCTGGCCAAGCCATTCGATCTGGGGGAGCTGGATGCCCGGCTGCGGGCCCTGCTGCGGCGCAGCGAAAGTGGCGGCGCCGAGCTGCGACTGGGACGCCTGACCCTGCACCCCGACGGCTATTTTCTGCTGGCCAATGCCCGCTTGGCCCTGACTCCGCGCGAGCAGGCGCTGCTGACCGCGCTGATGTACCGCCACGGGCGCCCCGTCGCCAAAGGGCAGCTGTTCGAGCAGGTGTTCAATCTCGATGACGAGGCGGGGCTCGACAGCATTGATCTCTATATCCACCGGCTGCGCAAAAAGCTGGTGGGCAGCGGGGTGGTGATCACCACTTTGCGCGGGCTGGGCTATCTGTTGGAAGCGGCGCCGGAGGCCTCCCATTAGTCGCTCCCTGCTCCATCAACTGCTGCTGTTTCTGGGTGGCCCCCTGCTGAGCCTCTGGGCTGCCTCGGCCTGGTACAGTTACTACGGCGCGCTGGCGGCGGCCACCTCGGCCTATGATCGCACCCTGCTCGCTTCGGCCCGCACCGTCGCCGAGCGGCTGACGGCAAGCGATGGCATCCTCAAGGTGGATGTGCCCTATGTGGTGCTCGACAGCTTCGAGCGCAACATGCGCGATCGCCTCTTCTATCAGGTGCGCGGCATCGACGATGGGGTCATCTCCGGCTTTGATGACCTGCCCCCCATGCCGGTTGGCACGCCCCTGACCGACCGCTATCCGGCGCTCGCCTACTTCTACGACGGGCTCTATCAGGAGGTGCCAATCCGCGCCGTGATACTGCTGCAACCGGTAGGCGAGGGGGGCGTCAACGGCATGGCCCGCATCACGGTGGCAGAAACCCTGCTCGGCCGCCAGCAACTGGCACAGCAGCTGCTCTGGTCGGCCCTGCTGACCCAGGGGGCGCTGGTGGTGCTTACCCTGCTACTTGCCTATCTGTTGCTCAAGCGGCTGCTCACCCCGATGCGCCGTTTGTCGCGGGAGATCCTGCGCCGCGATGCCGCCACGCTTGCCCCCTTGCCGGATCTGCTCCCCTGGCAGGAGACCCGGCCGCTGGTGCAGGCGTTCAACCGCCAGCTGGCCCGATTGCGTCAGCTGGTGGCCCGGCAGGAACGTTTCAGCGCCGATGCCGCCCATCAGCTGCGCACCCCGCTTACCATCCTGAAAACCCAGGTTGAGGTAGCGCGCGGCAGTGGCGATCCCGCCCTGATGAGCGAAAGTCTCGATGCCATGGCCGTGCGGCTCGATCACACCATCGCCCTGACCGAGCGGCTCCTGCTGCTGGCCCGGCTCAAATCGGATGAGTGCTCCGGGCTGCGCCTGCGGGAGCCCATTGAGTTGACGACGCTGGTGCAGCAGGCCTGTCTGTCACGGCTGGCGCAGGCGCGCAGCAAGGGGATCGATCTTGGTTACGAGGGGGAGGAGTCCGCCATCATGGTGGCAGGGGAGCCGCTGCTGCTCGGGGAGCTGTGTGCCAACCTGCTCGACAACGCCATCAAATACACCCCGTCCCACGGCACTGTGACGGCGCGGGTGGTTCGAAGCAAAGGGCAGATCTGGCTGGAGGTGGAGGATAGCGGCCCCGGCATTGCCCCCGAGCTGGCAGAGCGGGTCTGGCAGCCGTTCCAGCGCCTCGAGCAGGGCAGCGAACAGCCGGGAGCTGGGCTTGGTCTGGCGCTGGTGCGCGACATCGCCCACTACCATCACGGCGAGGTGGTGCTGCTGCCCGCCACTCAGCTGGGTGGCTTGCTGGTCAGGCTGATCTTGCCGCTGGCAAAATAGTGAAGGTGATACAAAAAGAGAGGGCACCGTGTGGTGCCCTGTTTATCTACACATAAGATGGCGTTGGGTTGTCAGCTGCGGATCTTGTTGAAGACAAACAGGACGATAAGGGCACCCACGGTGGCGATGGCGATGCTCGAAATATTGAAGCCGGTCACCGAGCCCAGACCCAGCAAGGTGCCCACATAGCCGCCGACCATGGCACCGACAATCCCCAGCAGGGCGGTCATGAAGAAGCCACCACCGTCGCGGCCCGGCATGATCCACTTGGCCAGCATGCCAACCAGCAATCCCAAAATAATCCAGGTGATGAAACCCATGAGTTACTCCTCTCTGTTTATGTGAGGGGCACATTATAGGGATGCGGCTGGCGATGCGAAGGGCTCCAACCCCTTGGCTGGTCACAAGCTGTCGGACTTGTTATGACGCAGGAGGTATGTCACTGAGCTTGCTCTCAATTGGCAAAGCACTGACGCCGCTTTTGCAAATTGCATTGCATTATGGTGAACCCGGGAGTGACCGCCGGGGCTTAATTAGCGTTTTGACAATAAATAACCGAAACAAGCCCGACAAATGGCTGGCATGGTGTTTGCTCGTTGGAAAACAGCAGCTTGGCACTCTGCTACGGGGGCCATGCTGACAAGACTTCTTCCATTTGCCACCACATGAGGTGACGCCATGGCCATTGCACAAGGACTCTTGCACAACAACACCTTCGAGCTGAAAGAGGCTGCTATCGCCTCGCACAAACCGGTGAGAGGGAGCTCCGTCAAGTGGATGATGATCAAGGGCGGCATACTGGTGGCGGTGCCGCTGCTGGTGGCCTCTGTGGTCTCCATCTGGAGTAGTCAAACCCAGCTGCGAGCCCAGGAGAAGGTTGACCTCCTGGAGCGTGCTCAATCGACCTTCCAGGCAACCCGATTTGATCTGGTGCAGATCCAGCAGTTTCTGACCGATGCCTCGGTGACCGGCGATACCGAAGAGGGGATCGCCGAGGCGTCTACCTACCGTGATGATGCGTTGAAAAATCTCGATACATTGGCTCGTACCCTGCCGGATCTCACCGACGAGATCCTGCCAATGCAGGACGTGGTCAGGCAGCTGCAGGAGAGAGGGATCGTCATGGTCAACGCCTATGTCCAGAAGGGGCGGGAGGCCGGCAACGCCATCATGACCAGCCCGGACGGGTTTGATGCCATGGTCGAGAATGGCGCCGGGAAGCTCGAGCGCATCTCCCATGAGCTTGACGGTCGTATAGCCAGCGCCATCGCCAGTCGGGACGAGGCCAAGGCCCTGTCACTCTGGATAAGCCTCGGGGCCGGGCTGGTCTCCCTGCTCTTTGTGGCAATGGCCTATCTGATCCAGTACCGCCATCTGATGCGCACTCTGGGGGGCGAGCCGGACTATGCCGCCCGGGTCGCTGCCGAGATCGCAGCCGGCAACCTGACCGTCAGGATCGAGACCCGCTTTGGTGGCAACAGCGTGCTGGGCACCATGCGCATGATGGCCGAGCAGCTTAGCGGTCATATGCGCCAGATTGACCTGCGTACCCGCCAGCTGGCCCAATCCTCCTATCAGATCTCCGATATCTCCAGAACCATCACGGATGCGGCCCAGACCGAGCAGCACCACTCCGGTGAGGTGAGCCGTGCCAGCAACGATCTCTCCTGTGCGGCCGAGGCGGTATCGGGTCTGGCCGCTCAGGTCGGGCAGCAGGCCGAACTGGCCTACCAGAGTGCCAACAACAGCACCCGGGTGATGAGCGAGAACATCGAGGAGATGCGCCGCGCCGTGACCGAAGCGCAGCAGGCCGAGCAGAAGACTCGCCAGCTGAGCGAGGCAAGCCAGAAGATCCAGGTGATCACCCAGTCCATCACTGCCATCACCGAGCAGACCAACCTGCTGGCCCTCAACGCCGCTATCGAAGCGGCCCGTGCCGGTGAACATGGTCGCGGTTTTGCGGTGGTGGCTGACGAGGTGCGCAAGCTGGCCAACCATGCCGGACAGGCGACCAAAGAGATCAACGGAATTGTCACCACCCTGAGCCAGCTTATCGGCGAGAACGAAACCACGGTGAAGAGCGTGATTGCCCGCACCCACCTCACCATGGACAAGGCCCACGAGGCGAGCCAGTCCATCAATGGCTTGATGGGCGAGATTGAGCGCAGCGTCGGGGCCGCCGACCAGATCCGCACCACCAGCGACGAGCAGATGCACAAGCTCGCCTCTCTCAATACCCATCTGCACGATCTGCTGCACGCCCTCTCCGAGAATACCGAGAAGGTGCAGACCACCGGGATCATCAGCCGCACCCTGTACGAAGAGTCGAGCCAGCTGCGCGATATCATGGAGCAGTTCCGCTTCGAGGCGGCCAGCAGTGTCGATCGCGCCGAACACGAGCTGCGCGGCGCCCCCCGCATGTATCAGCACATGATGGTGAAGGTCGAGGCTGGCGGCGGCTTCCACGAATCGATCACCGAGGACTTCAGCGTGACCGGTCTGCGCCTGCGTACCGTACAGTCCCTCGAATTGCCCAAAAAGGCGCAAGTCGAGCTCAAGATCTACACCCCCAAACCCTCCATCGACCTCTATCGCAACCAGACACCGCTGGCCGTGACCGCCAGAGTGATGTGGTCGAAACAGGAGGCGGAGGGCGAGGTCTACGGGCTGGAGTTCATCAACGTGACACCGGCCATTCGCAGCAATCTGGAGGCCTGCTTCAAGCACTATGCGCTGGAGCCCAACTTCAGCCGCTAACACCGCCTCGGCGTGCAGCGCTTCGGGGGGCACCGGTAGAGCTGCCGCAACAAAACAACAAGGGGCGCGTCACTGCTGACGCGCCCCTCTCTTTACGGATGCATTGTGAACCTGCTGTCAGCGTGCGGCTGCCAGCGGCCTTGTCTCCAGCTGCTGCTCGCCGGGGAGGCAGACCAGCACCGAGCCCTGCTCGAACCAGTCACCCAGTACGATGCGCCGGGCAGGCGCGCCATCGAGCTGGAAGTGGTGGATGGCGGGTCTGTGGGTGTGGCCGTGGATCATCACCTTGCAGCCGTGCTGGCGCAGCATCTCGTCAACCGCAGCTGGCGTCACATCCATGATGCGCTGGCTCTTGTGGGCGTTCTCCATCTGGCTTTGGCCGCGCATCTTGCGGGCGATGGCCTGACGGCGGGCGAGCGGCAGGCGCAGGAACAGCCAGCGCAGCCACTTGAGCTGGGTGATGCGACGAAACTTCTGATACCCCTCATCCAGGGTGCAGAGCAGATCGCCGTGGCTCAGCACCACCCGCTCGCCATAGAGTTCGATCACGCACGGATCCCCCAGCAGGGTGATGCCGGCGCGCTTGGCAAACTCTTGGCCCAGCAGAAAGTCGCGGTTGCCGTGGATAAAGTAGATGGGCACGTTCTGCTGGCTCAGGGCCAGAAAAGCGTCGGCCATCTCCTGATGGAGCGGGTTGGGGTCATCATCGCCAATCCAGAACTCGAAGAGATCGCCGAGCACATAGAGGGCATCGGCGCCCACCGCCTCCTTGGCCAGAAAGTGCACCAGCGCGGCGGTCATATCGGGCCGATCGCTGCACAGGTGAATGTCGCTGATAAAGAGGGTGCGCATGGCTGAGCCGTTGCTGCTGGTCGCATCCGATTCGGGAGCCGCGATAGCGGCGGGCCACACCAGATGGGCCAAATCCTGCCCCTCCAGCGTCAGCAGCGCTTCATAAGGATCGCCCGCCAGCCCCAGCAACCGGCACATGGCCGCTTCCCCTTTCAGTCCCTCTTCAAGGCGCAGGCGCAGCACTTCGCGGTAGAAGTCATCGCCAAAGCGCTCGAGCAGGGCTGCCATCAGGGTGAGGTGGCGCCAGCCATTAAGCGTCTCGATGGGGGCGGTGGTGACATAAAGCTCCAGCGGCCAGTTGGCCTCGCTCTTGTCGCTATCGCTATCGGCAATGTGCTGCTCGAGGCGGGGAAAGGTGCGCTCCAGCAGCCAGACATTGTCGTCTTTGGCGCTCGCCTGCCAACCTTGAGCTTCGAGCGTCGCGGCAAACGCCGCGGGATCTGGATGCTGGCAGAGGATATCGAGATCGCTGCCCGGCCGATCAAGGCCGATGACCAGCGTGCTCACCAGCGCCATGTCGGCGCACTGCGCTGCCAGCTCATCCCACACACCCGCTGTGAGCAGGGCATGGGCCGAGCGCTGGCGCGGGTTGCCGTGGGCCAGATAGTCGAGGCGGCGCCAGTTTGGGCAGGCAGTGGGGGAGGCAGATGGAAAAACTGCGGCCGGGGCCGCAGTTTTGTCAGTGCCGAGTCGGCAGAGATCAGTCAGCAAGGGTCACCTTGGTGATCACCACGTCTTCGGTCGGAACGTCCTGATGGATGCGGCCGTAGTTGCCGGTCTTGACGCCCTTGATCTTGTTGACCACGTCCATGCCGGCGGTCACTTCACCGAATACGCAGTAGCCGAAGCCCTGAGTGGTGGCGGATTTGAAGTCGAGGAAGTCGTTGTTGTTCACGTTGATGAAGAACTGGGCGCTGGCAGAGTGCGGCTCCATGGTGCGAGCCATGGCGATGGTGCCGATCTTGTTGGAGAGGCCGTTGGCCGCTTCGTTCTTGATGGGGGCGCGGGTGTCTTTCTCTTCAAAGCCCGGGGCATAGCCGCCGCCCTGGATCATGAAGCCGTCGATAACGCGGTGGAAGATGGTGTTGTCGTAGTGACCGTCACGGCAGTATTGCAGGAAGTTGGCCACGGTTTCCGGGGCTTTTTCAGCATTCAGGGTGAGGGTGATGTCGCCGTGATTGGTGTGCAGAGTGACCATGATATGTCCTTTCATTTGATGCGGACGACGAAGTGCCCGCAGGTGTATGGCATAAAGTGGTGGCAATTCTAGCCCATCAGGGGCTGGCGGCATAGTCTCTCTGGCGCCGTAACCGTGCTGGCAGGCGGGATTGGCCACGTTTTCTGCCTCGTTTTCTGCCCCTGAACGGGGTATCATGACCAACCATTTTACTCACAGGCAGTGGTTAGAAGATGCTGAAGATATACAACACACTCACTCGTCAAAAAGAAGAATTCAAACCTATCCACCCGGGCAAGGTGGGCATGTATGTGTGTGGTGTCACCATCTACGATCACTGTCATATCGGCCACGGCCGCACCTTCGTCGCCTTTGATGTGGTGGCTCGCTACCTGCGTTACGCCGGTTACGACCTCACCTACGTGCGCAACATCACCGACGTGGATGACAAGATCATCAAGCGTGCCGCCGAGACCCAAGTGACCTGCGACGAGCTGACCGAGCGGCTGATCGGCGACATGCACGCCGACTTCGACGCCCTCGGCATGGTGCGCCCGGATATCGAACCGCGCGCCACCCAGCATATCGAAGAGATCATCGAGCTGGTGCAATCCCTGCTGGAAAAAGAGCACGCCTACGTGGCGGATAACGGCGATGTGATGTTTATCGTCGAATCCTACGCCGACTACGGCAAGCTCTCCGGTCAGGATCTGGAGCAGCTGCAAGCCGGTGCCCGCGTCGACGTGGTCGATGCCAAGCGCAACCCGCTCGACTTCGTGCTGTGGAAGATGTCCAAGCCGGGTGAACCGACCTGGGAAAGCCCCTGGGGCCCGGGCCGTCCTGGCTGGCACATCGAGTGCTCCGCCATGAACTCCAAGCACCTTGGCAACCACTTCGACATCCACGGCGGTGGCTCCGATCTGCAGTTCCCGCACCACGAGAACGAGATCGCCCAGTCCTGCTGCGCCCACGGTGGCGACTACGTCAATACCTGGATGCACAGCGGCATGGTGATGGTGGATAAAGAGAAGATGTCCAAATCCCTTGGCAACTTCTTCACCATCCGCGACGTCCTGGCCCACTACGACGCCGAAACCGTCCGTTACTTCCTGATGTCTGGCCACTACCGCAGCCAGCTCAACTACTCGGAAGATAACCTGAAGCAAGCCCGCGCCGCGCTGGAGCGGATGTACACCGCCCTGCGCGATCTGCCGGTTGCCGTTGCTGCCGGTGGTGACGAGCAGGTGGCTCGCTTCAAAGAGGCGATGGACGATGACTTCAACACCCCGGAAGCCTACTCCGCCCTGTTCGATCTGGTGCGCGAGATCAACCGCCAGAAGGGTGAAGACATGGCCGTTGCCGCCGCGCTGGGCGCCCGTCTGCGCGAGCTGGGCGCCGTGCTCGGCATCCTGCAGCAAGACCCCGAGGCTTTCTTGAAGGGTGACGAAGCGGACGAAGAGGTTGCCGAGATCGAGCGCCTGATCGCCGAGCGCAATCAGGCCCGTGCCGACAAGAACTGGGCCGCTGCCGATGCCGCCCGCAACCGTCTCACCGAGATGGGCATCGTGCTGGAAGACAGTGCCGGCAAGACCAGCTGGCGCCGTGCCTAAGGCCCGCCGGTTGACGATCTGACGCAGAGCGCAGCCCTTGGGCTGCGCTCTTTTTTTCAGGGCCCGGCGCTTGGTTCAAGGCAGGGCCCATGCAAGCGAACATAAGGAAGATGGCACCATGAAGATATCCAGCTGGCCCGTGCTGGCACTGGCCCTCTCTGCGGCGGCCCTGATCGCCCCGGCCCATGCGGGCACCACCACCAGTGGCAAACTCGATCCGGCCGCCAGTGCCCGCGCCAAGGCCAAGGTGGCCCAGTTTCTCGACTGGGAGCGCCAAGTCAAACCGAGCGGCCTCTATCAGAGCGATCTCGGCGGCGCGCTGCCCACTATCGTCTCCCCCGAGCTGCTCTGCCTGCTCAATGCCGCCTCCAGGGCGCGCGAAATAGCCACCCGCGAGGCCCCCGACGAGAAGCCCCCCTTTGTCGAGGGCAACCCCTTCCTGCCCAACGCCTGGGATAACCTGCTGGGCTCGGAGATCCTCTCCTCGCGCGCCATCGCCGGCAGCCGGGATCGCAGCGAGGTCAAGGTGCGCTTCACCTTTGGCGAGCCGGGCACCCCGCTCGACGCCCCCAGCGGCACTTACCGTTTTGTCAGCACCTATCTGGTACTTGACGGGCAGCAAGGCGCCCGCATCACCGATATCGACGCCGGCGGCAGCTGTGATTTCTGCCAATCCGGCAGCCTGCGCGCCGCTCTCTATGAGACGCTCACCGCCTATCCCGCCACAGGGGGAGAGCAGTGCAAGGGGTTGGGGAAATAGGGTTTTGGCTTGAGAGAAAAAGTGTTTGGGGAATAGAAATAAAAACCGCAGCTCAAGGCTGCGGTTTTTATTTAGATAGGGGATGAATGTGGTTTTCTTTGTTGATTCCAAAAATATATCAACGTTATAGAAAATATCGTCCCAATAGGAATGCTAAACAGATTTAGTACTATATAAATCCAAAAAATGATTGCCATTCCAAAAGATTGTTGAATCAAGCCAAGATAGGCGCAGTAGTGAAATGCGATAACTAATGCTGCACCAATCAATGATATGGTAATGCCATTTACGCTAAAGCTATCAGAGAAAATGTATCCAAGAGCAGCGGAAACAACCAATCCACATAATGCGGAAATGATAAATAGTATTTTTGCTATCAAGCCTTGTTTTTTTGTCATAAATCCTCGATGTATTTCCTGATCTATATTCTATAAGCTTGTGGTGTTTTTATATTTTTGAGGGTGATAAATGTGATATCTCGCAGCTAGCTTTAGTGTCTGTTTATTGATTCTTATCTTATTTTTATCATGTAAAGTATAATGCGCATCCTAAAATGGAATGTTTTCCAGCTCTACATTTATTATTTCTTCTATCGTAGGTGTATCCATTTTTTGCTGGCTTTTATTGAACTTCAATTTGTTTATTTTTTTATGACTTCCGGTTAAATCCCATGTTCCTTGGTGTAAGCCAACAATTATATTTATTGGATAGACCTTCTGCAGGGATGTGATCATTCTTAAGTGTAATGCACTGGCTGCCCCACCAACGAACATTGTTGGTGCTAAATGGGTGCCATCTTTATGTAGTGGTGATTTTTCATCAATCAAATTATTTGCCCACAGATGGGCAGTAATAAACATACCAATGAATGAAACAAGCAGTTCAGGGAATGGTGTCATGGACTTACATTCATGAGCTGCCACAACATCTTTGCTAAATACAGAGTAAAAAGGTCTTTTCCCTGAAGCGTAATCTACATCTTTTAAGTTAGATATTGATGCATTTTTATGGAGAACTACAATGTCAGGTGAAAATGCAATGTCATTATCTAGGTGAGATTTAATTCTTACTTGTTGGCGTATTTCGTAATCACCATCTAGACCTGTGATTGAGATGAAAGAAAAATTACTTGGATTCCCATTTGGAGTTGTAAGGTATCTATACTCATTGTTAATCAAATTTTCTAGATGAAGGGAGAAACCATGTGTCTCATAGAAGCGTAAAAGCGCATGGAAACAACCTATTTCAAAGGATGCAGAAATTTCTCTTTTCTTTTTATTATATGTTGTAGAGTGTTTTTTAGAAAACTCAGTAATACTTTTCTCAGCTGTAGTTAGCCAATCATTAGTTAAGTTCTTCATTTCTCAAGTCCTGTGCAATACTATACACAATATCACTTGCTTTATTTTGATTTAACCAGAGCGGATTGAATCCTAAATTACTTACGGTTTTATAAAAATCAGTTGCCATTTCATTGATTATTGCATTTCTATTGGAGTTGAATTTTATGGTTTTACCATATGCTATTGAAATTTTACCTCCAAGTCCAGAATTGGAAATACCTTGGGTGGCACTAGTTAATGGACCGATTACGCTTTGGAAAAATGCATTCAATGAAAATAAAGTTTGGTATTTGTCATGGAACCACCCATTGTTAATTGAGTATACTAGGTGTTCATTTTTTGTGTCATGCAAGTAGTTATATTGGCTTAACAGTATTTGATATCTTTTTTCGCATTGTTCTTTTATTTCCCAATCAATATTTTCTGTAAGTATCTTAAGGATTTGGTTCATATCTTTTTCCATGGACATGGTTTAAACATGAATTTTTCTGTGTGTTTTATTTTCTATAGTGATTTCATTTACGTATAAGGGATATAGAAATTGATATGAGGAAGCGGCTGTTATGGGAGAGCTACTACTCTTATAACAGCAGCTAGATAGGATGTTGATAGGCTATTTAAAGCTTATCGAAAATTGAACCATTACTCGGTGTAAATAATTTATGGTAGAGTTTTGTTGCATAGTTATCTGTCATTCCAGAAATGTAATCACAAATGACTCGCTCTTTGTTCTCTGCATTAACATATTTGTCAAACGTACTTCTAGGCAGAAGTCTCTCTGGATTAGACTTCAGCACTTCAAATAGTTTAAGAACAATTTGTTGTCCTTTGTACTCTAGCACTTGCACCTCAGGTGTTTTTATTACTCTAGTCATAACCAATGACTTGAGTAAGTCTAGAATTATTTTGCTGTCATCAGGGAGTGTCACACATAAATCAAGAAGTTGTGTCTCAAATAATTTGTTCTTTTTTATAGATATGGATGATATAAAATGACCAATCAGCTTGCTTATTGCATGTTTTCTATCTTTGTTTGAGCCTGAAAATAATTTTCCTGTATAAAAATCTATATCCATTGCCACTTTATTTTCTTTGTACATTCCTATTTTTGATGCAACTTCATTGATCCACATATCTTTGGTTATTAGGCCTATGGCTATACCATCTTCAAGATCATGAACGCCGTAAGATATATCGTCAGCTAATTCCATTATGCTGGTGTCAAAGGCTTTGTATTTTGTCTTGTGATGTTTGTCTTCATTTTTTTTAATGTCAGTGAAGGTTAGACGGTCATGCAATGGAATTGATTGAAAAATCCAATCTATATCATGGGTTTCATCATCTAGATAACATTTAGGTGGATGATAGTTATCTAGGTTTATAGGTGGCTGCTGTGTACTGGATATGACTTTTTTATAGTTATGAGTTTTGCTGTATGGGCAAGGGTATTTTAATATGCCCAAGATGCTTCTTCTTGTTAGATCCATCCCGTTGGATGGTGAGTATTCACCTAGTTTTGTAATTATTCTTAGCGTCTGTCCATTCCCCTCAAAACCGCCTTCATTTATCATCGCATAGTTTAATGCCACCTCCCCACCATGGCCGAAAGGTGGATGCCCTAAATCATGACTCAATCCAATAGTCTCGATTAAGCTAAGTGATGGTAACCATTTGCTTATGTCATCACAATAGTTGTATTTTTCGTGAAGAAACTCACTAATACCAGAACCTATTTGAGCAACTTCAAGGGAGTGCGTTAGTCTAGTTCTGTAAAAATCGCTCTCACCGATACCTAGGATCTGAGTTTTTGCCTGTAATCTTCTAAATGCTGCAGAGTGTATAATTCTGGCTCGATCTCTCTGGTATTGAGAGTCACTGTTGTTAGAGTTGAATCTTTTTGACGGATATCCTTCATCATCTTCCCTTTTTCGCCTAACCCAATATTCTGGTTGTTCGTGATTTATTATGCTCATAAATTACCTCTAAATTGGATTTTAATGAAAAAATTAAGTTTGATTAACAAAGTGTAAATGGATGGAAGGGCCGTAGGTTCGATTAGAAAAACGTAATCGGACGTTCGAGAAATAAGGTGTTATTACGGTGAAATACTCACTATCGGGCCTTCAATATAAAACCGTTTCCAGATAGGGATGGGCACCGCTTGCCGTTATACCCGCCATGATTTTTTCACCTGTGAAACCATGTTGATGACACTTGTTGCATAGATGCAACAATCTGCTCTCGCCATGGGATGGGCGAGGGGCTGACTCTGAGCTAACAACCCGCCCGATCTTTGCCCCGAATAGGCTGGGGCGTGTTACCGCGGTGCAATGCGCTGCGCTTGGTGCACCCTACGCCTGTTAACCGGCCTCGGTGCAGCGGGCTGGCTGTTGCCCCCTGTTGTTCGCCGGGGTGAGGGCACAAGGTCAGGAGCGCCGTCATGGACGACGGCGCAGACGCAGGCGGTACAGGGATGTACCGTCTGCGTCGTTCCGCCAGACCTTTTGCCTGAACCGAGGGAACCCGACGCAGGAGGGCGAACAAGTGGGGGGTGGCCTTTCTTTTGGTGACTTTTCTTTGGCCACGCAAAGAAAAGTCACTCGCCAAGCCGCGCAGCGGCGGCGAAACCCCGTCGAGGGCAACGCCCTCGTGTCCTGCATGGCGAAGTCATGCCAACGGGGTTGGCGACCCCTCACCCTAGCCCTCTCCCGCAGGGGGAGAGGGGACGGTTACCTTGGTGCAATGCGCTGCGCTTATTGCACCCTACGCTTCTCCCGCAAGGAGAGAGTTACCGCGGACGATTACGCTTCGCTAATCGACCCTACTCGACCCGATTCGACCTTACAAACTGCCCCAAGCGTCTCATCCACATGGGGGTATGGCCAAAGCCCCGGGGGCTGACGGGAACGCCAGTCGAGGGTGCAACCCTCGCACCTTGGCGCAGGGGCGGGAGACCGGCTGGTCTCCGTGAAAGACGCTACCGCCCCTGACTGTCGCTGCCACATTGCGCCGTTGACCTTGGTTTGGGAAAAGGGGCCAACAGGCGCCGCCAAATATCTTACGGATTCATTGAGCACTTAACTATGGCGGCCATCACGCAACTATCAGAAACCAGAGGTTTTTTTGCGCTGGCACAAGCTTTTGTTAATTACTGATTGATTAATTGCAGGATGAACCTTGTGCGGCTGGTCGCCTTGGGCAATCCGTCGCTATCACCTTGATTCAAAACGGCGATCACAGACTTTTCGCGCGGCTTGTCTAGACTGGGTTGGCCGCGGTCGCTGACCGCCGCCTCTGGATCAGCAGACAGGGTATAACTGAGCTGGCTCACCCCTATGTGTCACTGATGGAGGAGTCGGCCATGTCCGCTACCCGTATCTGGATTAAAAACCCCCTTGCCACCTTTACCCCCGAAACGGTCGATGGCCGCGGCGGGCTGGTGATTGAAAACGGCCTGATAAGCGAAGTGCTGGCGGCAGGCCAGCAGCCTGCCCGGCCGTGCGATCAGCTGTTTGATGCCCGCGACCATGTGGTGCTGCCGGGCCTTATCAATACCCACCACCACTTCTACCAGACCCTGACCCGCGCCTGGGGGCCGGTGGTCAATCAGCCGCTCTTCCCCTGGCTCAAGACTCTCTATCCGGTGTGGGCCAGATTGACGCCGGACGCGCTGGCGCTGGCGAGCAAGGTGGCGATGGCGGAGCTGCTGCTCTCGGGTTGCACCACGGCTGCGGATCACCACTACCTCTTCCCGCGCGGGATGGAGGAGTCCATCGATATTCAGGTGGCGGCGGTGCGTGAGCTGGGGATGCGCGCCATGCTGACTCGCGGCTCCATGAGCCTTGGCGAGGATGAGGGGGGCCTGCCGCCGCGCCACACGGTGCAGGGGCAGCAGCAGATCCTCGATGACAGCTTGCGGCTGGTGCGCCAGTATCACGAGCGCGGCGCCGGGGCGCAGATCCAGATTGCGCTGGCCCCATGCTCCCCCTTCTCGGTGACCGAGGAGATCATGGTGGAGAGCGCCAGACTCGCGGCCGAGCTCGATGTGCGGCTGCACACCCATCTGGCGGAGACGCTGGATGAGGAGGCGTTCTGCCTTGCGCGCTTTGGCCTGCGCACCGTCGATTATCTGGAGAAGGTGGGCTGGCTGGGCGATCGCACCTGGCTGGCCCACGGCATCCACTTCAATCCGGACGAGATTGCGCGGCTGGGGGCCGCGGGCACCGGGGTGTGCCACTGTCCGGTCTCCAATATGCGGCTCGCCTCCGGTATCTGCCCGACCCTGGATCTGGAGGCGGCCGGTGCGCCGGTGGGGCTCGGGGTGGACGGTTCGGCCTCCAACGATGCCTCGAACCTGATGCAGGAGGCCCGTCAGGCCCTCTATCTGCAGCGGCTGCGCTATGGCGCCGAGCGCATTACCCCGCGCAAGGTGCTGGAGTGGGCGACCGCTGGCTCAGCCCGGCTGCTCGGGCGCGGCGATCTCGGTGAGCTGCTGCCCGGCAAGCAGGCGGATCTGGCGCTGTTCAAGCTCGACGATCTGCGCTTTAGCGGCAGTCACGACCCCATCGCGGCCCTGATCTTGTGCGGTGCCGAGCGGGCCGATCGGGTGATGGTGGGCGGCAAGTGGCGGGTGGTGGATGGCGCCATCGAGGGGCTGGATATCGAGCAGCTTATTGCCCGTCACAAGGTGGCCGCCGCGGCGCTGGTGCGCGGCTAGGGGAGAGCAAACGGCAAAAGAGAAGGGGCCCGCGGTGGGCCCCTTGTTGTTGGTGTTTGGCGCGGCGGCGCTATTTGGTGGCGGGGGCGGGGAAGTATTTGTTGTGCAGCAGCGGGTATTCGCTGCCCGCCAGCACCTGGGTCAAGCCGTTCTGGAACTCCTTGACCAGATCGTCGCTCACCGGATGGCTGAAGGCGTAGCAGAACTGTTCCGAGCTCAGCTGCCACTGCTCCTTGAACTTGGCGGGGTCGAGTTTTTGCTCCTGAATTTGCTGCTCCATGGTGGTCTTGTTGGTGGAGACCATATCCACCCGGCCGGAGGTGAGCATCTTGAGCGCCTGGGAGAGGCGGTTGGCGGCGATGATTTTGGTCTCGTCAAAGCCGTTGTTGAGCAGCAGCTGTTCGCCCACATCGGCCCGCACCGCCCCGATATTGAACGCCTTGGCATCGTCGAGCTTGGTGATGTTGATCTTGTGCTCGGCCAACCCGACCAGCACGATTTCGGCGTAACCGATGGGGCAGGCCCACTTGAACAGGGGGTCGCGCGCCTGGGTGCGGGCGGTGGAGAAGAGCACCGCATTGGGTTTTTGGGTCAGCAGGTAGTAGCCACGGGCCCATGGCATGATGGTGACGGGCTGCTCCGGGGTGTTGGTCTTCTGCCATACCAGCTTGAGCAGCTCGACCGCAAAGCCGGTTGGTTTGCCCGCTTCGTCGGCATAGTTATAGGGTTTGTAATCTTCGGTCAGGTAGTGAAGCTTGGCCAGCTCGGGGCTGGCGTGGGTGAGGGAGCTAACAAGCAGTGCGGCCAATCCAATCCATGGTTTCATTTTTTCCATCCAGCTCAAGGGAATATCTATGCTCAATTGTGACCAAGCCGACCGGTTTCGCCAAGGTTGAGCGGTCAGGTTCTTCAATAATAGCGAGGGATGCCGTTGGCATCCCTCGTCTGTTTCTTGCTTCAGCAGCCCCTCAGCGAATGGGCAGGTATTTGGCCTGCAGCTTCAAAAACTCCTGCGAGGCGAGGGCGCGGGTGAGGCCGCTCTGGAACAGCTTGATCTCCTTGTCATCCACCTGACGGCTGAAGGCGTAGCAGAGCTGCTCGGCGCTCAGCACCATGGCGACGTTGAAGTCGTCGCTGTTGAGCTTCATCTCGCGCAGGGCGTCATAACCGGCCAGCTTGCTGGTGGCGAGCAGGTCGGCGCGGCCGGAGGCGAGCATCTTGACCGCCTGATTGAGGCGGTTGGCGGGGATGATGTTGTTGTCATCCATGCCGTTGTTGAGCAGCAGCTGCTCGGCGGCATCGGAGCGTACCGCGCTTATCCGGTACTTGCTCATCTCGTCGACGGAGGTGAGGGTGATGTTTTGCGCCTTGCGCCCGAGCAGGATGTACTCCGAGTAGCCGATGGGGCAGACCCACTTGAAGAGATCTTCCCGCGCCTGGGTGCGGGCGGTGGAGAAGAGCACCACGTTGGGCTTCTGGGTCAGCAGGTAGTAGCCGCGCGCCCACGGCAGGATGCGGATCGGTTGGGGGGCCACCCCGCTGTTCTTCCACACCATCTGCAGCAGTTCCACCGCAAGGCCGGTGGGCTGGCCCTGCTCATCGCTGAAGTTGTAGGGGGGGTACTCTTCGGTGAAGTATTCGAGTTTGCCCAGATCGGCCCGGGCCATCGAGGCCCAGGGGAGCAATAGCAGCAAGCAGGTGAGCCAAATCCTCATGGGGAACATCCTCAGCAGTCAACCGTGCTTTGAGTGTGACCATGAACCGCTCAAATAGCCACTTTGCCCCGTTACCAACGTGACCGGCTTCTCCCAATCGGTTGATAAGCCTCATCGCGCAGCCCCACCAGCAACGTCTTGCCATCAGGATGCAGGCGAAACTCGCCATAGCGGGCACGGCTCAATGCCTCGCCATCCCCCTCTTCGAAAAAGAAGGCGTCGGGGCCAATCAGCCACTGGCGATCGCTGCGGTGCACCTGCAATAGCCGCTCATCGCTGGCCAGCTGATCCGGCTTGCCATCGGCAACCCGGCTGGCCACCTGATGGGCATCGAGGCGGATCACCAGGGTATCGCTCTGCTTGTCGCGGTCATCGCTGCTGGCCAGCTCGCGGGCGATCTCGTAGTTGAGGCGCATGTAATCCCCTTGCATCAGGGAGCGGGGATCGACCGGGGCGAGCCGCAGCAGCACCACCTCGCCACTGCTCATGGCGCGCTCAAAACGCCAGACGGTGAGGTTGATGCCCGCCAGAATGGCAAGGCCAGTGAGCAACAGGCCGAGTTGTCGGGTCGCGGGTCTCATGAGTCGCTCCTTGCCGAGAGGGTCTTGAGCAGCTGGCGGGCGGCCAGTAACAGGGCCCCCGAGCCCAGCAGCAGCCAGGATTTGGTCATCAGGGTGAGCCCCAGATCGTAGTAATAGAGGGCGCCATAACCCACCAGCAGCAGGGCGGCGAGGGTCATCAGGCCAAGGCTGCCGGCATAGAAGCCGAGGATCAGCACCAGTGCGCCAGCCCCCATCCCCGGAATGACGGCGCTGAGCAGCACCAGCGGCAGACCGTACCAGAGCGGCAGCTTCAGTTTCACCATCACCGCCAGCAGCAGGGCGGCGCAGAGCAGCGGATTGAGCCAGAGTGGCAGGCGTGACAGCCCCAGCTCGTCGAGCACGCTGCTGCCACCTTCCCACAGCGGTTGGTGCAGGCGACCCAGTACCAGCAGGGAGAGGGCGAGCCCCAGGGTGATGGCGTGGTAGAGCTGGTGACGGGCGGGGTCGTGATCGGCGCGCAGCCAGCAGAAGGTGATGGCTGCCATCACCAGCGGCAGGGCCAGCAGTTGCAACCCGAGGCAGGCAAGGGCTAGGGTCAGCAGCAGAGCCGCCGCCACGCTGTGAAACAGCCGCACCAGCCAGTGATCGAACAGCACCGCGATGGCGAGCGACAGCAGGCAGAGGCCGAACCAGAGCAGGCTCTGGTGGCTGTCAGCCTGGTCCAGCAGGCCGTAGAGCAGCCAGGCATCGGCTGCCAGCGCGAGCGCCAGCACGAACTGATCCCAGAGATCGCCGCTCTGGCTGCGGTTGATGGCGTAAGCCACCCCCAGCAGCACGGCGCCAAGCAGCAGGGCGCTGTTGGCCTCGCGGGTCAGCTGCTCAAAGGTCATAAAGAGAAAGAAGAGCAGGAACAGGGCTGCGATCCATCCCACCAGCCCGAGCAGAAAACGGCTCGACCAGTGCGGTTGGTTGTTGCGTGGCATCTCCCCTTCCACCAGATTGGCCTGTTGCAGGGTTTGCCAGAGCGTCAGATCACTCATGGGACCTCCGTTGTTGTTGCAGCCAGCGGCTGGCGGCGACCGAGAGGCCGATGGCGATGAGGCTGAGCAGCAGGAAACCGTCCACATCCGGCTTCATCCACTTGCCAAGGGCGGTGAGGATAACGGCAATCAGGCTGAGGCACCCCATAGCGAGTCCGGCAATAAATTTATGGTGCCACAGGGCATAGGCCGCGGCGAGCCAGCCCAGCCAGAGCGGCCACACCAGCGGGGAGGCGGCATCGAAGAGCGCCAGCAGGGCGAGCAGGGTGGTGCCAAGCCCGGCGGCAAGACCCGCCAGCCAGCCCGGCATCAGGCGCCAGCGGGCGGGGGCGAGCAGCAACAAGCCCCAGAGGGCGGCGTTGAGCAGGGTCAGGCACCAGCCCAGCCCCTCTTCGTCAAAGGCGAAGAAGAAGCTGAAGAGACCGAGCCGCCAGTAGAGCACCAGCGCCAGCTGACCGAGCAGCCAGCCCAGAGTCCAAAGGAGAGGGCTCTGGCCAAGGACGGCCAGCGGTACCAGCATCAGCGCCCAGGTGGTGAACAGCTGCCAGGGATCGGCGCCGGTCTGGTAGGTCTGGCCGACCAGCGCCAGCAGGGCGCCGATATTGAGGGCCACGGCAAAGAGCAGCGCCTGACGCGGCGTATCGCCAAGGGGCTTGCGCCACAGCAGAAGCAGCATGGCGAGCAGCGGCGCCTCCAGCAGGGCGAGGCGGGGTAGCCGCCCCAGCGCCTGCCAGTTGAAGGCGACGAAGAAGATAAGGCCGGCCCCGATGCAGAGGGCGCCGAGCCAGAGCAGCAGGCGATCGAACAGCCACTGCCAGCGGGCATGGGCAGGGGGCAGATCGGCGAGGGTGAGGGCGGCGGCCAGCTTCTCTGGCGCCAGTCGTCCCTGTTTCACCCATTCGAGTAGCGTCTCTCTTGATACGTTGTGCATGGGGTGCTCCACGAGGTTTGCCCCATTATGACATGGCCGCCCCACTCCCGTGCAGTGGCAGCTTGCGGCTGCGACCACGGCGGTTGCCGGAGTGATGGAGGCGGGAGCCAGAATGCAAAAAGCCCTCCGAAGAGGGCTTGTGTAGAACCGGTGGCCAGAGTGCCGCTAGACGAAGATAAGGGTGCTGACCCCGAGCCCGACAAAGAGCAGGGCACAGGCGATGCGGATCGCCTTGAGCGGCAGCTTGTCCGCCCCCAGCTTGCCGATCAGCACCACAGGGACGTTGGCCAGCATCATGCCGAGGGTGGTACCGGTCACCACCTGAATGAGGGAGTCATATTTGGCGGCCAGCAGCACGGTGGCAATCTGGGTCTTGTCGCCAATCTCGGCAATAAAGAAGAGCACGAAAGTAGCCATGAAGGGGCCGTACTTGTCGAGGGAGCTCTCCTCGTCATCCATCTTGTCCGGCACCAGGATCCAGATCGCCATGGCGATAAAGGCGGCAGCGACCAGATAGGTCATCACCTTGGGGTCGAGCCAGCGACTGATAAACTCGCCAATCCAGGCGGCGCCCGCATGGTTGAGCAGGGTCGCGGCCAGCATGCCGGCGATGATGGGCCAGGGTTTGCGAAAACGGCAGATGAGCAACAGCGCCAGCAGTTGGGTTTTATCGCCGATCTCGGCAATCGCAACGCTGAGGGTTGAAGTTAACAAGGCTTCCATAGATATGACCGGGGGACGGAATTGTTATAAACCAAAGACAAGCCGACGCCATCCGTCCCCGGTATTGGCGCTGGCCCGTCAAAGGTCTTGTCAAATCCACGGATAAACTGGATCACCCTGACCATGGTGAGTTGGCACCAAGTATGTTGATCAGGGTCGCAGACCGGTGCGGATCCGGTATGCGAGACTACTCCCCCTCGATGGGAGCGGGCATTCTAGGGAAAAACCGCATGGGTGACAAGGGGATCAGCCACCCACCAGCTTGACGCTGAAGCCGGCCTTCTCCAGCTCGGCCTTGATCAGCTCCCGTTTGTCCCCCTGGATCTCGATAACACCCTCCTTGAGCCCGCCACCGGTGCCGCACTTTTTCTTGAGCAAGGTGGCGATTGCCTTTTGCTGTTCGGCGGGGACGCCGTGAATGGTGATGACCCCGGCGCCCTTGCGCCCCTTGGTCTCGCGGCGCATGCGCACCACGCCGTCGGTGGGGAAGGGGGAGGAGGATTGCGGAGCGTTCTGCTCCTTGATTTGACCGCCATCTGTGCTGTAAACAAGGCGGCTGTTGCTGTCGTGACTCATGAGGTTACTTTACGGGTTAGCTAAGCGGAGTTTGATTTTACTCAAATAAAAGTTGAAGACACAGATTATAATGCCCCAAGTAAAAGCGAATTATTATTGTTTAACTTCAGGAGTCAGTCATGGTACTCACGCAGTTGTCACCGGGACAGAGTGCTCGCATCAAGAATATGAATCAGTTGTCCCGGCCGTTGCGTCGCAAGCTGATGGTGATGGGCTTGTTGCCACAGACTGAAGTCATCTATCTGCGGTCTGCCCCGCTGGGGGATCCGCTCCAGATCCAGTGTCAGGGGATCTGTCTCTCCATGCAAAAGAGTCTGGCCCAGCAAATTGAGGTCGAACCGGTATGAGTTGCTTGTCCACCCGCAAGAGCCCGGTTCAGAAGAAAATAGAGGTAGCGCTGGTATGAATTATTCACTGGTTACGGTCGGCAACCCCAATAGCGGCAAGACCTCCCTGTTCAATGCCCTGACCGGCGCCCGCCAGCAGGTCGGCAACTGGAGCGGGGTCACCGTCGACAAGAAGATGGGCGAATTTTCTGCCGATGGTCACGATTACAAGCTGATGGATTTGCCGGGCATCTATAGCCTTGCCAATCAGGAGGCGAGCCTTGATGAGCAGATCGCCAGCCGCTATGTGCAGGGCCATCAGCCCGACCTGCTGCTCAACGTCATCGACGCCGCCAATCTGGAGCGCTCCCTCTACCTCACGCTGCAACTGCGCGAGCTGGGGCTGCCGATGGTCGTCGTGCTCAACAAGATGGATATCCTGAAAAAACGCCGCGTCACCATCAATGAAGGGTTGCTTAGTCAGGCGCTTGGTTGCCCCGTGGTGGCCCTCTCGGCCCACAATCGCCAGCAGGTTGCCGCCTTCAAGAGCCAGATCCACGGCTTTATCGGCAAGTCCCAGCAGGCACTGATGCTCGATTACGGCACTGATCTTGAAAAAGATCTGGCTGAGCTGGAGACCCTGCTCGCCCCGCACCACCTCACTACCCGTGGCCGCGCCCTGCGTCTGCTGGAGGAGGATGCCGCGATGCAGGAGACCCTGCTGCCCGGTCAGCAGGCTGCCGTGACCAATGTGGTGACCCGTGCCCATCAGGGGCAGGATATCGATCTGCAGCTGGCGGACATCCGCTATGGCCACATCCATCTGTGGGCCAGTCAGGCGTGCCAGCAGCAGGGCAAACTCAGCGTGGCCCAGAGCGAGAAGCTCGACCGGGTGCTGCTCAACCGCTGGATCGGCATCCCCTTCTTCCTGTTCGTCATGTACCTGATGTTCATGTTCGCCATCAAGGTGGGCAGCGCCTTTATCGACTTCTTCGACATCATGGGCAATGCCCTGTTTGTCGAAGGCGTGCACCACCTGCTGGGGCTGGTCAATGCGCCAGACTGGCTGGGCGCCATTCTGGCCGATGGCTTCGGGGTCGGTTTGCAGACCGTCGCCACCTTTATCCCGGTGATTGGCTGCCTCTATCTGTTCCTCGCGGTGCTGGAGAGCTCCGGCTATCTGGCCCGTGCCGCCTTCGTGGTGGATGCCCTGATGCGCCGTCTCGGCCTGCCCGGCAAGGCGTTCGTCCCCATGCTGATGGGCTTTGGCTGTACCGTGCCCTCGGTGATGGCGACCCGCACCCTCAACTCCGAGCGGGAGCGGCTGATGACCTCGGCCATGGCCCCCTTCATGTCCTGCGGTGCCCGCCTGCCGGTCTACGCCCTGTTTGCGGTGGCCTTCTTCCCCGAGTCCGGCCAGAACCTGGTGTTCGGTCTCTACCTCATCGGCATTCTGGTGGCGGTGCTCACCGGTCTGCTGCTACGCAGCACCCTGCTGCCGGGCAAGAGCGACTCCATGGTGATGGAGATGCCGGACTACGAGTGGCCGCGCCCGGTCAACGTTGGCATCAAGACCTGGCAGAAGCTCAAATCCTTTGTCTTTGGCGCCGGTAAAACCATCGTGCTGGTGGTCGCCGTGCTGAGCGTGCTCAATTCGCTGGGTACCGATGGCAGCTTCGGCCATCAGGAGCAGGAGAGTTCGGTACTGAGCAAAATCAGTCAGGCGGTGACCCCTGTGCTGCACCCCATCGGCGTGCGCGATGACAACTGGCAGGCCACGGTCGGCATCGTCACTGGCATCTTCGCCAAAGAGGCGGTAGTCGGTACCCTCAACAGCCTCTACGCCGGTGGTGGCGCAGAGGAAGAGAAGGGCGAGTTCTCCCTTGTCGCCAGCTTCCACGAAGCGGTGGATGCCGTGGCGACCAATCTGGCCGAGATCAACCCGACCGACCCCATGGGCCTTGCGGTTGGCAATCTCGACGACCAGAAGGCGGCAGCCGAGGAGCAGGAGGTGGATGTCTCCACCTACGGCAACATGCAGACCCACTTCGACGGTGCGGCCGGTGCGTTTGCCTACCTCCTGTTCGTGCTGCTCTACATGCCCTGCGCCGCCGCCATGGGTGCCCTGGTGCGCGAGACTGGCCGCCAGTGGGCGCTCTTTACCGCCGCCTGGTGCAACTACATGGCCTTTATGTGCGCCACCGTCTTCTATCAGCTGGCCACCTTCGCCGCTCACCCCGAGCAGAGCCTGTTCTGGGTAGCGAGCTATGGCCTCTCCCTGCTGCTGCTCTGGTGGGCCGGTCGCCGTCACGGTGACATCGTCGCTCGCAAGGTGGTGACATTATGATCCTGCGCGAGCTGGGGGATTACCTCGCCGCGCAGCAGAAGGTGAGCCGGCGCGAGCTGGCTCGCCACTTCCACACCTCGGAGGATGCGGTGGAGGCGATGCTCGGCGTCTGGATGCGCAAGGGGCGGGTCATCAAGCGCGAGAGCCGGGTCTGTGGCGGCAGCTGCTGCGGCAAGAGCGAGGAGGTGATGTTCGAGTGGTGTGCCCCGGGCCAGATTGGCATCAAGGTAAGTTAAACAGCAATCGAATATCATCTGGAAAAACTGAACAATAAAAAACGGCAGACCTTGCATCCAAGCAGGGTCTGCCGTTTTTTTGGGGCACAAACAGGCGGGATCAGGCGCTCTGGCGAGCTTCGCTCAGCAGCGCAAGGGCTGGCTGTTCGTTGCCCGGCATCAGCCGGTAGGCCTTGTGGTGCTTGATGAGGGTGGTTTTCTTGTTGCCCTGACTCAGCAGCAGCCCCTGTTTGCAGGCCGCACTGGCCAGCAGCTGCTCATCACCACGCACATAGAGGGTGAGAGGTTTGATAAGCTCGCCGCCCTCGATATGCCCTGCATATTCGCTGTGGCTTACCACCAGACTGGCTTGACCGGCCGATTGCAGGCGCAGCCTGGCGTTCACTTCGCTCTCGGTCAGTACCAGCCAGCCCGCCTGTTCCAGCTCAGTCAGCATGTTGGCCAGCTTGCTCCCCAGTTGCAGCGGATTTGCCATGGCGCTCTGGTACTGGCTGACGATGCGCTCCAGCAGCCCCTTGAGATCGGCGCCAGCCCCGAGGGTGCGGCCAAGCTGCACCCAAGCTTTCAAATCTTCCATCACCAGACGAGAGAAGCGCTTCTCCTTGAGGGAGTCTGCCATCCAGGTGCAGAGGAAGTGGCTCTCCTGCGCCGGGGTGCGCTTGCCAGCCTTTTGTTCGCCAGTGCGAGCCAGCTCGGCCAGGCTCTGGGTGGCCATCTCGAACAGGGCCTGATTGTAGGTTGATGGGGTCATGGTGCCTCCTCCGGTGGGGCGAGTCGTCATCACAGGGCAAGAGAAAGGCGCCGGTGGCGCCTTCATCTTATCGGTACAGCGAGTGGCTGCTTACTTGGGCTGGCGCGGCTTCTTGGCGGCGGCCAGACGCTTGAGGCGTTGCCCCTGCAGCTTGGCTTCGGCCATCGACTGGGCGGCAGCGTTGTCGTCGCGACGGGCACGACCGCCAAAGCGGCGACGCTCTTCGAGCTGCTTGATCAGCATTTCGCGGCTGCTCACCTCGTAGCCCGGCACCATGATGCGGCGCAGTTTCTGGCCGATCAGCTTCTCGATCTCGAGCAGGGTGCGCTCCTCCTCACGGCTGACGAAGGAGATGGCCTGACCGCGCTTGCCGGCACGACCGGTACGGCCGATGCGGTGGACATAATCCTCGGCAAGGAAGGGGAGGTCATAGTTGACCACGTACTCCAGATCGGGGATATCCAGACCGCGGGCGGCCACTTCGGTGGCGACCAGCACCCGAACCTTGCCCTCCATAAAGTCGCGCAGGGCGCGGCGGCGGCTGCCCTGAGCCTTGTCACCATGGACCACGGCCGATTTGATGCCGTCGAGGTTGAGCTCCTCGACCAGCTCGTCGCAGCTCTCGCGGGTACTGGCAAAGACCAGCACCTGTTGCCAGTTCTGTTTGCCGATGAGCTCGGAGAGCAGCTCGCGCTTGCGCTTCTGCTCGACCGGATAGACCACCTGGCTCACTGTGTCGGCGGTGGTGTTCTGCTTGTTGACGCTCACCACTTGCGGCTTGTCGAGCATCACATTGGCGAGCTTCTTCACCCCTTCGGAGAAGGTGGCGGAGAAGAGCAGGTTCTGGCGGCCCTTGTTGGCGGCTTGCAGGATCTGCTGCACATCGGCGCTAAAGCCCATGTCGAGCATGCGATCCGCTTCATCCAGCACCAGACACTCCACGGTGGAGAGGCTGAGGTTGCATGCGGTGAGGTGCTCCACCAGACGGCCCGGAGTGGCCACGATGATGTGAGCGCCCGCTTTGAGCTTCTTGGCCTGCACATCCTGCTTGCCGCCCCCCACCAGAGTGATGACGCCAAGATCCAGATAGCGGGCAAACGCCTTGATGTTGTCGGCAATCTGGGCTGCCAGCTCGCGGGTCGGGGTGAGGATCAGCACCCGGGTGCTGGAGGGCGCGGCTGCGGCAGGGGTATCGACCAGACGCTGCAGGATGGGCAGGGCGAATGCGGCGGTTTTGCCGGTGCCGGTCTGGGCGCTGGCCAGCACGTCGCGGCCACGGCGAATGGCCGGGATCGCCTGCTGCTGCACAGGGGTCATCTCCTGATAACCGCACTCCGAGACGGCGCGCAAAATCTCGGGGGCAAAATCGAATGCTTCAAATCTCATATCGGTTTCCTGTGATCCAGCTGGATTGTGTTCGGCTTGACAAGCCGGCATGGGCGAACGGTCGCGGATTGCCACTGGTGGCCGCCCCTGATACAGCATCAGCGCAGCCTGAAAATGGCGGGCGCGAAGTGTAACAGATAGGCGCAGCAAATTCTGCCTCAATTGGCCAGAGTTTTTTATCGGTTTTTTTAACCGGCGCAAGGTTTTGGTCGCCGCCATTTGACTCCAAAAATGCCAGCCGTAAGGATAGTGGCTATTGATAGTCATGAAAGGAGAGGGTGATGACCGGATGCGAGAGCGGTTTGCCACAGCAGGCGGCGAGGGCCAATACCCCCCTTGAGCGTCTGAAGCAGGCGCTGGAGCAGTTTGGCGAGCAGCACGACCTGGCGCAGACGGATCGCGCCGACAAGATGCTCAACATTACCCGCGATACCGGCGAGTTGCTGGCGGTATTGGTGCAGACCCGCGGGGCGCAGGCGGTGCTGGAGATAGGCACCTCCAACGGCTACTCCACCCTCTGGTTGGCCGAGGCGGTGGCCCGGCTCGAAGGTCATGTCACGACCATCGAACGGGATGAAGCCAAGCGGGCGCTGGCACAAGCCAATTTCGAACAAGCCGGTCTTGCCGGGCGGATCACCCAGCTGGCAGGGGATGCGGGGATGCTGTTGCCCACCCTGCCATCGGCGGGCTTCCCGCTCATCTTTCTTGATTCCGATCGCCGGCAATATCGGGCGTGGTGGCCGCAGTTGCAGCGTCTCTTGCCTCCGCGCGGCTTGCTGGTGGTCGATAATGCCATCTCTCATCGGGAGGAGCTGGCGGAATGGATGGCTGAAGTGGCGCAGGATCCCCGTTTTGTCACCTCGCTGGTGCCGGTGGGCAAGGGGGAGTGGCTGGTGGTGAGAGTGTGAGCAACCTGAACATGAAGAGGGAGGTGGCAGTGATGAAACCGGTGGCAGTGGTGGAAGCTTACTGGCAGGCGATGCAGAGCAATGATTTTGCCAGGGCGGCGCGATGGCTGGGGGATGAGTTTGTCTGTGACTGGCCGCAATCGGGAGAGCGGATCCTCGGGCGCTGCAACTTTGTCGAGATCAATCGCCGTTATCCGGCCGCCGGGCCGTGGAGTTTCACCATAGTCCGCCTGCTGGCACAAGGAGACGAGGTGGTGAGCGAAGTGCAGATCACCGATGGGGTCGTGCATGCCCGGGCCATCACCTTTCATCGGGTCGAGGGCGATCGCATTGTGCAGCAGACCGAATATTGGCCGGAACAGTATGAGGCCCCCGCCTGGCGCCGTCCCTGGGTGAGCAAGCTAACCCGCACGCCAGAACTCGTCTAAAAAGAGCGCCGCCGGTCACCCTGATGGCTGGCGGTGTTTGCCATGTTCAAGCTATCCCACCCTCGTTATCCATTATTTCGCTAAATATCATCATATTTCATGGTTTGGCCATGGGATATGGCGCGATATGTTTTGCCTAAGCCAGCTCGATATTTGCAAGGCATACATCTGAGTTTTTAGATATTTGCATCATCCATGCAAGAGACGGTTTCATTAATACGGTTGTCGTTGGCGACTCATGGGAAATAAAAATATAACGAGGTAAATAATATGAACAAGTGGCACACTCTCTTTTTACTGGCATCCCTTCCGTTGACCCTGGTGACTTCTGCCGAGGCACAATCCTCCCTTGCGGCGATTCAGCATAGTGGCGTGATCAAGATTGGTACCGAAGGGGCTTATCCTCCGTTCACCTATCACGACAAGAGCGGCAAGCTGGTCGGCTTTGATGTGGAGATTGGCGAGCTGATTGCAAGCGGCCTCGGCGTGAAGCCGGAGTTTGTCGAGGGCAAGTGGGATGGCCTCATCGCCGGGGTGGATGCCAAGCGCTACGATCTGGTGCTCAACGAGGTGGCCATCACCCCGGAGCGGCAGAAAAAGTATGATTTTTCAGATCCCTATATCACCTCCAAGGCCGTGGTGGTGGTGCACAGCGACAACCACAGCATCAACAGCTTTGCCGATCTGAAGGGCAAGAAATCCTCCCAGTCCCTGACCAGCAACTTTGCCCAGCTGGCCAAAAAGTCGGGGGCCGAGGTGGTCGCCACCGAGGGCTTCAACCAGTCGCTGGCGCTGGTACTGACCGAGCGAGTGGATGCCACCATCAACGACAGTCTCTCGTTCCTCGACTTCAAGAAACAGAAACCGGATGCCAAATTGAGGGTGGCGGCGACCGAGGCGAAGGGGGATCAATCGGCTGTGCTGCTCGCCAAGGGGCAGCCGGAATTGCTGGCCGCCATCAATCAGGCGCTGCGCACTGCCAAACAGGATGGCAACTATCAGAAAATATCTCATAAATATTTTGGTACTGATGTCTCGCAATAATATTGCCGGAAAATAATAACTAGCGAGGAAATTAACGTGCCAGCCTGGTTGCAGTTAATGATCGACTCTTTTTGGCCCCTGCTTAGCGCGGGGCTTATTTTTACCGTGCCACTGACCCTGATCACTTTTGTCTTGGGAATATTGCTCGGTTTGCTGGTGGCGCTGGCCAGATTATATGGCCCGACACCATTGGTGGCACTGGTTCGTTTTTATGTCTGGCTTATTCGTGGTACGCCGCTGCTGGTACAGCTCTTTCTGATTTTTTATGGCTTGCCGAGTGCTGGCATTGTGCTGGACGCCTTCACCGCCGCGGTGATCGGTTTCACCCTCAACATCGGCGCCTACAGCTCTGAGATCATCCGCGCCACTCTGGCGGCAATCCCGAAAGGGCAGTGGGAGGCGGCCTATTCGATTGGCATGAACTGGCCCCAGGTGATGTGGCGGGTGATCCTGCCTCAGGCGGCGCGCATTGCGGTGCCACCGCTCTCCAACACCTTTATTTCACTGGTCAAGGACACCTCGCTGGCGGCGGCAGTGACCGTGCCCGAGCTGTTTCAGGCGGCCCAGCGGCTCGCCTCTGTCACCTATGAGCCGCTCATTCTCTACAGCGAGACAGCCCTCATCTATTTGATGTTCAGCTCGGTGCTCTCCACCTTGCAAGACCGGCTGGAGCGCAAGTTGACCCACAAAGAGACCCGGGAGGTCGCCCTATGATCCGGTTGCGTGGTATCGAGAAGCAGTTTGGCGGACAGCAGGTGCTCAAGGGAATTGATCTGGCCATGGTGGCGGGCAGTGTGACCGCCCTGATTGGCCCCTCCGGCAGTGGCAAGAGCACCCTGTTGCGCTGTGTCAATGTGCTGGAGCGGCCGGATGCGGGGCACCTGGTGCTGGGGGGGAGCGAACTCGATTTTTCTCACCATCTGCCTCGCCAGAGCGTGCAGGCATTGCGCCAGCAGACCGGCATGGTGTTCCAGAATTTCCAGCTGTTCCCGCACATGACGGTGCTGGAAAACGTTATTGAGGGGTTGGTGACCGTGTTGAAGTGGCCAAGAGCGAAAGCGGAGGTGCGCGGCTTGCAACTGCTCGACAAGGTGGGGCTCAGGCACAAGGCCGAGGCGGTGCCTGCCACCCTCTCCGGTGGCCAGCAGCAGCGGGTTGCCATTGCGAGGGCGCTGGCGCCATCGCCCAAGGTACTGCTCTGTGATGAACCCACCTCGGCGCTGGATCCCGAGCTTGCCCAGGAGGTGGTGACCGTGCTGCGCCAGCTGGCCCGCGAGGGAACCACCATGCTGATTGCCACCCACGATCTGCGGCTGGCCGCCCAGATAGCGCAGCAGGTGATCTTTCTGGAGGCGGGTGAGGTGGTGGAAGCAGGCAGCGCACGCCAGATGTTCACCACCCCCAAGCGGGCACGTACCTTCGAGTACATCTCCTCCCTCACCGAGCGGTTGCCGGAGAGCTGGAGCATCTAACCGCACCCCGGACGATGTGGGTGGAGCGATAAGTGGCAAGCTGCCAGCGAGAACTCCTAGCCTTAAATTCCGAGCCTCAAAAGAAGAGCCCCGCACTGGCGGGGCTCTGTTTTGGGCTGACTGCGGAAGTGCAGGTTAGACCGCCAGATAGTCCATGATCCCTTCGGCTGCCTTGCGCCCTTCGTAGATGGCGGTCACCACCAGATCGGATCCGCGTACCGCGTCGCCACCGGCGAACACCTTGGGGTTGCTGGTCTGGAAGGCATATTCCGCCTGCTCGCGGGCCTTGATGCGATCCCGGTTATCGAGCTCGATGCCGAACTCCGCCATCCAGGGTTGGGGGTTGGGCTGGAAGCCAAACGCCATCACCACCGCATCGGCGGCAAGCACCTGCTCTGAGCCTTCGATGACCACCGGATTGCGGCGGCCATTGGCATCGGGTTCACCCAGCTCGGTGCTCACCACCTTGATGCCGACGGTGCGACCGCTGGCATCCAGCTCGACCGCTACCGGTTGCAGGTTGAACATGAACTCAACCCCCTCCTCGCGGGCGTTTTTCACCTCCCGCTTGGAGCCCGGCATGTTCTCCTCGTCGCGGCGATAGGCACAGATCACCTTGGCGGCTCCCTGACGGATAGCGGTACGCACGCAGTCCATGGCGGTATCACCACCGCCCAGCACTACCACCTGCTTGCCGGCGAAGTCGATGTAGTCGGCTTGTGCCTTCTCGAACCCCAGCAAGCGGTTGGCGTTGGCGATGAGGTAGGGCAGGGCGTCATAGACGCCCGGCGCCTCTTCGTTGGCAAAGCCACCCTTCATGTACTTGTAGGTACCGACCCCGAGGAAGACCGCATCGAACTCGCCGAGCAGATCGGCGAAGGTGATGTCCTTGCCCACTTCGGTCTCGAGACGAAACTCCACCCCCATCCCCTGGAATATCTCGCGGCGACGCTGCATCACCTCTTTTTCCAGCTTGAAGGAGGGGATGCCGAAGGTGAGCAGGCCGCCGATCTCCGGATATTTGTCAAACACCACCGGGGTGACGCCATTGCGTGCCAGCACATCGGCACAGGCAAGACCAGCAGGGCCGGCGCCGATGACGGCGACCCGCTTGCCGGTCTTGACCACGTTCGAGAGATCGGGCTTCCAGCCCATCTCGAACGCCTTGTCGGTGATGTACTTTTCGATGTTGCCGATGGTCACCGCGCCGAAGCGATCGTTGAGGGTGCAGGAGCCCTCGCAGAGGCGATCCTGCGGGCAGACCCGACCGCACACTTCCGGCAGGCTGTTGGTCTGGTGGGATAGCTCCACCGCCTCCAGAATGCGCCCCTCTTTGGCCAGTTTCAGCCAGTTGGGGATGTAGTTGTGGACCGGACACTTCCACTCGCAGTAGGGGTTGCCGCACTCGAGGCAGCGATCCGCCTGCATCTGTACCTGCGGCTGATTGAAGGACTCGTAGATCTCCACAAACTGGATTTTGCGGATCTTGAGCGGCTTCTTGGGCGGGTCGACCCGCTGGACATCGATAAACTGAAATACGTTCTGGCTCATAGGGTTCCCTCCTTATTGCGCCTGGATTCTGAGTTCTGCACTGGAACGGCTGGTGTGACCCAGCAGCGATTTCACGTCGCTGGACTTGGGTTTGATCAGCCTGAACTTGGGCACATAGGAGTCGAAGTTGGCCAGGATCTCCTCGGCGCGCGAGCTGCCGGTCTCATTGAGGTGCGCCGTGATGATGCCGCGCAGGTGCTCCTGATGGATGGCGAGATCCGCCACGTCCAGCAGTTCCACCAGCTCGGGGTTGGTGCGCTTGGCGAAGTTGCCGCACTCGTCGAGCACGTAGGCAAAGCCCCCGGTCATGCCCGCCGCAAAGTTGACGCCGGTCTGACCGAGCACGGTGACGATGCCGCCGGTCATGTATTCACAGCCGTTGTCGCCAATCCCCTCGACCACCGCCAGGGCGCCGGAGTTGCGCACCGCGAAACGCTCGCCGGCAGTGCCTGCTGCGTAGAGTTTGCCGCCGGTGGCGCCGTAGAGGCAGGTGTTGCCGATGATGGCCGCTTCATGGGATTTGAACGCCACGCCGACATGGGGCTTGATCACCAGCTTGCCGCCGGTCATCCCCTTGCCCACATAGTCGTTGGCGTCACCGGTGAGGATCATCTCAAGGCCACCCGCGTTCCAGACGCCGAAGCTCTGGCCAGCGGTGCCGTTGAAGTGCACCTTGACCGGATCGGCCGCCATCCCCTGATTGCCGTGACGTTTGACGATCTCGCCGGACAGACGCGCACCCACCGAGCGGTCGGTGTTGCGAATGTCGTAGCGGAACTCGCCGCCGCTGGCGGTCTCGACCGCTTCCAGCAGGTCTTCCACCATCTTGAGGTTGAGCGGCCCCTTGTCGAAGGTGGGGTTGTGCTGCTGGCTGAACAGGCTGGATCCTGCCGGTGCCACCGGACGGGCCAGAATGCCGGAGAGATCCAGCTTGGCCTGACGGGCGGTGAGGCCGGGCAGGGCCTCCAGCAGATCGGTGCGGCCAATCAGGTCGGTCAGCTGGGTGACGCCGAGCTGGGCCATCAGCTCGCGGGTCTCTTCGGCGATGAACTTGAAGTAGTTCATCACCATCTCCGGCAGGCCGGTGAAGTGCTCGCGACGCAGCTTCTCATCCTGAGTGGCAACGCCGGTGGCACAGTTGTTCAGGTGGCAGATCCGCAGGTATTTGCAACCGAGCGCAACCATGGGGCCGGTGCCAAAACCGAAGCTCTCGGCGCCGAGGATGGCCGCCTTGATGATGTCGAGACCAGTTTTGAGACCACCATCCACCTGCAGCCGCACCTTGTGGCGCAGACCGTTGGCGACCAGCGCCTGTTGGGTCTCGGCCAGACCCAGCTCCCACGGGGAGCCGGCATATTTGACCGAGGTGAGGGGGCTGGCACCGGTACCGCCGTCATAACCGGAGATGGTGATGAAGTCGGCATAGGCCTTGGCCACGCCGCAGGCAATGGTGCCAACGCCGGGTTCGGAGACCAGTTTCACCGACACCAGACAGCTTGGGTTGATCTGCTTGATGTCGAAGATGAGCTGGGCCAGATCCTCGATAGAGTAAATGTCGTGGTGCGGCGGCGGTGAAATCAGGGTCACGCCGGGCACGGAATAACGCAGCTGGGCGATCTGGGCAGTCACCTTGTCACCGGGCAGCTGGCCACCCTCGCCGGGCTTGGCGCCCTGCGCCACCTTGATCTGCACCACATCGGCGTTCATCAGGTAGTGGGGGGTGACGCCAAAGCGACCGGAAGCCACCTGCTTGATGCGGGAGTTCTTCTCGGTACCGAAGCGCTTGGGATCTTCGCCCCCTTCGCCGGAGTTGCTCTGACCGCCGAGGCGGTTCATGGCAACAGCCAGCGCCTCGTGGGCCTCGGGGCCGAGGGCACCGATGGACATGGCGGCGGAGTCGAAGCGGGGGAACAGCTTGTCGGCTGGCTCCACCTGATCCAGTGCGACCGGATTGTCGACCTTCTTCAGGGCCAACAGGTCACGCAAGGTAGAGACCGGGCGTTCGTTGACCAGACGGGCGTACTCCTTGTAATCGGCATAGTTGCCGGAGCGCACCGCGGTTTGCAGGGTCTGCACCACATCCGGGTTGTAGGTGTGGTACTCACCGCCGTGAACGAACTTGAGCAGGCCGCCGTGGGCGAGGGGCTTGCGGGCCAGCCAGGCCTGACGGGCCAGCTTGAGCTGATCCTGCTGGATGTCGGCAAAGTCGGCGCCCTGAATACGGCTCGACACGCCACGGAAACAGGTCTCGACCACGGCTTTGGCCAGACCCACCGCTTCAAACAGCTGGGAGCAGCGGTAGCTGGCGACCGTGCTGATGCCCATCTTGGACATCACCTTGTAGAGCCCCTTGTTGATGCCGTTGCGGTAGTTGACCATCGCCTGGCGCAGGGGCATGGCGAGCACCCCCTCTTCAACCTGTTTGGCCAAGGTTTCGTAGGCCAGATAGGGGTAGATGGCTGTTGCGCCAAAGCCCAGCAACACCGAGAAGTGGTGCGGATCGCGCACGCTCGCGGTCTCCACCAGAATGTTGGCGTCACAGCGCAGGTTGTTGTCCACCAGAGTACGCTGCACCGCACCCACCGCCATGGCGGCCGGGATGGGCAGGGTATCGATGCTGATGTCGCGATCCGACAGCACCAGCAGCACGGTACCGCTCCTGGCGGCAGCCTTGGCCTCCTCGCAGATGCGCAGGATGGCGGCCTCCAGTCCCTCTTCGGGCTTGAAGTTGAGGCTGATCACCTTGTGCCGGTAGTACTCTCCCTCCAGTGCCAGCAGCTGGTGGAAATCGGAGTAGAGCAGGATCGGTGACTGGAACAGCACCCGGTGGGCGTGGCCAAAGGTCTCGTTGAAGACGTTCTGCTCGCGACCGATACAGGTGGCGAGCGACATCACGTGGTTCTCCCGCAGCGGATCGATGGGCGGGTTGGTCACCTGCGCAAACATCTGACGGAAGTAGTCATAAAGGGTGCGTGCGCTGGAAGAGAGTACCGCCATCGGGGTGTCATCCCCCATGGATCCCACCGCTTCCTGACCATTTTCACCGAGAACCCGGATGATCTGGTCCAGCTCCTCGAAGGAGTAGCCAAACAGCTTCTGATAGGTTTTCAGCTGCTCATCGGAGAACTCGCGGCTACCGGTCTGGCTGTCGTCCATCTGCTCGAAGGGGACCAGCCGGCGGCAATGTTTGTCCATCCACTGCTTGTAGGTGTGGCGGCTCTTGAGATCGTCATCGATCTCGAAGCTGGTCCACACCTTGCCGTTGCTGGTATCCACCACGAACAGCTCGCCCGGGCCGACCCGGCCCTTCTCCAGCACTTCGTCCGGGGTGTAGTCCCAGGTGCCAACTTCGGAGGCCAGCGTGATGAACTTGTCCTTGGTGATGACGTAGCGGGCCGGACGCAGGCCGTTTCTGTCAAGCGCGCAGGTGGCGTAGCGGCCATCGGTCATGACGATACCGGCCGGGCCATCCCACGGCTCCATGTGCATGGAGTTGAAGTCGTAGAAGGCTCGCAGGTCGTCATCCATGTTCGGATGTTTTTGCCATGCAGGCGGGATCAACAGACGCATGGCGCGGAACAGGTCCATGCCACCGGCGAGGAAGAGATCCAGCATGTTGTCGAGGCTGGAGGAGTCCGACCCCGTGGTATTGACGAAGGGGGCGGCTTCCTGCAGATCGGGAATGAGCGGAGTAGCGAACTTGTAGCTGCGCGCTTTGGCCCACTGGCGGTTGCCGGCGATAGTGTTGATCTCGCCGTTGTGGGCCAGATAGCGGAACGGCTGGGCCAGCGGCCAGCGCGGGCTGGTGTTGGTGGAGAAGCGCTGGTGGAAGACGCAGATGGCTGCCTGCATACGGATGTCGGCGAGATCCAGATAGAAGCGCGGCAAGTCCACCGGCATGCACAGCCCTTTATAGACGGTGACCAGATTGGAGAGGCTGACCACATAGAAGTAGTCGTCGTTGACGCGCTTTTCGATGCGGCGACGCACGATATAGAGGCGGCGCTCGAGATCCTTGTCGACCCAGCCGGGCGGGGCGTTGACAAAGACCTGTTCAATACTGGGCAGGGAGGCTTTGGCGATAGTACCGAGTACGTTGGTATCGACGGGCACCTTGCGCCAGCCGACCAGACTCAGGGTCTCTTTTTCCAGCTCCTCGTCGATGATGTCGCGAGTTGCCTGGGCCAATACGGGGTCAGGGTTGAGAAACAGCATGCCGACCGCATAGTTGCGGCCAAGGTGCCATCCCTTCTCCTCTGCGACAGCTCTGAAGAAGCTGTCCGGTTTTTGCAGCAACAGGCCACAACCGTCGCCGGTCTTGCCATCGGCGGAGATCCCGCCGCGGTGCTGCATGCGAGCCAATGCTGACATCGCGAGACGGACAAGCTTGTGGCTGGCTTCCCCTTCCATGTGGGCCAACAGGCCGAAGCCACAGTTATCCCTCTCCAGCTTTGGATCATATAGTGACATTGCATATCTCCCTTGCTCGGCCTTGCATCGCACAGTCATCGTCTGACTGCATAAATTGCGACTGGCTCTTGTGGTTCCGTCTGCCTGACGTGGCGAATCTCCAAACTAATGGGATTTTTCAGCAAGGTCAATTGGACTTCCGGGCTCTTTGCAATGTTACATTCACATAACAAAATATGGATTTGCGGCGATGAATTACGTCTTGTTTTATTTTTATTCTGATTAAAATGTTTTTTTTGGATTAATAGTCTGCATATACTCGTTTTGGTGGTTTACTCCATGGGTATCGAGAACTGTAGTAATTTTACCAAATCATGGATGCCAAGGACGAAGGTGATCACATTTCACAATCCTGTCTCTTGCATTTGCCCGCAAGCCGTACTCTTAAATTTTTTCTTTGTTCAACAATAGTTTATATCCCATTGCGGATATGGTTGCTGGCGCAGCCCCGTGGCAGGCAAGGTCTCAAAAGCATCAATAATCGGCCGATATCATATATTTATCTGCAAAATGGTGAATATTTATATGAATTCTGACCCTTTCTTCCCTTGATCCAGCTCAGCGCCGTATTTGCGCAAGCTCGTACAATGGCGCTCCTTTAGCGGAGGTGTCATGCAGTTACACGAACTCGTCAATACATTCGGTCAGGATCTCAAGCAGCGTCATGGCCAGAAGATCCACAAGCTCTCCATTCACGGCGCCTTCACCTGCCCAAACCGGGACGGTACCCTGGGCCGTGGCGGATGCACCTTCTGCAATGTCTCTTCCTTCGCCGATGAATCGGCCCAGCAGCTATCTGTGGTGCAGCAACTGCTGGCCCGTCGGGATGAGGTGACCCGTGCCAAGCGTTATCTTGCCTACTTTCAGGCCTATACCAGCACCTATGCCGAGGTCGAGTATCTGCAGCGGATGTATGAAGAGGCGCTGTCGGTGAGCGATATGGTGGGACTTTGTGTCGGCACTCGTCCTGATTGTGTACCGGATGCCGTATTGGATCTGCTGGCGGGCTATCAGGCCCGGGGCTACGAGGTTTGGCTGGAGCTCGGGCTGCAAAGCGCCAACGACAAGACTTTGCAACGGATCAACCGGGGTCACGGTTATGCTGCCTATGTGGATGCAGTGACGCGGGCTCATCAGCGCGGTATCAAGGTGTGTGCCCATCTGATCGTCGGTCTGCCGGGCGAGGTGCCGATGGATAGCCTCGATACCCTGCATCGCATCGTGGAAACCGGAGTTGAGGGGATCAAGCTCCATCCGCTTCATGTGGTCGAGGGCAGTACCCTTGGCAAGGCATGGCAGGCGGGTCGGCTTGAGGTATTGACGCTGGAGCAGTATGTGGAAACCGCTGTCGCCATGATCCAGCACACACCACCCGAGGTGGTATATCACCGCATTTCGGCCTCAGCTCGTCGCCCGACTCTGCTGGCTCCGGTCTGGTGTGAAAATCGCTGGACGGCCATGAGTGAGATTGCCAAGGCCCTCGCAAGCCAGGGGCCACAAGGGTACGCACTGGGAAGACCCTTTATGCTTTCTGAGCTGTAGTTGAGCGGAGAGTTACTATTTTCCCATAAAACATAGGCTTATATAAAAAGCTTCATAGATTTAGCTATAGTCTTGGTGCGTACGGATTGATATAGTGATGCACCATAATAGATATCGCTATCAATTACGTTCAGCCACATTTAATGATGAGCTAAACGTCAGCAGAGTATTTCACTCGCTCTTTTATCGATAATGAGCCATGCCGCTGTTTAGAACGAACCGGGTTAACGACCCCGGATGCGCCGTTCCCCTCCGCGGTATTGCCAGTGGCGGCAGTTGTTCTTGATCTGGATTGGCAAGAACAGGTTCTGGTGGCAGCGGGGTTATCTCGACCTCATTCATGCAGTGACAGGATGCTATGCAAGCAGAAACAAGTCGTATTGATGAGTTATTGGAGTGTCTGGTCTTTCTGACCCGCTTTTACGGCGTGCCAAACAGTCAGGATGCCCTGACGACCGGTTTACCCTTGGTATCGGGGCGTCTGACCACGTCGCTTTTTGGTCGTGCTGCCGAGCGGGGAGGTCTGTCTGCCCGTGAAGTCATTCAGCCGCTTGATGAGATCTCTCCGCTGCTGCTGCCCTGCGTGCTACAGATGCGCAATGGCGGCGCCTGTATTTTGCTGGAATGGAATGAAGATCGAAGCCAGGGAAAAGTGATTTTTCCGCAGGCCGGGGATGCGACCCAGTGGGTTGCGGTCGCCCAGCTGGGGGACGAATATATCGGGCGCCTCTTCTATGTGAAGAAACAGTTCAAGTTTGATGAACGTTCGCCCAAGGTGCTGGAAACCCGTGACGGTCACTGGTTCTGGAGTACCTTGTTTGAATCCCGCGGAATTTATCGTGATGTATTGATCGCATCCATTCTGATAAACCTGTTCGCAATAGCCAGCCCGCTCTTCACCATGAACGTCTACGACAAGATTGTACCCAATCTGGCGTTTGACTCGCTCTGGGTGCTGGCTGTGGGTGCCATGGTTGTTTTTACCTTCGACTATGTGATGCGGCAGCTGCGCAGTTACTTCATTGATATCGCCGGCAAAAAGTCGGATGTACTGCTCTCTGCGAAGATTTTTGCCAAGGTGATGGGCATGCGGATGGAGTCTCGTCCTGCCTCAACCGGTGCTTTTGCCAAACATTTGCAGGAGTTTGAGTCGGTACGGGAGTTTTTTACTTCGGCAACTGTTTCAACGCTGATTGATCTTCCCTTCGCCATCTTCTTCCTCTTTATTATCTGGATCTTTGCCGGTGCCATGGTGGTGGTGCCGATTGTTGCCATGCTGATTTTGATCGCTTACAGCTTCTATATTCAGGAGCCGCTCAAGAAGTCGATTGAAGAGGGATCGCGGCTGGCTTCCCAGAAAAATGCCAACCTGATCGAAAGTATTTCGGGCCTTGAGACTGTGAAGATTTTTGGTGCCGAAAGCATGTTCCAGCATCGCTGGGAGCAGGCGGTATCCCATATCTCTACCTGGGGCGTTCAGACCCGCCGCATCACCAACTCCATGTCGTCACTGGCGAGCTACATCCAGCAGGTGGTGACTGTCGGGTTGGTGATTGTCGGGGTTTACCAGATCTCCGAGGGCAATGTGACCATGGGGGGGATGATCGCGGCCGTGATGCTATCCAGCCGGGCTATCGCGCCCATGGTGCAGCTCTCTGTACTCTCGACCCGCTATAACCAGGCCAAGTCTGCGCTGGATATTCTGGAAAAGATCATGGTAACGCCGGGTGAGCAGGAGGAGGGAAAACAATATATCCATCATCCGGTTATCTCTGGCCGGATTGAGTTCGAGAATGTCTCCTTCAAATATCCGGGAATGGAGACCAGTACCCTGCACAATATCAATCTGCGCATCCAGCCGGGTGAGAAGGTGGCAATTATCGGCCGGATAGGTGCGGGTAAAACTACCCTCGAGAAGCTCTTGATGGGCCTCTATCGTCCGACTGATGGCTCGGTCAGAATCGATGGTTTTGAACTCGATCAGCTGCCACCCTCGGTGATTCGCCGCAATATTGGCTGTGTACCGCAGGATGTCGTGCTCTTTTTTGGTTCGGTGCGCGATAACATCATGCTGGGTAATCCGCTGGTGGACGATGTGCGGGTATTGCGCGCCGCCAAACGGGCTGGTGTGACCAACTTTACCAACCGGGATCCCAATGGTCTGGATCGGCAGATAGGTGAAGGTGGGCGCCAGCTTTCGGGTGGCCAGCGTCAGGCCATCCTGTTGGCACGAGCTCTGCTTAATGACCCGCCCATTCTGGTGATGGATGAACCGACCTCCAATATGGACAACCAGTCTGAAATGCTGGTTAAACAGGAGTTGGCCAGACTGGGTCCGGAAACGACCTTGATTCTCATCACCCACAAAACCTCCATGCTTGATGTCGCCTCCCGAGTGATAGTGATCGAGCAGGGGCAAATAGTGGCTGATGGCCCGAAAGAGGCGGTGTTGCAACAGCTCAAAGAGGGCAAGGTACGGCTGCAGGAGGTATCCCATGGCTAAGCGGTTGTTAGGCTGGTTCAAGGGATTAAAAAAGCACTCTTCCGATGAAGTGTTGCCAGCCCCCGAGCATCTTGCCTTTGTCGATGATGGTGCCGCAGCCGTTTTGCTGACGACACCGACCCGGGCGCGCATTCTGCTTTGGTGCTGCTTCTTCTTCTTTATGAGCGCGATTGTGTGGGCTGCCTGGGCAAAACTGGATGAGGTTACTGTAGGACAAGGCAAAGTCATCCCTTCTCGCCAGTTGCAGGTGATCCAGAACCTGGAAGGGGGGATCGTCAAGGAGATCTTCGTCAAAGAAGGCGACATCGTCGAAAAAGGCCAACCACTGCTACGTATTGATGACACTCGTTTTCGTTCCGATTTTCGCGAGCGTGAGCAGGAGCTGGTGACTCTTAAAGGGGACATTGCTCGGTTACATGCAGAAATGGCTAGCGTCGAGGTGAAAAACGAGCCGAATCTGGGATGGCGTGAACAGGTTGTAGTGGGCGAAGCACCCATTGAGTTTCCGGATGGTTATGAAACTGTCTTTGCCGAATATGCCAACCGTGAACGGTCGGTCCAGAAGGATCGTCTTAATAACCTGAAGAACCAGCTCTATATCCTAGGCCAGCAGATTGAGCAGAATGAGCAGGAACTGATTGAGCTCAACGCCAAAATCCGCACTGTCAATCGCAGCGTTGAGCTTGCAAGACAAGAGCTCAATATCAGCCGTCCGTTGGCGAAAGAGGGGATTGTGCCACAGGTTGAGCTGATCAAATTGGAGCGGCAGGTCAACGAAATGCAGGGGGAGCTTGAGAGTAACCATCTGCTGATCCCCAAGTTGAATGCGGTATTGCGTGAGACCATCTCCAAGCGCAACGACATTGCACTTAAGTTCAGGGCTGATTCGCAGACCGAGTTGAATGAAAAACAAGGCAGACTGGGGCAGTTGTCGGAAGGGCAGGTCGGATTGCGAGATCGGGTTGATCGCACCAGCGTGATTGCTCCGCTCAAAGGCACCATCAAGAAGCTCAAGGTCAACACTCTGGGCGGTGTTGTTCAACCCGGTATGGATTTGATGGAGATAGTTCCGCTGGAAGATACCCTGCTGGTGGAAGCCAAAGTATCTCCGAAAGATATAGCGTTCTTGCGGCCAGGACTTGATGCTGTAGTCAAGATCACCGCCTACGACTTCACCATCTATGGAGGCTTGCATGGTAAGGTTGAACAGATAAGTGCGGACTCGATCCAGGATGAAGAGGGGAACTCCTTCTATCTGGTTCGGGTGCGCACCGAGAAAAGTTACTTGGGCGATGAGCTTAATGCACTTCCCATCATCCCCGGTATGTTAGCCAGTGCAGATATAATTACTGGTAAAAAAAGTGTCCTAGACTATTTGCTTAAGCCGATATTACGGGCAAAACAGTCGGCACTGAGAGAACGATAAGCCAACAATCTAAAAACAAGACATGACTGGAGATAACATGAAAAAAACGATTGTTGCCATGCTGGTCAGTGGCGTAACTATGTTGCCAGCATTGGTGCAGGCCCAGACTCTGGAAGAGTCGGTAGGGCAGGCACTTGCGACTCATCCCAAGATCAAAGAGGCGTTTGATCTTTATCAGGCTCGTCTTTATCAGCATGATGGCGCCAAAGGGGGTTACTATCCCACCATCGATTTGCGCGGTGGCGTTGGCTACGAAAAAGTTGATAGCCCGACAACTCGAGCTGCTGGCTCCAACTCGACAACGATTGATGACTCCATGACTCGTAAAGAGGCGGGGATCAGTCTGCGTCAGATGCTTTTTGACGGTTTCAATGTCAGTAGCAATGTCTCCAGAACCGAGGCAGAGGCCAATGCCCAGCGTCTGGCGATGATCTCCGAAGCTGAAAATACGGCTCTGCGGGTGGCTGAGGTTTATCTCAATATGCTACGTCAGCAGGAAATTTTGGAGCTATCCAAGCAAAACCTCGAGACCCACGAGCAGATCCGCAGCGATATCCGCAAGCGTACTGACTCCGGCCTTGGTTCAACTGCTGACCAGACCCAGATCGATGGACGTGTGGCTCGGGCCTATTCCAACCAGGCTGCGGCAGAAAACAATTATCGTGATGCGGAAAGTGAATTTATTCGTGTCGTCAATGAGGTGCCAAAAGACCTGGTTCAACCGACACCGAATACAGAGCTGCTTCCGCCGTCACTCGAGAGTGCTTTGAAGACTGCTACCGAGGTTCACCCCACTCTGCTCTCCTCTTTGCAAGATATTGAAGCCGCCAAGTACCAGCATGAAGGTGCCAAGTCCGGTTTCTATCCTGATGTGACTTTTGAGGTCGATCAGAACTGGAACGAGGATATCAATGCTGTTAAAGGCCGTAACGACGATCTGACTGCCATGGTGCGGATGCGCTACAACCTGTTCCGTGGTGGTTCCGATGTGGCGCAAAGCAATGCGACATCCGCGCTTTACTCTCAGGCAAAAGACATTCATATGAATGCTTTCCGTCAAGTTGAAGAGGGAACTCGTCTTGCGTGGAACGCCAAAGAGTCACTGGCCAAACAGAAAACCTTCTTGAAAGAGCACGTAGATGCCAGCTATGACACTGTTCAGGCATACAAGAAGCAATTTGGTTTGGGACAGCGAACCTTGCTGGACGTATTGAACACCGAGAACGAACTGTTTGAAGCGCGCCGCAGCTATATCACAGCAGAGTACGACTCATTGCTGGCCGACTATCGCATTTTGAATGCGACGGGTAGCCTGCTTAATGCGTTCAACTTCAAACAGCCTACCGAGTGGCAGGCCAAGAAGTAAGTTGGTATTCAGTTGCCCTTTCTTGGTTAGGGTAACTGCAGGCAGGATGGCGGTACCGATAATGCCATCCTGTCTGGCTCAAACCGGTTGATTTGTGCAGGAGAGTTTCACCAACGATGCGGCAGGAAAATGATGTGGCTTTCTGGTTGTCATTTGTTGGTATTTCTCATGCCCGGTTTGGCGCTAGTCGCAGCTTGATGCGAATGGTGCGTGCTTCTCTGTGGTTATTCCTACTCCCTCTCTCTTTATTGCTCTCCGCCAGCCAACCGTTGACTCAGGAAGATATGCAGTTGATCAAACGCGCTGAGCAGACCTACGGCATTCGGGCCGGGAAGAGAGTCACTACCTGGCGCACACTGGTGCAGCAAAACAAGGATGCTGGATTAAGTGAACGCCAGAAGCTGGAAAAGGTGAATCAGTTCTTTAATCAGATGCGTTTTATTGACGATATAAAGTTGTGGCGTAAAAAAGATTATTGGGCGACACCATTGGAGTTTCTGGGGGCTTCCGGTGGTGATTGCGAAGATTTCAGTATTGCCAAGTATTCTACCTTGCTTGAACTCGGTATTCCGGATGAGAAAATGCGCATGGTATACGTCAAGGCACTCGACTATAACCAGTTTCATATGGTCGTAGCCTATTACGAAACACCATCGTCAGTTCCGGTTATATTGGACAATTTGATAGGCTCAATTCGTCCCGCTACCCAGCGGCATGACCTTGTGCCAGTTTTCAGTTTTAACGGTAGTCACTTGTGGTTGATGAAAGCGCGAGGCCAAGGGGAACTGGCTGGCGATTCATCCCGCTTGGGGCTATGGAATGATTTACGCAATCGCATGACATCAGGGCGATTGGCTCGGCCTGTGGTGAATTTGGATGATTAACCTATGACGCTCTACAGACAGTTATTGGCCACCATGTTGCTGTTGTTTGGATTGTTGTTTGCAGCCACCTATTGGGTGCAATTCAATTCGACACGCTCCTATCTTGCACAGCAGCAGGAAACAACGGTGATTAACACCGCGACGTCATTGGGGCTGGCTCTGACTCCCTATCTGGAAAACGGAGACAAAGTTGGTGCCGAGTCGGTGATCAAGGCGATATTTGACGGTGGTTATTATCGTATTGTGCGGCTTGATCTGCTTGCCTCGAAAGATGTGATTGAAGAGGAGAACAGCAGCCGTATTCAGGGCGTACCGGACTGGTTTATTAAGTTGGGATTATTTCCAGAAGTCTCCAACGAGTCGATTCTGACATCTGGTTGGCTACAGCTTGGCAAATTGAAGGTGGTCGGTCATCCGGGCCAGGCTTATCACGAGCTGTGGGTGGGCATGAGCGAATTGGCAACCTGGTTCGTGATTGGCTTTCTCATTACTACTATTTTGTTGATGCGAGCGCTGAATTTCCTGTTAAAGCCGCTCAAACAGATTTGTGACCAGGCCGTCGAGATTGAGTTGCACCATTTTGGTCATACCATCCCCGAACCTCGGACTCATGAGCTGAAGCAAGTTGTTCAGGCCATCAATATTCTCTCCGGCAAGCTGGCTGTGCAGTTCAAAGAACAGGCTGAAGAGGCAGAAAAACTGCGTGAGCGCGTCTATGTCGATGCGGTGTCCGGTTTGGGTAATCGAGCCTATTTTGTTGGCCAAGTAAATGCCTGGATTGCTGAAGCTGGTCAAGGCGGGGTTATGCTGGTTGCGGTGGATATGCTGGAAGATATCTACCGTGATGAAGGTTTCGCGGCTCGTGACAATATGGTCAAGTCCATCGCCCAAGTGTTGCGGGAACAGCTTAAGGGATGGGATGGCGCCGCTGTTGCACGAATTTCGGCAACTGAGTATGCATTGTTATGCCCGACTGATGATTTTGAGCAGCTCAAAGAACTGGCCGAGATTATTAACTCCCGTATTGCTGACTTGGTGGTTAATCCGATGGAGGAGGGTAACCCGCTCTCTGTTATCGGTATTGCGGGTCGTGATGGTAAAGATGATCTCTCAGCGCTGTTGACCAAGGCAGATAATGCACTGGGTAAAGCCCGTAATGAGCGTCGTGGAGCAGTTGTTATTGAAGGTGGGGATAGCCAGGGCATGATGGGGCGTCTGGCATGGCGAGATCTGGTGCAAGATGCGATTAACCGTCATCTATGGCGCTTCAAGGCACAACCCGCCTGCCGCTTTGATAATGGCTCGCGCATGCATGCCGAGCTGTTTGCCTCTATTTCGCGCGATGGAACGGATTACTTTGCAGGACAATTCTTGCCTGCTATTGAACAGTTCAAACTGGGGAGTGAATTTGACCAGGCTATCTTGGAGTCCAGTACCGGCTTGTTGCAACAAGATGCCGAGTTGACGCTGGCTATCAATATTACCGCTGGTTCACTTTGCTCTGATGATTTCCTGGCGTGGTTGCCAGAATTTCTCTCGGAGCATGTAAATCTGCAGGGGCGTCTGCTGTTTGAAATTCCGGAGGCGGCGATTGTGAAACATCGGGAGCAAGTGACGGCACTGGTTCAGGTATTGCGTCAGCTTGGTTTCGAATGGGGTGTTGATCATTATGGTCGCCACTTCCAGTCTCTCGGTTATCTGGAAGAGTTGGCCCCTGCTTATGTGAAGGTGGATCATGGCTATACCAGCCAGGTGATGGAGCCGGGGGCCGATACCTCCTTCCTTGCCGCTGTTTGTCGTGCAGCCCACAATGCCGGTGTTCTGACCATTGCCACGCGGGTGGAAGACCAGCAGCAAGTGGAGCTACTCTCCAAACTTCATATCGATGGATATCAGGGATTTGTCCACCCGGCATTCCCCCTATCCTGAAACGATGTTTTCTGAATCAAAGCGGCCTTCAGGGCCGCTTTTTATATTGTTCATAAAATCAATTTGTCATTAGTGAATGAAAAAGTGAATAAGGCCTCAATAAGGTCTTTTGCTAGTGTTTTGATATTAAAGGAAAAAACAGCTTCGTTCGATTTGGTTCATTCTTGAACATCCCTGTCCCGCCGATATATATATTTTTTGCAACGGTTAGAGTTGGCAAGTGCTTCTAAGGTGTATCCAGCGAGATCCGCCACCTTGGAGCAATTGATATGCGTACTCAAGTCATCGATAAAACCGTCGTTGTATCGGGTGTTGAAGGCAATGTAGAGATAGTGCTGGCTGATGGAACACAGCGCCCTCTGCAAAAAGGCGAGATTTTACAACCCGGTGCCAAATTGGTCATCGCCGATGATGCCAAGTTGGCCCTTTCGCCCTACGATGATTCCCCTGCAAAGAACCAGCCAACCGGTGCCGATGAGGCTCAACCCGATCAGCCGCAGGGTGGTACAAATGCCAATGGTGATGGAGCGCCTTCCGATATAGCGGCTTTGCAAAAATCAATCTTGCAAGGTGTTGACCCGACTCAAAACTTTGAAGCGTCAGCCGCAGGTGGTGCTCCTGCAGCCGGTGGTGGCGGTGGTGGGATTGGTGGGGTCGCTGGAACGAGTGGTAATGGTGGCTTTGTCACTATCGACCGTGTCGGAGATGCCACAATAGCTGCTGCCGGTTTTGATACAACCTACGATACGACACCTGTGCTTGATCAAGCTCAGGCTGCAGACCCGCTGTTGGTAAATGTACTGGCAGATCTGGATGAAACAGTGACTACCCAGGAGGATTCGCCTATCAGTGGCAATCTTCTGGATAACAGTACCAATCCTGACGGACCGGCTACCGCCACGATCGTCTCTTATGACTGGGGGGGCAATATCGGAGTTCCAGCTGGTGTTGCTGCAACAATTACCGGTGTTGGAACCCTGATCATCAATGCAGATGGCAGTTACACATTTACACCGGCAACCAACTATGACGGGGCGGTACCTGCTGTCACTTATCAAGTAACCGATGGGCAGGACACCGTATCGTCAACTCTTGTTATTACTATTACTCCGGTTGATGAAGGGGTAAATCTGCAAGGGTTGGCTGTTGAAGGTGGGGAAGTGCAGGTGAGTGATGCCAATCTGGCAGATGGCTCTGCACCAGATGCCGCTAAATTGACTCAAAGCGGCACATTTACCTTCAATGCTCCTGATGGGGTTCAGCTACTGAGTGTGGGGGGACTTCAGCTGATCAGTAATGGCGCAGTCGTGACCTTGCCGCAGTCGGTTGACACCCCTTTGGGTAACACATTGCAAATTACGGCCATCACCTACGATCCGGTTACGGGTAATGGCACAGTAACTTACAGCTATACCCTTCTTGATAACGAAGCTCATCAACAACCGGCCAACGACATTCAGTTGGGTGAAAACCTCGTAGTGACTCTGACGGACGATGATGGAGATACGACCAGCGCCACTCTGGATATTACAGTGCTGGATGATGTTCCAAGCCAGAGTGTGGGCGTGGCGGAAGAGGCTGATTTTGGCAGCCTGTCGGTGAACCTGGACGAGACTGTTGGCAAGGGAGACACCTACAACAGTAGCGATGTGGATGATGGTTACGTCAGTGACGATGTGAGCGGGGCTCTGGCACAGGCTACCACAGCGATCGCAGGCGGTCTGTTGTCGCTCTTTACCAGCAGTGGCAGCTATGGTGCCGATGGCGCAGGCAGTACGACAGGTAGCTTCAGTTTTGTGGGCGTGGGCAGCGAGGGTGTCGAGACCAACCTGTCGGCGACCGATGGCGGTGCGATTACTCTCAATGCCGTGAGCGCGACCGAGTTGCAAGGGGTGGACGGTGACGGTGATGTGGTGTTCAGCATCAAGATAGTGACCGTGGATGGCGTTGCGCAGCTGCAGACCACCCAGTTTGAGGCACTGTCTCACGCTAACACCGGCCTGTTTGATGAGTCGCTCTCACTGTTGTTGAGCGGCCAGAACTCTCTGGGTTTGCAATACAGCGTAACTCGGGTGGATGGCGATGGAGATAGCGTCACAGACAGCGCCACCGTCAGCTTAGTAGATAGCGAACGCTCGGTATTCAGCTTTGATGATGACGGCCCGCGAGCCGGGCTGGCAGAAGAAGCCCCGCGTCTGGGGGC